>JBNKJV010000011.1:0-100740 GCA_050291465.1 Sedimenticolaceae bacterium | reverse complement strand
TCGGGGCAGGGATGCCCCGTATGGACAGCCCCGCTTAAGACGAGAAGCGCAGAGCACCCGCGCAGCGGGCGGGGACGCGGGGCGGTTTTTCTTTGGTACCTTTCTTTTGAGCGCTCAAAAGAAAGGTACTCGTGACCTTTAACTAAAGGCCGAGAAAAGGCCCCCTACCGGACAGGTCACGAAATTGGTTACCGACAGCGGAAAAATATCTGATTCGAAGAGTGGGGTCTTACACCATCGGAAGAACATAGAGGGCTACAGGCTGCGAAACTAACTACCTAACGTAGAAACTCCACTAGAAGCAGGCCACGCCCCGGCCGCCGCAATCAGATGGAACCAGATGAGGAAAAAGCAATATAATCAATAGGATGCGTATATTGCCCGCCAAATGCTGGAATTCCGTCCCGGGCGCCTTCCGCAGATGGCCGCAACATATTCACATTTCGGAAAAATGGTGTAGAATGCGCGGTTTACCTGCTGCCGGATCATGATGGTCGGCGGCGCGTAACCGGAACAGAATCTTAAGGGTAAGAGATGGTAACTATTCGTCTTGCACGTACGGGCGCCAAAAAACGGCCTTTCTACCACATTGTAGTGGCCGACAGCCGCAGACCCCGTGATGGCCGCTATATTGAGCGGGTCGGTTTTTTCAATCCCATCGCCACCGGCGGTGAGGAGCGCCTGCGCATCGATCGCGAGCGTCTGGAGCACTGGGTCTCCCAGGGTGCGCAGACCTCGGACCGGGTGTCGCAACTGCTCAAGGAGCACGCCAAAGCCGCTTAGGCCGGGTTTGGCGGGGGTCCACGATTGCGTCCCGCGTTAACATGAGGGGTGATCGTGGAACCGGGCCACGGCGGGGAGACAAGGTTTCCGCAGCGGCCGAAAAGGACCCTCGTTGGGTCATACTGGGCCGGGTTACCGGCCTGTTTGGTGTCCGGGGCTGGGTAAAGGTGTTTTCCCACACCTCTCCCCGCACCAATATACTGGAACATCAGATCTGGTATCTGTCGCGAGAAGGTCGCTGGGAGGAGATCCGGCTGCAAGCGGGAAGGGCCCACGGAAAAGGGGTTGTCGCCCAACTGGAGGGGTGTGACGACCGGGACCGGGCGGCAGAGTTAATCGGAGCCGATATTGCGATCCCGCGGGATCGACTTCCGCAAGCGGGAGAAGGCGAGTTCTATTGGACCGATCTCGAGGGATTGCGGGTACGCACCCGGGAGGGAATTGATCTCGGTCGGGTGGATCATCTACTCGAGACGGGTTCAAATGACGTGATGGTAGTGAAAGGGGAACGGGAACGGTTGATCCCTTTCATCGATCAGGTGATATCCGCAGTGGATCTCGACGGTGGTTTCATCACCGTGGACTGGGATCCCGAGTTCTGACGGGATCGGCAACATGCGCTTTGACGTGGTGACGCTTTTCCCGGAAATGGTCCGGGCCATGATCGGCGAGGGGGTCACCGGACGGGCTGTTGCGAGCGGACGGGTGGATCTGCAGCTGTGGAATCCGCGGGACTATACCCGGGACGTACATCGTACCGTGGATGATCGGCCCTACGGGGGCGGCCCCGGAATGGTGATGAAGACCGATCCCCTGAGGGATGCGATCGAGGATGCCAGAAGGGTGGCGCCTGCGGGAACGCGGGTGGCCTACCTCACCCCACAGGGCCGGAGGTTTGACCAGAACGGCGCCAGGGAACTGGCGGAACGACAGGCGATCATATTACTGGCCGGTCGTTATGAAGGAATCGATGAACGGATTGTCAGTTGTCATGTGGATGAGGAGTGGTCCATAGGCGATTATGTGTTGAGCGGTGGAGAACTGCCGGCTCTGGTGGTGATGGATGCCGTGATACGGCTTCTTCCCGGAGTTTTGGGAGACGCCGATTCGGCGGAGCAGGATTCGTATATGGATGGCCTGCTGGATTGTCCGCACTATACCCGCCCGGAGGTGTATGAGGGTGAGACGGTGCCCGAGGTACTGCGTAGCGGCAATCATGAGGCGATACGCCGCTGGCGACTGCAGCAGTCGCTGGGGCGCACCTGGTTAAGACGGCCGGACCTGTTACAGGCCAGACGACTGACCGAAGAAGAGAAAACGTTACTTGAAGAGTTTATTGAGGCGCACGCGAGCGCTGGTTGAGATACAGGAGCACTACGACCATGAGCAAGATCATTGAACAGCTTGAAGCTGAACAGATGAACCGTGAGGTTCCAGAGTTCGGCCCGGGAGATACCGTGGTCGTGCAGGTAAAAGTGAAGGAGGGTAATCGGGAACGCCTTCAGGCCTATGAAGGTGTGGTGATTGGTAAGCGTAACCGCGGACTGAACTCTTCCTTTACCGTGCGCAAGATCTCCCACGGTGAGGGTGTAGAACGTACTTTCCAGACCTTCAGCCCCCTGGTACACGAGGTCAAGGTGACCCGTCGCGGTGACGTACGCCGTGCCAAACTTTACTACCTGCGCGGACGTACCGGTAAGGCGGCTCGGATCAAAGAGAAGATCTAGAGTCAGCTTAGCTGTCCTTAAATCGAAAGCCGCCCCAAGGTGTATATGGGGCGGCTTTTTTTGTTATGGAAGTTAATTTAATCCGGGTAAACCGCCACCTCCGGCGGGAGATTTGGAGGGGGTTGTTTTCCGGCAGGCGCAGCCCACCCTGCGAAGCCGGAGATCGGATTATTAAATACCACGGGGGACACGGAGGAACACAGAGCGATTTAAAACCTAGCGTGGTATTCCTCCGTGAACCTCTGTGTTCTCTGTGCTAAAGAATTTCGTAAAATCGTCATAAAGCGGGACCCAGCTCCCCCGTTATTTCACGGTATCTATCTTTATTGAGGGGCAAGGTCGCTCCCTGCGTCCGTTTACCCTATGCGCTTCTGACAGTGGCCCGGGACAAGCGACAATGTCGGGGATCCGTGTGGCGGTAACAACTTCTATGTTAGGCTTCCACCGAATATAGGTATGGAACCTGTAATTGATGGCAACGACCTTCTATTGGCACGACTATGAGACCTGGGGTATAGACCCGCGCCGGGACCGCGCCGTTCAGTTCGCCGGCGTCCGTACCGACGAAGAGCTGAATCCCGTAGGGGAACCTCTGGTGCTCTTCAGTAAACCGGCGGACGATATGCTGCCGCACCCGGAGGCGGCCCTGGTTACCGGCCTGACCCCGCAAGCCGCCCTGGCAGAGGGGGTGTGTGAGGCGGAATTCATGGCGGCCATTCACCGGGAACTGGCGCAACCCGGTACCTGTGGCGTGGGCTATAACAGTATCCGTTTCGACGATGAATTCACGCGCTACGGGTTTTACCGTAACTTCATCGATCCCTACGGCCGGGAGTGGCAGAACGGGAATTCGCGATGGGATCTGATCGATGTGGTCCGGCTTACCCGCGCCCTGCGACCGGACGGTATCGAGTGGCCCACCCATGAGGATGGCTCGCCCAGTTTTCGCCTGGAGGAGCTGACCGCCGCAAATGGTATCAGCCATGCGGCGGCCCACGATGCCCTCTCCGACGTCCATGCAACCATCGCCCTGGCGCGTCTGATCCGGGAGCATCAGCCCAGGCTCTATCATTACCTGTTTCATATGCGCAATAAGCACAAGATTGCCGGCCAGCTCAGCGTGGCGGAAAAACACCCGCTGTTGCATGTTTCCTCGAGGTATCCGGCAAGCCAGGGCTGTATAGCCATGGTGGTGCCGGTTGCTCATCACCCGGTCAACAAGAACGGCATTATTGTCTACGACCTGCGGCATGATCCGCGACCGTTGCTGGAGCTGGAGGCGGAGGAGATACGAGAGCGGCTCTTTACTCCCAGGGAGGAGCTGGCGGACGACGCCGTGCGGATTCCGCTGAAGACCTTACACATCAACAAGTGCCCGGTACTGGTGCCGATGAATACCTTGACCGAGAATGCCGTTCGGGAATGGGCCATCGACGTGGCGGCGGGTGAGCGCCATCTGGAGATGATTCGCCGTGCCGATAATCTGGAACAGAAAATCCAGGCTGTGCATGCGCCTCGCGATCTTGAACGGCAGCAGGGCGCCTCCGGTTCCCCCTGGGGAGGGGATGGGGATCCTGATCAGGCACTTTATGGGGGCGGCTTTTTTTCCGACGCCGATCGTCGCCAGATAGAGAGGGTAAGGATGAGCAATCCGAAGGAGCTGGCTACGGCAGCCTTTACCTTTGCAGACAGCAGACTTCCTGAGATGCTGTTTCGTTATCGTGCACGTAATTGGCCGGACACACTGTCAGGCGAAGAACGGAAAAAGTGGGACGAATTCCGCCGCCGGCGGCTCTCCGATCCGCAGCTTGGGGGTATTTCCCTGAATGAATACCGGGAGAAGGTGGCGAGAATGATGGTCGAGCCGGCTCTCGGTCAACGGGATAGAGAGATACTTTCGGCGCTGGCTGACTGGCCTGATCTGATTCTGCCGGCGCAATAATCGAATTCTTTTCCCGCCCGGAAGCTTGTTTGCAGGAAAGGTCCTGTTACTCCTCCGTCCACTTCTGGAGAGCGGCAATGATGTTCCTGGCCTGGTCCTTGCTCGAGATATTGAACTTGGACTTGGGCATATACTCCCCCCCTCTTTTCTGATAGCGGCGGATGGAGAACTTGTCCGGGCCGTATTCGCCCTTAGAACGATTCCAGTCCTGGTAGCGATAAATAATGGTCGACCAAGCGCCTTTCGACAGGATTACCTTATCCAGTTCTTTGACGACTTCGATACCGTCTTCTGTGTAGGTGATTGTCAGTTCTTCAACCGTGGAAGCCATGTTGTCTGCCTTTATGTCTGAATGCTTTTCTCTAACGGTACTCTCTCAACAAAAGCAAGTATTTCGCGTTGAATAGGCCGGAAGAGGTTCGTAAAGGCGCAGAAAATAACAGAAGTGCTGCTGTTCGTCACGGGGTTTGTTCTTCCCGTGCTCCGTTCTGCTGCAGCAACCGGACGATACTGTCGTTGCCCTGGATTATAGCGACCGCAAGCGGCATCTCCCCGGATTCTCCCTGTTGGTTGACATCGGCGCCGTAGAGAATGAGGTGTTTTACCAGTACACGATTGCCTTTCCTGATGGCGAGGATGAGCGGTGTTTCCCCCTGTTTTGCCAGGTGATTGATGTTGGCACCGTGTTCCAGCAGAAATTCAAGGACATCACGATCCGTCACTTCATTTTGAACCGCTTCCAGGAGTAATTGATCGGGATCGGAGGCAGCGCCCATATTGATGAGATGCCTTGCCAGTTGCGTACGCCCAGCCATTAGAGCGATATGGATTGGAGAGTGGCCGTCACGGTCCAGGGCGTTGATATCAGCGCCGTGTGTTAACAGGAGCTTCGCCACCGGCCAACGCCCCTTCTCCGCCGCTACGTGCAGCGGCATGCGACCATCCACGTCGCGCTTGTTGATGTCGCTCCCCCAGTAGACATGGCGCTCGATCTGGTCAAGGTCACCCCGCTGTACCGCCAGGTAGAGCCCGATGGTGGGTCGATCCGGCTCGGAACAGGAAAAAAGCGGCAGGGTGATAATCGCCAGGAAGAAGAGCACGCGTAGCTTCATAGGGACGATGTTAAAAGCTGCCGGGGCGGGGCGCAAGATGGCCTATGTGCCTTGTCTCTCAGGGTGTTTATATTCGACGGAAACGGGGGGCAGGATCAATGGTGGTTTCTCGTTGAATGTTCGAGGAGGGGCGGGGATCCTGCCGTCACGGAGGGGGTGGGTGCCGGACGGGATAGGGATATCCGTCCTTTGCCCGCGGAGGCAGGCCGCTCCGGGAAAGGAAATTAAGTCGTAAAGAAATATACAGGAGCGCCGATAACTAGGGTGGATGGCGGTTTTAGCACCCAACCTCCGGGCGGGTGAAAGTTGCAAGTCGTTACACGTAAGGGGTCCTGAAAAGGCGTTTTCCTATTTCTATGTCTTTCACAAAAACTATTGTAAAGCGCTGTTACACGATCGAGGACTCGGTTCGGTACAAACGAGCCAAGGGCTTTTGTTTCGACCTGTTGGTGAACCCCAGCGCGCCGGTTCGCCCCTATTTCGATATCTTTATGATCGTGCTGGTGTTGACCAGCGTGTTCGTGCTTATTTATGAAGTGAAGACCGATCTCGGACTGTTCGGGGATATATTTGAGGGGGTCGTCGTCGGGATATTCCTGGTCGAGTATCTGTTACGGCTATGGATTTACAACGACAGCCACAAGATTATTATCGAGCACTATGAGCGGTCGGAGTTTATCGGCCATCCGTTTCGTCTGGGTCCCGCGATCCGAGAAGTGGTTCGTAAGAAATGGGACTATATGACCACGCCGCTGGCGATCATAGATCTTCTTGCCATTATCCCGAGTTACAGGCCGCTCCGTTTTCTCCGTATCTTTCTCCTGTTCCGGCTTTTCAAACTGTTCCGGTATGCCCGCAGCATCAACGAATTCGTCAAGGTGCTTTCGGAGAAAAAGTTTGAACTTTATACCCTTTTCATAATTCTGTCCTTCGTTGTATTTATCTCCGCAGCCGCCATCTACTTTTTTGAGGCGCACAGCGAAGGAGGCGAGATCCACGACTTTTTCGATGGTATCTATTGGGCATTGGTTACCATCTCCACGGTCGGTTATGGGGATATAACCCCGCACACCCCCGAGGGTCGTTTTATCACCCTTATTCTCATTATTTGCGGCATCGGTGTTATCTCTTTTACGACCTCTATCGTTGTTTCCGCATTTGGCGAGAAGATGAAAGAGATGCGCGAGCATCGGGTTTTTGCCGAGCTGGAGAAGGGCGGTAAAAACGTAACGATCATTTGCGGATATGGCCGTATGGGTCAGGTGGTCGCCGAGCACCTGAAGAGGGATCGTGATCATTTTGTTATTGTTGATCCGGACCAGCGAAATATAGATCGTGCCAAGCAGATGGGTTATCTGGCGATCCAGGGCAATGCAGCGAATACGGAATTGCTGGAAAACGTGGGTATAGATAGTCGGGCGGAACGCATCCTCTGTCTGACCGATGATGATGTGGTAAATGTATTTATCGCACTTACGGCACGGCATTTGAATCCAGATATCGAAATCATATCCCGTGCGAACCGGGAGGAGACGGTAAATAAATTAATGCAGGTTGGAGCGAACCACACGGTTATGCCCTACAAAACGCTCGGTTTGATGGCGAGTGAATATATCGGACAGCCGGTGGCGTTTGAAGCAATTCACGGCATGCTTCATGGGGAGGACCAAATATCTTTGGAGACGGTGGTGGTTTCGTCTGAGTCGATTCTCGAAGACATCCCCGTCGGGCGCATCGATTTTATGCGTTACAAGTTGATCCTGTTCGGAGTCATATCTCACGCTGATCGGAAGGTTGAGGATTCAAATGCGGTTTACCCTATGGGGTCACGCATGTTCTTTTTCAATCCGCACGCCGATTTTCTTCTGCACGCCAACGACATCATCATGGTGTTCGGTCATGAGCTGAGTATCGTTCATTTCAAGGACTGCCAGGAACGGGGTACGTTGCAACTGAGGGAGCAGAAATGAAAGATCCGAAAATTCTCATATTCGGTAGCGGAATGCTTGGAATCGAGGTGGCCGTTCAACTGCAGGAGCGTTCCTGGGATCCGCTGTTGGTGGATAGCGACGAGGATAGTCTGGAAAAAGCGCAGGCCCGGGGTATCAGGACCGCTAATATCGACTATACCGATGACGAGAAATTGCGTAGCGTCGGTATCGGTGAGGATGCCGATATCGTCTTCAGTATGTTTGAGGAGGATGCCAAAAACGTATTTCTCACTATCTCAGCTCGGGCGCTGGACCCCGATATACAGACGGTCTCCCTGACCCAGTCGCTGGATTCGACCCAGAAACTTCGCGCGGCCGGGGCGAGCAAGGTTATCGATCCTTATGAGATCAGCGGACGCAAGATTATAGACCTCATAAAGCGTCCGCTCATCGCTGATGCCATGGAGAACATCGTCTACGGCGAGAAGCACCTGAATATGGCCGAGGTGGAGATATCGGCGGGCTGTATATTCGATGGGTTGTGCCTTAAGGAGGTGGGTGTTTTACGCCGCTATGATGTGATTATTCTCGGGGTGGTGGACAAGGAACTGAGTGACGAGTTTATCTTTGCTACCACCGGTATGGATCACAAGCTGGATAGCGGAGATGTGCTGGTGGTGGTGGGTCCGGCGGAGGAGGTACGGAAATTCCAGTCGGATATCGCCGTCGGGGGATCCGCGGAAAAATAAAAAGCCCCGACACCGAGATGTCGAGGCAAATGGGGGGAGGTGATTCCTGCCTGTATTCTTTACTAGGGAGCTACTTCCAAAAGTACCGCCTGATCTCCGGAGATGGACCCCGCCTGGGCACGCAAGGCCTCAGCGGCGTCGGTAGCCAACTTCTGAGTAATTTCCGCAGCAACCTCTTTCGCCTGTTCCGGGCTTGAGATCACGCCTGTATCGGATACTGAGGCATCAGCCTGATTAAAGAGCTGACTGGCGCGTCCCACGTCTACCGTTTCAGTGCTTTGAGGCGCGGTGTTCTCGGGTTCGGGAGTATTCGTGCCGTTTCCGTTGGTTACGGATTCGGTGCCGCGTTTGCCGGACGGGGGCGTTTTCCCCTCGTTGGTTGACGGGATTTTGTCGTTTGAGACGGGTGTTACCACTTTTCCTCTCCAGTCTTCGTCAAAATATTGACTTATTGCAGATGATTGGTCTGTTGTTAATTATAGTAGGCAAAAGCCGGGCCAATTGAGGGGGCTGTGTGGAATGGCACTAACTTAAAAGAAATTGCGCTTATCATTCGTATTGTGAAGAAGTTGCTCCTGCGAAGCTTGGCCGCAAATGAACGCAAATCACCGCGAATTCACGCCAAATGTCGGGGTGCCCTACATAAACTATTTGCGATACGTTGCGGTGATTGGCGTTATTCGCGGCTTGTACCTAAAAAGTAAGCGCTATTCAGGGCTGTGCAATGAGGTAGGAGCGGCTACTCTCCCTTTCGCTCCTGCTCCGGGGTCGGCTGGAGAACCAGGGATTGGGGAAAAATACAGCTGAAGGTGCTGCCGGTTTCCGGGCTGCTGTGGATCTCCAGCCTTCCGCCATAACGCTGCAGGATCTGTTTTACGATCGCCAATCCCAGGCCCGTGCCGCCGGTCTCCCTGGAGCGGGCGTTGTCCACCCGAAAGAATCGTTCGGTGAGCCGCGGGATGTGGCGCTCTTCAATACCAATACCGTTGTCCTGTACGCTGAACTGCGGGCCGTGCGCCTGTCGCTGCCAGCGGATCCAGATATCGGTTCCATCGGGGGTGTGCTGGATCGCGTTATATAGCAGGTTACTGAAGGCGCTCTGCAGTTCCTCATGGGAACCCCGGAGCCACAGGTCCTGATCTATATCGGTATGAATAGGGTGAGATTTGGTCGCCATACCGGTGGCGTCGTCGCATATCTCCCGTATCAGGCGCGGGATGTTGATCGGTTGTCGTTCCGGATTCGAGGGGTCGGTCTCCAGTCGTGACAGGGTGAGAAGATCGTTGACGATATTCTGCATACGCAGGGTCTGCTGTTGCATCAGCTCCAGGGGACGCCGCCAGGATTCCGGTGTCTCGTTGTCCTCAGATAATGCTTCCAGATATCCGAATATGACGGTGAGCGGGGTTCGGAATTCGTGCGAGGCGTTCGCGACAAAGTCCCGCCGGGTTCGATCAAGGTTGGACAGCCGGGTTATGTCGGTCAACACGATGAGCCGTTGGTGTTTCTTCTTGCCGAAAGGTGTGACCAGCATGGAGAGGATGAGGGTGTTGTTGTTCGTCAACGTGAACTCGAGGGGGTGGGTAAAATCCCCCCGTCTCAGGTAGCCGGTTACCTCGGGGGCGGAGAGGATATCGGTCAATTCCCTGCCGCGCGCCTCGGGCCAGTGAATCCCGAGCAGGCGCGATGCCGCGGGATTACACCATTCGATCCGGTTGGAGCGTTCCACCAATAGTGTCGCATTGGGGAAGGCCAGGCTTGCTCCGCGGAATCGTTTGAAAAAACGCGATACCTTTTTCTTCTGCCGCCGTCTGCTTTGATCCAGTGCATTCAGCCGGAGCCACAGTTCCCGCCACAAACCGGAAGGAAATATATCAGCCGTATCGACGCATTTTTTACTCAGTCTGTTCATGAGGTGGACGGCATGGAAACCGTGCCATCCCATGAACAGCGCGAGTCCCAGAGCAAGCCAGAGCCAGGTCTGACTCAGGATGAGTCCGAGAAGCAGCGCTACTGCAAGCACCGATACCAGACGGATGGATTCAGTTGTCCAGGTGGAGTATTTCATTGGGTCTTTGCAGTGAGTCGATAGCCGGTTCCGCGCACCGTCTGGATCAGATGGTCATGTCCGGTCGCCGCAAGTGCCTTGCGGAGACGTCTTATATGCACGTCCACCGTCCTGTCTTCGATCACGGTGCTGGTGCCCCAGACGTTGTCGATTATCTGTTGTCGATTGAATACCCTTTCCGGGTTGCCCATAAAAAAGTGTAGAAGACGGTATTCCGTCGGGCCAAGCTGCAACAGGGTCGAGCCGGCATGGACTTCGTGGGTGCTGGGGTCCATGCGAAGACCTGAAAATTCCACCTGCTCCTCGAATTGCCCCGAGGATGTGCGACGCAGTACCGCCTTGATTCTGGCGATCAACTCGGTGGAGGAGAAGGGCTTGGTGACGTAGTCGTCGGCACCCGCGTTGAACCCGGCAATCTTGTCCTGTTCCTCACCGCGAGCGGTGAGCAGGATAATCGGGATATCCCGGGTATAGTGGTTGTTACGTAACTCCTTGGCGAATTCGATACCGGACTTACCGGGCATCATCCAATCAAGCAGTATCAGGTCGGGGCGCTGGTCCCGGATGGCGTCCGCCGCCTCATCCGCATCGGCGGCGCCACGGCAACTGTATCCGAAGCGGCCGAGCTGAAAACTGACCATTTCCCGGATGGCGGGTTCATCATCTACGATCAGTAATTTAGCGCGCATGAGTGATTTGCCACAGAGACACAGAGCTCACAGAGGACAAAATGTCTTTGTAGCATAACTCCGGAGGACGGTTACGAAAAGGTATTGAAAGACCCGGCCTGACAGCCTGTTGTAGTTCTTCGCGAGCTCTGTGCCTCCGTGGCAACAAACGCTAACCATATCTTCCTTCGATATAGTCGGCGGTCTCTTTCTTTTGCGGCGTAACGAACATCTCTTCCGTGGCACGGTGCTCCATCACCTTGCCCATCAGCATGAAAATACACTCCTCACTGGCGCGACGGGCCTGGGCCATGTTGTGGGTAACGATAAGAATGGTGTATTTGCCGCGCAGTTCCCATATCAGTTCCTCCACTGCCTCGGTGCCTTTCGGGTCCAGAGCGGAGCAGGGTTCGTCCATCAGCAACAGGCGTGGCTTGACCGGCAGTAGCCTGGCAATGCATAGCTTCTGCTGCTCTTCGAGGGAAAGCTCTGTCGCCCTGATATCCAAACGGTCTTTCACTTTATCCCATAACAGCACCTGCTGCAGCGCGTCCTCCAGGATTTCCTGTTTTTCCGCTTTGGTGAATCGCTTACCTCTGTTGTGCAGTTCATGGCCGAACAAGACGTTTTCGCGGATCGATATGGGCAGAGGATTGGGTCGCTGAAAGACCATTCCAATCTGTTTGCGGACCTGAACCAGTTCCACATCGGGGGCATAGATATCGCTGCCGAAGACTTCGACACTGCCGTCGATACGCACGTAGCCGAGACGCTCGTTGATGCGATTGACACTGCGCAAAAATGTGGATTTACCGCAGCCGGAAGGACCGATAAGGGAGGTGATCCTGCCCTCACGAATATTCAGGTCGATATCGTAGAGGGCCTGAAAAGTTCCGTACCAGAGATTCAGTTTTCTGGTCTGGATGGCGTATGTCTGCTGTTTCTTACTCATTGCTGATTCGTCATCGGGTTATTACCACGGAGGGCACAGAGTACACGGAGTTGCATGAGGTTCCTTGTTTCCGGGCGTATGTCTGATTTTCCTCGCTTATTGCTTGACTCATAGGTCCGGTTTTAACGGAACCAGGGTGCCTGGACACGTCCCTGTGGCTGCGGTCCGGCCCGGCATCCCTGCCGGGCGTTCGGAACGCTGCGAAGGTCCGCTGGACCTTCGGTCGTTCCTCACCCAAACCTCCCCTCCACATAATCCCGGGTGCGTTGATCCCGCACTTCGCCGGTGAATAACTCCTCGGTATCGGCGACTTCTAGGCATGAGCCTTCCAGAAAGAACGCGGTGCGGTCCGCCAGACGCCGTGCCTGTTGCACCAGGTTGGTAACCAGGATAATGGTCATGTCGTTACGCAGTGTTTTGAGCACGTCCTCGATACGCATGGTGGTGACCGGATCGACGGCGATGGAGAACTCATCCAGCATAAGTACTTCCGGTTCCTGCGAGAGGGCGCGGGCGATGGTCAGCCGCTGCTGTTGACCGCCGGACAGCAGACTGCCCAGTGAGTCGAGCCGGTCCTTCACTTCATCCCATAGCGCCGCCCGTGTCAGACAGCGTTCCACGATCTGATCCAGTTCCGCCTTGTCGGCGATTCCGGCCAGGCGTGGAGCAAGAGCCACGTTTTCATAGATGGTGAGGGGCAGACCCACCGGCAGGGGAAATACCACCCCGATACGGCGACGCAGGGCGTAGACGTTGCGCAGCTTGTGGATATCATGGCCGTTGAAGGTGATATCCCCCTGTACCCGCATATCGCTGTCGAACAGATCCATACGGTTAAGAGATTTGAGAAACGATGTCTTGCCTGCGTTGGCCGGTCCGATGATGCCGAAGATCTCATTTTCTCTGATGTCCAGGTTCACCTCGGAGAGCGCGCAATGGGTGCCGAAATGGATGCTCAATCCACGAACACCGATCTTTACCGGGGGTTCCATCGGTTCGATTGCGGCGGCTGCGACTGTCGGGCCGGTTACCATTTCTTTTTACCCCGCAGATGCATCCGGAAGGCGATGGATATGCTGTTCATCAACAGCACCATGCCGATGAGAACCAGGGCGACGCCATAGGGGAGGTATTCCGGTACCCCGGGAACCTGAGTGGAGACCACGAACAGATGTAGGGAAAGGGCCATGGTCTGGTCGAAAACCCCCTGCGGCAGCATGGGAAGAAAAAAAGCCGCGCCGGTAAACATGATGGGTGCCGTTTCACCGGCGGTGCGCGACACCTCCAGGATGACGCCGGTCAGGATGCCGCTGACGGCATTGGGAAGCACCACCCTACGTATGGTCTGCCAGCGGGTGGCGCCCATGTTCCAGCACGCCTCACGGAATGCCTGTGGAACCGCCTGCAGGGACTCCTTGGTGGCGACGATCACCACCGGCAGGGTCATGATTGCCAGGGTCAGACTGGCGGCAAGGATGCTGGTGCCGAACTCGAAAAAGATAACGAACGCACCTACCCCGAACAGGGCGTGAACGATGGAGGGGACCCCGGCCAGGTTGATGATGGCCAGGTTGATCATGCGGGTAAACCAGTTGTCGGGGGCGTATTCGCTCAGATAGATGGCGGCGGCCACCCCCAGGGGCACGGACGCCAGCAGTGCCACCGAAACCAGCCACACGGTACCCAGCAGCGCCGGGAAGATGCCCCCCGCCGTCATGCCGTCGGTGGGCTTGGTGAACAGAAAGTCGATGGAGAGAGCGGGGCTGCCCTTATAGATGAGCGTGGCCAGGATAATCACCACCGGCGTGATGAGCAGCAGGGTCATGAGCAGAAACAGGATGCGGAACAGCTTCTCCACCCGCCGGTTTCTGATATTCAGTTCTGTGGAGGCAAACATAGGATCAGCCTTTAAATTGATGCCACGGAGACACGGAGACCACAGAGAAAATGCAATGTGGATCCCATGTTGTATGGGAGAAAAGAGTAACGTTTGGTTCAGTTGCGCGTTTCATAATATCTACCGCCCGCAAATAGCAATCTCCGTGTCCTCTGTGTCTCTGTGGCAACCTGAGTAGTTACCCTTTCCGGATACCGCGCACGATGAGGTCGGCGGTAAGGTTGATCAGGAACGTGATTACGAAAAGAAAGATCCCGATAGTAAACAACGCGCCGTAGTGATCGGATCCGACCGCGGTTTCACCGAGCTCGGCGGCGATGGTGGCGGTCAATGCCCGCACCGAGTCGAAAACGCTGGTGGGAAGGTTTACCGAGTGGCCGGTGGCCATGAGTACCGCCATGGTTTCACCGAATCCGCGTCCCACCCCGAGCAATACCGCTCCCAGCAGCCCGTTCTTGGCCGCCGGGAAGACCACCTTGAAGATCACCTGCCAGCGGGTCGCGCCCATGGCCTCCGCCGCTTCCCGGTAGCGATCCGGAACCGCCTTCAGGGCGTCCTCGGCGATGGAGGTCATGATCGGGGCGGCCATCAGTCCCAGGATGATGCCGGCGTTGAGGACATTGAGCCCGACCGGGACATCAAAGGTTCGGATGATCAACGGATTCATGATGGAAAGGCCGATGAACCCCCATACCACCGAAGGTATGGCCGCCAGCAGCTCCACCAGTACCTTCAGGTATTCGCGTACCTTGCCCTTGGCGAATTCACCGATATAGATAGCCGCGCCGAGGGAGAAGGGGATGGCGATCAGCATGGCGAAGCCGGTAACACTGGCGGTGCCGGCGATGAGAGCGAGAATTCCGTACTCTGGTGCATCTTCATCGCTGGGTTCCCAGTATTGGGAGGTGAAGAACTCATTGAGGTCCAGGCTGTCGAGCGCAAACCCCATGCCCTCCTTGGTGATAAATACAAAGATGCCGATGATGAAGATGATGGCGGAGATGCCGCCGAGGAAGACAAGGATCTGCACCAACCTGTCTATAAACCAGTCCAGGTCCCGCCGGTCAAAGTCATGTTCTCCGGGGGAGCGCCCCAGGGACTGTTGCGCCATTTCAGTTCGCCCCTTCCCCACGCAGAAGCTCCATCAGCTCCTTGATCTGGTAGGAGAGTTCCCGGTAGATCTCCTCGTAACGTTCGTTTGTGTCCTGCTCCCCGAGGTCACAGGGTGGGTGGCCTACATCCCACTCCAGGTAGGTGGTATGAAACGGTATGGATGATACATAACTCTGTGTCGGCCCCTGGAGACTGACGATCACATGGAAGTTGGCCAGTTCCTGCGGGGTCAGCTCCAGTGGAATGGGGGAGCGGGCGGAGAGATCGAGTCCGTAGCGGTCGAGAAATTGCGCCATTTCCCGGTCGATCGATACGGCCGGTTCTTTACCCGCACTGCGATAAAAGCCGCTATTGGGGTAGTTTTTCCTGGCGATCGCCTCCGCCATCTGGCTCAGGGAGGCGTTCTCCTCGTCCACGAACAGGACGTTGTAGACCTTTTTCGCCTTGGTCTCGCCGGTCAGGGCGAAGATCGCCTCTTCGCATATGTTCTTCGCCTGGTCCGCAACCCGCTTCAGCTGGGAGAGTACCACGGAGATAGCGAACATCTCCTTGTTATTGCGGGTATATTCGCCGCTCATAAGACTGGTGTAGATGCCGTCCAGCACATATTGCAGATTTGCCGGCATCTGCATGGTAGCCCGGGCCATATCCACGTTTTCGTCATAAAAGGCCGTGAGAGCCTGGTGCAGGATCTGTTTAGCCTCATTGGCTATGGATTCAACCTCGTGGGCCATAAGACCTTTCAGCGGACCGTCCATCTGCAGCGCCTCGCGGCTTACTGTTACGGCGTAGTCGCCTATCCGCTCCAGTTCGATATTGATGCGGATTATCGAGGAAATACGGCGTAGATGACCGGCGCTTGGCAGATGCCGGGCGATGAAGCCGTGGCATAAACGATCGATCTCCCGCATCTGGCGATTTATGGGGTAGTCTGCAAGAACGGTATCATTCGCCAGTTTATAGTTTTCCGTCAGCAGGGCATGGATGGCGTTGTTAAGGGCCTTTTCCACCCGGTCACCCATAACTCGGATCTGTTCCCGGATATGCTCCATGTCGTCCTGCAGGCGTTTTTCGTAAAGTGCCATGGAAGTGGATCCTCTGTCTTAAAGTTGCTGTTATTCAGGCTACTTGGGTAGTGATCTTCTCTATTATTCTGCCACAAGGGCCGAGGGCGGGGATGCAGAAACCGGTCCCCGGCCCTGACGGATGGGTCCTATTGGCAGGTGACCGCCCGTACCGGGGCGTATCCTTTCCCCAGGATAATGCACTGGCCCTGGTCACTCATGATCCAGTCCATGTAGGCCTTGATATCGCCCTCGGGTTTGCCGTTGGTGTACATGAAAAGAGGGCGGGCAATGGGGTAGCTTCCATCGCTGGCCGTCGTTACGCTCGGATTGATGCAGGGTTTCCCGTCCTTGGAGACGCAAACCATCTTGACGTGATCGGTAGCGTAAGCCAGTCCGCTGTAACCTATGGCGCAGGGTGTCTTTTCCACCAGGTCCACCACGTCCTTTGACCCGTGCATATCGAGGGTGCCCTGGCGGTATTTACCCTTTTTGCCCAGAATCGCCTGTTTAAAATAGGCGTAGGTCCCGGAGTTGTTTTGGCGACTCACCACGACGATTTCTCCGTCTTTGCAGCCTGGGACCGTGATGCCGAGATCCGACCAGTTTCTCGCCTTACCCCGGCGACCGTAAATATCCGCCAGCTGTGCCTCCGACAGGGTATTGGCGGGATTATCCTGATGAATGAACACCGCCAGGGCATCGTAACCCACCACGTGTTCAACGGGCTCCTGTCCGTGGCTCTCAGCCAGGTCCACCTCTTTGCTCTTCATCTTGCGGCTGGCATTGGCGATATCCACCGTTCCGTTGATCATGGCCGCAATGCCGGTCCCCGAACCACCCCCTGAGACGGCGACAGCGACATCGGGATTCACTTTCTGGTAGGCTTCTGCCCAGGCCTGGGCTACATTGACCAGGGTGTCAGACCCCTTGTTCTGGATTACCGTGGCGGCTGTTCCAAGAGCCGGAAGCAGAGCGGCGGAAAGTGTTAGTGTGACGGCGATAGCCATTTTTTTCGACATGTTTTCCTCCTGACAGGATTTCTTCGTCTGTGTTCGATTGAGTCGCGGAGAAGATTACGCAGGTATTGTGACACTTTCATGACAAATGCCGCGATGATCGTAACAAGTAAAAATATTTACTATATTCAATAAGATATATACAAAATCAACGGTATTTTTATGGGGAAAATACTTATCAGAGAGGTGGCCGGGGCCCGGGCTGTGCCGTTTCTGCGCGGTATTCTCACCCGTTCTCTGCAGGCGGCGGGTTTCGCCTTTGACGACGCCTATCGCGTCGCCTCGGATGTGCGCTCGGAGCTCTCCGGATCGGAAGAGGACCGGGAGATTCTGGGAACGGATCTGCGGGCCATGGTTGGGGAGCACCTGCGTATTCGTTACGGGAATGAGGCGGCGCAGCGCTATCTCACCTACGCCGCATCTCCGGCACCCGTTTACGTGGAGTACGAGAACGGCAGGCGTACCCCGTTCTCCAGGGCGCAACACCAGCATTTTCTTGAGCCCTGTTGCCTCTCCTCCGAGGAGTCCGCCGCCGTTACCGCCGATGTTTATGAACATCTGCTGAGGACGGGAATCAGCGAAATCCCTTCCCGGGAGCTGCGCGACATCACCAGTCAATATCTTGAAAAGAGGATTGATGCCACGGCGGTTCAGCGCTACCTCAAATGGAGCCGCTTTTTTCACAGTAACAGACCGCTTCTGGTGTTAGTCGGGGGAACCGCGGGCTGTGGTAAAAGCACCATTTCCACCGAATTGGCCCACCGGCTCGATATCGTGCGTATCCAGTCCACCGACATGCTGCGGGAAGTCATGCGTATGATGATGCCTGAGCGTCTGTTGCCGGCGCTGCACACCTCTTCCTTCCGGGCCTGGGAGGTGTTGCCCCAGGGCGGGACGCACCAGCCTGGGCCGGACGAGATGGTGGCCAGCGGCTACCAGACCCAGGCGGATATCCTCTCCGTGGCCTGTGAAGGAGCGGTTCAGAGGGCGCTGACGGAGAGGGTTTCCCTCATACTGGAGGGTGTTCATATCTACCCGCCCTTGTTGAAAAAGCTGCCCCCGCTGGAGGACGCGGTGATCGTCCCGATCATGCTGGGCGTTCTAAACCCGGATGAATTGCGCAGTCGCCTGAAAGGCAGAAGCGGGCATGCGCCGGACCGTCGCAGCAAGCGGTACCTGAAACATTTCGACTGTATCTGGCGCCTGCAGTCTTTCCTGTTGTCGGAGGCGGATAAGGCGGGGGTGCCTATTATTCTCAATGATAACAAAGAGGCCGCAATGCGGGAGGTGATGAGCACTATCATTGACCGGCTCGAGGATGAGGATACGGGGGGGATATCCTGATATGGGCGATAGGCTTCACTCGCCGCCGGTTTCCGGGGGGATTCGAATTGACGCCACTGCGTAAGGGACTGTTCATTATTCTGGACGGGCTCGGCGATCGTCCCTGTCCGCAACTGAATGGCCTGACACCGCTGGAAGCGGCGCAAACCCCACACCTGGACCGGTTGGTGGAGAAGGGGCTGTGCGGTTTAATGGACCCCCTGTTTCCAGGGGTCGTGGTGGGGACCCATACCGGGACCGCGTTGCTGATGGGACTTCCGATGCAGCAGGTGCGGCTGCTGGCCAGGGGGCCGGTAGAAGCGGCGGGCATTGGTGTGCCCCTGCAGCCCGGAGATGTGGCGATTCGCTGTAATTTCGCCACCCTTGAGGAGAGTGGTGGGCGAGTGCAGGTAATCGATAGAAGGGCGGGACGTATCAGCCAAGGGACAGAGGAGCTGGCCGCACTGCTACGGGGTGTTGAGGTCGGGAACGGCGTTTGCTGTTCCCTGTTCCCTGCCACCCAGCATCGGGCGGTATTACAGCTGACCGGATATAACCTGTCAGCGGCAATTACCGATACCGATCCAGGTACCACGTCGTTGCCCACGCCGGTGTTGGAGTGTCAGGCGTTTGCGTCGGAGGACGAGCAGGCGCAGCTGACGGCGCAAGCGATCAACCGGTTTTTGGAAATCGCCTTTGAGCGTCTTAGCGAGGCGGAACTGAACGGGATTCGTCGACAGCAGGGATTGCCTGTTGCTAACGGGATTATAACCCGCGGAGCGGGCAAACTGGAGCAACTGAGCTCCATCGTTAACCATTATCGCGTCAAGACGGCGGTTGTGGCGGGTGAGGGAACCGTACTCGGTTTGGCGCAGATCTTCGGCTACACCCGCAGGAGTGACCCCTCCTTTTCCGCGCTTCCGGATACCGACTTAAGGGCCAAGGTTGCGGCCGCCCTGGAGATGCTGTCGCAACATGATCTGGTGTTTCTCCATATAAAGGGTCCGGATATTTCCGCACATGATAAAAGACCGGAAGAAAAAATGAGAATGCTCGAACGGATTGATTCGGAGCTGGAGCCGCTGTTGCAGGAAGATATGGTCATCACGGTAACAGGTGACCATTCGACCGATTCCAGCGCGGGCGGGCATTGCGGTGACCCCGTTCCAGCAGTGCTTTATCATCCGCAAGGTAGACGGGATTCCTGTTCCGTGTTCAGTGAGACCGGATGTATACAGGGGGGGCTGGGGAGGATTTTGTCCACGGGGTTGTTGGTCAGTACCCTGGATGCCATGGATGCGCTGCATCAGTTCAAGCGAAACGAATTTCCCCTTTTGTACTGAAGGAGTGAATTTCGCGGGAATAGATAGAAAGGGGAGCACTTCGTTGTTTTACTTCTAATAAGGGCCTCAGCGTCCTTCTTTGGGTTGGCAACAATCCGGGCGTGATGGCTCCTGTTTAAATCGATATTGTTATAACTGTTTTCTACACAGGCGGATTGCCGTCCTGTTCAGGAAAGATGTCGCATCAATCAAGGTGGAATAGTACGTGGAACTTAAAAATATCAGTCAAATAGAGGACGCAACCAGTTTCAGTAGACGAGAACTGTTCAGGATCGGCATTGCCATGCTCTTTGTCGTCGGTGTCATGCTGTTTGCTGTTATGCGGGGTGATGGTGATCAGGGGAGTATTCTGCTCGTCGTTGCGGCGATGATCGGCGGGTATATGGCAATGAATATCGGTGCCAACGACGTCGCCAATAATGTTGGGCCGGCGGTCGGCTCCAAGGCCCTCACTCTGGTGGGAGCTATTATCATCGCCGCGATCTTCGAGGCATCAGGCGCGTTGATTGCCGGAGGCGATGTGGTGGGTACTATCAAGAAAGGGATTATCGATCCGGTAAATATCTCCGGCGCCGATTCGTTTATCTGGTTGATGATGGCCGCTCTCCTCGCCGGTGCCATCTGGTTGAATATCGCCACTGCGTTAGGGGCACCGGTTTCCACTACCCACTCTATCGTTGGCGGTGTGCTGGGTGCCGGAGTGGCAGCCGGTGGCTGGGGTGCCGCAAATTGGGACAAAATGGGTGCGATCGTATCCAGTTGGGTGATCTCGCCGGTTCTGGGTGGCCTGATAGCGGCGGCTTTTCTGTATTTGATAAAGCGTACCATTACCTACCGGAGCGACATGATAGCCGCCGCCAAGCGGATGGTGCCGCTGCTGGTGGCGGTCATGGCGTGGGCATTTGGCACCTACCTGATCCTAAAAGGCCTGAAGCAGGTCTGGAAGGTGGATTTCTGGTCCTCGGTGTTCATCGGGTTGGCGGTCGCGGCCATGGTCTATTTCATAGTACGGCCGCTAATCGCAAAAGTGGCAGGGCGGCTTACGAACGACAAACACAGTATCAATCGGCTTTTTACCGTTCCCCTCGTATTTGCCGCCGCACTGCTTAGTTTTGCCCACGGCGCAAACGATGTCGCCAATGCGGTGGGTCCTCTTGCCGCCATCAACGAAGCTATCCTGAGCGGGGTTGTGGCGAATAAAGCTTCCATACCTCTCTGGGTCATGATGGTAGGTGCGTTGGGTATCGCCATAGGGTTGGCGTTATATGGGCCAAAGCTGATTCGAACGGTCGGATCCGAGATTACCGAACTGGACCAGATGCGATCATTCTGTATTGCCATGGCCGCTGCCATTACCGTGATTATTGCGAGCCAGCTCGGGCTGCCGGTCAGCTCCACGCATATCGCTGTAGGAGGTGTGTTCGGGGTTGGTTTCCTGCGGGAATATCTCAAGACCAGCTATGCCAAGATGATTGAGGAGATAAAGCACCACCACCAGGATCAGGATGAAGCTGTGATTGAGGAATTTCTTATTGAGTTCAAGAAGGCTTCTATTGCCGAGAAGGGCATTATGTTGCAGCAACTGAAGGAGGATTCCGCGAAAGCTCATTTGACTAAGAAAGAGCGAAAAGGATTACGCAAGGTCTATCGCCACGAACTGGTAAAACGATCCGCACTGTTGAGGATTGCCGCGGCTTGGGTTGTTACCGTACCCGTTTCAGGAATCATGGCGGCGCTGCTGTATTTTATGATTCGCGGTTTTATGTTGCCCTGACACCACAAGGACGAAAAAACCGTCTTCTAAAACCTTGTTAACAGGCCCATGGGGCTTTTAACTGCTTCCGGACGGACTATTCTTGGAGTAAAGGATTTCAGGAATAGACTATGGCGGTAGAACAGAAAAAGCAGCCGCTGCTGGTGCCGGTGGATTTCTCCAGGCACTCGGAAGCGGCTTTGATGGAGGCTTGCAGATTGGCGGAATACATGGATGCGCCTCTGGTAATACTGCATGTGGTCCATGATCCTGAGGATATGCCGGGTTATTACACCCGGGTCACTAAGAAGAAGCATCTCTTACGAATAGAAGATGCCGCGGCCGAGATGTTTAATGCCTTCCTGAAGAGAGTCGCCAGTGATAACCCCGACTGTAAACAGCTCAAAAAACCGGACACCATGATAGTTGTAGGCTTGCCTGTCACCAGAATCCTGGAAGTGGCGGAAAAGATAGATGCGCGCATGGTGGTGATGGGCAGCCAGGGTCGAAGCGGGTTTCAGCATATGGTGCTGGGATCAAAGGCGGAACGTGTCGCGCAGCTTTGTCCGGTGCCTGTGACCATAGTCAAGTCGGAGGGTGATGTTGAGTAAAGGTGGCGGTACGTTGCCGCTCGGCGGACTCCGGACGTTCAATAGGGCGACCCGGTATTTGCTGTTATTGATCGTGGGGGTGCCCGCGCTGCTGATGGCTTCGCCGGTGCCGGCGGATTCCACTACGAATATACCCATTGAGTGGAGTGTAATGGGTATGAAGATGTTCGGCGGGCTGGCCCTGTTTCTGTTCGGTATGGAGCAACTGGCGGAAGCACTCAAGGCGGTTGCCGGGGAACGGATGAAGATGATCCTTGCCAGGCTTACGGCCAACCGGATTATGGGGGCGGCGACCGGCGCCCTGGTTACCGCAGTTATTCAATCCTCTTCCGTAACCACGGTCCTGGTGGTGGGTTTCATCACGGCCGGGCTGATGTCCTTGTCCCAGTCTGTGGGAATCATTATGGGGGCCAATATCGGTACTACCATAACCGCTCAGATCGTCGCCTTTAAGGTAACCAAAGGGGCGTTGCTCATGATAGGCGCCGGTTTCAGCATGATGTTTCTTTCCAGGGGGGAGAGGATAAAGCAGTATGGAACAATGCTCATGGGGCTGGGCCTGGTGTTCTTTGGTATGAGTGTTATGAGTGATGCCATGGAGCCTCTGCGCAGCTACCAGCCGTTTCTGGACCTGATGATACGCATGGAGAATCCCCTGATCGGGATCGCGATTGCCGCGGTGTTTACCGGGCTGATTCAGTCCTCCTCGGCGACGACCGCTATCGTTATCGTAATGGCGGGTCAGGGTTTTATTACCCTGCCGGCGGGTATCGCCCTGGCCTTTGGCGCCAACATCGGCACCTGTGTAACCGCTATGCTGGCCTCCATAGGCAAGCCGCGGGAGGCGGTGCGGGCGGGGCTGGTGCATGTTATTTTCAATGTTGCCGGTGTGCTGCTCTGGGTGATGTTTATCGATCAGCTGGCACAACTGGTAGCCTGGCTCTCTCCTTCTCATCCGGAACTTACGGGTATCGAACGACTGGGGGCGGAAACCCCGAGGCAGATCGCCAACGCCCATACCATTTTTAATGTTGCGAATACGTTTGTCTTTATCTGGTTTACCACCTACATCGCGCGCCTGGTTGAAACATTAGTGCCGGACATTCCGTTGGAGGAGATTGGTCTTGCGGTAAGTGCCAAGTATCTTGACAAGGAGTTATTGACCACGCCTTCACTTGCTATTGATCGCGTACGGTTGGAAATGCTGCATATGGGAGAACGGGTTGACGATATGCTGAATCAGATTATGCCGGCCATTCTTACCGGTAATAAGGTGACGCTGAGGGAGATAAAGGACCTGGATGATGAGGTTGATATCCTCTACGAACAGATCGTGGAATACCTGGGAAAGATCAGCAGGCAGTCGTTGACCGACCACCAGACCAGGGAGTTTCTGAAGCTGATGGAAGCGGCCGGGGATATCGAAAATATCGGGGACATCATAGAAACCAACCTTGTTTCCCTCGGGATCAGTCGTATAGATGCGGGGGTATCGATAAGCATGCCGACTCGCGAGCTGCTTGTGGGGTTCCATAAGGTTGTGAAAAAGGCGTTCCGCGTGGCCGTACAAGCGGTTTCGCAGCACAACGTAGAGGCGGCGCAGGCGGTGATATCCATGAAGAAGGAGATTTCCGCACTGGCGGATTCCGCGGCGACACATCAGGCGGCGCGCCTGGTGGTGGAGGAGCCGAAACGTATCCCGACATACACCATTGAGATCGATATCGTCGAAAAGCTGAAGCGGATTTACTATTTCGCCAAGCGCATGGCGAAGACGGTTGAGCCTGTCGAAGGGGATGATGAAATGGAAGGCGACGACGAAAAACAGGCGGGACCGGAGGGGACGATCAATGGTCCTGAGGAAGCGGATCGGAATGCCGGATGAATTTCAGGAAATCTCTGATCAAATGTTATTTTGAGCGCAGCGAGAAATCCGCGTAAGCGTCTTGAACGCCAGTGAGGGATCGCCATAAGATCCCTCGCAGTTGCCTTGGGCAAGGACCCCTCCCTGTGGTCGAGATGACAATATTAAAATAAGGAATTTCCGGGTCGGCGGAAAGCGTTAGTGGGGTTTCTCTTCTTCCGGCTGTTCTATCTGCAGATTGCTGATATCAGGGATCGGGTACGGTTCTACTGGTTGCCGGCAGTCCTCCAGGGTGCCGCTCTGGGCGGGATTGACGGTCAGACCGCCGGTGTCGATCTCTGCCGGTTGGGCTTCCTCCGATTCGTCGATTATTGTTCCTTCCGGATCCAGAGCCAGGTGACTGATATCGGGGATTTTCTGCGGCTCTATCTCGGTTGCGCAGTCAATGAGGCTTCCTGTATTCGGAGGTAACAGCGTCAGGGTGTCGTCATCCTTTCCCTTTTTCCGGGTATCGGATTCAACGGCGGCTTGGGCGGAAGGATTTGCGGTCGCTGTAGTTTCCGCCAGCTTTATATCCACCAGGGCTCCTGCGTCGCGGAAAGCCACCCGGTATCGGGAGGCCTCTTCCTCATCCACGCCCCCCTTTATTTTTACCGGCACACCGGAGAACAGGCGTTCCAACTTCTCCTCGTCGGCATTAAACAGCCGGCGGATGCGTTCCTGGACCTCGGCAAGATCCTGGTCGTTCAGGATCTTGCCGGAGAAGTAGATATCAAACAGTTGTGCAGGCATAATTCGAAGGCCTTTTCCGATATATCCTCATTGGTAAGAATAGTCTATCCCGGATTCCTTGCTTGTACCGCCAGAACCTGTCTCCGGCTGGAGGATTGGCGCATAGGGGGCGGGTTAGGATCGTCCGGTCTTGCGCATATAGTCTTTTATCATGGCCTGTTCAAACTCCGTATTGGATGAGTACTCAAAGCCGAAAACCGGTTTCCAGTACTTGTTGTTTTCCATGCAGAGATAAAAGAAAGCGCCGTCATGCCAGCTGCTGTCAAAGCAGTGATAAACGTGGGAGAAAAGTTCCAGTTTGAGTTGTTCGGGGTAGGAGAATTTTCCATCGCTTTCCGTCAACCCCATTTTAAGTATCTTACTCCGGAGCTGGCTCTCCCGTATCATCTTTATCACCGGCTTGGTATAGGTCAGGGTGCCGAGGGAAATCATCGCCACCTCGGCAGGGTTAAAAGTATCCTGTACCGATTTCACCACTCCGGCGTAGTCCTGTTTCCATCCGGCATAATGCACGATGGGGTGAAAGTGGAAGCCGATAATCACGCCTTTGTCCGCCAGCGCCCTGGCGGCCGCGAGGCGTTTCTCCAGAGATGCGGTTCCCTTCTCCTCATTCCGAATGATGGTCGGCGTATTGAGTGACCAGGTGCAGATGAGATTGCGCGGCGGATCGGCCTTGCTGAGATGGGCAATGTTGCCGGATTTTGTCTTCAGCTCCAGGATGACGTTGGGGTGGTCACGGGCGAATTCGATCAATGTATCCAGTACGCCGTGGCTGTTCCCCCACATAAGGGAGTCGGAGGATTGGCCGGTCCCGATATGGTAGATCCGGTTCGGGTCCAGCTTCAGAGCGCCCAGTTTTTCGCCGAAACGATCATCGAAAAAGACCCGATTATCACCGAAGAAAGACTGGATACTGCAGTAGCTGCAGCCGTAACCGCAATTTTCCACCGCATCCAGGGTCATCAGGTTGCAGCAACGGGTTTTTACCGATGCTACCGGACAGTAGCCAAGCCCCAGGCCGTCTTTGGACCGCAGAACGGCCTCGGCTGACGGTTTTTCCTGCGGTTCCCCGTGGGCGGCCTCTGTATAGTGGTTTGCTTCAGATCGCTTTCTCTCCCAGCAGGCGGAAACGTCTTTCAGCACCCGTTTTTTGGCATCCCGTCCGGTCTCGCCCGAATCTGCCGGAGAAGGCCATAATTCGATGATGGATCCTTCCCCCCACATATTGAGGTCCAAGGCCATCTCCGTCAGTTTCCTCAGATCCTGGAGGGTGAAGTGGAAGCGGTACGCCTGTTGCCGCAAAAAAGACCGCTGCTCTTCCGGCAGACGGCTGAACGGGGTCTGTTCCGAGATCAGGGCGAATTTCGCAGCGTAGGATTCTGAATGATTCATGAAGTATGGCCGGGCTCCAACGAAGGTGGCCTGTCAGGCATTAAGATCACGCACTCCGGATCCCATGTTACCAGGGCGATATTCTCTGTTGAATTAGCGGGTTACGCAATCGGTAATCGGTTCGTTGTGGTATATTCCCCGCGGGTATTCCGGTTAAAGTTTTTTCCCCGCCCGCCGACAATATCCCTGATAAAGGCACCCATTAAAATCAAGGTGATAGAAGGCCATGTCTGAAAAAAAGCCCCGCGTAATTTCGGTGCAAATAAAAATCCTCTCGGCAGTGGCGGCAGTATTCTTACTCGCCGTGCTCCTGATTACCCTCCATATGGCAAGTGCGGAGAAAGATCGAGTATTGTTGTCGGCGGAGGCCCAGGCGGGGGATCTTATAAACAGCTACTTCGACAGCATGAATACCATGATGTTTACCGGCACCATGTCCAGCCGGAATATCCTGCGGGAGAAGATTGAAGGCCGGGACGAGGTGCTGGAGATCAGAATGCTGCGTGGCGGTGCAGTGTCCAAGATGTACGGTCCCGGGCTGGAACACGAGAAACCCGTGGATGAAATGGACAACAAGGGGCTGAGCGGCGAAGAAGTACTGAGTCTGGATGAGGAGGATGGCCATCGGATATTGAATATTGTCCGGCCCTTCAAGGCCCAGACCAATTATAACGGCACCAACTGTCTGACCTGCCATCAGGTTAAGGAAGGAACGGTTCTGGGCGCCGTCCGTCTCAGATACTCGCTGCAGAAATGGGACGAGGCAGTGGAAAAAGACCTCTGGGCCGGCGCGCTGATAAATGCTGCAATCTTCGTAGTTGGCCTGCTGCTGTTGAACCAGCTGCTTCGGATTATCGTCGTCAGGCCGCTGTCAGTGCTTCGGAATGTGGTGGAAGAGGTGGAAGCGAACGTCGATCTGCGGCCGCGCGTGGATATCACGGTGAACGATGAGTTCGGGAATGTGGCAACCTCCTTCAACAGCATGTTGGGCAGGTTCCAGCCCACGATTCAGGAACTGACTGCGAATATGGACGGCCTGTTGGAACATGCCAAGGATCTGGCAAACGTCGCGGAGCGGTCCGAGGTCGGTATCGCGGAGCAGGAGAACCAGACCCGCCAGTTAACCCTGGCTATCGGCGAACTTTCCAGTGCCGCCCAGGATGTCGCCGCAAGCGCTTCTCAGGCGGAAGAGGCTGCCCGTAAGGCGTTGTCAAGCGCCTCCAATGGGCAGGAAGTGGTGACGAGCGTGGTGGACGATATTGCCCTTCTGGCGGACAGGATTGAGAATGCCAGCGGTGTGGTTCGACAGTTGGCAGACGGCACCGGCAGAATCGGGCAGGTGTCAGAGGCAATTACCGCCATTGCCGAGCAGACGAACCTGTTGGCGTTGAATGCCGCCATTGAGGCGGCGCGAGCCGGTGAGCAGGGGCGGGGTTTCGCTGTTGTCGCGGATGAGGTACGGAGTCTCGCCCAGCGTACCCAGGATGCCACCAAGGAGATTCGGGAGATAATCGATCAGCTGCGACAATCCTCGGAGGAAGCGGTACAGGTCATGGGGCAGGGTAAGGAAGATGCTGACCGAAGTGTGGCCGAATCACGGGTCGCCGGCGGTGCCCTGGAAGAGATTTCAGCTGCGGTAAGTTCGATCAACGATATGAATTCCAGGATTGCGACCGCCGCCGAGGAACAGAGTATCATGGTAGAGGAAGTCAATCGGAATATCGTCTCCATAAACGAGGTCACAGGTAAAGCGGCGGAAGGGGCGCGTCAGACCTCCCATTCCAGCGAGGAGGTCGCTTCTGTGGCTGCACGTCTGGATGCTATGATTAGACAGTTTAAAGTTTGATGAATGGCATCGGAGTCGTCGATCCGAAGTTCCAGAATCCCGCTGATCTTTAGCCGGGTAATGTAAGGTTGATGCCGACTCCAGGATAGTCCAGAGGCAGGGGGTTTCAATAATTGGATAAAACATTCAGAGGAGCGGCTCTTCTGCTGCTTTTGTTGTCGGCCGTAGCATATTCCCAGGAGACCTCCCGCGACCGGGCAGAGGCCGCGGCCGAAATTTCGGAGCTGCAACAGGCTATAGATGCCAGTAGGACGGAAGCGGACGCCATTCGGGAGCGCAACCGGAAACTGGAGGCGCGGCGGCAGGCTCTGGAAAAGAGGATCAATGCGCTTCGGGAGGAATTACTCAGGCAATCGCAGGCAACGCAAAGCATCGGGGATTCAGATTCCCCGGAGACGAAAAAGACCGAGGCGGTATCAGATCAGGCGACCACCGCCCGTCCCGCAGCGGAATAACAGAGCGGTTTCCCCACCGAATATTGCGTCAAATACCCCATATTCCTGGTTAACCGGGCGCCTGAACTGGTGTATTCTTCTCTGGTTATGTGATTTGTTGCCGGGTATCCTGTTGTCCGGCCGAGAAGATCGAGTAACCACGGAACCCCAAATATCAGCGGAACGATGGAATCTGCAGGGGGGAGGCGCTTCCACGCTGTTTTAGTGCCTGATCCGTTAACGTTCTGATTAATAGATGGATTTCTGTTTTCTGGTGTAACCGCGAGGACAGGCGCCGAAGAGTAAGCCCCGGGAGTTCTTTTGGGGTGATTAGATAGCAGTTTAAGGATCCTGAGGAGGAAGGTGTAAATGCTGGTAAAAGAAATTATGACCAAGTCAGCGCGTACCGTGGGCGCAGACACCCCTTTAATCGAGGTGGTATCTCTGATGTGCCTGTTCAGATATTCCGGTTTGCCTGTGGTGGATGGGGAAAAACTTATAGGTTTCATTGCCGAAAAAGACGTACTGCACCGGTTGTTTCCCAGCCTGGAGGAACTCCTGGATTCGGCTGCGGTGGTTGATTACGACAAAATGGTGGGTAAATACAAAGACGTCATGAATCTTAAGGTTCAGGATCTTATGACGGAAAAGGTCATAACGGTACAACCCGATATGCATATATTAAAGGCTGCAACGGTGATGGTCAGAAACAGATTTAGGCGCATTCCGGTATCAGACGGCGGAGTGCTGGTGGGTATGTTGAGCCTGGGTGATGTTCATAAGGCGATATTTCAGGCCAATGTATCCAAGGGGCTCTTGGGTAAAGAGTCCTGAAGGATGTTTCTCTCAGATTGATAGCGCATTGTTGCAAAGATTAGGCTGGTAAAAGCGAAGCCCTGATGGTCTCGGATACAAGGATCTTTCTCTTTGTGATCGGCTGCCTGTTCTGGTTGTCGGCTTCCGGATCTGATCTCCTGGGAGAGGCGAAGGAGGAGGTCGAGGTGGCTCTGCACCTTGCCCCGAATATCGAGAATGGTAAAGAGGTGTTTAAGACCTGCGCGGTATGCCATCTCCCCGAAGGTTGGGGAACCCCGGAAGGCTGTTATCCTCAGATTGCGGGTCAACTATCCAGCGTAATCATCAAGCAGTTGGCGGATATAAGGGCGCGCAATCGGGATAATCCGACCATGCGCCCCTTTACGTCGCCTCAGCTTCTTGGGGGTGTGCAGGAAATTGCGGATGTGGCAGCTTATATTTCCTCGCTTCCCATGAACCCCTACAATACCGTCGGCCCCGGAGACGATCTTGAATACGGAAAACGGCTCTTTCAAGAGGAATGTGTTGATTGCCATGGCGAAAACGGCGAGGGCGACATCAAAAAGCATATACCGCGCATTCAGGGCCAGCATTTTCCTTATTTGATACGGCAGTTTGAGTTGATACGTGGCGGCAACAGACGGAATGCGGATAAAGAGATGGTAAAGCAGATCGAGCGTTTCACTCGGCGTGACGAGTGGGCGGTAATGGATTATGTCTCAAGGCTGCGCCCCACCACGGTGGAGCTGGCGCCCATGAACTGGAAAAATCCGGATTATCCCAAATTCGCGCGGGACGTCGGACCGCCGGTGTTGCGAAACTGTACGCCGTTGAAGCCGTGATTTTGTAGTTATCAGTTATCAGTAGCTGATGCAGAATGAGTGAATCCGGATTCCGATCGTTATTCGTACTGCCAACTGTAAACCGTGAACTGTAAACTGTGAACTAAAAAGGGCACGCCGTTTCCGGCGTGCCCCTGTCGTTTGTTCGCCCTTCGGACGAACGTTTCCGTCTTACCCAAAGATATCCTTGGTAATGTTGTTATACCAACTGTGGGCGTATTGTACCTCCCGGGCAAATACTTCTGGTGAGGCATCGCCCGGCGTCAGACCGCCGGAGACTTTGGCGATCTTCTTGCCGTCCTTCTGCAGCCGATACACGGCCGCTACGGAAAAACCGTAGTCCTTGCCTGCGATGGAGTAGCAGGTATTGACGTAGGACGGCGTGCCGGGCTCCTTGCCGTTCAGAAGCGCCACGACGGCTGCGGCACATACCTTGGCTTCCGAGTTGGCGGCGTATCCGGACTTCGGCATACCGGTGGCGATACTGGCGTCACCAATAACATGGATGCCCGGGTGGATGCTGGACTCGAAGGTGCCCAGGTTTACCGGGCACCAGCCTGAGCCATCGGTCAGGCCCGCATCGAAAGCGATCTTACCTGCCTTCTGGGCCGGGATGACGTTCAGAACATCCGCCTTAACGGTGTCACCAAAGGCCGTGGATACGGTTTTGGTGGCGGCATCGACCTTGATCACACCGGCCTCTTCCTCGGCACCGTGCCACTCGATCAACGCATTCTCGGTTCCAAAGCCGTATAGCTTGGTCCAGGCACCCGTGAACAGTCCTTGCTTGGAGAACTTGGGTTTGGGGTCAAGCATGATAACCTTGGACTTGGGTTTGTGCTGCTGCAGATACATCGCGATCTGACTGGCGCGTTCATAAGGTCCCGGCGGGCAGCGGAACGGATTGGGCGGCGGCGCGATGACCACCGTACCCCCATCCTTCATGGATTCCAGCTGCTTACGCAAAGTGACGGTCTGGGGCCCGGCCTTCCAGGCGTGGGGAATGCCTTCAGCAACCTTGGCATCGTAGCCCTCAATGGTTTCCCATTTGAAGTCGATACCGGGCGCAACCACACAGCGGTCGTAACTGAAGGTTTTGCCGCCAGCGGTTTTTACCATTTTCGCCTTGGCATCTATGCCGGTGACCATGTCGTGCACGACATTGACACCATGCTTGCCTAGTCCGGTGTATCCAAAGCGAATCTGATCAATGGTGCGGTCACCACCGAGCACCTCGTTGCTCATATAACAGGTATGGTAGTTTTGATTGGCCTCGATCAGGGTGACCTCCACCGTGGGGTCCGCCATGCGTATATATTTAGCAGCGGTGGCGCCGCCGGTGCCGCCCCCTACCACAACCACTTTCCTGCTCGCGCCCAGACTGATTGCTGGTATGCCGATCATGCCGACAGCAGTTGCAGCGCCAGCGGTTTGAATAAATCCTCTACGGGTAATCTTCATGCTGATCATCCTCCTGGTTACTTCTGCTGGCTGGCGTAATAATTGAGTAGCGCGTCGATACCGGCGCTACCTTCTCTCTCGAGCATTCTGCCGAGCTGCTTCTTCATTTTCTTCGTGGCCTCACGATCCCCGGACTTGAAATCCGCCAGGGTCCAGCCTACGTATGGGGTCCACTGACCTGCCAGCACCCCGGCATCGTCTTCCGCGGATTGTCCGCCTTCGCCATGGCACTTCTCGCAGTATTTGTCGTGTAGTTTGGCACCTCTCTTTGCCAGCGCGACATCGAAGCTCTGCTTGGCCTTGACGAAGGGTTTATTGCCGTAATAGTCGGCCAACGTCTTTATTTCAGTCTCGCTGTAACCCTTGGCAATCCGGCCCATGATCGTGGAAGGGATCTCATCACTGGCGAAACCCTGCATGGTTTCCACGAAATAGTCCTTGGATAGGCCTGCGATACTGGGGGCGGCTGGACCACTGCTGGCTCCATCCGTTCCATGACATCCGGCACAGGTGTCACCCAGCATGCTGGGACTGGCGCCGGTAAGCAGCTCCGGTTTCTTTTCCTCAGCCGCAATAACCGCGGTTGAAGAGCCGATCGCCACAGCGACAATCAGCAGAGCCTTTGCTAATGTTTTAGTTACCATATTACCTCCTTCAGATTAACGGTTTTTGGCTGGCTTAAATAGCCGACGTAAAAATGCAACGGCAACGGAAAGAACCTGTCACATATGCATCCGTACCAAAACACACCACCAGGTGTGTTGAAACCCGGTATAAGATGACCGGGGCACATCCTTGCATTGTTATCAGGAACCGCTTTCCAGCAATTCTTTAATTTCTTTCGAACAGTGTGTAGCCAGGTCAAGAGCACTCTGGCCGTTTTTATTTGTCAGGGTCTTGTCAGCTCCTTTCTCCAACAACAGTCGAATAAGCGGTTCTGCTTCCATGATCGCCGCCTCCATCAAAGCGGTCTGGCCGGTATTATCCTGTAGATTGATATCAGCTCCGCGTTCGATCAAGAGTTTTGCGGTGTCGATATGACCCTGGCCGGCAGCGATAATTAACGCGGAATCGCCGTCCGGATCGGCGGCGTTGATGTCCGCGCCGTTGTCCAGTAATACCGCGATCACATCGGTGTGGCCTTTGTCCGCGGCCATCTGCAATGATGTGTATCCGTTGTTATCCCGGGCGGCCAGATCACTGCCTCCTTTGGCCAGTAGGGCGGTGGTTTCGGCATGCCCGTATTCGGCGGCGAGCATAAGGGCGGTTCGGCCCTTGTTATCCGCGCCCTTGGGGTTTGCGCCCTTGTACAGGAGTTGTTCCACCATATCGGTGAGGCCGTACTTGGCTGCGATGGACAGAGCATCCCATCCTGAACGCGTGCGGGCGTGAATATCGGCGCCTCGCTCCAGCAGCATCGCGGTGATGGATTCATGACCGTTTTCGGCGGCGAAGGTGAGAGCGGTGCAACCCGCAACCGCTTTCTTTTTCAGGTCGGCACCGCGCGAGAGCAGGGTTACAACGGCGTCCATATTGTTGTTCTCAATGGCCATCATAAGCGCGGTGATGCCGAGTTCGTTGGCGGAATTAACATCCGCCCCCTCGTCAAGGAGGCGTTCGATTGCCGCGGTGTCTCCAACGGAGGCTGCCAGGCGAAGTTCTCTGTCTTTTTCACTATCGGCAGACAGCACCGGGAAGCAGAGCAGGAGTAAAAGCAGGAAAAGGAGCGTTTGCCTGCGCTTCACTGCGTGTACTCCTCGTCGGGCTCAAGGGGTTCTTCGTGGGCTATCCCCTTATGACAATCGATACAGGTTTTTTCTTCGTCTATCGCCCTGCCATGGCGGTTACGTCCGCTCCGGGACTGTGCGGAAAGGTCCATCTGATCGAAAGCATGGCAGCTGCGGCATTCGCGGGAGCCAGTTGATTTCATCTTCTCCCAGACACGGTTGGCCATGTCCCAGCGGTACCGCTCATAATCTTCCTTGGTGCTGATAGTCCCCAGGATTTCGTGCCATACATCCTTGGCGGCGACTATTTTGGCGGTCATTTTCGGAACAAAGTCATCGGGGACATGGCAATCCGCGCAGGTGGCACGTACGCCAGAGGCGTTCTGATAGTGTATGGATTGCTTGTACTCTTCCATGGGTATTTCCATGGAGTGGCAGGATCCACAGAATTCCATGTCGTTGGTCGCCGATATGCCCAAATTGGCGATACCGGCGAAAATAATACCAGCCACAAAGACCAGAAACAGGAGAAAGACCGGTTTCCCGTAGGCCATTACGCATCACCTCTCTATTACTTCCATTCAGCCGAATTTATTGTTTACAGCGCCCTCTACACACGGTTCGCCTGGGTGAGGGTCTATTTATTATCAGGGTGTGAAATGAAAGAGAAGTGCGGGGAAATGACCCTTCAATCTCCTGCTTCATTTCCACCCGCGGCAGAAAACAATTCTTATTATTATGGAAAGCGGATATTAAGTGAAGGGGGGGGAAAAAGCAAAGACCGAGTCAAATTATAAAGAATATGAAAGAATATAATAAAACACTATTATAGTTATAGGATGTCTGGGGATAAATCGGGGCATCGACGGGAATTACCGTAGGGTGTTCGGGGTAAATAACCCCGTCCCCCGATACTTTTCGAGGCGTCATTTCTCTCCGGGTATTAAGGGTAAAGTCATGGGCACTATCACTGAGAATATGGCAACTGACCACAGGCGCTGCGATGGGATATTCGCGGATGCCGAGCTGCTGGTTTCCAAATCGGATTGGCAACAGGGATCGGATCGTTTCCAGGAGTTTCGTGAGGCCATGGGGCATCATTTCGCCATGGAGGAGGAAGTGTTGTTTCCCGCCTTCGAGGCGTGCACCGGCAAGACCGAAGGGCCGACTCAAGTAATGCGCATGGAACATACGCAGATGCGTCAGCTTCTAGCGGACATGCTCCATGCGGTGGAGCGGGAGGATCGGGAAGGGTTTCTCGGTTTGTCAGAGACGCTGATGATCATAATGCAGCAACATAATATGAAAGAAGAACAGATGCTTTATCCCATGGCTGATCAGGCATTGGCCCCGGATATCGAAGCAGTTATCCGGAAAATGGGTTCACTATAAATTTCCGGCATCGCTGCAGATATGGAACATATTCTGGATGTCAGCATGCTGGAGCCCTGTGAACCGCTGGAGCGTACCTTGGCCGCGATTCAGAATCTGCAGGCAGGGGACTATGTCAGGGTAATTCACCGCAGGGAACCGCATCTTCTCTATCCCATGCTGGAGAAATCCGGCTATGTCTGGCATACCCGTCCTGGAGGGCCGTCACAGTTCGAGATATTCATCTGGCGGCGAGATGACAAAATAGCGGAACAGGCGGTATTGAACAGCTGATGTCACAAACTCCCGACAGGCAGTTGACTACCGCTGATCTTTCTCTGGAACAGGCTCCACCCATCTCCGTTCCGTTCCGCTTTTTTCTTACCGCGCCGTTGTTTGCCCTGGCTGGTGGGGTTCTACTTTTTATATACGGGCCGGAGGCGCTTTCATCCCGTTGGGCGCCCGCCACCCTTGCAATAACTCATTTGTATACGCTGGGCGTGCTGGCAATGGTTATGTGTGGGGCGATGATGCAGATGCTTCCGGTACTGGCCGGTTCCCCGGTACCCCGGGCGGTCTTAGTGGGAAACCTGGTACATCCGCTGCTGACCCTGGGAACTATTGCGTTGACGACAGGTTTTCTGTCCGGATCACAAGTGATGATGATAGGCGCCGCGACAATGCTTGGGTTCGGTTTCCTGGTATTTATAGCGGCGGTGGCAATAGCTCTGCAGCGCATAAAGATGCCCAACGCCACTATTGCCGGAATGCGGGCGGCTGTCTTCGCCTTGGCGATAACCGTCGGACTCGGATTGATGTTGGCGGGCGGTCTGTCCGGATGGGTGCCCGGGATGCATCTGTTTCTTTATACCGATCTTCACCTTACCTGGGGCATGCTCGGCTGGGTGGGATTGCTGGTGGTTGCCGTTTCCTATCAGGTGGTACCTCTGTTCCAGGTTACACCAGAATATCCCGGGGTGCTTCGACGCCTGCTGGTACCGGCGGTGCTGATCGCTTTGATAATATGGAGCCTGTTCTTCTTTCTAGCGGAGAGGGGCTATATCCGGAGTGAAATTGCCGACGGATGGTTCCTGGTCCCGCTTTCCGGGTTGCTTTCTTTTGCTGCGGCAACCCTTTACCTGCAAAAGAAGCGTCGGCGGCGTATCTCCGATGTCACGCTGTATTTCTGGCGTGCCGGCCTGATAGCGGTATTTGTTTGCGGGGGTATATGGGTTCTGGCGCGTATGTTCCCGGCCATCGCCCAGTCAACAGCCGCGCCTCTGATAATCGGTATCGGGCTGGTTCTGGGTTCCGCCCTATCGCTGCTCAACGGCATGCTTTACAAAATAGTACCGTTTCTTTCCTGGTTTCACCTGCAGAACAGGCAGTTGGCGTTTATGTGTATGACGGTGCAGGTACCGAATATGAAACAGTTACTGCCTGATAAGGCGGCAAAAAGACAGTTATGGATCCATCTGGCCGCGTTAGCGGCGTTACTGCCGGCGGTGCTGCTGCGCGGATGGTTTGCACATATCGCCGGCTTGTTACTGGCACTCTCCTCCTTGATGTTATGGATTAATCTGGTGCTGGTTGTGGTCTTTTATCGGCGGACGGACCGGGCCCTCCATGCGGCCGTTGGAAAGACTTATTGACCTGCCGTTAAGGATGACGGGCGTCTATGCATTGCCCTTGTTCTTCATACCGATGCCGTGTTCCTGCGCGAAGTCGAGCATTCTTCGTATAGGTGTCACCGCCTGGCGGCAGAGATCCATACCAATGTGTATTTCATTACTTTTCCCGTCGAACACCTGTACCAGGTTGTGCAGCGAATTCATTGCCATCCAGGGGCAGTGAGCACAGCTGACACAAGTGGCGCCTTCACCCACGGTGGGGGCCTCGATCAGCCTTTTTTGCGGAGCCAATTGTTGCATCTTATAAAAGATGCCGGCATCCGTTGCCACGATAAACTCCTCATTGTCCATGCGGGTTACGGCATTGATAAGCGCGGTGGTGGAGCCAACCACATCCGCCTGTTCAATGATGTTATCCGGTGACTCCGGGTGGACCAATATGGCGGCATTCGGATGAAGCCGGTGCAAGCGTTCCAGAGCGACGGACTTGAACTCCTCATGCACCACGCAGGAGCCGTCCCAGAAGAGCATCTCCGCGCCCGTCATCTTTTGTACATAGTGCCCGAGATGCTTGTCGGGAGCCCAAAGGATCTTTTCTCCTCGCTCTTTGAGATGTTTGATGATGGGAAGGGCTATGCCGGATGTAACCACCCAGTCGGAACGGGCCTTAACTTCCGCGCTGGTATTTGCATAGACCACTACCGTATGGTCCGGGTGGGCGTCGCAGTATGCGGAAAATTCACCGGCCGGGCAGCCTTCATCCAGGGAGCAGGTGGCATTCAGGTCGGGCATTAAAATTCTTTTTTCCGGATTGAGGATTTTCGCCGTTTCACCCATAAAGCGGACACCACAGACGACCAGAGTGTCCGCTTCCTGTTCAGAGCCGAACCTGGCCATTTCCAGCGAGTCGGCCACGCAGCCACCTGTTTCCTCGGCCAGTGCCTGGAGATCGGCATCGGTGTAGTAGTGGGCGACCATTACCGCATTGTGCTCGTTTAGAAGCTTCTTAATCCGTTCCTTCAATTCCTCCTTCTCCCTCCCCGAGAGCTCCGGCCATTGCGGATGGGACGGGATCGTTATCGGGCGGCTTGCGGTTGTAACAGGTGATATCGAGTCGGTCATGACGGTTCTCATTGCAGCAGGTTATCTGAAATTTTCAACCCGGTCCGGGTGTTTAACCCGGTAAACGCGGGCGGGGCGGTGGTTGCCGGTGCGTCGCTGTTCGCCGGTTTCTTCAATCTGACCCAGAGCCAGCATCGATTTGCGGAAATTACGCTTGTCCAGTTTTTCGTTGCGCAGGATTTCGTACACGGTCTGCAGTTCGCTGAGAGTAAAGGTCTCGGGCATAAACTGGAAGGCCACGGTAGAGTAATTCAGTTTGGCGACCAGACGGTTATGTGCCAGGGTAATAATTTCCTGGTGGTCGAAAGCCAGTTCGGGTAGATCATCCAGGGCAAACCATGCGACCTGGTCCGCGTCGCTGGAGGCATGGGCCTGCAGGCGCTCGGAGCAGACCAGCGCATAGTAGGTTACGCTGATTACCCGTTCTCTCGGATCCCGTTCCGGTCGCCCGAAGGTGTAGAGCTGTTCAAGGAAGATGCCGCTCAGGCCTGTTTCCTCCTCCAGCTCCCTCATGGCGCATTGATCGAGATCTTCATTGATGTTCAGGAACCCCCCTGGAAGGGCCCACATGCCCAGATAGGGCTCTCTGCCCCTGCGGATAAGCAGGAGCTGCAGACGACCCTCACGGATGGAAAACACCACGACATCGGTAGTGACCGCAGGGTGGGGGTAGGGGTAACAGAATCTGGCTGGCACCTTGGCTCGGGTCTCCTTAGAAAGTGTACGTTATACACTAATTAATATACAAAAGATAGGCCAAACCTGAAGGCTGCGGGGCAAGTCTATTCGGGCGGTGGTGACGAGGTGATGAGGAGCGGTACCCGCCGGTTTTCGGGAACCGGGTCTGCAGGGGTTGGAGGTCGTCAGGGCGGTGGCTTAGAATCCTACTTTTACATGCAGGTGTTTAACCCCCGATGACTGATAGAAACGGCTCCTCGAAGTTGGTGGTGGCGATCTCCTCCCGGGCCCTTTTCGACCTGGACGATTCCCATGCCGTATTTGAGTCGGAAGGCATCGATGCCTACTGCAAATACCAGATTGAGCACGAGGACGATATTCTCGAGCCGGGAGTGGCGTTCCCGTTGGTAGAGAAGCTGTTGGCGCTCAACAGGCATTTCGGTGAATCGGCGGCGGTGGAGGTTATCCTGCTCTCCCGCAACAGCGCCGATACCGGATTGAGGATATTCAACTCCATTGCCCACCATCAATTAGGCATTATCCGCGCGGCTTTCTGCGGCGGGGTAAGCCCCTATCGCTATGTATCCGCCATGGGCGCCCATCTTTTTCTGTCGGCGGACCCGGGCGATGTGAGCGAGGCGCTTGATGCCGGTATAGCCGCAGCCACTATCCTTCCCTCGAATACCAGCGGATCTTCGCGTGGAGAAGGTGAGCAGCTGCGTATAGCCTTTGATGGGGATGCAGTTATTTTTTCCGATGAGGCTGAGCGTATATTCAAGACCGAAGGTCTGGATGCCTTTTCGGCAAGTGAAAAGGCGGCGGCACGCAAGCCCCTGTCCGGAGGACCCTTCAAGGAGTTTCTTTCCGCGTTGCATCGTATGCAGGTGGCGGCGCCGCCGGATGTCTCTCCCATACGTACCGCCCTGGTTACTGCCCGCGCGGCCCCGGCCCATGAAAGGGTTATCCGAACATTACGAGCATGGGATATACGGATCGATGAGGCGTTTTTCCTGGGAGGTATGGACAAGAGCCAATTTCTTCGCTCCTTTGGTGCCGATATTTTCTTCGATGATCAGAAAGGACACTGCGAGTCGGCGCGTCAGCATGTCCCCACGGGTCATGTGCCCCACGGGGTTGCCAATAATTAATAAACTGCAACCTTTGGCGAGACACGAAAGGATTTCACCGTTACTGCGGACACCGCCTGCCTTATCAAGCCGGATTATTATCTACCATAGGGGACACAGAGAAACACGGGGAGGCTGAAATCCGGCGTGATACCCCTCTGTGAACCTCTGTGTTCTCCGTGGTTGGCGAATTCTTAAATCAGCCAAGTAGGGTGAGGTGACGGCTGGTGTTTCGGTTCCTTCTAAGGGCCTTCATCAGGCCGCCCGCTCGCGGGGCGGTAGTCGGCTAGACGGAGTTGAAGTCGTAGGAGATGGTTTCCGACGGTTTCTGCAGGAAATTACCCTGGATATAGTTGACTCCCACGGTCCACAGCACAGCCAGGCTGTTGGCGTCTTCAACACCCATCGCGACACTGCTGATATCGTAGGATTTCGCTTTCTTATGCAATTCATGCAGCTTATCCTGCAGTTCCTGGTTGCTGGCCAGGTTCTGGGTGAAAGAGCTGTCAAGCTTTACATAGTCAACGGGCAGGTGTTTGAGAAGGGTGTCGGCCTTGGGATTAAGGCCGAACTGATCGATGGCTATCTGACAACGGATCTTTTTTAATCCTTCTATCAATTTCTTCGCGGCCTGCGTATGGGCGCGAAGATCGGAATCGCGGAACTGGAAGGTAAGCCATGCGCCTTTGGCGTTGGCTTCTCTGAGTTTGTCGCAGATCCATAACAGAAGCGACTCATCTTCAATTCCGTCCCCAGAAATGTTAATAAAAAATTTCACCTTGTGTCCCTGTGCCCGCTGTTTTGTCAGTTCGGCCAGGGCGTTCTTGATTGCCCAGCGATCGACTTGAGACATAAGCGAGGCCTGCTCCGCATGGGAAAGAAAGTCCTCCGGTAGAATCTCTTCATCGTCATCGTTCAATAATCTGAGTAGAACCGCATAGTTTTCGCGGGTATCTCCCTGGAGGCTGACGATAGGTTGATAAAGCAGCTTGAAACGGTTTTTCTCAAGAGCCTGCTTAACAAGACCTATGGTTCGGGTGTCTTCACTTACTTGTTCAGTGAAACTGGGTTTCATCTCGGCTTCGTCATACGAAAGGACCATGTTGCCACCTTCGTTGCGAACCGATTCGCATGCGTTAAAAGCCTGATTGATAAGTTCCTGGCTGTTAACCGTATTGGCCGTCAGATAACCTATGCCGATGCTGCTGGTGATCTTGGTTTTAACCGGAGCGGCCGCATACTTATGGCCGGAAACGGCACCACGGATCTCTTCCGCAAACGGTTCCGCTTCCTCGGGATGAGACAGCTTGGAGAGGATCACAAAAGTATGGTCTCCGAATCTGGCAAGCAGATCGTCTTTGCTGACCTGACTGCTCAATACCCCGGCAATCTCCTTCAGGATCGCATCGCCGGAATTCACGCCGACCGCGCTTCGCAGTTTGGGGAATTCATCGATCAGGATATAAACCAGTGAAAGAGGCGGCTGCAGGGTGTCTTCGGAAGCCGTGATTTCATCCAGCTTCTCCATGAAATATTGTCGATTGGCCAGACCGGTTTGTGTATCCTGCTTCATGAGCAGGTTCATTTTGTGTTCCAGTTCTTTACCTAACGACTGATCACGGATAATGATCTGGGTACAGGGCTCGCCGTCAACGCTGGCAGGAGAGAACTCCAGTTTGGAATCAAATATTTTTCCGTCGCTTCTGCGGCATCTAATCTCGAGTTCCGAAGCTCCTTCGGATTTATCCAGCGAACGGAGAAAGTCTTTGAATATCTGTAGATCCTCCGGGGCTATCATGTCGAGTATCGGCAAACCTTCAATGTCATCCATTTCCATATAGCCAAACATATCCAGGTAGGCCTGGTTGGCATTGATGTACATTCCCTCGTGTACGTAAGCTATCGCATCCCGGGAGAATTCCACCAGAGAGTTGCAGCGCTCCTCCATTTCCAGCAACTTTGATTTCAGTTGCTTGAGCCCGCGTCGATCACAGAGATTGGTATACTCCCGTGTGACCGCCAACTTGATATGCTCCAGATCATTCTTAGGAATCATATCGTGAGCGCCTTTGCTCATGGCGTCATACAGCGGCTTTTTATCCTTAATGTTCTCCGGGTAAAGGAGAATGAGGGGTGTGTCACCCGCCGCTTTCTGGCACATGGGGATCACATGCCGGGACTCCAGCTCGGCGGTTCCGATAGAGTAGAGGATGGTATCAAGGGCGGTATTGGTCAGTGCCTCGACCAAATCTTCTTCCTTGTCGACACGCTTGAAATGTATCGCTAACCCGGAGTTACGCAGGGTACTGACATAGACCTCTGTGTCGTTAGGAGAGTCATCAATTACCAGAAGCTCTATCGCTGATTCAGTACGTAATTTTCCATTCATTGCAAATACGCCAATTGCGGCAGGCGGGTCATTTAACCTGTTATTTTAATTGAAGAAGACTTTTTTACAGCACGTCCATTCCATATCAATGATCGGAACTGCGTCCATGATCAAAGAATATCCCAGATTTTATCAAAATTGGTGTCGTCTTCGGTCTCTTTTTTCGGCTCCGGTTTCTTGATCTGGCCTGGATCGATATAGATGAATTGGAATCGCGCAAAAGCACCGGTTGATTCGAGCAGGCTGCTTAGCCGAATATGTTGTTTTCCATCCGGGCCGTCCAACGAGAGGGTGTCATTTGTCTGGTAAGGTAGCGCCGGGACGATGAGGCTGTTCGGCTGCCGAGATGTCTTCTGTTCGGGTAGCATTAGCGCATTCTGGCTTGCGGCGATACTGCCCGGCTTGTCCGTATGGCTGACGGAAACAGGGAAAGCATGTAATGCGATTACCTCTATTCCAAATTCCAGGCCCACTACGGGAACATTCTTGATCCATCGGGTAACGCCGATGCTAAATTGGGACTTGTTGCTTGCAGATTGGATGCCCACCAACTCCCCTACCCGTATTTTTGGTGCATCCCTGCCTGACAGTTCGATGCAATATCCGCCGGCGCTTTCGTTGAATGTCCTGCAGTGAAACGTTTCATACTGCTTTTCTTCGCCACTTTGTGTCCAGGGAGATGGACTTGTCGTCTGGCCCGACCAGATGTCCTCAGCGTCGTCAGTGATGAAACCCGTGTCTTCGAAAGGCAGATCAAGTGGCGTGATGGTAAGGGTTATTTCTTCACGTACCATCGGTCCTTCGCTTTCATCTTCCCCGCTCTTCGCATTTTCGATCATAAGGGCATGGATAGCTGAAAGACCAACCGCGATGTCCAGTTCAAAATTCAGGGAAGTTCGAACGAATTTTCTTTGCGGAGCCATGCCAAAGGAAAAAATCATTTTCTGCAATAGAAGTCGGGCAATTTGATCCGTCTGGTTTTCCGTGCTACCGGATTGCTCCCGATCCGCAATATCTTTGATTTCGCCCTGTAAGTGGTCGACCAGAAGCGAGGTGTCCACCACCCGGGATATCTCGGTCAGCGATGCTGTATCAAGGGAGGTATGCAGCGGGGGCTCGTCCGAGCCGACCGGTACGACGAACTGTGTCGCTTTGTTGCTTTGGCTCTTGGGGTCCATTATCTGGAGATAGAGAGCCAGTTCAGGGAGTCTCTGGTAAACGTATTCGATCTCCCGCTGACGCAGTCGGTAGGGGGGGATCATCGCGAATAGCAGGCATCGCTTATAGAGATCCAGGATAGTGGATGTGCCCCCCTCGTTCTTGCCGTTCTCCCTGACAGCGGTTTTTTCAATGTTGTAGCGTGCGGCTAATGAGTAAAGCAGGTGGATCTCTTTCCAGACGTTGGCCGGATACGGGTTATAGACAACGGCTGAATAGCGAAGGGCGAGGAGGAGATAATAAAGTGCCTGGTGAATGGCGATTATCAACAGCTTCTGCTCGGTCTGTTCCTGACCTTCATTGACGATGCTTACGATTACATGCTTATAGGAGTTGGCAAGTTCCGAGTGAAACTCTCGGCAAAGCACCGCCACTTTCTGGTTTCTGGGGGACAGCGGGAAAGGCAGATCAAGATAATGTTTCCGCAGGTTTCTGGAAATATAGGCAATGGGCTGCCGAAACAGCTCCACCGTTTTTATCCTGTTCAGATTTGGAACATCCAGTCGGTTGAGTTCCACGATGGTTTTAAAGACCTGTCGTGACGTCTCCCCGATGTTCGCCATCGGGAGCGCGGAAACCCAGGACTGAATCTTCTTCAGGTCCAGGAAGAAGGTGTTGTCTGGCGCGTAAGTTGTCTCCGGTACGGAAAGTCCGAGAGGGGTTTTAGAAGCCATTTATTACCGTTTACCTCAATTTTTCCATGTTCTCAAGGTAGTTAGGGCCAGTATTTGGGCCTATCAATACCACGTGCCTGCCACCCGGATTTGCGCATGTACCAAAAACCGTGACAACCAAAATCAATATTATTATATAAGTGCTTATTTTGTAATGGGAATAATAAGAAATTTTCGAAAATTTCGAGTTTTAGGGAAGCTCCGGTTTCTACTCCCTGATCGCGGGCGGGCCCTGATCAGTCCAACGGAAGCTTGGACTTCATCCCCGTTTGCTCCAGTACGAACCGCGGGACGAGGTAACCGGGCAATTGTTCACGAATCTCATTCTGCAGGCGCCTTGCCTGGTCTAACCCCACCTCGAAGTGCGCGGCACCTGTAACCCGGTCCAGCATATGCAGGTAATAGGGCAATACCCCGGCTTTGAAAAGGGTTTCACTCAGGTCACAAAGGGCGGCGGCGGAGTCGTTTACCCCCTTCAACAGCACCGATTGATTCAGCAGCGTCAGCCCCGAATTGCGGAGTGAGGCCAGTCCCGCGGCGGTGCGTTCCCCCAGCTCCCGGACATGGTTGCAGTGTAGCACGAGTACCGTCTGCAGCCGGCTGTCGCTGAGGGTGTTTTTCAGCATTTCGGTGCAACGTTCCGGGAGAACGATCGGCAACCGGCTATGGATTCGCAGGCGTGAAAGATGGGGGATCGCCTCCAGGTCCCGGATCATCTGCCGCAGAGTATCGTCGGGCAGCATTAACGGATCTCCGCCGCTGAGGATGATCTCCGTGACGCCAGGATCCGAATGCAGGGTCTGGAGGGTGTTCCACCATTGGCGACCAGAGGTTGTTGCTTCCCGGTAGGGAAAATGGCGCCGGAAACAGAAACGGCAATGAACGGCACAGGCGCCGGTAGTGACCAGGAGCGCCCGGCCGGGATATTTCTGCAGCAGTCCGGGGTTGCGGGTGGCTTCCCGGTCCCCCACCGGATCCGGCGAAAATCCGGGTTTCTCCTCCTGCTCCCGCGGTTGGGGTAAAACCTGAAGCAGCAGCGGATCGTCAGGATTGCCCTTTTCCATCAGGGCCGCAAAACCACGGGGGACACGTAAAGGGAAACTGCGAGCCGCGGATTCGGCGTCGTCCGCCAACCGCGGATTCAATTGCAGGTATTGCAGCAGTTCCCTGGCGTTGGCAAAGGCCGAGGTCAGGGACTGCTCCCACAGAGCATCGGTTCGCGGTATGATACGCGCCTTTAATTGGCTGTTTTCCGAGGATGACATGGCGAGTTACAGCACTAACGAGTTCAAGGGTGGCCTCAAGATCATGATCGACGGGGATCCCTGCTCCATTATTGAAAACGAATTTGTCAAACCGGGCAAAGGTCAGGCATTTAATCGGGTGAAGATCCGTAACCTAAAGACCGGGCGGGTTATAGAGCGTACCTTCAAATCGGGTGAGTCCGTGGAGGCGGCGGATGTTATGGAACTCAACCTGCAATATCTCTACGCTGACGGTGAATTCTGGCATTTCATGGACCCGGATTCTTTCGAACAGTACAGTGCCGATGCGGCTGCCGTCGGTGAAAACACGAAATGGCTCAAGGAGCAGGATATCTGCACCGTGACCCTCTGGAACGGCGCACCCATTATTGTCGAACCGCCCAACTTTGTCATTCTGACTATTGCCGATACCGATCCCGGGCTGAAGGGTGATACCTCGGGCAGTGGCGGCAAACCCGCCACCATGGAAACCGGAGCGGTGGTGCGGGTGCCCCTGTTCGTACAGATCGGTGAGGCCATCAAGGTGGATACCCGCTCGGGAGAGTATGTCTCCCGCGCCAAGGAAGAATAAGGCCTGTTAACAGGCCTTTACCTCGGTCATGAGCCGGGAAAACCACTGGTGTCCCCAGGCCGGCCTTGAGATGCTCCGGGCACGGGCGGATCTGCTGTCCCGGATCCGGGAGTTTTTTGCCCAGGCGGGTGTTATGGAGGTGGAGACACCGGTCTGTTCGGCCTATGCCACCACCGACCCGGCGCTGGAGAGTCTCTTCACGCGCTATGTCGGTCCGGGTTTCCCGGAGGGGCGGCGGCTTTTTCTTCAGACCTCACCGGAATTCCCCATGAAACGGCTGCTGGCCGCGGGGAGCGGTCCCATTTATCAGATCTGCAAGGCCTTCCGCGACGGCGAACAGGGTCGTTTGCACAATCCGGAATTTACCCTGCTGGAGTGGTACCGGCCCGGTTTCGATCATCACCGGTTGATGCAGGAAGTGGCGGACCTGGTGAACGGTTTGCTGCCTTCGATCCGTGCGGTCGAGAGTATGAGCTATGCGGAGGCCTTCCAGGGACTTCTGGGTATCGATCCCCATAGGGCGAGTTGCCGGGAGCTCAGGCAATATGCGGAACACAGGACCGTGCCCGGCGCAGCTGACCTGCAACTTGATCGGGACGGCTGGCTCGATCTGTTGTTGACTCACCTGATAGAGCCTCACTTGGGGCAGGGAACTCTCACCTTTATTTACGATTATCCGGCCAGCCAGGCGGCGCTGGCGCGGATACGCTCCGAAGATATTCCGGTTGCTGAGCGATTTGAGTTGTATGTGGATGGGGTCGAACTGGCCAACGGTTTTCACGAGCTGGCGGATGCGGAAGAGCAGCGCCGGCGTTTCGATGCCGGTAATGAACGCCGTCGGGAACAGGGAAAAGAACCGTTGCCGGTGGACCGGCGTCTGCTGGATGCCTTGCGCCATGGTCTCCCGGACTGCTCCGGCGTGGCGCTGGGGATCGATCGTCTGCTGATGCTGGTTACCGGTGTCTCCCGCCTGGACCAGGTACTGGCATTTCCCCTGGGTTATGCCTGATACTGTATCGCCTGAGTTCCAGGAAAACAGTACATCGTGATGAAACAGCAGTGGATAAAACAACCGGCGGAACACCACGTGGTGGTGCTCGGGGCCAGTCCCAAGTCCACACGTTACTCCAACCAGGCCGTGCGACTGCTCAAGGAAAAGGGGTTTAAGACCACTCCCGTGCACCCAAAGATTCAGCGCATAGAGGGATTAGTGGTGGCGCCCTCGCTGGAGGCCGTCGATGAGCCGGTTCATACACTGACCCTGTATGTCGGTCCGGAGCGGGTGCGGCCTTTGATGGACGATATTGAGACCCTGCGGCCGGGTCGGGTTATTTTCAATCCGGGAACCGAGTCGCGGGAGCTCGAGCACCGTCTGGATGAGGCGGGTATACCCTGGTTGCAGGGATGTACGCTGGTAATGCTTCGAACCGGCGCCTTCTGAACCTTCTTTACCCGCCTTCATCAAATACACCATTCCGGTGGGGAGTGCTGCCGCCGGCCCGAGCCGGAAGGCAGTCACTCCGGGTATTCGATGGATACCCTTACCGGTGCTACTATCGAACAATGGATAACGGGAAACACGGGGTAGGCGATGCGCTGGAGAAATGACCGGCTGCGGTACGGCATAGTCTCTGTATTCCTGCACTGGCTGGCGGCATTCGCGGTATTCGGCCTTTTCCCCCTCGGTCTCTGGATGACCGGTCTCGACTACTATCACCTCTGGTATCATAAGGGGCCGAGTCTCCATAAGGCCGTCGGTGTCCTGTTGTTTTTCACCATGACTCTGCGTTTGCTCTGGCGTTGGTGGAGTAAGGTGCCGGAACCGTTGATCAGTCATACCAGGCTTGAACGAGTGGTCGCATACGTGACCCATATACTCCTTTACCTGATGCTGTTTGCGGTAATGTTTTCCGGCTATCTCATATCGACGGCTGACGGACGTCCGGTGAACGTGTTTGATTGGTTCGAAGTGCCGGCGCTGTTTTCCGCCGGGGAGAACCAGGAAGATTTTTTCGGCAAGATGCATCTGACCTTGGCGTATTTGACCATGTCATTAGTGGCACTGCATCTGCTTGGGGCGCTCAAACATCATTTTCTTGATCGGGATCGGACGCTGATACGGATGTTTGGCCGCTAGGTGTCTTTCCGGAATGTGGCGATAAAACGCAAAGTTCGCAAAGGCGCCAAGTCGCGGAGGGTTATATTATTCGGGTCTATGTTTTAACAAGTGGCACACAGGCTGCGATTGTAATGATTGGTGGCGAACGACGGCTGCAGCCCGTCTTATGAGGCGCTCTATTTGTCATGATTGGTTTTTTGAACCTTTGCGCCTCTGCGGCTTAGCGATCTCCGCGTTTAAAGCGGTGCGTGGGCTGGATACTCGGTTGCCGGGTTAACGCCATCAGAGAAAAGGAGAGAGGTTTATGAAAAAGTTTGGTATCACAACGCTGTTACTGCTGTTCTTATCAGTAGCCGCTTCGGTGCAGGCGGCGGACTATGTCATTGACACCAAGGGTGCTCACGCTTCGATCAATTTCAAGATCAAACACCTGGGTTACAGTTGGCTTCTCGGGCGATTCAATCACTTCGAGGGTAGCTTCAGTTACGACGAAGGAAATCCGGCGGCCTCCAGGGTGGAGGTGATTATAGATACGGCAAGTGTGGACAGTAACCACGCTGAACGGGATAAACATCTTCGTGGAGAGAAGTTCCTCGATGTGGAAAAGTTTCCTACCGCCAGTTTTATAGGTACATCGTTTAAAGAAACTGGCGACGGTAAAGCTATTCTGGAAGGTGACCTCACGTTACACGGAGTAACGCGGTCGATCGCCATCAATGTGGAACAGATCGGTCATGGGCCGGATCCCTGGGGCGGGTATCGGCGTGGTTTTTCCGGGACCACCACTATTACGCTCAAGGATTTTGCTATCAATTATGATCTGGGCCCGGCTTCCACACAGGTGGAGATGTTTCTATCCGTGGAGGGTATACGCCGATAACAGAAAAGATTGATCGGGGAACAGGTGTTTGCTCCACAGTCGGGGCGAAACCGTATAATCGGCGGTAAGGCGGGCGTGGTCCGCCCTACGCGCCGCCTGTTTCGTAAGGATCGCTAATTTTCGGTCAACTGATCATCATACTGAGCTTCAAAATGGAGTTTGTGGCTTGATTCTTCCTGGGCCAGGCTGAGGAAGGCCTCCTTGATTCCTGTATCCGTGGCGGCGGCCGCCAGATCGGTGTAGAGATCATGTGCCGCTTTCTCCTTTTTCATCGCCAGGATTAACAGGTCCTGATAAGACATATCCGGCTGAACCTCGATTTCAACCGTGTATTCCGCAACCTTGAGGTCCAGGGCCTCCAGTCTGGATGGATGGAGTTCCACGCCCCGGCTTTTCATATTCTCCAGTTTTTCCTTGTGCCGCCTCTCCTCCGCCGCATATTCCGTCAGGGTTTCGCGGATAGCCGGATCTTCAACCTGTTGCGCCAGCTCGGTGTAGAACTCGGCTGCTTTTTGCTCTTCACGGATGGCAAAATTCAGTACTTCGTTGACAGAATTCCAGTTGTTCATGCATTCCTCCTACAGGTTCTAAATCCAGGTTACCAGCTCGTCGACCTCCATGCGCCCTGTTCGCAGGGCGTTAATGGGGGAATCCAGATCCGGATAACCGATGGAAATGCCAAGTACCAGTCGCTTGCTCTCGGGGATGGCGAGAAACTGTTTTACCTCCTTGGCATAGTCCGTGGCATAGGCCTGGGGCACCGTACCGAGCCCCTTGGCGTGTGCCGCCAGCATCAGGCTTTGGGCGAACAGTCCGAGATCAAACAGGGACCAGTCGCTGAGGGACGCGTCCTGGAACAGATATACGGCATGGGGAGCGTCGTAAAACCGGAAATTGGCCTTTTTCGATTTAACCACGTTTTCCGGGGCGCTCAGGTCGATACCGGTCGCCTCCTGACGGGAGCGGATCAGCTGATCGATGCGGGCCTGCTCGGCCGCCGGCCAGACGCGCGGCGCCGGCAGATCCGGGGTTGGATCGTCTCTGTTTTCCAGTTTTTCCAGTAGCATCCGCGACAGCGCATCCTTTTTTTCACCGGAAAGGATAATAACCTCCCACGGTTGACTGTCCTTGTAGGAGGGGCTCCAGCGTGCCGTTTCCAGAACCTCCGTCAGCACCTCCCTGGGAACCGGATCGGGTTTGAATTTACGGATGCTTTTGCGATTACGTATGCATTCAAGAGCGTCCATTGTTCCTTCCTTTTTTGATCAGAGGCCGCGTCTGTATTAGAACAGAAGAGACATTCCACGGCCATACGGGGCTGGCGGCTTAAGCGCAGACTTTGTGGGGATTTAATGCCGTTGGTGACTTCGCCGCATCGGATTTGCCGGATTGATGTCCTAGGGATGCGTAAGATTCTTGTCGCTCGCCCGGATCTTTCGCCCCTGTTGGATATAGCCGATCAGCAGACAAAGGAACAGCGGCGGCAGCAGGAACCATTCCTTCGCCGGTTGCTCAATCCGTTCCTCGTATCCGAGGATGCGGCCGGGATATCCGGGTTGAAGGCCCGCGTTCTCAGCCGGACTGAGAAATCCGATAGCAACGATCTTCAGCGCATCCCCGGCCGGCTCGGTAGTGAATCCCAGCTGTTCCAAACGTTCTTCCGGGGCCGCCTGCGGAACCGGCAACAACAGGGTTCGAGTGATCAGATCGCCCGTTGCTTCTTCCGTCTCCACCCTCAGGCGAAGGGGTTCCCCGGGCGGCATCTGCTGAATGGCGGTCTGCAGTTGCCGGGCCGGGAGCAGTTGATGGCTGGGGAAGAACTGATCACGCCAGTAATCGGGTCGGAACAGGGAGAAGACGATAAGCAACAGCAGCAGACTCTCCCACCAGCGACTGCGGGTGATGAACCAGCCCTGGGTTGCGGCCGCGAACAGCAGTATGGCGGCCAGGCCGATGCTGGCCACCAGCAGGAAATGGCCTATTCCCTCCACCCCTATCATCAACAGTTCGGTGTTGAAGATAAACATAAAAGGGAGGATGGCGGTGCGGATATCGTATAGGAACGATTGGATCCCGGTCCTGATGGGATCGGCGCCGGAGATACCGGCCGCGGCATAGGCCGCCAGCCCCACCGGCGGGGTGTCATCCGCGAGGATCCCGAAATAGAAAACGAAGAGGTGCACGGCTACCAGCGGGATCTCCATACCATGAGCGGCGGAGAACTGAACGATCACCGGCGCCATCAGGGTTGAGATCACGATATAGTTGGCAGTGGTGGGAAGCCCCATGCCCAACACCATGCAGACCAACGCCGTAAGCAGGAACATCATGAGTACCGAGCCCATGGCGAGGGTTTCGATCAGTTCCCCCAGTACCTGTCCTATACCGGTGAGGCTGACCGTTCCCACCACGATACCGGCGGTGGCCGTGGCGACACCGATGCTCATCATATTGCGCGCCCCTTCCCGCAGGCTGTGCACAAGATCCCCAAATCCCTCCTGCCAGGCCCTGCCGACCGCCTCCTTTGCAAACAGTCGCTTGAGAGGGTGCTGGGTCAGCAGGATCAGCGCTATGACCAGGATGGCATAGAAGACCGCCGTGTAGGGTTTAAGGTGTAGTACCGTGAGGCACCAGACCAGCACCACCACCGGAAGCAGAAAGTGCAGTCCACCGCGCAGGGCCTGATAGATGTTGGGAATATGCTCCGGATCCAGCCGTTCCTGAAGCGGACGGCGCGCTTCCCAGTAGAGGATGCCGAGATAGAGGCCGGCGAGTAGCAGACCGTTGGCATAGAGGGAATAGTCGCCGAACAGGATCACCAGGCCGCCCAGCAGGAGCCAGGTAAGGTAGAGGAACACCAGCAGGCCGGACAGGGAGATGCCCCAACGCAACAGACGTTTTTTCAGAGGTGGGAGATCGGGACGGGGCAGCCCCTGCATATCGGACTTAAGGGCCTCCAGGTGCACCAGATATAACAATGCCGCGTAGCTCAGTAGAGCTGGGAGAAAGGCGTGTTTGATCACCTCGAGGTAACTGATGTTGAGATACTCGACCATCATAAAGGCCGCTGCTCCCATGACCGGAGGCATGATCTGACCGTTGGTGGAGGCGGCTACTTCAATGGCTCCGGCGCGATGACCGGGAAAGCCCACCTTTTTCATCAGCGGGATGGTTAAAGTGCCGGTGGTCACCACATTGGCGATGGAGGAGCCGGAGACCATGCCGGTGAGACCGGAGGCGAGTACCCCGGCCTTGGCTGGTCCGCCCCGCATATGTCCCACCAGGGAGAAGGCGAGTCGGATGAAGTAGTTACTGCCTCCCGCCTGTTCCAGCATGGAGCCGAACAGAACGAACAGAAACACGAATTGGGCGGATACTCTGATGGCGACGCCGAACACCCCCTCGGTGGAGAGCCATTGGTGAGAGGCTACCCGTTCCAGAGAGGCGCCCTTGTGGGCCAAGACGTCCGGTAGCCAGGGGCCGGCGAAGGTATAAAGGAGAAAGCAGGCGGCGATGACGGTCAGCGGCCAGCCGAGGGCGCGGCGGGTAGCCTCCAGCAGCAGCAGCGTACCGACGGCGGCGATCCAGATGTCCAGAGTGGTGGGATCTCCGGCGCGGGAGGCCAGGTCATCGCGGAAGACGAACAGATAGAGGGCGCAGCAGGCGGCGACCGCCGCCAGCAGCCACTCGCTTTTCGGGATTCGGTGTTCAATTCGGCCGCGCCGGGGGGGGAAGGAGAGATAGACCAGGAACAAGGCAAAGGCGAGATGAATGAAGCGGAGCTCGTTAAGATTGAAAACGCCAAACCCTAAAGTGTAGGGGAGGGGGGAGACGGCCCAGAGCTGGAACAGAGACCAGGCGATGGCGGTGGCAAAGAGAACCTTTTTTGCCGGCCCTTGCGGTTGGCGGCCGCCGTGTTCAGCGGCTTCGATGGATTCAAAAGCGTCCGGATGATGGTCCATAAAAGCGCGAAGCTGACGGATTATAAGTTACCGGAGTCAAACCTAAAGACAGACGGTCGTTCTGCTTTCACCCTTCGGGTATAAAAGCGGGACGCGGATGTTTGGAGTAATTACCATTGTTCGGCTAAAGTCGAAGCGACAATGGGGCCGGTCTGTAGGTCCTCCTGTTGCGGCGGGATATGGTGTTTGTGACAACTCCACAACGATCGCTTATTCCATTAGTCCCGCTTCCTTAAAGTACCGGACTGCCCCCTTATGGAATGGTGCGGAGTTGCCTTTCAGCATATCTTCTTTTTCCAGGTGTTCGAAGGCGGGATGCAGTTTGCGGAAGGTGTCCAGGTTTTCGAATACCGTCTTAACCAGCTCATAGACAATGGTTTCGTCAACGTCGGCACTGGTGACCAATGTGGCTTTGACGCCGAAAGTCGGAGTATCGCTGTCCGTTCCCCGATACATGCCGCCGGGGATCACGGCTTTGGCGTAGTAGGGATTGCCGGCGATCAGTTCATCAACCACCGGGCCTGTTACCGGGATAAGAACGGCATCGCAGACGGTGGAAGCCTCTTTGATCGAGGCGTTGGGATGGCCCACGGTGTAGACCATGGCGTCAATAAGTCCGTCACAGAGGGCTCCCGACTGTTCTACCGCCTTCAGCTCCGAGGCCAAGGCCAGGTCCGATACGGCCAGTCCCTTTCTGGCCATAAGTATCTCCATGGTGCCCCGTTGCCCGGAACCGGGATTACCGATATTGACCCGCTTGCCTTTCAGGTCATCGAAGCTTTTTATGCCGCTGTCTTTTCTGGCCATTAGAGTGAAAGGTTCGCTATGGATGGAGAATACCGCACGCAGTTTCCTGTTGGCGCCGGCCTCCTTGAATTTCGAGCTGCCGCTGTAGGCGTGGAACTGCCAATCGGACTGGGCCACACCGAAGTCCAGTTCACCGTTACGGATGGTGTTGAGGTTGAAAATGGAACCGCCGGTGGATTCCACGGAGCAGCGAATGCCGTGTTCCTCCCGGTTGCGATTCAGCAGACGGCAGATGGCGCCGCCGGTGGGATAGTAGACACCGGTGAGGCCGCCGGTGCCGATACTGATAAATCGCTGCTCCGCCGCGAACAGCGGAGAGACTGACAGAACACCGGTAAGGACAATGAGCAGCAGAGCAGATCGTTTCATAAAAGCGTTTCCCTATTGTATTTCCGGACTGCGGAGGCGCTGGTAATTACCGCTGTAATCGCCGGGAATGCCGGTTATTACTTCAGACCAGAAACATCCACGGAGTTCTCGCCAGAGTATTTTCGTGAAACCGTACGCCGTTACGGTTCAGTAAGTTATTCAGTACCGGTTCTGACGGAGGCAATCTTCTGACCCATCTGTACCTTGTTTTCCGGCTGCAGCATATCCTCCCATTCCACGGCGTCCTTGCCGAACAGGATAACTACCGTTGATCCCATGTTGAAGCGACCCAGCTCCGCGCCTTTTTTGAGCTTGATGCCGGCCGAAGATTTTTTGCCGTACTCCCAACTTCGGACCTGAAGCCGACTCGGCGTTACGGTGCCGGCCCAGACTGTATCCATGCTGGCCACGAAGATGGCGCCCACCATGATCACCGCCATGGGACCTGCATCGGTATCAAACAGATTGACGATACGTTCGTTACGACTGAACAGACGCGGAATGGCACGGGTGGTTACGGGGCTGACACTGAACAATCGCCCAGGGATGTGAAGCATCTTCTTCAGGGTGCCTTCCAGCGGCATGTGGATACGGTGGTAGTCCCGCGGAGATAGATAGATGGTGGCAAAATGGCCGCCGGTGAACGCCGCCGTCCATTTGGGATCACCGCCCAGGAGCTCGCTCAGAGTAAAATCATGACCCTTGGCCTGAAATATCCTGCCGTTCTCAATACGGCCCGCCTGGCTCACCGCACCGTCCACCGGGCAGGCAATCGCTTGTTTGTCGGCCGCCAGCGGCCGCGCCTCCGGCCTCACCGCGCGGGTAAAGAAATCGTTGAAGCTGCGGTAGCTTTCGGGGTCGTGTTCGGCGGCAATACTCATGTCCACACGGTACAGGTGTATGGCGTTGCGGATGAGGAAATTCTTGAACGGCTTCCACTCGCTGCGTGTGATCCAGTACATCACCTGCGACAGCAGATGATGGGGCAGCAGGTATTGAAGCAGGATGAACAGCCATCCTAAGGCATTCTTCGCCAGATCTTTAATATCTTTCTTGTTCATAGCCTATTGAGTGGTCCGTGCGGATTGTTTGGATTGTGCTAGCTTAGCCTAACCCGCACACCGCATGCCATAGCCCTGCGGCCTGGTGTCGCGTATCAAGACGCCCGGGCGGTATCTCCATAATTACGGAATCAGGGTGCGGTTCCCGAGGAGACCGGTGTATCTTGCCGGTTTCCCCAGTCCGACCAGGAGCCGGGATATCCCCTTACATATTTGAAACCAAGGTGTTTCAGAACCATATAGGTATAGGAGGATCGATGGTGGGTGTGGCAATAGACCACCGTCTCCTTGTCGGGTGACGCCCCGAGCGCGGTCAGTTCCCGCAACAGTTCATCTTTCGGTCGCAGACGCAGATTGCGCTGCCTATCCATTGCCTCGATCCAGTCCCAGTTGACTGCGCCTGGGATATGTCCCCCCTGTTCGGCGAAGCGTTTTGTTCCGCTGTATTCATTGGGGTCGCGGGCGTCAATGAGGAGCAGGCCGGGATCGTCCAGGCGGGACAGGATGAACTCGGCATCCGCCACCACCTCGGGATTGTGGTAGGAAATGAAATTGGTTGGGGTGACGGTCGACGGTAGATTGTCACGGGGGCGGCCTTCATTGATCCAGGCGTGCAGGCCGCCGTCAAGAAGGGAGATACGACGGTGGCCCATCGCCTCCAGGGTCCAGAGCAACCGACCCGCTTTTCCCCCGCCCTCATCATCATAGGCCACCACCCAGGTTTCGTTGCCGATGCCGATTTTCCCCAAGAGATCAGCCAGGTACTCGCTCTCGGGTAGAAGGCCGTGCACCGGCTTCCGGTTGACGACTATCCGCGGGTAGTCCAGATGAACCGCGCCGGGAATGTGAACCTGTCGGTATAAACTCTCCTTGGAAAGATCCACGATCAGCAACTGTTCTGCGGTCAGCAGCGGCTGAAGTTGGTCGGGATCAAGGATAAAGGGCAGACTGAGGTCGGTCATTACTGCAGGTATCCGCGGTTGGAACATATGTGACAAGGGGTGGAGGCAGGAGTATAAAGATGAGGATGCGGTATCTTCAAGGTTATTTGCTTGAAATTCATGACGTTTTTCATCGCGGGATGAGTAATATGGAAAGAAAGGTGAGCAAGAGTGACGAACAATGGCGGGAACAGCTGACCGATGAGCAGTACCAGGTCTGCAGACAACAGGGTACGGAGCGGCCTTTTACCGGGGCCTACCATGATTGTAAAGATGAGGGAGTTTATCGCTGCATCTGTTGCGGAGCGGAGCTGTTCCGGTCCCAGGAGAAATTTGATTCCGGTACCGGCTGGCCCAGTTTCTGGGAGGCGGCAAAAAATGGGGCGGTGGAAACCCGCAGGGATACCGGTCACGGCATGGAACGGGTGGAGGTCCTGTGCCGGAACTGTGGCGCCCATCTGGGTCATGTCTTCCCTGACGGACCGCAACCCACGGGGCTGCGTTACTGTATTAATTCAGTGGCTTTGCAACTGGTAAAGGAGTGAGGCAAATTCCGGAAAACTGTGCGTTGGCGGGGGGTAAAGAAATCTCACCGAATGCCGTTATCACTGGGAGGAATAAGGTTTAGCCGTACCTCCCGCGAGGAGTCCGTTATCATTAAAACCTATCTCAAAATATCGCGCGGTCGCGATCGTCGGGATATTGCGCCGTTTGCTCGTTCGAAGAGCGCTGTGCCGCACGGCGCACCTACCAGGGGCACATTTCGGCCGGTAACGCGGTTCGTCGGGTATTTTGAAATAGCTTCCAGCCGTTTTGCATGGAATTCTTTTTTTTTCCACTGGAAAAAGGCCGTCGGCCTTGCACTGATACTTGCCTTCGCGTTCTCCACCGCCGTCGCCTCGGAAGTGGAGGCACCTTCCAAAGAGATATTTATCGGGGTTCTCGCCAAACGGGGTACTGAACATACCCTGGAAAAATGGGGGCCCACCGCGGATTACCTGACCAGCCAGATCCCCGGATACAGTTTCAAGATTCAGCCCCTGGATTTTCGATCCATCTTTCCCGCCGTGGAACAGGGACAGGTGGATTTCGTCCTGGCCAACTCCTCTTTTTATGTGGAGCTCGAGGCGCTCTACGGGGTACAGCGTATCACTACCTTGAGAAACCGTGTGGACAGCACCGTCTCCACGGTATTCGGCGGCGTTATCTTTGTCCGCGCGGATAACGACAACATACGCGTGCTGGAAGACCTCAGAGGTAAGACCCTGATGGGCGTGGATAAGGAATCCCTGGGGGGGTTTCGCATGGCCTGGGGTGAACTGGAAAAGAACGGCATAGATCCTTATGAGGACCCGAGCAACCTCGAGTTCGGGGGTACCCACGATGCGGTGGTCTATGCGGTTCGGGATCGCAAGGTAGACGTGGGAACGGTACGAACCGATACCCTGGAACGCATGGCCGCCGAGGGAAAGATCAATCTTCGGGATTTTCGGGTGATCAACCTGTATCCGCCGGAATCGGAATACGGGTTCAAACTCCTGCGCAGTACCCCCCTCTATCCTGAGTGGCCCTTCGCCAGTCTGGCCTCGACGCCGACGGATCTGACCCGGGCGGTGGCGGTGGCGCTGTTGAAAATGCCTGCTGACAGTCCCGCGGCCGTCGCCTCCAGGAGCGCCGGCTGGAACGTACCCCATAACTATCAGCCGGTACATGATCTGCACAAGCGGCTGCGGGTCGGTATCTATCGCGATTTCGGCAAAGTGACCTTCGACAAGGTGCTGCGGCTATATTGGCACTGGATGCTGTTTGGCCTTTTTTCTCTGGTCGCCATGGCGGCCGTGACCGCGCATGTTTCAAGCCTGAACGCGAAACTCCGCAGTTCGCGGCTCGCCCTGCAGGAGGCGAGGGACGAACTCGAAGTGCGGGTAAAGGAGAGGACGCAGGAACTGGAGCGGGCGAGCAGGGATAAACGGTTGCTGCTCGACTCCGCCGGTGAGGGCATATTCGGGATCGACTCCGAGGGTCGTGTGAAGTTTATCAACAGGGTTGCGCTGGATATGCTCGGTCGCGAAGAGCAGGAACTGTTGGGCGACGGTATGCACGAACTCACCCACCATACCAAGCACGATGGTTCTCCTTACCCGCGTGAGGAGTGCCCGGTGCATTCCACTTTAACGAGTCGCAGAACTTATCGCATCACCGATGAGCTCTTTTGGCGCAAAGACGGCAGCAGCCTACCAGTGGAGTATACCAGTACCCCTATCGTGGAGGATGACGGTCGGGTGACCGGGGCGGTGGTGGTGTTCAAGGATATCACCGAGCGAAAACGGGCGGAGCATCTGCTGATTAATGCGCGTCATGTAGCGGAATCCGCCTCGCGGGCCAAGAGCGAGTTTCTTGCGGTGATGAGTCACGAAATCCGTACTCCGATGAACGGCGTGTTGGGGATGGCGGAATTGTTGCGTGATACCGAGTTGGATTCCGAACAGGAAGAGTTCGTGGAAATCATTAATGAGTCCGGCAAGGAGTTGCTCGGGATTATCGATAGCATCCTGGATATATCCAAGATCGAGGCGGGAAGGCTGGAGCTGGAGCCGATCCCGTTCAATCTGGAACGATCCGTCAGCGATGTGCTGCGTCTCCTTTCCACGCAGGCCGAAGTGAAAGGCCTGGAGCTGCTTCTGCACTATTCTCCTGATTGTCCCCGCAATTTAATCGGGGATGCGGGTAGGTTGCGCCAGGTTCTGATAAACCTTGTGGGTAACGCCATCAAGTTTACCGAGCGTGGTCACGTGCGGATCGCTATCTCCTGCCGGCCCGGGAATGACGAACGTGTTCGGTTGCGGATTGATGTGCAGGATACCGGGATCGGCATTTCCATCGAGGATCAGGTCCAGCTTTTCAGCAAATTTACCCAGGTTGACGCCTCAACCACGCGTCGTTTCGGTGGTACCGGATTGGGGTTGGCGATCAGCCGTCAATTAGTGGAAATGATGGGTGGGGATATCGGTGTCGAAAGTACCCCGGGCAACGGGTCGCTGTTCTGGATTGATTTGTCACTGCCGATCGCTCCGGAACCGAAGCCGCTTTACATGGCTGAACTGAAGGGTGTTCGCGTGCTTCTGGTGGACAACGATCCGGCCAACAGGCGGGTGCTCCGTGGCCAGCTCGAACAGCTGGGTGTGGAGTTGAAGACTGCTGAGAATGAGGAACAGGCGGTCACGGCATTACGGACGCAAGAAGCCGGGAGCACTTTTCAGTTAATGCTTCTTGATAGACATATCGGCGGTATCTCCGGCGAGAACCTTGCCCGGGTGATCAGGGAAGAAGAGGGGTTTCGGGAACTACCCCTGATTCTGCTCAGCTCCATTGCCGAACGGGGTGATGCCGAGCGTTACCAGCAGGCCGGGTATGCGGCCTATCTGTCCCGGCCGGTAACCAGTGAGACTCTGGGTCAGACACTGGCGAGCGTGCTCGGTACCCGGGGAGGGCGTCAGGCCCAAACCTTTATTACACGCCACAAGCTTGAGGAATCCGACAAATATGCGACGGGCAAGTCGAATCGGTTCGACGGGCGTGTACTGGTGGTGGAGGATAATCCGGCCAATCAGGTTGTGGCGGTTTCCATACTCAAGAAGCTGGGGTTGGAATCCTCGGTGGTCCACAACGGCCGACAGGCGGTGGCGGAGTTGGGAAATGGGGATTACGACCTGGTGTTTATGGATTGTCAGATGCCGGAGATGGACGGGTATGAAGCGAGCCGTGAGATAAGGCGGCAGGAGTGGGGTAGGCGGATACCGGTTATTGCGCTCACCGCCAATGTCATGGAGGGCGACCGGGAAAAATGTCTCGCGGCTGGTATGGATGACTTTCTGGCCAAGCCGTTTACCAAGGCTGAGATGATCGAAGTATTGAAACGATGGCTTTCAATAAAAGAAGAATAAATGAAACAAGAAATTACAAAATGGCGCGTAATCTTTCCGCTGGCAATCACGTTTCTACTCACTTTCAGCGGGATACTGTTCGGCTTCTCTCGGCACATGCAGGGCCATGTCGACGGCGAAGTACGGACTCGGCTGGAAGATGTGAAGCAGATCTATGTTAAACAAGTAGGAGCGAATGCGGAAACGATCCGCATCGCAATTGAGTCCATGCAACAGGACCCCTGTCTGCGATCCGCCTGGATGGCGCGGAACAGGGAGCATCTTCTGGAGTGCGCCAAACCGCGATTCGAGTATATCCAGGATCACCAACTGGCCACCCGTTTCTATTTTCATGACTTGCAGCGCAACAATTTTCTGCGTGTTCACGATCCGCAACGTTACGGCGATTTTAGAGGCAGCTTTACTCTGGCGGACGCGGTAAGAAGCGGGCAGTCCGAGCATGGAATCGAACTGGATGACCACGGTATTCCCACACTGCGCATAGTCTATCCCTGGAAAATCGACGGCAAGCTGGTCGGGTATATCGAAATAGATGCTGAAGTTCCTCGCATGCTCAGGACGCTTAAAGGACTTTTCAGCGACGTCGAGATCTTCCTGATTTTGGAGAAGGAGTATCAGAAAAAGGAAAACTGGGAACAGGGCGGGGAAAGTTCGGAGAGGCGGTCAGGTTGGGATCTGTTTCCGCAGTATGTTCTTGCTGATATCACCCTGGATATTGCGCCCGGTCAGTTGCGGTCGGGTCTGGAAGATTCCCCGGCGCAAAGCGAGAATTCCAGGTTCGAACTGTCTCAGACGGGGCGCACGTTCTCCGGGGGCTATCTGCCTTTAACGGATTACATCGGACGTAATATCGGGAGCATAGGTGTATTGACCGACGTCTCTGACGAACTCAAGGATATAAGGTTTTTTTATATCGCTCTGATCGTTGGTACCGCCGGCATCACCTTATCGCTCGCCACCTTTTTCTGGATATATTTCGGCCGGGTGGAGCAGAATCTTTCCGGCGCGAAAAAGAAGCTTGAACTGGAGGTGGAAGAGCATCAGGAAGCGGAGATGATGCTGCGCCAGAATGAGGAACGTCTGGAGCAGGAGATTCAGTTGCGTCATACGATCGCTGCTGAAGAGAAGGCGTTAGGCGAGCTGTTGCGGCTGGCGATCCAGGAAATTCCCATGCGGGATTTTCTGCAACGGTCTTTGGAAACCATCCTCGATTCCGTGCCCTGGACGGGACTGCAGCCTAAAGGGGCCATATTCCTGAACGAGGAGCGCGGTCAGGGGCAGTCCCTGCAGTTACAGATAGATCATGACATGGCGCCGGAGCTGGGCAATCTATGTGCCAGTATTCCGTTTGGAAAGTGTCTCTGCGGGCGAGCCGCGGCAAGTCGTGAGATTCAGTTTTCCGATGTTGCGGACAAGCGGCGGGAAATCCATTTTCCGGGGTCAGAGGCCCATTGTCATTACAATATCCCGATTATTTTTGAACAGACCGTATTGGGGGTGCTGGCAGTCTTTCTCCCTGCTCACTACGGGCGCGTGCCGCGTGAGGAGGAGTTTCTGCGGCGGGCGGCGGATATTCTGAGCATGGGTATCTCCAAGCGTTATTCCGATGAGGCGATGGTTAGCGCCAGGATCGGAGCGGAAAAGGCGTCCAAGGCAAAGAGCCGGTTTCTTGCCACCATGAGTCACGAGATCCGCACCCCGATGAATGGTGTGTTGGGTATGACCGAGCTGTTGAAGGATACCCAACTCACATTCGAACAGCAGGAATACGTGGATACCATTCACCAGTCCGGCCGCTCCCTGCTGGCGATCATCAACGATATCCTTGATTTTTCGAAGGTCGAGGCCGGAAGGCTGGAACTGACGCCGATACCGTTCGATCTGGAACGGGCGGTCCATGATGTGGGGCAATTGCTGTTACCGAAGGCTGAAGAAAAGGGGTTGGAGCTGATTCTCGACTTTGGTTCCGATTGTTCCCAGCGATTGGTGGGTGATGCCGGTCGGATACGTCAGATACTGATGAACCTGGTGGGAAACGCCATCAAGTTTACGGAGCAGGGGCATATCCTGCTCCAGGTACGTAGTCGGCCGGTGTCGGATAAGGACGCCGTGGTGGAGGTTACGGTGGAGGATACGGGGATTGGCATTCCAGAGCAGGAGCGGTCCCTGCTTTTTGAATCCTTCTTTCAGGCAGACGGTTCTACCACCAGACAGCACGGCGGGACCGGTCTGGGTCTGGCCATCAGTCGTCAACTGGTAGAGTTGATGGGGGGTGAAATCGGCGTAGACAGCGACCCGGGAAAGGGCTCCCGTTTCTGGTTTAATCTCCGCTTGCCGCTGGGTTCCAAGCCGGAGCCGCTGCCGTTTGCATCTCTTGCGGGGGTTCGAATCCTGGTGGTTGATGACAATGCCGTGAACTTACGGGTTGCGGAGGAGCAGTTGAAAGCCGCGGGCATGAAGGTGGAGACCGTGGCCGACGCCGGACGGGCCGTGGAACTATTGCAGCAACGTGCCGAATCGGAGCATCCGTTTCAGATGGTCCTGTTCGATTTCGATATGCCGGAGCGGGATGGCGAGGAGATGGCGCGTACCATCCGGGCCGATGCAAGATTCGATGAGGTACCCCTGGTGCTGCTCACGTCGTTTGGTAAAAAGGGTGATGCGGCGCGCTTCAAGGAAGCGGGGTTCTCTGCGTATCTCAGCAAGCCGGTTCTGTCGACTGTTCTTTATCAGACACTATCGAGCGTGTTGGGACTGAAGGATAAGGGGGAGGATGCTCCGATCATCACCCGGCATACCATTGAGGAAGTGGTGTCGAACGATCCCGAAAGCAGTATCGGTTTCCGCGGCAGGGTATTGCTGGTTGAAGACGTGCCGGCCAACCAGAAAGTGGCGGCGGTTATGTTACGGCGCCTGGGCATCAAGGTGGATGTCGCGGAGAACGGTAAAGAGGCGTTGGACCGGTGGGAGCGGTCGGATTACGACCTGATCCTCATGGATTGTCAAATGCCTGTGATGGACGGATATGACGCAACCCGGGCAATTCGCTCTCGCGTCGATAGGGGGAGGGTGCCGATTGTCGCCTTGACCGCGAATGCCCTGGAGTCGGATCGTAAGCGTTGTATAGAAGCGGGTATGGACGGTTTTATTGCCAAGCCTTTTGAAAGGAACGATCTGATCAAGGTCCTGGAACAGTGGCTTCCTATCGAATCACTTGTGGGTACGGGGATCGAGTCTATCTCCAGGAAGCGGGGTATGAGGCAGGCTTCGGTAGCGAATTATGAGCAGCCCATTGATCGGGTTCAGATGGAGTCGATGCGGAATGCCCTGGGGGAGGACTTTGGTGATCTGGTGGATACCTATCTGGAGGGTGTGGAGGAGATGCTGCGTGCCATTCCCCTGGCCTGGGAAAGATCGGATCTCGAGGAACTGGAACGGCAGGCCCACAGTATCAAGTCCTCCAGTGCCAGCGTAGGTGCCGTGATCCTGTCAAAACTGGCCAAGATGCTGGAGGAACAGGCGCGTTCCGGCGGGCTTGAACGGGTTTCCGAGCAGGTGCGGCAGATGGAGTTGGAGTTTGAACGGGTCCGTGACGGCCTCGCCTCCTGATTCCGGAGATTCCTTAAACGGAAAGTTGATTTGCTACCGCGGAAGCTTGCTATAGTTAGAAACTGAGGTATCGCGCCAGGAACGTGCCGCCATGTCCGCGGTAACAGGGGTATGATCTTGATGACAACGACGATGGATGAAGTCGACGGGATTATGGAGCAATGGGGCAGGAGGCCGGAAAACCTGCTGCAGATCCTGATTCGCGTACAACATGCCTTTTCCTGCATCCCCGCAACAGCGATCCATCGAATAGCCGCCACGCTGTCCGTGACTCCGGCGCAGGTGTGCGGTGTAATCGAATTCTACAGTTTTCTCCATATCGAACCCCGCGGTACCTATGATGTACTCTTCAGCGACAATATCACCGACCGGATGCTCGGCGGTCGGGAACTGGCGGAACGGTTGGCCGAACGCTTTGGTGTGAGGTCCGGAGTCCCGCGTCCCGATGGCCGTTTGACCCTCAATTTCACTTCCTGTACCGGCATGGCGGACCAGGGGCCGGCATTGCTGGTGAACGGTATGCCGGTAACGGCACTCGACCAATCCCGTATCGAGCGAATGGCGGAACTGATGGAGGCGGAGACGCCGGTGGCGCAGTGGCCTGCGGGATTCTTCAATGTCGCCGAGAACATCCGCCGCCGGGATATCCTGTTCGAAGGTGAATTGCCGGATGGAGCTGCGGTAGGAAACGCCCTGCAGCGGGGTGCTGATGCCCTGTTGGCGGAAATCGATAACTCCGGTTTGCGCGGGCGGGGAGGAGCCGGCTTCAAAACAGCGCTGAAGTGGAAATTCTGTCGGGAAGCGGCGGGTACCGGGCGAGTTGTGATCTGCAATGCGGACGAAGGCGAACCGGGTACCTTCAAGGATCGGGTACTTCTGCAAAGCTACGCCGACCGTGTCTTCGAGGGTATGACCCTGTGTGCTGCCGTGATCGGAGCCGATCGGGGTTTTCTATACCTACGAGGCGAATACCTGTATCTCCTGGAAGATCTGGAGTCAGAGCTCCGCCGACGTCGAGAAGCGGGTCTGCTGGGGAAGGGAATAGGAGGAAAAGACGGTTTTAACTTTGATATCGAGATCCACCTGGGAGCAGGCGCCTATATCTGTGGCGAGGAGTCGGCCCTGATCGAATCTCTCGAAGGAAAACGGGGAAACCCGCGTATTCGTCCCCCGTTTCCGGTAACCAACGGATACCTGGGGTTGCCGACGGTCGTGAACAACGTGGAGACATTCGTAGCGGCGGCCATGATCGGTGCCCATGGTGCCGACTGGTTCCGCTCGGCGGGGACCGAGGAGTCCGCCGGCAGTAAACTGCTCAGTATCTCCGGGGATTGCGATCGCCCCGGTATCTATGAGTATCCCTATGGCGTGACCATCGAGCGGGTACTGGCGGATTGCGGGGCTCAGGCCGTGGGAGCAGTACAGGTGGCGGGTCCCGCGGGTGTGACCCTGCCGCCATCCGAGTTTCAGCGGCGAATCGCCTTCGAGGATGTCCCCACCGGCGGTTCCTTCATGGTCTTTAATGAAGAACGCGATCTGTTGGAGATGGTGGAGAATTTCGCCGCCTTTTTTGTGCACGAGAGCTGCGGCTTCTGTACTCCCTGCCGGGTGGGAACTTCCCTGCTATATAAACAGCTGCAGAAGATCGTCGTCAGACACGCGACCCGTTTCGATATGGAGCGGATGTACGATATCGGTAATGTCATGCGCAGGGCCAGCCACTGCGGGCTGGGTCAGACGGCCGCCAACTGCATTCTGGGGACCATGGACAAGTTTCCCCTGGTGTACGCTCACCGGCTGCGTTCCACCGGCTTTGAGCCGGCCTTCGACCTGGATGAGTCGCTCCAGGAGGCGAGGGAGATCAGCGGTCGTGACGATCCCGGAGCGCATGTCGAGGGGGGCGGTGTATGAGCCGTCAGTTCACTATCGACAGCGAACCGGTCTCCTTCGACGACGGGCAGACCGTTATGGATGCGGCCCTGGCAGCCGGCATCTATATCCCTCACCTCTGCCACAATCCGGAATTCCGCCCTCACGGCAGCTGCAAACTCTGCACGGTAAAGGTCAACGGCCGTTGTGTTTCCGCATGTACCACACCGGCCATGGAGGGGGCCGTGGTGGAGAACCATACGGAAGAAATGATGGATTACCGCCGTATCCTGCTCAAGATGCTGTTCGTGGAAGGCAACCACGTCTGCCCCGCCTGTGAGAAGAGCGGCCGGTGTCAATTGCAGGCGGTAGCCTATTTTTGCAACATGCTCGCTCCGGAGTTCACCCATTTCTACCCGCATCGGGCTTTGGATGCCTCCCATCCTGATGTGGTCATCGACTTCAATCGCTGCATTTTCTGCAGTCTCTGTGTGCGGGCCAGCCGGGACGTGGACGGCAAGAACGTATTTGCATTGGGCGGTCGGGGTATCGGTGTCCACCTGATAATAAACTCCCCGTCGGGGAAACTGGGCGACAGCACTTTCGATGCCGGAGACAAGGCGGCCCGGGTTTGTCCGGTGGGAGCCATCCTGCCGAAACACCAGGGATATGATGTGCCTATCGGTCAGCGTCTTTATGATCTGGAACCGATCAGTGTCGTGGGCGACGCGGCTGCTCCGAGAGGAGGGCGGGATGAGTGATAAAGTAAAGATCGCCACTGCCTCCCTGGCTGGTTGTTTCGGGTGCCATATGTCGATCCTGGATATAGACGAGCACATCATAGAGTTAGCGGAACTGGTGGAGTTCGATCGTACCCCGATTACCGATATCAAGGAGGTAGGGGAGTGTGACGTGGGTATTATCGAGGGCGGCGTGTGTAACGCGGAGAATGTGGAGGTGCTCAAGGAGTTCCGAAAAAAATGCAAGGTGCTGGTCTCCATCGGCGCCTGTTCCATAAACGGTGGTATCCCTGCTATGCGTAATCAGCACACCCTTAAGGAGTGTCTTGAGGAGTCTTACCTGCATGGTGTGGGTGTGGAAGATCCGCAGATTCCGGTGGATATCGAGATACCCCTGTTGTTGAACAAGGTTCATCCGATCCACGAGGTGGTATGGGTGGACTATTTTCTGCCCGGATGTCCGCCGCCGGCGGATACCATCTGGACCTTCCTGGAAGAGTTGCTTTCCGGTAAACCCATCGAATTCGCCTATCGGCAGATTCGCTATGATTGATTGTTGATGGCCGCAGAGACGCGGAGATCTTACTGTAAGGCGTTTTGGCAATGTCGAGTCACAACGAAGATATTCAGAAGCTTGAGACCGCGGAAAACCCGGAGGGATTGAAGCGGGTGGTGATCGAGCCCCTGACCCGGGTGGAGGGGCACGGCAAGGTCTCCCTGCTGCTGGATGAAAAGAACCGCGTTAAACAGGCGCGGCTGCATATCGCCGAATTCCGTGGTTTCGAAAAATTTATTCAGGGCAGGCCCTACTGGGAACTTCCGGTACTGGTGCAGCGGCTCTGCGGTATCTGTCCGGTGAGTCATCATCTGGCGGCGGCCAAGGCGGTGGATCAGTTGGTAGGGGTGGACGAGTTGACTCCCACCGCGGAAAAGGTTCGACGGCTTATGCACCTGGGACAGATGCTGCAATCCCATGCGCTCCATTTCTTTCATCTCTGTTCGCCGGACCTGCTGTTCGGTTATGACGATGCGGTGGCGCACCGCAACATCATCGGCGTGTTGGCGGACCATCCCGATCTGGCGAAACAGGGGGTACTGCTGCGCAAGTTCGGACAGGAGGTGATCCGGGTCACCGCCGGTAAGAGAATACACGGAACAGCGGCCACGCCGGGCGGGGTCAATAAATCGGTCACGACGGTAGAACGGGACGAGTTGCTGCGGGAGATCGACCAGATCATCGATTGGAGCCGGGGGGCGCTGGGGCTGGCCAAGCGAATCTTTTTCGAGGACCTGGAGAACCATCGCCGCTTTGCGCTCATAGATACCAATATGGTGAGTCTCTGCCGGGAAGACGGGGCGCTGGATCTCTATCATGGGAGTCTGCGAGCTAAAGACGTGAATGGTGCTCTCATCTTTGACGGGGTGGATTATCGGGAATACGAGAGCTATATCCACGAGCAGGTTAAATCGTGGAGTTATATGAAGTTTCCCTTCATCACCTCCCTGGGAAAAGTCGAAGGGGCTTATCGTGTCGGCCCCCTGGCGCGGATCAATAACTGTGATTTAATCGATACGCCCCTGGCGGAAACGGCCCGCGCGGAATTTCGTGCGTTCGGTGAAGGCGGCCCGGTGCAATCCACCCTGGCCTATCATTGGGCACGTATGATCGAACTGCTGTACTGCGCCGAGGGGATAAAGGTACTGCTGTCGGATATGGATATTACCGGTAGCGACCTGCATAACACGGGGGAGATGAGGAACAAGGGTATAGGCGTTATCGAGGCGCCCCGGGGTACCCTTTTCCACCACTACGAGATCGATGATGACGGTCTGGTGACCCGGGCCAATCTGATCGTCTCCACCACCAACAACAATCGGGCCATGAACCGTTCCATCCGGCGGGTCGCCATGGATCATCTGGACGGGCGGAAACTCACGGAGCCGCTGCTCAACCGCATCGAGGTGGCCATTCGGGCCTATGATCCCTGTCTCTCCTGCGCCACCCACGCCCTCGGTAAGATGCCTCTGGAGATAGACTTGCTGGACCCGGATGGCACGCTGGTGGATCGGATCTACAAGAACGGGCAGGGTGAGATCAGCGGAAGTTGACCGAATGCCTCTCTGAAACACCGCAATTAAACGCGGAGTACGCAAAGGCGCGAAGGCGCAAAGAATTTTTATTCAATCTAGAGAACCTTCGGCTAAACGTCATTTCGAGCGAAGCGAGAAATCTTGTACCTGATACGAATGACACTTACTTTAGAGGTATGAGCCGCGAATAACGCCAATCACCCCAAAGTGTCGCAAATAGTTTATGTGGGGTACCCTAACATTTGGCGTGAATTCGCGGTGATTTGCGTTCATTTGCGGCTAAGCTTCCTAGGAGCAAACCCTTCAGAATACGAATGATAAACACAATTTCTTTTTAGTGAGCGCCATTCGTACCTGATACCTCTTTGGTAACTCGGGTGAAAAAGATCTCTCCCTGCGGTCGAGATGACAGTCATCTAATTAGGTAGGGGATTTTTTCCTACATCGGGGAATATGTTCTGCAAGGTGTTTTGCAGTGAGGTACTAACAAACCTTTGCGCCTCTGCGTCTTTGCGTTTATGACGGTGGTACGGATAGATATATTTCGCGGGAAATATGAAGCATCCCATTCTGATATTTGGCTACGGCAATCCCTCCCGGGGCGATGACGCCCTGGGGCCGGAGCTGTTGCGGTTACTGGAGCAGGACCGGGATTGCGGGCGGATACCGGACATCTTCGAGACTATTACCGACTTCCAGCTGCAGATCGAACACGCCGCGGATCTGGAGGGGCGGGATCTGGTGTTGTTTGTGGATGCCAGTGTCGCCGCGGAAGCACCTTTTAAAATTACCGCCCTGAGGCCGGAGCGGGATCACAGCTACACTTCTCACGCTATGTCACCCGCCGCCGTACTCGCGGTGTTTGAGCAGGTCGTAGATGGCACGCCGCCGGAGGCGTTTCTGCTGAGTATTCCCGGTTGCGATTTTGAGCTGGGGCATCCACTCACCGCCGCGGCGCAGGAACATCTTTCACAAGCACTGCGTTGGGTGCGGGATTGTCTGTACTCCGATGATCCGGTTCGTCGGCTGACCAAAACAGCGCAGCGCGGCTAAAGCGATAGTTTTAAAACTTCGCAATTTAACGCGGAGTACGCAGAGGCGCGAAGACGCAAAGAATTTTCATTCAATTTAGCAATTGGTGTCGGGTAGTGCCGGCGTACAACCTGACCTGCACCACTCCCGGAATACCGGCGCAGGCCGGGATCCGGTAGGAGCTCTCTCCTGAGGGCGATCTGATCGGGTTTCTTTCATCGCCCAGAGGACTGGGCTCCTACAGCGCTCTGTCCGGAATGACGAATGAAATATAAAGGCGGTAGGGGATTTCCCCCGTTGCATCGGGAAATGTATTCCGCAAGGTGTTTTGCAGTAAGGTACTGACAAACCTTTGCGCCTCTGCGTCTTTGCGACCTTTGCGTTTATTACGCTGAGTTTCGAACCGGTTTCCCGATTGTTTGGGGATTGGTCAGGGTTTCCCTATATTTCCCTGAGGCCCTCGGAAGGCTCCACCCGGGCGGAACGCAATCCGGCAAGGGCGGCGGAAAGGACCGAGGCTCCGACGGTGAGGGCCAGGGCGATAAGAAAGTGTATCGGCAACAGCCGGCACACCTGCTGCCCCGCCTCCATCTGCGCAGCCAGCATGTCGTTGATGGCCCAGGATGCGACCAGGAAGATCAACAGGGCGAGCAGCCAGCCGAACAGGGCGGTATAGAAGGCCTGGATCATGGGGAACCAGATGATATCCCCGGTACGGAAGCCTACCAGCCTTAGCACCGACAACTCCTTGCGTTTGCGGTCTACATTGGCCCAGAGATTGGCGCCCAGTGAAAGGGAAAAACCCACCAGTCCGATGATGGCGATTGCCCAATAGACCATGGTCAGGTTGTGATCCATGTTCTGCACCAGCTTGATTTCACCGAGTTGGGTGCGCACCTCGATCCCCGCGGCGTTAAATTGCCGCTCGAGATCGGCGACGTCATAGATGGAACGGGCATACATACGAAAGCCCGGATAGCTCCTCTCGCCCAGGGGCGGGGAACCCAGCCAGCCCATGGCGGGTACCGCGTGACCGTCGCGGAAGTCCTCCAGGGCCTCCGTCAATTCCAGGGAGGTGAACGCCGCCTCGCGGGAAAAGGCATAAGCGGGGGCGATGGCCGCAACCGTCAGCGGTAGATGAACCCGTTCTTTTATCCCCCGGAAACGACGGATTACACTGCCATACACCTTGTCACCCGTGGTCACCTGGAGTTTTTCGGCGGCACTGCGGGAGAGCACTATCTTATCAAAGCCCTCCGGCACCTGATCGACGGCGGCGAGAAGAGGGTCTCCCTGCGCCGTGGAGATAACCTCCGCCGGGAGGATGCGGGCGGCTTTGTCACTTTTCAGCTCCATGGTGGCGGCAATGCTGCGCGTACGCGGGATGGCAAAGACTACGCCGGGAAGCTGCTGCAGTTTGCTTATCCATTCCAGACTGTAGCGGCCGCTGCTTACCGGCAGGATTTCGCGCTTACGCGGATCTTCTATAAGCTGATTGAGCATACCGCCGACGATGCCGAACTTTAATCCGAACAGGACCAGCATGGGCCCCAATATGGCGGCCAGCGCCAGCACGAAACAGCCGGATATCTGCCATTCGTGAAAATAGTCCCTGCTGGCCAGACGTAGTGTCTTGTATGGACGCATAGTGTTAACAGGCCCCGCCCTAACCTTTTACTTCCGTTTCGGTAACGGTCCCGTCCCTGGAACGCCGTGTGTGGTGAGAGAGGCGACGCAGGTCCAGACGCTTGATATGGCGCCAGGCGTGGCTGGCGACGATCACCGTAATTTTGAGATCTTCGACCAGACCGATAAAGAGCGACATGATTTTTTCTGCGGCGATAGGATCCACCGATGCCGTCGGCTCGTCGGCTATGACGATGGAGGGGTAGTGAGCCAGGGCCCGACCGATGGCGACCCGCTGTCGTTCTCCCGTCGACAGGGTATCGGGCAACTTGTCCAGATGGCTGGCGATACCCAGTTCCCGGGCCAGTTCTTCCACGGTTCCGTCATCGTCCATGCCCAGTACGTTGCGGGAGAGACTCATATTGTCCCGTACGCTGAGATAGGGAAGCAGGCCGCCGGTCTGCATTACGTAACCGATATGGTGACGGCGCAGATCACCGAGGTAGTTCTGATTATGCTTCTTCCAGTGCATGCCGACGTCCAGGGGTTTATCGCAGGAGATGGGACGAAAACGGAAGGCGCCTAATTCACTGGGCTGCAGGATGAAGGCGAGCATGTCCAGCAGAGTTGATTTGCCGCAACCGCTCTCACCGATCAGGGCGATCTTCTCCCCCTGGGCGATCTGCAGGCTGGGCACCGAAAGTCGGAAGGCAACACCCTCCGACTCGCGGGTTTTGATTACGTCGCGCAGGTGATAGATCAGTGTGCCGCGTTGATGCGCGGCTTTATCCGGCTGAGAGGAAACCACCTTAGACCCTGGATGCAATCATGGCAGCATTTCGAGGGCGATGGGGAACACGGAGTCACCGTCTATCGGACCACCATCCAGACTGACCCAGAGATCCGTCTGGTCATGAAGTGCCTGATAATAATTGATCTTCGCCTCCAGGTTGTTGAGGAAACGGATCTGCTCATTTGCCGACCAGCTTTGCCAATCCTCCAACGAGACATTCATGATGTCGGCGGTGTAGGGCAGGTCCTCAATATATTCCCGCATGAAACCGAGGTCGGCCAGGCTGTTGCCCTGGCCGGCGGTGGTGGCCGTGGTGGCGCCCAGCTGTTCCGGATCACGCGAAATGGTGGCGGCCAGGCTCTTTAATTCGTTGAGGAAGTTCTGGGGAGAGAGCAGACCCTCTTCCGCAGTGGCAAGGACCTGTTTCAGGATATCGTGCATGTCCGAAAGTTGATCACGTGTCAGGAGCACCCGGATATCCAGGGTACGTACCTCCGGCCTGCGAAAGTCCCGGTCGAGCAGCCAGGCGTTGAAAACATTGGGTACCTGGCCGTCCGCACGTTTCTGGAGATAGCGCATACGCAGGGCGTAACCGAGCCTGGCCACTTTTTCCTGCAACTGAGCCAGCTGCGCATCATCCGTTACCGTGACCTGCCGGGGCTGGGGTGCCCGTGGCGGAACGGAAGCGGCGGCTACCTTTACCTGCATGGTTATCTGGCCGGCCACGGTATCCAGAACCTGGCCGAACTTCTGCACGTCACCGGTGGGGACGCCGTAGTAAAGGCTGCCGATGCCGGGAAAATCGGAAAGCTGACGATACTGCTGCTCCGCCGCCTGGTGGTTCGCCATGGTGGCGGGGGTGAGCAGATGCAGCACGAAAATGGCAATACCGTTATCCAGGGCCAGCTGACGCAAACCCTGTGCGCTCATGCCGGTGCCGGACAGGGGATCCCTCTCTCCTCGGGCGCCGGCGTCCGTTATCAGGACGATATAACGTGCGTCCTGGCCTTTCCAATGCATGGTCTCGATGGCCTGCTTGATACCGGCGTAGGCGTCTTCGACGAAATCCTGGCTGGAGTTGGTGGCGGCGGATAGATTGTCCACCTTGGAGAGAAAGGTAGCGGCATCACGCCCCTCTTCCAGGGTGACGTAGGTGCGTGTCAGGTATCCGATACTGGGAGCGGCCGCAATATTGTCTCTAAAAGCCACCAGACCGAAGTTGACGTTGCCCACCAGTCCGGCGCTTTCCAGGCTGTCGTATATCTTGCGTACCGCTTCTCGGGTGCGGTGGATATAGGGGTCCATGGAAAGGGTGGAGTCGATGGCGAATATCAGGCCGGCACGGTAGCCGTTGTCCTCCACCGGTGGTTGTTCGGCTGTGGCCGCCTCCTGACCGCTGTTTGTAATATGCAGCGGGACACTGGATACCTCCAGCATCCGTGCCCGCTCCGCGCCGATATATATATCCTCGTGCTGATGGATGGGAACCAGGTAGAAATCCTCCTGAATATCCACATGTCCCGCGGGCTGGATGGCCACAACCGGGGAGTTTTCCAGGGCCTTGCCTTTTTCGGCGGCCACGTAGAGCTGGTTGTAGCGGTCCACGTCCCGGGACTCCACCAGATCCTTCAGTGACGCCTGGTCCTGGAACAGCAGGCTGCGATCATGTTCCACCGGATCCCGAAATGCGACGGTCAGACCCTTGTTCCACTCCAGTGTGTTTTTACCCGGCACCCAGCCGCTGAGGTTGCCGAAGCGGTCCGTACCCACCTGGAGCCACTCTTGTCCCTGGGTGTTTTTGCGATCATAGACATAGTAGGCGGTAAAAGGCGTAATGGATTTATGGGCATCCTTTGCCAGCGGTGAGATTGACAGCCGTGCGCCCGGCAGCGAAAGCACACGCTGGTAAAGGGACTGCTTCCCCGGCTGAATAAGCGGGGTTTTCTGAACCGATGTCTCCGCCACTGCGCTGCCGAAGGCCAGCGCCAGCAGCAGTGTAAGCCACTGCTTGTTCATGTCTTAGATTTCCCCTATTTCCATTGCAGCATCAGGCGCCGGGCCTGTTCGTCGCCGGTGGATGCTTGTAGTTCGATCTGATTGCGCAGTTCCGTGAGGCGGCGCTGGGCGGTGCTGTCTCCCCCCTCGATCGCCACCTTATACCATTTCAACGCCTGCATCGGGTCCGGTGCATCGAGGGTACTGGTGTCGGCGGAGTGATAGGCCGGATCCGCCTGGGTGCCCAGTTCCAGGGCGGCACCGCTATGACCCTGGCGGGCCGCGAAAAAGTAGAGCAGATAGGCGTCGACCCGACGCCCTTCGGCTTGCAACACCCCGGCCTTTTCGAACGCCGTTTGCGCCGGGGATTCATCGCTTACCTGAAGTTCCCTGATGAGGGCCCGTGCCTGTTCCCCTTCCGGCAGGAGATTCTCCCCCTCCGCCGACGGGTCCCGGGATATGGGTTCTATCAGCTGTTCCCGCAGCACCATGTCATCGTCCGTGAGGGATATTTCGCCGTCATCCGGGACCTGCCAGATGGCCAGGCCGGTGGCCAGTGCGACCACGGCGATGGCGACCCAGGCGAACGGACTGCGGTTCAGGATCGAACGTCTGCCGAAGAGGCGCCGGTTGTGGTCCAGTCGCGGTCGTTTATTGAGAATCGGTTTGGGCCCGTTCATAGGCGCTTTCCTCCGGTTGTATGTGCACAACACCGGTATTTTTTGGATTTATCCATAATCTCTTATCGTTTTTTTCAATTATCACCGGAAGCCTTACCGGATGGAACCTCTAATCGGCTCCCCAGCCTCCCCGATACACGCATATTTTCTCCCCGGGGAATTATGGAACCTCCGATTAAGTCCTTAATGTACCCCAAAAATCCGCGGGTTGGGAAAGGGACGGCATGGTACGGAAGTTGCGACCTTTTTCTCAGAGACCATTGTGCGCGTGTCGCAGGGGGTCCTGATGAGAAAGATCCTACTTTTTCTGCTGCTTGTCCTGATGCCGTTTTATGCGGCAAATTCCAAGGAAATCGCGGGGATAGAGCTTCCGGAGCGGCTGTTATGGAAGGGGCAGCCGCTGATCCTGAACGGTGCCGGACTGGTAACCCACATGTTTTCCAGGGTATTCGTGGGGGCCCTCTATCTGCCGCAGCGGCAAGGGTCTGCCGCCCAGGCGATATACCTGCCGGGATTGAAGCGCATTCGGCTCCATATCCTGCAAAACAATCTATCTCCGGAAGATCTGCGCACCCTTTTTCTGAGCAGCCTGGAACAGAGCCTTGAGCCCTCGGAGCGGAGCCACGTAATGGATCGGCTGCGGATATTGACCGCCGATATACCAGAAATCCATAAAGGGGACGTACTTGAGATCGACGTATTTCCGTTCCACGGTGTCTATGTGCGCCTCAACGCCAGATCACTCGGGGCGGTGGAAGACCGGGCGGTGGCCCAGGCCGTGCTGGCTGTCTGGTTTGGAGAGAAACCCGCCAGCGGTGTACTGAAACGGGCCATGCTGGGTGAGGGGTGAAGGTTTGCCGAGGGGAGATCCGGCCGGATCGGCGTCTCACTGGATAATCGGTTATTCCTGGGGAGGATTGGTACCGGGGGTCGGACTCGAACCGACACGGTATCGCTACCGGGGGATTTTGAGTCCCCTGCGTCTACCAATTTCGCCACCCCGGCCTGAGAGTCGGACGTAGTATAGCGGTTTCCGCTTCCAGAGCAACCGGATCCCTGTGGTACCATCTCGCGGCTATGCGACGCTCCGATTTTTATTATGACCTCCCGCAGGAACTGATTGCCCAGTATCCCGCTCCCGAACGGGGAGCCAGCCGTCTGTTGGTGCTTGACGGTAAACAGGGGGGACTGGAGGACCGGTTATTCGCTCATCTGCCGCAACTGCTGCTGCCGGGAGACCTGCTGGTGTTTAATGACACCCGGGTGATGCCGGCCCGGCTGTATGGCCGTAAGCAGACCGGCGGCAGGGTGGAAATCCTCATTGAACGGCTGTTGGGTTCGGACCGCGCTCTCGCCCAGATACGTGCCAGCAAATCCCCGCAACCCGGCGGTCGGATCACGGTCGGTGATGTGGAGCTGGAGGTCACCGACCGGCGGGAAGACCTGTTTGAACTAAAGGCGCTGGATGTTGAGTTCATGACGCTGATGGACCGGGAAGGCCATATGCCTTTACCGCCCTATATTCGACGGGATGACGCCGAGCTCGATCTGGAGCGGTATCAGACCGTCTATGCCCGGCGCACCGGCGCCGTGGCGGCGCCCACTGCGGGGCTCCACTTTGACCAAGCCATGCTGAGCCTGTTGACCGACATGGGTGTGGAGTTTGCCCACGTGACCCTGCATGTGGGGGCGGGGACCTTCCAACCGGTACGCAGCGAATGCCTGCAAGACCATGTAATGCACAGTGAGTATGTTGAGGTCAGTGCGGCGGTATGTGCCAGGGTAAACTCGACCCGCCGGCAGGGTGGCCGTATCGTGGCCGTGGGCACCACTTCCGTGCGCAGCCTGGAGGCGGCTTCAGAGGGCGGGGAGATAGCTGCCTTTCGTGGGGATACCCGGCTCTTTATCCGGCCGGGTTACCGCTTTCGGTCGGTGGACGCGATGTTGACCAATTTTCATCTACCGGAGTCGACGCTGCTGATGCTGGTATCGGCCTTTGCCGGGTATGATCGGGTAATGGCCGCCTATCGGCATGCGGTGCAGGAACGTTACCGGTTTTTCAGTTATGGGGATGCCATGTTTCTCACCCGCCAGGAACAGGCATCCTGGGAATAAAATTCCTGGATGGATTTAAAAAAAAGCGCGGTAGAAGATACCGCGCTGAAGTGTTGCTTAAGGAGGATATGCTGAATCACGAAGGGGTTGTGGTTCAACATATGCGCATTCTCTAATATAAGAAATTACTTGTCAACTAATATATGAGTTTTTCTAGATTATGGAATTTGTGAAGCTGGCGACGGATGATCTGGCCCGGCGGGGCCGGATGGTTTTCCCCCGGGGGACGGTGGAGACGCCGGCATTCATGCCGGTGGGGACCTACGGGACGGTCAAGGCCATGACCCCGGAGGAGCTGATGGACCTGGGTGCCGAGATCATCCTCGGAAACACCTTTCATCTGATGCTGCGACCGGGGACCGAGGTTATCGGGGATCACGGCGGTTTGCACCGGTTCATGCATTGGGAGAGGCCGATTCTCACGGATTCCGGTGGATTCCAGGTATACAGCCTGGGGCAGATGAGAAAGATCACCGAAGAGGGGGTGCATTTCCGTTCTCCCCTCGACGGAAGCCCCATCTTCATGGGACCGGAGGAGTCCATGGATGTGCAGCGCAGGCTCGGATCCGACATTGTGATGGTGTTTGATGAGTGTACGCCCTATCCGGCCTCGGAAGAGGAGGCACGCCTCTCCATGGAGCTTTCCCTGCGATGGGCGGCCCGAAGCAGGGTCGCCCACGGTGATAACGGCTCGGCCCTGTTCGGCATCGTCCAGGGGGGGGTCTACGAACATCTGCGTGAGGCCTCCCTCCGGGGTTTGGTGGAGATCGGTTTCGACGGTTATGCGGTGGGAGGCCTTTCCGTGGGTGAACCTCCTGAGGACCGCTGGCGGGTGCTGGATTTTCTCTCCAGCCGTTTGCCCGGGGACCACCCGCGTTATCTGATGGGGGTCGGGACCCCTGAAGACATCGTCGAGGCGGTGCGGCGGGGGATAGATATGTTCGATTGCGTGATGCCCACCCGCAATGCTCGCAACGGCCATCTGTTTACCCACCAGGGGGTAGTGCGCATACGCAACAAATGCCATGAAAGGGATGACGGACCTCTCGATCCCCTTTGCGACTGCTATACCTGCCGCAACTACAGCCGCGCCTATCTGCGCCACCTGGCACGCTGTAACGAAATCCTGGGGGCGCGGCTCAACACCATCCACAACCTTTACTACTACCAGAAACTGATGCGGGATATCCGTGCCGCCATCGAGGCGCGGCGATTCGGTAGCTTCACCGACGATTTCTATGCCATGAGGCGACCGGGTACGACGACTGATTGAATCCTTTTAACCCCTGTTATCCCGGCGTATGCCGGGAACTAACATACAAGCCCTCTCCTGAGGGCGATCTGCTTGGGTTCCGCGTCGCCCAGAGGACTGGGCTGCTACAGCGCTTCGACCGAAATGGCGAAAGTTTGCGGGTCCGGCTTCAGACGGATATGCCGCTCTGCGGGGAGTGATGTCACAAAAAAACCCCGCCTGAAACAGGCGGGGTTTTTATCGGGTTGCGACAGGGGTTTTAGTTCACGGCCTGCCAGGAACCATCCGACTGACGACACGCCTTGCCATAGATGGTTTCCGGTTTGCCGCCTATGATCGCTTCGGTGGTGTATTCGCGGCAGGGACCGCTCGCGGTTTCATAGGTGGAGGTCGGGGTAACCGTATAGCTGTTGCCCGTATTCGGGTTTTGCCAGCTGCTGGTCCGGTTATCCGGATAGGTCTCCAGTGCCTGATTGGCACGGTACCGGTCCTGTTCATCCATACTGGCACCGATGGAGCCGCCGATATAGGCGCCTGCCAGGGCACCGATGATGGTGGCCGCAGTACGTCCCCGACCGTGCCCGATCTGGGAACCCAGAAGGCCGCCTACGACGGCGCCGGTGACAACTCCCGTATCACGCTTTGGGCTGGAGCTCTGGCAGCCGGCCAAAAGAGATAGGGAAAAGATAGCGATAATGAATAGGGATAAGGTCTTTGTGTACATCGTCTGCTCCGCTCCGTCCCAAAAGGTTGTTTTCAGATCAATGGAGAATAGTCTCACATCACGGATAATTATAGGGTATTTCAGTTCTCATTTTTCGTTTTTTACAAAACGTAATAATACAATATACGGTAATTACTGAACGCAGGCTGAACGGTAATTGCCTGAATTCAGGGTACCGGGGGTATCAGCACTGTTCCCAGGGCAGGCCGCGGAACCGCCAGCCGCCCAGGGTGCTGCGGTGATAGTGTTCGTCCCGCTCCCCCTCAAATCCCTCGTCGATATGGAACACGCGCCTGAAGCCGGCCTCCAACAGGGCCCTGCCGGCCTCCAGAGAGCGTTTTCCACTGCGGCAGATCAGGATCACCGCCGCGCAGCCGTCATCGATGTCGCAGATGACGCCGCCCAGGAGCAGTTTGCGGATGTCGGTGACAAAATGGGGGTTTACCGTCCAGTCCGGCTCGTCGATCCAGGGGATGTGAACCGCGCCTACCGGGTGTCCGACGAACAGGAACTCCATGCTGGAGCGGATATCAACCAGCAGGGTTCTGGAGTCGTCCTGTATCATTTGCCACGCCTGTTGCGGTGTTAACGGAATTGGTTCTTTGTTGCTCACAGCTCTCCTCCTCTTGCCCAACGTTATAGGTGTTATCATCTATCGGGTCTCCGATCATGACGCGATCCGAGGTGCCCTGATTTTCGGTGTGGGCGTTCCCTAATAATGGATCAAATGAACAATTTGTTTAAGTGGTGTTTCTGATGCGGGCGAAAATCATCCTGGCCCTGGTAACAGGGGTCTCCTTTCTGCCCTTCCGCCTGATCCAGTGGCTGGGGCAACTGGTGGGAACCCTGTTCTACTGGATCCCCAACCGTGAGCGGCGGGTGGCGCAAATTAATCTGGAGCTCTGTTTTCCGGAGTATTCCAGGCAGGAGCGCGAACGGATGCTGCGGCGCTGTCTGGTGGAGAACGCCAGGACCTTGCTGGAGATGCCGGCGATCTGGTGCAGGGATCCGGCCAAAATCATGCGCCGGGTGGACAGCGGTGAGGGGGCGCAGGTCCTGCAGCGGCTTATCTCCCGGGGAAAGGGCGTTATCGTCGCTATGCCGCACCTGGGAAACTGGGAACTGCACGCCCACTATCTGCCCGGGGTCGCACCGTTTACCGGCCTCTACCGCCCGCCCAGACAGCAGGAACTGGAAGCGTTGATTCGCACTGGACGAAGTCGCAGCGGTGCATGCATGGTGCCTACCAATGTACAGGGCGTGAGAGCCCTTTTTGCCGCCCTTAATGCGGGTGGCAGCGTAGCGATCCTCCCCGACCAGCAACCGAAATCGCGGGAGAAAAGCGCCGGCGTGTTTGCTCCGTTCTTCGGAGAACCGGCGCTTACCATGGTGCTGGTGAGCAGGTTGGCCCGAAAGACCGGGGCTGCGGTGGTGTTTTCGTTTTCTGAGCGGTTGCCCCGCGGGGCCGGTTTCCGGATGCATTGGATCGAGGCACCGGAGGGTATCGATAGCGAAGACCCGGTGATTGCGGCGACGGCATTGAACCGGGGTGTGGAGGCCTGTGTGCGTATCTGCCCGGAACAGTACCAGTGGAGTTACAAGCGGTTCGAGGCGCGGCCGGATGGCGGGCGTTCGAGGTACGCCGGAAAGCGGTGATCCGCGGGCGAAATTGCTTCTTTGGCCCAGGTGTTAGCGGATCTTCCGGAATTAAAGTCTCACCGGTAGTTGGCCGATAATCCCCTTATATTAGGAAATAATTTCCACTTGAGGGGGTATCGCCGATGCGTATTGCAAAAGGACACCAGATGTTGGCGGCGTTGGTAGCGCTGTTTCTGGCGGCAGAGATCCTTCCAGCGAAGGCCGAAACCACTGCGGCGCCGGTGCCGGACACGCGGGTCCTGATAGACGTATCCGGCAGCATGAAAAAAAACGACCCCAAATATCTGCGCCGTCCGGCGTTGCGTCTGCTGGTGGAACTGTTGCCGGAGGATTCCCGGGCAGGGGTCTGGACCTTCGGTCGCTGGGTCAATATGGAGGTTCCCCTCGGCAAAGTGGATAGGGCCTGGAAGGAGAGGGCCCGGGAAGGCGCCGCCAGGATCCATTCCCGGGGTCAATTCACCAATATCGAAGACGCGTTGAAACGCTCCATCGCCGACTGGGAGGGGACCAGCAGCAAGTATGACCGCCACCTTATTCTGCTTACGGACGGGATGGTGGATATCTCGAAAAATCCCCAGGAGAACGCCGCCGCACGTGCACGTATCCTGTCTGAAATCCTGCCGCGCATAAAGGGACTGGGGGCGCGCATTCACGCCGTCGCCCTCTCTGAAAGGGCCGACCATGAACTGTTACAGAGTCTGGCCAGCGAAACCGACGGTTGGTACGAACAGGTGAATGATTCCGCCCAGTTGCAGCGGGTATTCCTGCGGCTCTTCGAAAAGGTGGGCAAACCGGATACGGTCCCGCTGATAGACAACCGATTCCAGGTGGATGACAGTATCGCTGAAGTGACCCTGCTGGTATTCCGTTCGGAAGAGGGTGGCGATACCCGCATTATCACCCCGGGGGGCAAGGAGTTCGGAGCCAAAGAGGCGCCGGAGGCGGTCAGTTGGCACCGGGATGAAGGTTATGACCTGCTTACCATCTCCAAGCCGGAGGTGGGGGAGTGGCGAGTACTGGCGGCGGTTGATCCGGACAACCGGGTGATGGTTGTTACCGACCTCAAGATGAAGTCGACGGAACTTCCCAATCGGTTGCTCCAGGGCGAGCGAGTCCCGCTGCTGGTGCATTTTACCGATGGGGGTAAAAAGATCATCGAAAAAGAGTTTCTGGATGTGGTCAACCTGAAATCGGAACACACCGATTCCGAGGGGGTTGGTGAGCCGCGGCCCTTATTCGATGACGGCAAGGACGCGGATCAGGCCGCCGGGGATGGTGATTTTACCCTGCGGTTTGGAGAAGGACTCGCCGAAGGCAAGGTGGAATTGGTGATCTCCGCTGAAGGCAAGACATTTTCCAGGGAACGGCGGTATACCCTGGAGGTGATCCCCGCCGCCCGGCTGGAGTCCAAGGAAGAAGAACGGGACGGTAAGGGCGGCGTAAAGGTGACGGTACTGCCGGATGCGGAGCTTATCGATCCGGAAACCGTTCGCGTGGAGGCCAGCCTGGTATCCAAGGAAGGGGAATCGCAACCGGTCATGTTTGTCCCGGCGGGAGAGGGCCTGGCCCGGGAAAGCTGGGTGGATCGCACCACCCTCGCGGGTACCTGGAATCTCGGGGTGCGTTTCCTGGCCACCAGCCGTTCCGGTAAGGAACTGGTGTTGGATCTTGATCCGGTGGTGATTGAGGGGAGCTACCAGCCACCTCCGCCGGAGCCGGAGCCTGAACCAGAACCGGCGCCGGCACCCGAGCCCGAGCCGGTCCCGGAGCCGGAACCTGAACCGGTACCAGCACCCGAACCGCCGCCTCCGGAAGAGAGCGGATGGACCTCGGGACTTATCATTTTCGCTATCCTTAATCTGTTGTTGTTGATTGCGGGTGGTGTCGGATACTGGTTCTGGCGCCGCCGGGCGGCGAGCGATTCTCCGCAACTGGTGGAAGAGCAGGAAGAAGGAGTGGAAATAGAAGCCGGTGAGCAGGGAGCGGAGCCGGAGGTGGAGAAGAATGCAGATTGATCCGCTGCTGTTTTTGATTATGACGGAACTACTGCTGGCGACCGCGGCGGTGTCGATTGTGTTGGCGGTAGTCTGGGTGTCTCGCAGGAAACGGGACAGGAAGGCGGCCGCCACCCTTGTGGAACGGATCAAGGAAGACCAGGAACGCCGGAAACAGGAGACCCAAAACATACTGCTTAACAAGTTCCGATTTGCCTCGGAGCAGGCGGATGAACTGGCGACACTCATTGATCACGAGGAGAAAAGGTTCTACCAGGTGCTTATCAACACCTATCTGCGGCGGGATGCCGCGGGCTTTGAAAACATGGCGGTCGAGTACGAGAACGCGGTCAATCCCTACCGCGTGCTTGAGCCCCCGGTTCAATCCGAGGGCGGTGCCGGTCAAGCCGGCGATATCGATGAATCTGCCGAGATTTCGCGTCTGAAAGAGGAGAACAAGCGATTATCGGAAGAGGTACGTATCACCATGGAGACCATGGGGCGTATGCTGAACGAATACTCGGCCATGTTTGCCGGTGGCGGGGGCGATGAACTGGACCGGGAAAAGATAAGAAGCATGTTTCAGGCGGAAGCCGCGAACATGGACGCCAAGGCGAGCGCCGTGGGGGGGGAAGGGAGTGCGGAACAGGAATCCCCGGAACCCACTTCCGAAGAGGCTGCCGGGGAACAGGTGATGTTCGGTGCTGAAGAAGAGGGGGGCGATAAGGAAGAAGAGGGGGGCAATAAGGAAGAAGAGGTGGTTGAGTTGGCGGATAAGGACGGAGGCGAGGTTGATACCCCGGATTCCCCTGAGAATACCGATGTCGGTGAGGACGGATCAGAGGCGGCCGGAGATGTTACTCAGGAACAGAAGTCGGAGTCCGAGGAGAGCAAACCCGAACAGTAGGTTATTCAACTGCTGTTTCAGAAGAACCGCTGTTTCCGCGGTTGTCCACCCAGGTTATTTTCACTGTATCGCCTTTGTTCGCTCCCCTGAAACTGAATGCAAGGAACGGATCTCTCGCAACTTCCCCACTCAACAGCGCCGTCAGAACAACCCTGCCGCCCGTTTCACAGATAACTTCCTGGATGAAATGCGGCGGTAAAATTTCACCGCTATCGTTGCTTACACGATCACCCCGTTCCATAGGGTGGGTTATCAGCGCCTTAACGCTGACGACATCATCCCTCAGTCTTGCACGCATAACGATGGGTTTATCGAGCATGGAGTGTATTCCCGGGGATCGCGGTCAGGCAGAAGGGTCGTTGCGGTTGCTCACGGTTATTCACAACCACATCCTGTAAGATCGACGCTTTTTCTCGTGCTGAACAGCCGTTGTTGCGTCTTCACCACGGCTATGATTTCCCCACTTTTCGCGATCTTAAGGCGGGTGGAGATTGAGCCTTCCATACCGGCACCAAGCCGGAAACTCGCCGCCAGGGGGGTGGGGCTGTCCGCCACCAGAATGGAGATCGACTCCACATCGGGAAGATCCGTCTTAACCATAATGGAGACCTCGGAACCGGAACTGTCCGCATGGGGCGTCAGTTTGATGCGGATACTTCCGCTTTCCCGGGTCTGGGAGTCGCCTAACAGCAGTGTGAGGGCCTGTGGGATGGCATCCGCTTCAAAGGCCTCTTTGGGCCAGACCGCCAGCAGCGATCGGGGCGTTAACAGCCCGGCGCCGGCAAGCATGGTCATGGCGCCTGTGGTTAATGCGCCTTTCAGGAAGAATCTGCGTTTCGGATCGACACTCATGAAAATCTGGATGTAGCTGCTTGGCTATTAATTAAACCTTTTTCTTGTTTTTAATTCTGCCAGTTCGTCCTGTATCTCCCGCAACCGGGCTGTCATCTGGGCGCTGCGGTAATAACTGATGTTTTTATCGCGCAGCGCGATCTCCAATTGCTGTACCGCCGACTCCAGATTCCCATCGAGATAATAGTATTCGGCCATATATTGATGGCCTTGATTTACCTGCCCGGCATCTCCGGCGGCCCGGGCAAGCAGGCCATAGAGTTCTGCATCCTGTGGTCGTGACCGCTGCAGTTTTTCCAGCAGCCGCTGAGCATCGGACGGTCTGCGGGCCTCCAACAGCATTTCGGTGTAATAGAGGGTTAAGGGATAGTTGCCCGGATGGAGTGCGAGGGCGTTTCTAAGTACCCTCAGACCTTCCGCCCGTTGCCCGCTTTTTTGCAGCAGTTCCGCTTGCAGTGCCAGATAATGGATTCTGGTGGGGTTTCTTTTCAGCAGTTTGTTAAGTTCACTTTCGGCACTTTTAAATTCTCTTGCCCTGATCAGGGCCTTTACCAGACCGTAGCGCTGTCCCTCCTCGTTTCTGAAGCGACCTTCCCGCAGGGAACTGCGGAAAAACTGGACGGCCTCGCTGGCTTGTGGGAACTGCTGTTCCCGCAAAGTTGCGCGTACCAGATGATATTCGGTGCTGTCCAGGTACTGCTTATAGGGATAACTTTCCGCCCGGCTCCTGGAATCCGCGATACGATTGGTTGTCACCGGATGGGTACGGAGAAACTCCGGCAGTTCCTTCATGTCATAGAGGCGGTTGGCCTTGCCCATGCGTTCGAAAAAAGCCGGCATGGCGCGGGGATCAAATCCCGCCCTCGACATAATCATGATGCCGACATTGTCCGCCTCTTTTTCGTTGCTGCGGGTAAAATTGATCTGGCGTTGCAGCATGCCGGCCTGCGCTCCGGTTGCCGCGGCAATCCCTACATCACTGTTCTTGGTGGCCGCTCCCAATACCACGGCCGCCAATATCACCGCGGCGGTGGAGACGCTCATGTTATCCGCCATCTGAAACGTACGCATGAGGTGCTTCTGGGTAACATGCGAGATTTCGTGGGCGATGACCGCCGCCAGCTCGCTTTCCGATTCGGTGGTCAGGATCAGGCCGGTATTGACGCCGATATATCCACCGGGTCCGGCAAAGGCGTTTACCATCGAGTCATCGACAAGAAAGAAGGTAAAAGGCTGACCGGTCTCTTCGCTTCCGGCAACCAGTCGTTCACCCAGGCGTTCGATATAGGTATTCAACAGCGGATCGGAGACGACGGTCATGGAGTTGCGTACCTGACGCATGAAGGCCTGACCCAGGCGTCGCTCCTCGGTGGGAGTCATATATCCTCCGGACGGATCACCGATCTCCGGCAATGCCATGTTGTCGGCAATGCTTACCGGGGCAAAAACCGTGGAGAAAAAGGCGATGAGTACCAGAGATACCAGCCCTCTGGAGGGCCTTACTAACAAGCTGATTGGCTGCATAAGCTATAAAGACTCGGGTCGAGAGCTAAAGTTCCTCCGTATGATTGGGGAACACGGTACGTATGGGGCTGAGTATAACGATTTTTCCGGGGTGATTGTCTGATAGATGCGGAAGAATTGCGCATCGGCGCTAGAGCATATGTTTTGTGGCTCGTGACAGTTGTTTATATACCTCGGGGCCGTCCTTATCCATCACCTGGTCTATCACCCAGCGGTTCTCGGGGCTTTCTCCCATAATGCACTGTATCTGGTAGCCGAGATGCCGAAGGAACGGATAGCTGGGGCCTTGCGCGGAAAATCCCAGCTCGGAATACTCCGCAGCGCGCCGGTTAAACTTGTCGATGAAGGACGAACGGTAGTCTCCGGAACCGAACATCTCCGCACTGTTGTTCTGAACGTGGTCCGCCAGGCGCATGACCAGAGCCGTAATAAGCCGGCGCCGCTGCTCATCCTCCATGCGCTCGTGGGACAGGCGTTCAACGATCTGCACCTGATAAATCAGGTATTCGCTGATGACATCCATCTGCTGTTCGCCGCTGTGGTAGCGGAAATTCTCGCTCTGCAGATTAAACGCCTTGTCCATAGCCAGCTTCCAGCTGTTGAAAGCGATCGCCCCGGCCACCTCATCGGTGGACCTTTCTCGATCCTCTTTGTGCCATTGGTTTCTGATGCGTATTGCCACCCACACCTCCTGGGACCTGTTAGCAGGCCCCGACTTTGTTCATTTGGCAGCCGGGCTATACCGTGCTACCGTTATTAACCGAGTATTCTACTAGGTATAATACCGGATGGAAACCGTGTGATTTCACCTCGGGTTTTCCGTTATTTAACTGAAAAGTGGCTATGAAACAACAAGATATTGATGAATTAACCACTGTTATTCAACGCAACTGCCACATCTCCGATGCGAAATATGCGGCGGATTACGGGCTCTGCAGTTATCTGTTGAAAATGCGGGAATATTATCGCTGGGAGAAGGGCCTCAGCTTCGACCAGCGGCTCCCGCCGGAGGGGGTCGGTGACTGGCTCACACAACGGGAGCGGCTCTGGGAGGAGCTGGCGGAAACGGAATTCGCCCGGGTACCTGTTGCGGGCCACCAATATGATCCATTCGACTCCGCGGGGATAAATGCCGCCCTGGGGTCCTGTGGACTGGTATACAACGGCGGATTAGGGCGCCGGGCCCAGGCCCACTTCTTTTTGGGAAGACTGGAGCGCCGGGAGGTCATGGAGGGCTGTGAGGCGTATATCGTGGGGGATGAACTGGCGCGGGATCTGTCCGCGCCTCCGGCGATGTACGGGGGCGGCGCCATTTTTCTGCGGCGTCAGTCGTTACGGAGACTGTTGTGGGAGAAGCTGGAAAACTGGCGCTGGACCCGGGCGGACAGCCCCCTGGGACGTGCCTTCGCGGAATACGACTTCGATAACGACCTGGAAGGGGCCCTGGAACGCATGACCGAGTCCGAGTTAACAACCGCTTTTCATCACGAACTGGGAGAGTATCTGGTGGGAGAGGAGTTGGGGACTGCCTGGGATGATCTGCTGCTGGCGTTATCGGGGACACCTGCCGAGCGGATGTTGCGGGCGGTACGTGACAACTGGGCCGATTGCGTGACCACATTGCCGGCGTTGCTGAAGGAGCGGCGTTCCGCGTCGTTGCACTTTCTGGTCGGGAATATGGGGGCCATGAACAGAGAGATCTTTCCCGCGCTGCGGGCGGCTTATCAGGAGTGGTTGCAGAGCGGGTGTTTATCCCCCCTGGAGGAGTTGACGCAACAGGGGGCGGAGCACTGGGCCGGACTTGCACATGAATTGATGAACGCCTATCAGGATCCCCCGCAGGAAGCGGCGCGGGTCCTGCGGGAACTGGTTGAACGGAATTATTTGTAGGTTTCGCTATCTACGGAGTTCGGACGTAACTCAAAGCAGGCACCGAAATCCGGTTTCCGCCACGCGATCATAGTAGCGTGCACGATAGAGCAGGCGCTTATGATTCCCGTCGTCGTTGAATCCGGTGCGGTCATGGAGGATGTTGTTACTCACCAGCCCCATCCCCTGTTCCAGACGCCCGCGGAATATGTACGGTGAGTCGCCGGCCAGGGTTTCCTTCAGAAAGGTCACCGCTTCCAGCGTGAGCGGATCGTCACGCCAAACGATATTGCGTTTGCGTTCCGTAAAACGCATATGCAACTCACCCTCGGGCGTTATCGAAAACACCGGGCCGGTTTCCTCCCTGCGTGCCACTTCTCCCTGTTCGGTCCGGGAGGGTATGGTCATGACATCCGGCGCCATCAGGGCACGGATGTAATCGGGATTCTCCTCACGTAGAAGAATGTAGGCGATTTCGTGGTCCAGCAGGGCGTTCTCTCCGCCCTCCGCGGCAGCTTGCACGCAGTGCAGCATCAGGCCGTGAATCTGCCGCTCCGCGCTGTTGTAGTAACCGTCGGTATGCCATTTTATGGGGCGGTCGGTATAGGGGATATAGTGCTGCCGGGTACCGCTATCCCTGACCGTGAGAGAGGTCAGGCCGCTGTTGTCTCCCAACCAGTTGCGGTCCAGATTGCGCAGCCCGAAGCGACGGCCCAGGGAAAGAGGTATTTCCGGATCGGGATCGTCGCCGGTTTTGCTGCGATAGAGCACCATGTTGGTCTTCCGGCAACGCTGCAGAAGGGCATCGTACTCGTTGTCGGTGAGTGTTCGCGGATCATTTAACTCCACCAACAGATCACCCAGGCTTGTCGGATAGCTCTCGAGTTTTTTGTCCCTCCACTCATGGTAGAGAGAGTCATTTTTCGGATCGAAAGGATTTGCTGGAGGAGAGGATGTTTGAGGCATTCTTTTTGCGGGGATCAGGGCATAGAAATACAGGCTTTCTACCTGATTCCTCGGCCCTGACCCCTCGGCCCTGTTTAGTATCCGCCTTTGCGCCGTGTCTCCGGCAGCCCGGCGATCTTGCCGGCCTCTTTGGCGGGTCCCCGCGGGAAAAGGTTGTAGAGGGTTTTGGTGTCCACCTTGTCAAGATCGGTCCAGATGTCCTTGAAGTGTTTCACCATGTGACGCTCATTGGGCTGATTGCCGTTGTTCTCGAAGTACTCTTCGCGCAGGTAGTTGATGACATCCCAGGCCTTGTCTCCAAGAACCACGCCTTCCTCTTCCGCGAGGTGTCTGGCTACATCTTCGCTCCAGTCTTCCAGGTTGGCCAGGTAACCGTTGGCGGTGGTTTCAATGGTGACGCCGTTAATTTCTATTGCCATTGATGGTCTCCTTATTCTCTTCAGTATTTTGTGGACGGGCGTCCGCTATCGGAGCGCCGGCTAAGAATTAAGAACGCCCTATGTTAAATGCTCTTGTAGGGGATGAACAACCCGCATCCGGAGGAGCGGTGTGGGCCCAACCCCTTTTCCTGCAGGGTAACGGCGTCCGGGAACGAGAGCCCCCCCACCATCAGGGTTTTGGTGAATACCGGTCCTTCGGGGCTGTTCAGCACGTGGCTTTTACCGGCCAGTACCTTGGAAAACTTCAGCCCGAGCGACCGCAGCTCCTCTACCGTCCGCTGCACGAATGCCTCGTCCTCCTCCTCCGACGGTGAAATCACATAGCGGGAGTAGAGGGTATTGGTCATACCCAGCAACTGCTCCTTGCTTTCACCCACCTTCAGCGGATGACCATCTATATCCAGGGTATGACCGGATAGGGTCCGGGCATCTGCAATCCGCTCTTTAGGCAGGCGCAGTTTCAGGCGGGTGCGGCGGGAGGGGTAGATAATCTCGTCCGGCGCCTCCGGGCGGATCCAGCCGCTGGCCGATTCCGCCACATGGATGATGTGCAGGCCGTGTTCCGGCCGGTCGCCAAACCAGGGGAGAACCGCCCTGACGGCCTGGAACAACGGCCATGCGTGGTCATTCAGGAGGGTCCTGCATTCGATCCTGAACACCAGATCCACCACGTCGTCGGGCACGGTGAAAATGTCTTCTTCCTGGTCTTCTTGCCAATACATGGTTATTTCCCATAAGTAGCCACAGAGACACAGAGGTCACAGAGGGTGCATAAGCGTACGTTTCTCAGACCTTCGGTCGATCTGAGGTGGTATCCGTTGCAGGAGTTTGGAAACAAAAGACGTTCTCCGTGTGCTCCGTGCCTCTGTGGCTAAATTTACTCGTCCGGGATCAGGGCCCGGAGTTCGTCCCGGTCGTACCACCAGGCGTGGTCGGCGATGATATCCAGCACCTTGGCCAGGCGGGGCAGGAACTTGGAGGGATCTCTCAGCTCCATCCGCTCCACCCAGAAATCGAATATCTCCTGATCCTCCACCTGACTGTGCCGCCGGGCCACCTGGGCCAGGAGCTGGCCGGTGAAGAACTGCAGGTCTTCCCGTTGCTGTCCCTCGGCGCGCATGTCCACCACATAGGCGGCAGTGGCGGCGGCCACCGCGGCACCGTCGGAGTTGTCCGGTGTTTCATCCACCAGATGCTGCAGCATGGCCACCGAGAGTTCGGGGTCGATAGGGAAGGTGACCCCCAGCCAGATACCGTGGGCCAGGGCCTTGATGGAGTCAATCTGGTTTGCCTGGTAGAGCACGTCGTAAGCCTCAACCGCCTGGGTCCACAGATGCTTCGGCAGGGCGAGTTCCAGGGCTTGTCGACCTTTTTCCCACGCCTCTCCGTTACGTTCCAGGTCCAGCAGCAGGTAACAGCTGTCCAGGATCAGTTTCAGGCGTTGTTCCAGGGGGGCGTCGGCGGGGAGTGCGTCCAGCTCCCGCGTCATGCGGTCCAGCTGCACTTCCAGGGACTGCTTCGAGGGGACGGCGTCCTCGCCGGTCTCCGCATCACCCAGAAAAAACTCGTTTTTTTTCAGGTACTTCATTAGATAAAGACTTCTGTTCAGGTAAACGCCGCTTCCAGCCGGTCTTCCCAATCCTCGGGCGTGTCCGGATACTGGGGTTTGACGTCGATTTTGAAAAACATCTCGCTCTTGGAGCGCTCCCTCACAACCGCGAGCAACTGCTCAAAGGTTTCCAGGTCGGGACTCTGTATCAATACTTCACTCAGGTACAACATCTGATTCTCTTCCCCATGGCGGCAATAAGGAGTGCCTGGTAAGGCACGGCTGTGCCCGCCGTTCTGCTGACAGGTCCGCGACAGGTGTAAACCGCACCAGGTAAGACCTGAAGGATTGAACCTCATCCCCCCTCCTCAGGCAAGGGCCTGTTTCCGCTATATGGGCATGGTTGGAGGAAAAATAAAGGGTACCGGAGTGCACCCCAAAGGGGTGGATACCCCGGAAAGAGGATGGTTTGGTCCGCCGTCGAACCTTATATATTGTCAGCCCGCGGGAAAGCGGGAGGCGTATATCCCATTTGGGATATACAGGGGATAGAAATGCCCCCCATCAGGAGGATATTTTCCCTTGACGGGAATCCCTAGAATTTCCCGCCATTGTAGGACCGAAAGGTCCGCTATGAGGTTTTAAATTGCATGGGTTCGCGGCAACCGTCTGATCCTTCGCATCGAAGGGCGACGGAGGGCGCGCTGACCATCAACACTTGAGGAGACAATGTAATGGCGAAACCGCTGCACAATACCCCGATGCTGGATGAGCTTGAGAACGGTCCATGGCCCAGCTTTGTGACCGGCATCAAGCGTCTCGCTAAGGAAAAAGACATGATGGTTGACCTGCTGGGTCAGCTGGAGACCTCCTACGAGACCCGCAAGGGCTACTGGAAAGGCGGCACCGTGGGTGTTATCGGTTACGGCGGCGGCGTTATCCCGCGTTTCACCGAGCTGAAGAACGAAGACGGCAGCCCGAAGTTCCCGGCCTGTGCCGAGTTCCACACCCTCCGCATCATGCCGCCTCCGGGGATGCATTACGACACCAACACCCTGCGCAAGTTCTGCGACATCTGGGAGAAGCACGGCTCCGGCCTGATCGCCCTGCACGGCCAGTCAGGTGACATCATGCTGCAGGGTTGCACCACCGAGGAAGTGCAGAAAGCCTTCGACGAAGTCAACGAAATGGGCTTCGACATGGGTGGCGCCGGCCCCGCCGTGCGTACCGGCATGTCCTGTGTAGGTGCCGCCCGTTGCGAGCACTCCTGCTTCGACGAAGGCCGCACCATGCGCATGCTGGTGAACAACGTGCTGGACGACATGCACCGCCCGGCCCTGCCGTACAAGTTCAAGTACAAGGTCTCCGGTTGCGGCAACGACTGCGTCAACTCCATTCAGCGTTCCGACCTCTCCGTCATCGGCACCTGGCGTGACGACATGAAGGTGGATCAGGCCGAAGTGAAAAACTTCGTGAGTGAGAAGGGCCGCCAGTATGTGATCGACAACGTCATCACCCGCTGCCCGACCCAGGCTCTGACCCTGACCGACGGCGACGAGTTGGAAGTGGACAACAGCAACTGCGTGCGCTGCATGCACTGCATCAACGTCATGACCAAGGCCCTCTCTCCGGGCGACGACAAGGGTGTCACCCTGCTCTGCGGCGGTAAGCGTACCCTGAAGATCGGCGACCTCATGGGCACCGTGATCGTTCCCTTCATGAAGCTGGAGTCCGACGAGGACTTCGAGGCCCTGGAAGAGCTGGCCACCGAGATCATCGAGTTCTTCGCCGACAACGCCCTGGAACATGAGCGTACCGGCGAGATGATCGAGCGTATCGGCCTGGCCAACTTCCTGGAAGGCATCGGCCTGGAGATCGATCCCAACATGATCAACCGTCCGCGCATGAACCCCTACGTCCGTATGGACGAATGGGATGACGAAGCCGCCAAATGGAATGAGCGTCACGGTTAATTAATACGCCGCTTACCGGTATGAAACCGGTTAGTGATTGGGGCGGACCCGGACGGCAGGTCCGGAAAAGCCCCGGAACGAATCAGATATAGAGATTTTTGGAGGAATAAAATGGCCGAACCTCGTATGCCTATTGAAAGTGGCGTCCCGGAGATGGATCCGTACCTGCATCCGGTACTGAAGAAGAACTATGGCGCCTGGGCCTATCATGACCGTCCGCGTCCGGGCGTGCTGCATCACGTCGCCAAGAGCGGTGACGAAGTGTGGACCGTACGTGCCGGTACCCCCCGGCAGATGGATGTCACCATGATCCGCGAGCTGATGGATATCGCCGATGAACGGGCCGAAGGGTATGTCCGTTTCACCGCCCGTTCCAACATCGAGTTCATGGTAAGCGAAGAGTCCAAGGTCCAGCCGCTGATCGACATGCTGACGGAAAAGGGTTACCCCATCGGTGGTACCGGTCCTTCCGTTTCCATGATCGCCCACACCCAGGGCTGGTTGCACTGCGACATCCCGGGTACCGACGCCTCCGGTGCCGTTAAGGCCCTGATGGACGAGCTGATCGGGGAGTTCCAGAGCGAGAACATGCCCAACCGCGTGAAGATGACCACCTCCTGCTGCCAGATCAACTGCGGCGGCCAGGGTGACATCGCCATCAACGTTCAGCATACCAAGCCGCCCAAGATCGACCATGATCAGGTGGGCAACGTCTGCGAGCGTCCCTCCGTGGTGGCCCGCTGCCCGGTAGCGGCTATCCGTCCGGCCATGGTCAACGGCAAGCCGTCCCTGGAAGTGGACGAGAAGAAGTGCGTCTGCTGCGGCGCCTGCTTCCCGCCCTGCCCGCCGATGCAGATCAACGATCCGGATCACTCCAACTTCGCGATCTGGGTGGGTGGCAAGAGCTCCAACGCCCGTAGCAAGCCGACCTTCCACAAGCTGGTTGCCGCCAACGTGCCGAACAACCCGCCGCGCTGGCCGGAAGTTGCCGAAATCGTGAAGAAGATCCTGAATGCCTACAAAGAGGACGCCAAGGATTGGGAACGCGTTGGCGAGTGGGCCGAGCGTATCGGCTGGGGCCGCTTCTTCGAGAAGACCGGTCTGCCGTTCACCAAGTACCACCTGGACGATTGGCACGGCGGCCGTGTGAACCTGAACGCTTCGGGTCACATCCGCTTCTAATCGCTAACCACCGATAACGAACAAGGATCGCAAATGAAGTTTTCGATTCAAATCAATGAAGGGCCTTACCAGCACCAGGCGGTGGACTCGGCGTATCAGTTCACCAAGGCCGCGCTGGAGAAGGGACACGAAATCTTTCGCGTCTTCTTCTACCACGATGGTGTGGGTAACAGCACCCGCCTCACCACTCCGCCCCAGGATGACCGCCACATCGTCAACCGCTGGGCCGATCTTGCGGAACAGCACGATCTGGACTTGGTGGTCTGCGTGGCCGCCGCCCAGCGCCGCGGTATCGTGGATGACGGCGAGGCTGAACGTAATGGTAAAGATGCCACCAACATCCATCCCAAGTTCCGCATTTCTGGTCTCGGTCAGCTGATCGAGGCCGCCATTCAGTCGGATCGGCTGATGGTGTTTGGTGACTGAGTACGGAGATTGAATCATGTCTGAAGCTATCAAAAAGTTCATGTACCTCAATCGTCGTGCTCCCTATGGCACCATTTACGCTTGGGAATCGCTTGAAGTTGTACTGATTGGCGCCGCCTTCGACCAGGACGTCAGCCTGGCGTTTCTGGATGACGGTGTGTACCAGTTGGTTAAGGGTCAGGACACGAAGGAAGTTGAGATGAAAAACTTCTCCCCGACCTACTCGGCGCTCGGTGATTACGATGTCACCAAGATCTATGTCGAGAAGGAATCGCTGGAGGAGCGTGGCCTTTCCCTGGAGGATCTGACGCACCTCACCTATGAGGATGAGGACGACGACTGGGCCGAGAAGGACTCGATCAAGCTGGTCAGCCGCGCAGAAATGGCCGACCTGATGGATCAGCAGGACGTCCTTTTCAGTTTCTAATACGGAGTGACAGGAATGAGTACTTTACACACTGTAAACAAATCGCCGTTTGAGAAGAGCTCCGTAGCAAGCTGTATGGCCTATGCAAAAGAAGGGAGCGCCGTTCTCTTCTATGAGGATGCGGTATATGCCGCCATGACCGGGACTGCCATTGAAGGGCAGGTGAAGGCCGCGCAAGGCGTGAAGCTTTACGTTATGGGCCCGGACATGAAGGCACGGGGCGTCTCTGCGGACAGGTTGATTGAAGGCGTTGAAGTGGTAGACTACGCCGGTTTCGTCGATCTTGCCGCCGAGCACGACAAGGTTCAGGCCTGGGTTTGATCATATCCCGGTCTTAGACGTTATTTACTTTTAGGAGATATTTAGATGGCTACTATCGAAGTAGAAGGCAAGACCATTGAGGTCGATGAAGAAGGTTTTCTGGTAAACCTGGACGATTGGTTCCCGGCAGTTGCCAACGTGATGGCCGCCCAGGACGACCTGGAGCTGAACGACGAGCACTGGGACATCATCAACTTCCTGCGTGAGTACTATGACGAGTACCAGATCGCTCCTGCCGTGCGCGTGCTGACCAAGGCCGTGGGCAAGAAGCTGGGCAAGGAAAAGGGCAACAGCAAGTACCTGTACGCGCTGTTCCCGTATGGTCCCGGCAAGCAGGCTTGCCGTTTCGCCGGTCTGCCGAAGCCGACTGGCTGTATCTAAGCCATACAGACTGACGGAAGGGGGCGCGCTTCGTGCCCCCTTCGGTCTTTCAAACTGAATCCTGTTTAAGTACAAGGGCTTCGTTAAGAGAGCCGGCATAAGAAATTCGGGGAACAGTATCGGGATTCCAGCCGTTTTTTCGCCGTAGTTGCAGCTCTCGCGCTCACTAGGTACGACCAACAGGATCGAGGTTAAATCCGTACAGAGGACTGCAGGAAAATGTCTATTTTCTTCGGCTTGCTGTTCATCGTTGCGACCCTGGTATTGATCGTTGGCCTGGCCATCAAGATCAATCAGTATGCCAAGACGCCAGCACCCCTAAAGATCGCCACCACTCCGGCGCCCACCACCAAATCTGGTGTGGTTCTGCGCCTGTTCCGCGAGGTGGTTTTCTTCGAAAGTCTTTTCAAAAGCACCAAGTGGACCTGGATTTTTTCCTGGATCTTCCACATGGCGCTGTTACTGGTGCTGGTACGCCACCTGCGCTATTTCGTAGACCCTTCCTGGGCGCCGGGTTTCATCTGGCTGCTGATCGAACTGGTGCAGCCGTTCGGTAAGTACGCCGGATTCGCCATGGCGCTGGGCCTGGGCGGCCTGTTCCTGCGCCGCATCCTGGTGGATCGGGTGCGTTACATCTCGGCCCCTTCCGACTACCTGATGCTCATCCTGCTGATGACCATCGGCGCCAGCGGCCTGATGATGAGCTTTGTCGCCCATACCGATATCGTGGCGATCAAGCAGTTCTTCACCTTTGGCGGCGGCGCGCTGCCGGCGGATAAGCCGCTGATGGTACATCTGCTGCTGGTGGCGGTGCTGATGCTGATCTTCCCGTTCAGCAAACTGCTGCATGTGCCGGGCATCTTTTTCAGCCCGACCCGCAATCAGGTGGACAATCCGCGTGAACAGCGCCATCTCGCCCCGTGGGCGAAGGCGCTGGAAGAACAAGAGCAGAATTAACCTTTACCGAGCCTACGGGGGCAATACATGGCTAAGGACGATTTTGAGGTTCCGGAACTACAAGAGCATGTAGACGTTCCGGCGATCCAGGAAGGCACCATGGCGCATCTGAAGCCGTTCGTGGTGACCAATCCTGAGCACAACACCGACCTGGGATTTCCGGGCGAACTGGTGGACGACTGGCACGCCAAGACGCTGGAGAAGCTGGACGACCTGCGCAGCCGCTACCGCTCGCTGCAGGTCTATCTCGACGCCTGCGTGAAGTGCGGTTCCTGTACCGACAAGTGTCACTACTATCTGGGCACCAGTGATCCCAAAAACATGCCAGTGGGCCGTCAGGACCTGCTGCGCAAGGTCTATCGCCGTTATTTCACCCTGGCCGGGAAGTACTTCCCCAAGCTGGTGGGCGCCGAAGATCTGACCCGCGAGACCCTGGACGAGTGGTACAGCTACTATCATCAGTGCTCCCAGTGCCGCCGCTGCTCGGTGTTCTGCCCCTACGGTATCGACACCGCCGAGATCTCCATGGCGGCGCGCGAGATCCTGGACAGCATCGGCTACGGCCAGAAGTACTGTAACGAGATCATCGCCAAGGTGCACAAGATCGGCAACAACCTCGGTCTGCCGGGCCCCGCCATCCGCGACACCCTGGACGGCCTGGAAGAGGACGTACTGGACGATTGCGGCGTTGAGGTGAAATATCCGCTCGACGTGAAAGGCGCCGAAGTGCTGCTGGTTACCCCCTCCGCCGACTTCTTCGCCGAACCCCATGTGGACGGCCTGATCGGCTACGGCAAGGTGTTCCATGAGGCCGGCATCAGCTGGACCCTCAGCACCACCGCTTCCGAGGCGGGCAACTTCGGCATGTTCATCGGTTCCTACGAGAACATGCGACGGGTGGCCATGCGGGTACGCAAGGCGGCCCTGGAGCTGGGCGTCAAGCGCGTCGTGTTCGGCGAGTGCGGCCACGCCTGGCGCGTAGCCTACGCCTTCCTCAACACCCTGGCCGGTCCGTTCGATTTTCTGGATCCCGACTACCCCGTGCCGCAGCACATCTGCGAGTTCACCAATGAGTTGATCCAGCAGGGCAAGCTCAAGTTCGACAAGTCCCAGAACGACGACATGGTGGTTACCTTCCACGACTCCTGCAACGTGGCCCGTGCCACGCGCATGGGCGACAAGCCGGGCGGGCAGTTTGAGATACCGCGTGCGGTGATCAAGGCGGTCTGCAACAACTATGTGGATATGGATCACAACACCATCGGCGAGAAGACCTTCTGCTGCGGTGGCGGCGGCGGTCTGTTGACCGACGATCTGATGGAGATCCGCGTCAAGGGCGCCATGCCGCGAATGACCGCCTTGCAGAATGCGATGAATGATCAGGGCGTCACCCACATGGCGGCCATCTGCGCCATCTGTAAGAGTCAGTTCACCAAGGTGCTGCCTTACTACGGCATGCAGATGGACCAGATCGTCAGCGTTCACCAGCTGGTCAGCAACGCCATTGTCCTCACCAGTCATAAGACGGAAGAGGATGAAGCGGATGCTGGCGAGCAGGCGAACGAAGAATAAATCTCTCCATTTGATCAGGAGCAGAGACGTAATGCGTAGAACAATCGGATTCAAGCGATTTGCAGCGCTGCTGGTGAGCGGAGCCGTTCTGGTTCTGTCCGCGGCGGCGCTGGCTGGTGGGGTTACTCCGGGTTCCAAAGCGGCCACCATGGAATCGTGCGTTGCCCCGACCGCGGACATGCGGCGTAACCACATGGAATATCTCAAGCACGAGCGTGACGAGGTGGTGCGGGAAGGTGTCCGCGACACCCAGTACAGCCTGGCGGAATGCGTGAACTGCCATGGCGCGCACGACGATCAGGGCCGTCCGGTCCCGGTCAATGCCGATGGGCAGTTCTGTGATTCCTGCCATCACTATGCGGCGGTTAGCATTCCCTGCTTCCAGTGCCACCGCAAGGTGCCTGAGGAGAAGTAATCATGAGTGACAATAAGAATCAGCCAGATATGAATCGCCGCGAATTTCTTGGCAAGACCGCCATCGCCGCCTCCGCGGCCACGGTGGCGCCTGGAGTGCTGCTGACCGTAGCCAGCGCCTCGGCGGAAGAGAAAGGCGCCTCGGCGGAAAACCGCTGGGGCATGCTGATCGACACCAACCAGTGCGCCGAGGGTTGCAGTGCCTGTGTCTCCGCCTGTGATAAGGAGAACGGCATCGACCTGCTGCAGAAGCCGGAAGGCCTCGCCGACGAGATGTGGGCGCAGCAAAAGCCGCGCTGGATCCGCAAGGTGGTGCTGAAGGACAAGCAGACGGGCGTCATGACCAACCTGCCCATGATGTGCCAGCACTGTGAGCATCCGCCCTGCGTGGATGTCTGCCCCACGGGTGCTTCCTTCAAACGTGCGGACGGCATCGTTATGGTGGACCGCCACATCTGCATCGGTTGCCGCTACTGCATGATGGCCTGCCCCTACAAGGCCCGTTCTTTCATCCATGAGGATGTCGCGGAGCAGGTGGTAAAGGCGCCGCGCGGCAAAGGCTGCGTGGAAGCCTGTAATCTCTGCGCCAACCGCATCGACGCGGGCGAGGGTAACACCGCTTGTGCCGAGGCCTGCGCCGCGGAAGGCCACCATGCCATCCTGTTCGGCGATCTCAACGATCCCAACAGCAAGATCTCCCGCAAGCTGAAGAAAGTCAGCAGCCGGCAGATTCGCGCCGATCTGGAACTGAACACTGGCGTTCGGTACACCAATATTTAAGGGGAGTCAGAGATGGAAAAAGTTAGCTATCGCGAATTAACGCTCGCATCTCCCCGCTACTGGGGTACTCTGGCGCTGCTGGGCGTGCTGGTTCTTATCGCCCTGGGGGCCGCGTTCTATATGGAACATCACGGCCATTGGGTCACGGGCATGAGCAACCAGATCGTGTGGGGCATGCCCCATGTGTTCGCCATCTTTCTGATCGTGGCGGCATCCGGGGCGCTGAATGTCGCTTCCATCGGCACCGTGTTCGGCAAGCCCATGTACAAGCCGCTGGGGCGTTTCTCCAGCATGCTGGCGATTGCGCTGTTGGCTGGCGGGCTGGCGGTGCTGGTGCTCGACCTGGGCCGTCCCGACCGCCTGATCGTGGCCATGACCAAGTACAACTTCAAGTCGATCTTCGCCTGGAACATCTATCTGTACACGGGCTTCTTCGTGATTGTCGGCTTCTACCTCTGGGCCATGATGGACCGCACGGCGAACCGCTTCTACAAGCCCATCGGCGTGGCCGCCTTCATCTGGCGTCTTATCCTGACCACGGGTACCGGCTCCATCTTCGGTTTCCTGGTGGCGCGTGAGGCCTATGACGCCGCGATCCTGGCGCCCATGTTCATCATCAACTCCTTCGCCTATGGTTTGGCCTGTTTCATCCTGGTGTTGATGGCCGCCTACTGGTGGACGGGCAAGAGCGTCGGCCAGCAGCAGTTGACGGTGATGAAACGGCTGCTGGGCGTGTTCGTCGGCGCGGTGTTCTATTTCGCCGTGATCTATCATTTGGCCAATCTGTACGTTACCCAGCACCATGGCGTGGAAGCGTTCATCCTGCTGAACGGCGGCGTCTATACCCAGCTGTTCTGGATCGGTCAGATACTGATCGGCTGCATCATCCCGCTGATCCTGATCTATTCGCCCGCGTTCGATGGTTCCCGTTTCGCCAACATCGTGGCGCCAGTGCTGGTGATCCTGGGCGGACTGAGCCAGGTCTATGTGCTGCTGATCGGCGGTCAGGCTTATCCCATGAACATCTTTCCCGGCAAAGAGGTGGTGGAGAGCGGTTTCTTCGACGGCATGGTGAACAGCTATGCGCCCACCCTGGCGGAAACCCTGCTTGGCCTGGGCGGCATCGTGATCACCCTGATCCTGATGGCGGTCACCTCCCGCATGCTGCCGCTGCTGCCTGAGCGCCTGGGGGATTCTGAAGAAGCGTAAGCTTCACTCCCTGGTTGTTTCCCGAAAGATCCACTGTCGGTTTTGCTGGCAGTGGATTTTTCGTTATAGGGGTTAGCCACAGAGCGCACAGAGTTCACTGAGATTTTATAAAGGCGTCCCCTCTCCACCCCTTGGGGGGAGAGGGTTAGGGTGGGGGGGGGAATACGCAATGATATTTGGACTGGCATTTTCCCCTGGTATCCCGATAATGTTTCAAGCAACTAACCACTCCGTGATCTCTGTGCCCTCCGTGGCAAAACCGAAATAATGTCCTACTTCTACCTCTCCGCCGCCCACAAATCATCCGGCAAGACCACCCTCTCCATCGGTCTTTCCGCGGCGCTGCGGACAAAGGGGCTGCGGGTGCAGCCCTTCAAGAAGGGGCCGGACTATATCGATCCCCTCTGGCTCTCCATGGCCGCCGGCCGCCCCTGCATCAACCTCGACTTCAACACCATGGAGCACGGGGAGATCCGCGCGCTATTCGGCCGCCAGATGAGTGGGGCGGATATGGGGGTCATTGAGGGCAACAAGGGGCTCTACGACGGCGTGGCCCTGGACGGCAGCGACAGCAATGCCGCCATGGCGGTGCTGCTCCAGGCCCCCGTGCTCCTGGTCATCGACACCCAGGGCATCACCCGCGGTGTCGCGCCCCTGCTGCTCGGCTACCAGGCCTTCTCCGAGGAGGTGTATATCGCGGGGGTGATCCTCAACCGCGTGGCGGGCGAGCGCCACGAGGGTAAACTGCGCGCGGTGGTGGAGCACTACACCGACATCCCCGTGCTGGGGGCGGTGCGCAACGACCGAACCCTCATGATCGAAGAGCGCCACCTGGGACTGGTTCCCAGCAACGAGGCGGGGGAGGCGCGCGGCCAGATCGAACGCCTGGGCCGCGCCGTGGCGGAACAGGTGGACCTGGAGCGCATTATCCAGATCGCCGCCCGCGCGCCCCAACAGCCCGCGGCGGACTTTCCCGGCGAGCAGGCGGCCCCCTCGGTGCGTATCGGTTACCCCCGGGACCGGGCCTTCGGCTTCTACTACCCGGACGACCTGCAGACCCTGGAACGGCACGGGGCGGAACTGGTGCCCTTCGATGCCCTGAAAGACCCCCATCTCCCGGCCGTGGACGGCCTGTTCCTGGGCGGCGGATTCCCCGAGATCGCCATCGCGGAGCTGGAGGCCAACGCCTCCCTCAGAGAGGAGATTCGGCAGTTCATCGAGAACGGCGGCCCGGTCTACGCGGAATGCGGCGGACTCATGTATCTCGCCCGTTCCCTCACCTGGAAGGAAAAAAGCGGTAGAATGGTGGGCGTCATCCCCGGGGATGCCGTCATGCATGAGCGGCCGCGGGGCCGGGGCTATGTCCGCCTGCGGGAGACGGGCGCCGCGCCCTGGTCCCCCACCGCCGAGGCGGGGCAGGAGATTCCGGCCCACGAGTTCCACTACTCAAGCCT
>JBNKJV010000010.1:0-104168 GCA_050291465.1 Sedimenticolaceae bacterium | reverse complement strand
GACAGCATCGGTTACGGCCAGAAGTACTGTAACGAGATCATCGCCAAGGTCCACAAGATCGGCAACAACCTCGGTCTTCCCGGTCCCGCCATTGAGAATACCCTGGAGGGGCTGGAAGAGGACGTTATGGACGACTTCGGCGTGGAGGTGAAATACCCGCTGGACGTCAAAGGTGCCGAGGTACTGCTGGTCACTCCCTCCGCCGACTTCTTCGTCGAGCCCCATGTGGACGGCCTGATCGGCTACGGCAAGGTGTTCCACGAGGCCGGCATCAGCTGGACCATGAGCACCACCGCTTCCGAGGCCGGTAACTTCGGCATGTTCATCGGCTCCTATGAGAACATGCGCCGGGTGGCCATGCGGGTACGTGAGGCGGCCCTGGAACTGGGCGTCAAGCGTATCGTGTTCGGCGAGTGCGGCCACGCCTGGCGTGTGGCCTACGCCTTCCTGAACACCCTGGCGGGTCCCTTCGACTTCCTCGATCCCAACTATCCGGTGCCGCAGCATATCTGCGAGTTCACCCATGAGTTGATCAAGGAGGGCAAGCTCAATTTCGACAAGTCCCAGAACGACGATATGGTGGTCACCTTCCACGACTCCTGTAATGTGGCCCGCGCCACGCGCATGGGTGACAAGCCGGGTGGTCAGTTCACCATCCCGCGCGAGGTGATCAAGGCGGTCTGTAACAACTACGTGGATATGGACCAGGACACCATCGGTGAGAAGACCTTCTGCTGCGGCGGCGGTGGCGGTCTGTTGACCGATGAACTGATGGAGATCCGCGTCAAGGGCGCCATGCCGAGGATGACGGCATTGCAGAATGCCATGAATGACAACGGGGTGACCCACATGGCGGCCATCTGCGCCATCTGTAAGAGCCAGTTCACCAAGGTGCTGCCTTACTTCGGCATGGAGATGGACCAGATCGTCAGCGTTCACCAGCTGGTCAGCAACGCCATCGTTCTCACCGGTCAGAAGACCGAGGACGACGAGGATGAGGCGGAAACTGATGAGCAGGAAAACGAAGAATAAATCTCTCCATTCAATCAGGAGCAGAGACGTAATGCGTAGAACAATCGGAATCAAGCAATTTGCAGTGTTGCTGTTGAGCGCGGCCGCCCTGGCCCTCTCCGCGGCAACCCTGGCCGAAGTTACCCCGGGATCCAAAGCGGCCGAGAAGGAGGCCTGCGTGGCTCCGACCGACGACATGCGGCGGAACCACATGGAGTATCTCAAGCACGAGCGTGTGGAAGTGGTGCGGGAAGGCGCCCGGGACACCAAGTACAGTATTGCGGAATGTGTGAATTGTCATGGGGCGCACGATGAACAGGGTCAGTCGATCCCGGTCAACGGAGAAGGACAGTTCTGTGATTCCTGCCATAGCTACGCGGCGGTCAACATTACCTGCTTCCAGTGCCACCGTAAGGTGCCGGAGGAGAAATAATTATGAGCGACCGTAAAGACCAGACTGAAATGAACCGCCGCGAATTTCTCGGCAAGACCGCGCTCGCCGCATCCGCGGCTGCGGTGGCACCGGGTGTGTTTCTCACCGTGGCCAACGCCAGGGCGGAAGAAGAGGGCGCCTCGGCGGAGAACCGTTGGGGTATGTTGATCGACACCAACCGCTGCGCCGACGGCTGCAGCGCCTGCGTCTCCGCCTGCGACAAAGAGAACGGCATAGACCTGCTGCAGAAGCCGGAAGGCCAGTCCGAAGAAATGTGGGCGCAGCAGAAGCCGCGCTGGATCCGCAAGGTGGTGCTGAAGGACAAGCAGACCGGCGTCATGACCAATCTGCCCATGATGTGTCAGCACTGCGAGCATCCCCCCTGTGTGGATGTCTGTCCCACCGGTGCCTCTTTCAAGCGCGTGGACGGTATCGTCATGGTGGACCGGCATATCTGCATCGGCTGCCGCTACTGCATGATGGCCTGCCCCTACAAGGCCCGCTCCTTTATCCACGAGGATATCGTGGAGCAGGTGGTCAAGGCGCCCCGCGGCAAGGGTTGTGTCGAGGCCTGCAATCTGTGCGTCAACCGGATCGATGCCGGGGAAGGCAACACCGCCTGCGCCGAGGCCTGCGCCGCGGAAGGGCATCGGGCCATCCTGTTCGGTGATTTGAAGGATCCCGACAGTGAGATCGCCCGCAGGCTCAGGGCGGTAAGCAGCCGCCAGATCCGCGCCGACCTGGAACTGAATACCGGCGTCCGGTATACCAATATCTAAGGGGAGTCAGTCGATGGAAAAAGTAAGCTATCGCGAATTGTCGCTGGAATCTCCCCGCTACTGGGGTACTTTGGTGTTGCTGGGTATCCTCACCTGTGTCGCCCTGGCCGCCGCCTTCTTCATGGAGCACCATGGTCACTGGGTTACCGGGATGAGCAACCAGATCGTATGGGGTATGCCCCATGTGTTCGCCATCTTCCTGATCGTCGCCGCCTCCGGTGCGCTCAACGTGGCCTCTATCGGCACCGTCTTCGGCAAGCCCATGTACAAGCCGTTGGGACGCTTCTCCGGCATGCTGGCGATCGCCCTGCTGGCCGGCGGGTTGGCGGTGCTGGTACTGGACCTGGGTCGTCCCGATCGCCTGATCGTGGCCATGACCAAGTACAACTTCAAGTCGATCTTCGCCTGGAATATCTATCTGTATACCGGCTTTTTCGTGATCGTCGGTTTTTACCTCTGGTCCATGATGGATCGCACGGCGAACCGTTTCTACAAGCCCCTCGGTGTGACCGCCTTTATCTGGCGCCTTATCCTCACCACCGGTACCGGTTCCATCTTCGGTTTTCTGGTGGCGCGTGAGGCCTATGATGCGGCGATACTGGCGCCGATGTTCATCATCAACTCCTTCGCCTACGGCCTGGCCTGCTTTATCCTGGTGCTGATGGCGGTTTACTGGTGGAGCGGCAGGAGTGTGGGCCAAAACCAGTTGACGGTGATGAAGCGGCTGTTGGGTGTATTCGTGGGTGCCGTACTCTATTTCGCCATGATCTATCACCTGGCCAACCTCTACGTCACCCAGCACCACGGTGTGGAGGCCTTTATCCTGCTTAACGGCGGCATCTACACCCAGCTGTTCTGGATCGGTCAGATACTGATCGGCGGCATCATCCCGCTGTTCCTGATCTATTCGCCGGCGTTCAACGGCTCCCGCTTCGCCATCATCGCGGCTCCGCTGCTGGTGATCATCGGCGGGCTCTGTCAGGTCTATGTGACCGTCATCGGCGGCCAGGCCTATCCCATGACCATCTTCCCCGGTAAGGAAGTGGTGGAGAGCGGCTTTTTCGACGGCATGGTCAACAGCTACTCCCCCACCCTGGCGGAGACCCTGCTGGGCCTGGGCGGGATAGTGATCACCCTGATCATGATGGCGGTTACCTCCCGCATGCTGCCGCTGCTGCCGGAAAGTCTGGAGGATCCGGAAGAGGCGTAAAACTGCGGAAACCGCGGCGGTTTTCCTGAACAGATCCACTGTCGGCAAAGCCGGCAGTGGATTTTTTCGTTACGGGGGATGGTCGTATTTCGTGCGTCTCCTTAATCGAAAAATCAGCCACAGAGGTACGGAGGACACAGAGCTTACTGAAGCTTGTTATACTGGCTTTTTTGCCGGGGATACCGATAATGTTCCAAGCAACCGGTTTCTCCGTGATCTCCGTGCCTCTGTGGCAATATAGAAATAATGTCCTACCTGTATCTCTCCGCCGCTCATAAATCCTCCGGTAAGACCACGGTCTCCATCGGTCTCTGCGCGGCGTTGCGGGAACAGGGTAGGGTGGTGCAGCCCTTCAAGAAAGGGCCTGACTATATCGATCCCCTGTGGCTCTCCGGTGCGGCGGGCCGCGCCTGTATCAATCTCGACTTCAATACCATGGATCACGCGGAGATCCGTGAGGTGTTCGCCCGCTATATGGACGGGGCGGATATGGGCATCGTCGAGGGCAACAAGGGCCTCTACGACGGTGTGGCGCTGGACGGCAGTAACAGCAATGCCGCCCTGGCCGGTCTGTTGCGGGCGCCGGTGATCCTGGTGATCGATACCCAGGGGATCACCCGCGGTATCGCGCCCCTGCTCCTGGGTTACCAGGCGTTTGCCGAGGATATAGAGATCGCCGGTGTTATCCTGAACCGGGTCGCCGGGGACCGTCATGAGGGAAAGCTGCGGGCGGTGGTGGAGCACTACACCGACATTCCGGTACTGGGTGCGGTGCGCAACGATCGGGACCTGGTGATTGAGGAACGCCATCTGGGATTGGTCCCCAGCAACGAGGCGGGTGAGGCCCGTGACCAGATCGAGAGGCTCGGGCGTGCCGTCGCCGAGCAGGTGGATCTGGAGAGGATTATTCAGATCGCCGCCGGGGCGCCGAAGCTGCCGCAGGCGGCGGCCCAAGAGTTGGAACGGAGCTCGGCCCCCGCGGTGCGCATCGGTTATCCCCGGGACCGGGCCTTCGGCTTCTATTACCCGGACGATCTGCGGGCCCTGCAGGCGGAGGGGGCGGAGCTGGTGCCGTTCGATAGCCTGAAAGACAAGCGGCTGCCCGCGGTGGACGGTCTCTTTCTCGGCGGCGGTTTCCCCGAGATCGCCATGGAGGCCCTGGAGGCCAACGTCTCGCTGCGGGACGATATCCGGCGGTTCATCGAGGAAGGCGGCCCGGTCTATGCCGAGTGCGGCGGACTTATGTATCTCGCCCGCTCCATTACCTGGAAGGGAATTAGCTGTAAAATGGTCGGAGTTATTCCCGGGGATGCGGTGATGCACCAACGGCCGCGGGGCAGGGGTTATGTGCTCCTGCGCGAGACGGGCGACGGGCCCTGGCCGCTGCCGGGGGAGAGTGGGGGGGATATCCCGGCCCATGAGTTTCACTACTCCTCCCTTGAAAACCTCAGCGGCAACATCACTTATGCCTATGAGGTATTACGTGGAGTCGGTGTGGACGGCAGGCGCGACGGTATCGTCTACAAGAATATGCTGGCCAACTATTCCCATATGCGTGCGGTGGGGGGCAATCAATGGACGAAGCGTTTTCTGGCCCATGTGCGGAAGTGTGTAAACCGGCAGTAGACAAGTGAGGTGGATATGTTCAAATTGACCGAGGCTGCAGTAGAACAGGTTCAGCGTGCCGCAAGAGAAGGCGGCGCCGAAGGAATGGCGTTAAGGCTGGCTGCACGCAGGAAGGAAGACGGCTCCATCGAGTATCTGATGGGCTTCGACGAGGCCAATGAAGAGGATATTCACGTCAAGGCCGGCGACGTGGAGGTGGTGCTGGCACAGGAATACGAAGTCCTGTTGAAAGATACCGTGATGGACTACGTGGAGATGGAGCCGGGGGATTTTCGCTTCATCTTTCTCAATCCCAACGACGATCATTTCGTACCGCCGCAATAATTAAGGCCGTCCATTCAGTTCGGCTATTGTCATCCCGACCGCAGGGAGAGGTTTCTCTCTTTTGTTACAGCCGTGATCACTACGAACGGGCCATGAAGGCCTCCGTCGCGGAGTTGTAATCGTTTTTGCCTCTCGTCAGGACCCCGTATTCCATGTGGCGGGACGTCTCCTGCATTCGGGTTCGCCCCGTGCACTCCCTCGGCAAGCCCGACGGATCAATGCGCGATATTCTCAGCATTTTCAGAATGATACGGGTTGTTAGAGCCGTCTCCTGACAACTTCCGCCTTCAGCGTTTGTGGGATTATTCCTACACTATCCTTGGGGTATCCGGGATATTATCTGTGGATAAGTTGCAACATATTCCAATATTAGTGCGTGCAACATATTTCAATATTTGTGCGCGAAACATAATCACCTGTTAGCTGATAAAGGACAATAAATGGAAATAGCTTCTCTTGTTTCAATATTCATATATGTGAGCTTTTGGGAATATATGCTCATAATGTATAAGCTAAATCCTGAGATGCCATATAAAGGCGCTTATCAAACATTTGCCATTTTGCAATGGTTCGTCGTTGGGGCGGCACTGGTGCATATGTTTGGTTGGTTGTATGGGTTGCTAGGTCTAGCTTTTGCAGCGATGTTCCTTCAGTACATTACACATTTTACCCTTGGCCTTGTTTATAACAAAATGTTCCAAAACCCAATGATTCCTTTAGCGCTATTTGTATTAATGTTTTGGGTAAATATTGCGATCACAATATTGCTGTTTATTTTTTAAAAAATATGAACATGAAAACAAAAAAGGAGTCGGAAGCATCTTTCATATCATTTGCGCTTTGCATAGCGGGTTATGTCATTTTTGCGTATCTTGCTATATATACAAATGCTTTAAATGAATGGAGGTGGTGGTATTACCTCCTTGGTATACCAATGTTTGTAATTGGGTTGATGATGCAAATTATTCCTTATTTATATATAAAATCGGTTTTAGAAAAAATGAAAATAAATAATGCTGACTCTATTGCTATCGGTACTTGGTTATCAGTGTTAATAGTATATAGCATTGTTATACAAATATATGCTGACTTCAGCTAACAAGTGCATTGAGTCATTCGCTTCGCTCATTGGGACGCTCAAAAGCTGCGCTTTTTCGCGCCCCTCATGCAAACGTTAAGCAATCAAGAGGAAATTAAGTTGAATAAAGTAAGTTATTTATGGGCTGCGCTTTTAATGTGTTCTGGCTGTGCTACGCAAAACGTAAAATTCGATAGTAGATATGGAAAAATTCATACTATGCCAGAGAATGCGTGCTTATTCGTACTTGATAGACCAAGCGTTGGCTTGATCTATACGCCTTACAACAGTGAGCACAATACTGTTAAGTACGATGGAGTGAATTATGGTCTCGTTATAAATAATGTATTAGTCGGATCCCCAGCAGATACAGCAAATGTACCACTAGGTGTAGTTATGTTGAGTGTTAACGGTGTCCAAATGAAAGACGAGAATGACTTTTCGAGTTCGATTCAATCTACGGGGCAAAAACTTAATATAGAATTCGTTGGAAATGGCGGAAAACGCCAAATCCAATTGGTGCCTGTAAAATTTCGGTCGTTTGTAAATGAATGTTCCTATCAATTCAAATATAAGTCTGAAAAATAAAGAGCGGGTGCTTAACAATCAAAGCCAGCCGACGCCAAAAAGCGGCACGGCGGATTATAGCGATATGTATTAAAAGGATAAGTAGTGACTAGACAAAGAATTGAGCCAACCTTTAGTGATTCATTCGAATTGGATGAAACAATTCTAGATACAAAAAAGAAGAGTACTGATAAGTATGAGCGTGAAAACATTCCTTTTGGCTTGGTAGTTCTATGCTTACTGGCGCTGATTTCTGGATTCGTCATGTTGATTTCACCGTTTCTGGGGATTAATCGGCTAAGCGATATAACAGAAGGTATTGGGGTGTCAGATAATAATTTTCTAATTCAGATGCTTACCATGGGGGTGGTATATCTAATTAGTGCATTTCTAATAGTTCGAAAGAACAAGTGGGGTTGGTTGCTTATAGCATTCGTGCTTATTCATGGGCTTGTAGGAGGGTTAAACCAACTTGGATTTATTGCTGAGTATTCATCTAGTGGTATGGTGGCTGTTGAAAAATATTATGCAATATTTATAAAAATGCTCGTTTATTTGTTGCTGGTTCTATATCTATTTAAGCGCAGTGTACTTGAATATATTGAGATCTCGAGGAAGACGGGAGTTTTTCTATTATTTGCAGCATTCACGTTATATGCTATCTATGCGTACGGGAATTACTATTTCAATAATACATTAGCATAACAGCATCAGCCGACGCCGAATCCAGTGCGGCAGTGCTATAACGTTAACTCCCAACACAGAAACCACTAAAAGGAAGGATGTGCAGTAAATGTATTCAATCAGTAAGAAACTAATACCTCTTTCCTTTCTTTGTTTTTATGTAGAAAGTGTGTTTTCAGCCCATCTTTATTTAAACGAGGGAAATGAGAATGAAATATGCTCTAGTATTTTCTCTAACGTGTTAAGAAATGATATAGGAAGTCTGCATGAAGCAATTAGTGCGTCCGGTGGAAATTATGATTATACAAAGTGGCGTAAGCTTAAAGGTAGTAATCAAATAAATAGCTATAATTTGGAATACTCGGTATTAGATTTAGACGGCAATGGTGAAAAGGACGTTATAGTAAAAGGATTTAAAGGATGTGGTGGGTATCAACCATTTTATCGAGTTATTGAGTCGCAGCATTTAACGGAAGATGGAGTAACTGATCTTAGTGTTCAGGGGATTTGGGCAAGTGATGGTGTTGGTTGGTGCTTTGGATCACAGTACGAGCACTATGGAATTCCATTTTCTTATGACCTAAGATCCTTCGAGTATGATGGCGTCATCTACTTGACTTTAGAATCATACCGCTTTGGGGCAAAGGGACATGAAGCAAATAGCTTTATTGTTGCAGAATATACAGGAATCATGGATACCCCGAAAACCGAACAAGAAGTAAGGGATGCAACAGACAGGCTAAAGTTGGTATGTCGATTCTCATACGAGAACAGCGGGTCAACAAATCAAGCAGGCGGGACGCGTTAGCGTTACCCATAATATTAAGTAATAGAATTATTTTACAATCTAATACTAATCCTATCGATTATGTTTTTTGTAGTTCCGCTATTACCCAAAGGTAGGTGGTTTCATTATGGCATCGCATTGTGGGGTTTGTTTATTGGCGCGCTAATTATTTTGTGATTTATGAAAGCAACCAGCCTATGACGGAAAAAGGTGCTGCATATGCTGTAGGTCTTATTATCTTTATAGGTTACATTGTTTTCTTTTTATTTCTTTTAACAATTGGATATCAAATATTGTATCTTTTGGAGCGATACAAAAATAGAAAAATGGCTAACAAGCAGCGCGATACGGGCTCCGGCGCCCCCGCCGGTTAGCAGAACGTTAGGTCAATGAGAAGCTTATTCGATGAATTATGATCTCCTATATCAACAGTATTTCGAGCCGATAAAGAGATATTTGGCGTCCTATAGTGGCGAAGAGCAAGCCGAAGAACTAGCTCAAGAGGTTTTCTTGAAAGTTTCGCGTAATTTGGAAAAATTCAAAGGTGAATCAGACGTCAGGACCTGGATATATCGCATCGCTATAAATCAGGCTAAAGATTATTTAAAAAGTCGTTATAAAAAGGAAAGTGACTTGATATCTGAGAAAGATCTCGAGCAATTAGACCTGGTTAGGATTGATGAATGTTCTCCCGAGATCCTGAATATCACCAGTGAGATGAACGAATGTATCAGAGAGTTTATCCTTCGTCTTCCCCACGAGTACAGTACGGTATTGCTGATTAGCGAGTTGCAGGGGCGAAATATCAGGGAAATATCCGAGGTGCTGGGTATATCCCAAAATACCGCCAAGGTTCGGCTTCATAGAGCTAGAGCGAAATTAAAGGATGAAATGGAGCATGGATGCCTGATTACCGCCACTTGCGACAATCGGGTGGTATGCGAAAGAAAGTAATTTTGCAGTTCCTGTAACCATTCATTGGCCAACCTCGTCTAAGAGAGTGATCGTTGGTGATCAGTCATATTTAGAAGAGGGTCAGGTAATGTCAGAATTATTGAATCAGAAGACCGAGGAGCTTATCGCTCTCGGGGTTGCATATGCTATTAACTGCGTTAAGTGTATGAAAGTACACAGAAAAGCGGCGCTCGATTCAGGATTGAGTACGGAAGAAATATATGAAGCACTCAGCGTGGCCGAAAGTGTGGTGAATGGGGCAAAAGGTGTTACCAAAAAAGAGGCGGAGAGCATATTCGGTAGCGAAGTTGTCGGAAATGGCTGCTGTCCGGAAGGTAATGAACGCTGCGCTTGAAGCGCCGGAATACCGGATGGGGCGGGTCGAACAGGGAAGATGAAAATCACCTGGAATAAGTAGCGTCAGGCGTAAAGAATCAATCAATACGCGAGGAATGACAAATGCCGATTCATTTCAATGAGATAGATGTCCTTCCGGAGGTAGCGGGACTGCATTCCGTATTGATGGTCCCCTGCTATATGTGTCCTGCGGTAACCGTGGCCGTGCAGGAGAACAAGCCGTTCATTCGGCTGTTTAGACATTTCCTGAAATCCGAGCCTTTCGAGCAGTACATAAATATTCTGCAGTCCAGGTTAAGAGAACGTGGCTTGAAAACAGGGGTATTCAGAAGCATTCCTTCTCATCAATGGTTTATGTGCATGTGGACTTCCGGGAAGCGGAAGAAGCTGCAGAAATGTGCGGAACAGTATGATGCCGTCATCGTATTGGGTTGCGACTCCGCCACGGAAACGGTGCGCGACGCGGTTAAATCGACCGGTTGCAAAGTGATCGAAGGCATGAAAGTGGCGGGGATCATGAACGCGCAAATAAGGTTTCATTTGCCGGGCAACGTCTCGTTTGAGGACTGCAGGACAGTTCCCATGTCTCAGTAGAAGCAACAAGCGGCTTCGTCAGTCGTCCCATATGTATGGCGTCAGACTGGATAGATTAAATGGAGATAACTATGCGAGAGGTACTGAGCTCTATAGCAGATAATTTGCACATATTAATCCCAATTCTGCTGGTACTCATGACATTGCTGATCGTCTATTTGGTGCTAATGGTGCGCACAGTGATCGAAATGTTGCGATACGATGTGCCAGGCGTGCTTCTCACTTTCGCTTTCATTGCACTTATACCGATTCCCCCTATCGTGATTATGGGGATTATGGTCCTGTTTATTTGGCATTACCATAAGAGGGACATATTAGCGGGAAACAGGCAATCGAAGTGATACGCTATATATAGATAAGTAGAGTTGCGAATCATTTGCCGTACTTGGTATATGGGCCTCTATACCATAGAATGCCTCTTTGCAGGGATTCGGGGGCGATCGCCGCCTCGCCCGTGATGAGAGGCGCCGTTATGAGTAAATGGAAGCAGAAACATGAACGTAGTTAAAATAACTAACAAAATTGCATTAATCACCGTAGTTCTTTTAATGTACTGGGTGTTTATCTTTGTCAGTTCTACGGTCTTCGGGTTCAAGGTATTCAGAGAGAACATGACCGAGATGTTCCTTCTGAGCATTTTGGGAATATTTGCAATATTGTCCGGCTCTATCATATTGAACATCATGTTCAATCTAACAACTATCGCGGAAGGGCGCGCAAAATCCGAGCAGGAGCCGAATAAGAGTCAGAAAGTGCCAATAATCGCGTTTATTGGCTCGTTAGTCATTATATTCATACTTCTATATGCAGGCGATTTGGCAACATCAAAGAAAAAGGAAGCGTATTTGGTGTCTTCCGCATCCGATTTAATAAAGGAACAGGAAGAAATAATTGTCAGGCTTTCCAATTACTCATTTACCAGGGAGTATATAGATAGGGCCAGCCAGGATATAAGGGTACTCAGCAATGTAGAAGAAAAATTCCCAAGTGTCACTGTAATTGCCAGAGACGAAATCGATGGCAAGCCTATTTTATTGGGATTTACCGGTTATACAGGTCTGGGGAAAGATGAAAAGCCGCAAAAGGCGGATTTCATACTAAGCACTTCCAGTGAAGAGCGGAAATACCTGCATCAGGTATTCGATGGGAAAACAACTGAATACCGTTTCTCTTCCTATGGTGGTAGGTATGAGATCTACTATCCGGTAATAACGGATAACGGGCGAATTGTAATTTATATGTCCCAGCATAGTAGATATGGGAAGCTCGGTTCATAGAAATCACGGGTAACATATGCGCACGGCGCTTGCGGTCTACTAAACCAAATCGTTACGCGTATTCAGATGAAAATATTATTCCCTGAGTCGTATAGAACTTATTTATTTCTCACTCTTGGAATAGCCTTTCATGAAAGTGTCTATGCAACATATATGAGTTCCGGCACAGGAGAGGCTATAGCGTATCTCGTTCTTTTATACACGATAATATCGATTTTAGTTTGCGGACTACTTTCCGGTATTTTCCTGTTCCTATCTCATCGACTTAAAGTAAAACATAAAAAAATTGTCAGGTCGGTGGTGTTATTTTCGATCCCGGCTGTTATCAGCTCTATATACGGCTATTACTTTATAATTGAGTTATCCAGATTTGCGGGGCTGTATGGGTTATTCGTTGATTTACTTGTTGCAATTGAATCACTCGCATTGCTTATATGGATGTCGGTTATCTATGTAAATAGAAAGGAATATCGAAAATACATTATCGTTGCACTGATGTGTTTTTATGTTTTGTCTATTATTGCAGCAAATTAGTAATGGCAAATGACGGTACATTGACGACATTCAGCTGCCCTAAAGTACGAGCGCAAACATCGCTATGAAAGTGAAAGTAGTACTTATAATACTAGCCTCATTGTTGCTGCATGGCTGCAGCAAAGCCCGGAATTCCTACGCCATATTTGAATATGAGGATTTCGGGCCGCAAGTGATGGCCTGGGAGGAAATCGGAATGCAATGGTGGCAATGGGATAATCATGGCGACGATGATCCGAAATCGAAATATGATATTAAGGTGGTGGTCTATGCGGGCATGCCGTTAGATGAAATAAAGAGCGATTTCCGGTTAACAAGGATAAGAAGCAGGACTATCGCTATTTAGAATTTAATAATTCGTTGAAATACCTGGACAAAAATATCCGTGATCTGGAAAAGGAGGATGGGCAATGGGCCCTAGACCTTAAGGAGCGATTGAAAAATACCAGAGGAAGAATTCTGCGAGAAATAAATACGGGAAGCAGATCCCGGCATGGAGTAGGGCGGTTACTGAAATTACCTCATCACAACAAGCCCCCGTTAAGGTAACAAGAGCCGTCTAAAATTATCATGTAAGCCGAGAAGGGGGCTTTGATTCCTAAGGTTTCGGCCCCTAATACGGTACGCTGCGCAGCAGGTATCCCATATTGCGGATACTAGGAGTTATTTGGGAAAACAGGATGTATACTATTCTTGATACCTGTTATCAGTTTTTTCATTTTGTTGGGAGTTGCTGAAATGAGATATACGGTCCTTATCCTGATTACGTTTGTTGTTGCGATTGCGGGGTGTGCGGGAAGTCCAACGAGTTCCGTAGCGTATCAGTGTGATAGAGGTTTAACCGTGGCCCAGCAGGAGCTGGATTACGCAAAAGCAAAAGGACTTAGCGGTACTGTGGAATACACCAAGGCGGCAAGTCTGCTTGGAGCGGCGCAAATTCAAAAAGAGTTTGGAAAATACCCAAACTGTGTCGATAAAGTACGTCGGGCTCGCGCCTTCATCAGAATGTCGCAGCAGTAGGTAATAAATGCGTTGTATCGAATGGGATATTGAGTATTTTCGCCGGAGCTGAAATGCGGCCGTAAAGTGCATAGTCATATTTACAGCAAATATGAATAGCAGAGTATTATCAGGAATAATATTTATCTGTAACTTTGCGGCGGCGGCATATTACCTGAGTCCGATGCTCGGTATTTCGGTATTTGTAATGACGCTTTTTAGTACGGTCTTGGTCTGGCAGGCAGAGATGCTGTCAACCATAAAAACGGATTATTTTTTTAAAAAGAGGATGGCTCGGGGATTCAAGGTATTGAGTCATTCCATATCCGACCGGATGGAACCAACAGTAGTTATTGACAAAGAAAGCCCTAAAGGCTGTGTGAGCGTATTGGGTTGGGTATTCCTCATAGCAAGCAGCGCATATAATATAGTCCTAATACATAAATTGTAACGGGGCGCACGAATATGGGCGCTGCGAAGTAGCGCTTGTCTGAAGCTTTGGTCCGCATTAATCGTGACTCCGGTTTACTCCGTTCGAAGTTATATTGGCGACGACATGCGGAGCTGCGTCTAGGATGCTTATCTATAGGGAGATCATGTCATGAGTGCTGAGAAGAAAGATACGTCTTGGTGGGCAACGTTGCCCGGAGTGATCACGGCGTTGAGTGGTTTGTTGACCGCGATTGGGGGCTTTCTTGTGGCGCTGCATACCCTTGGAGTGTTTGAGGATTCCGGTATTGCGAAAGATTCATCAATTATAGAGGGAAACGCCGAGCCGCAAAGTATCGCGGGCGATCCCGTTGGCAATACATCAACCTATGTCATTTCTGGGACGAATCACAGTTTTAGTGAGAAAGATGGTTTTCTTGTCTCAATGGAGAACGGAAGCCCGGTCTGTCCGACACCCCCGGGTTGGCGTACCGGATGTTACGTAGTAGAACAGCGGTTCAGGCAGGATTGGCGGAATACGCCGGATGGATATGTGGCTAACGGAAGAAAGGTCAAGACGTTCGCTAATAGGAGTGAGCGCGTATTTGAGATTTTGGGCGCTAAGTACGCCTTCTATGTGGATGATGGGTACCTGTTTGATTACTATACAGCAATGATTCTTTGCCCCTGGCCAAAAGCCGGGGTGGGTAATTGCCAGACAATAGACGCCCAGTACATAGACAGGTGGCGTAATACGCCCAACGGGTTCATTGCGGACGGCCGGGAGTTCAATAGGGACGAGGTTATGAGACAGGTGCGCCAGGGTCTATTTTGAGAAGGGCCGGATCAGCGGCGATTGATGACCCATCGGGCGCGGTACTAGGCATATTTACTGTTAAAAAAAGGACGAAAATGGATTCGGCTTTTCGCCCGTGATAGATACGCCAGAACTACAGGGAAATCGTGGGAAAACTGATAACACACATTATTATTGCTGCCCTGATCTATTTCGGGCTGTCAGCCCTGGATGCACACTGGATAATTATCGGAATAGGTATCGCCCTGGGCGTTATGGGCGTGCACGTTATTTGGGAGCGATTCTTCAATCCCTATCATTACCTCGGGATAATGTCGGTCGCGCCGGATGATCCATTGATGGAGTCCGCCAAACGCGAGGCGTTGGAGTCGATGGAGCGTTTTCTTGCGGAAATCTATCCCAACCATCAGAAGGATACGATGGTGAAGTTCAAGTACGATAACGCCGCCGGGGAGATTGAGTACCTGTGGGGTGATCTGATATCCACAAAGGGGCCGGAATGTTCCGTTTATGTACGCACACGCCCCATTCAGCCGAAACCTGACTTCAGCGCCGATATGAGCGTTAATACGGACCAGTTGGTGGATTGGTCGGTTGAGTTACCGGATGGCGGTCTGTTGGGCGGTTATACCAACCGGGCGTTATTCAGGATCTTCGAGCGTGAGGAGGGATACATGCATCCGCGCTTCAGGGAGCATATGGAGAGATTCCGCGATGCCGAAGACGTGCTCTAACAAGTTACAGCTAACGGCATCAGATTTGGAATTTCCCTTGGCTTATTCATAGTGAGAGCCATTGCTGACGCAGCATATTGAGATATTCGTTCTTGCTAAATAACATACTGTTAGGCGTTCATAATATGAATGGAACGTTATTATTCTGGCTGGTAATGGTAATAATCGTAATAGCAGTTACAGCAACGATAGTAATTAAGAGAAGAAAATATAAGACATTACTTGTGGCTGTTCTAATAAACGTGATTGTTCCTGTTGTAATTGTCAGTAATGATTGTATTCAGAACCCCAGTTCAGAGGCATGTGTATGGGGTAAGTCCTTTATGCCGCTCTCTCTCGGTTTCGGCCTTATGGTTGGTACACCAATATTATTTTTGCTAATTTCATTGTTTACATGGGGTTATGAGATCGTCACGTCTCGTAAAGGAGGCGCAAATGCCTGACGATAAAATTAAGATCACTCACTATCGTTCATAGGCACGTTCTTCCATGATGCGGTTCCGCACCCCTTCGTAGAAAGTTACGCAATCTAGGGATACCGCTATGCAGCTTCGTCAGATTGGGGATGAGATCTGGATCTATGAGGGAAGCGAAGTCAAATTCTATGGGTTTCCGTTTTCCACCAGAATGACCGTGGTCAGGTTGAGCAACGGAGACCTTTGGATCCACTCACCAGAGAGGCTTAATGAACAATTGCAGCAGGAACTGGCGGTACTGGGAACGGTCCGGTATCTGATCTCGCCAAACAAGCTGCATCATCTGTTTCTTGAAGAGTGGATAGCCGCGTATCCCGCAGCGCTAAAGTATTCTTCTCCGGGGCTTGCGCAAAAACGGAGGGATATCGGGTTCGATGCGGAGCTGTCCGAGCTCACGCCCGATGAATGGGGTCAGGATATTGGCCAGATGATATTTCGAGGCAGCTCCGTAATGGAAGAGGTCGTCTTCTATCATAAGCGGTCGAGAACGCTGATATTGACTGATCTGATCGAGAATTTTGACCCTCAAAGATTGAATTGGTGGCAAAGGGGATTGGCTCGATTTGCCGGTATTATGCACCCACAGGGAAAAACGCCGCTGGACTGGCGGCTGACGTTCCTGTTCGGCGACAAAGATCAGGCGCGGGCTTCTCTCAGGCGTGTCATGGAGTGGGAGGTTGAAAACGTGATTCTCTCTCACGGAAACTGCGTATTCGGATTTGGGCGTGAATTTGTAAAAAAATCGTTTACCTGGTTGATTAAGGATGTGTAGCGGGCGTATCAGAAACATTCGCTATTAGTGCACACCTTATGCTGTTCATCAGGCGTCGTTTAATAACTATTATTTCGGTTATTATACGGATAGTTAGTATTCCCATATTGGGCTGAGGAAAAACGGTATTTTTTGTGTGCGGTTAGGCATTGGATGACAAGGGCGCGAAATGAAGAAAATCCTACTATTCATACTTTTGGTGGCGGGCGGCATCGCGGGGTGTTCGCAACAGGATCAGGATATATGGGCACCTCCCCGGGACGATGTGGAGCGTCTTCTGCAGCTTGATGAAAGATATACAAACGGGGATTTTGGTTACGTACTTACGGAAGGCCGCAAATATGTCGCTGAGTATCCGAAATCATACAAGGGATGGTCGCTGTTGGGATGGGCCTATCTGCAGACGGACGATTTGAATAGCGCGGAGAGATGTATTGATAGATCGTTGGCTATCAATCCGCGCTGGGACAACGCATATGTAGCCAAGGGGGTTCTATACAGAAAGCAGGGCGACCTGGACGCTGCCAGTAACTCTTATAAAAGGGCCATAGAATTGCTTCCTGATAACCCGGAGGCCTTCGCCAGCCTGCTGGTGATAGAGCTGATGCGCGGCAACGATCAGAAGGCGGTCGAGTACGGAGAAAAGGCCTGGGCTTTGCGTACGGATAACCCCACCATCCCGGCCAATCTGTCGGTCGCTTATCACTACACAGGTGATTATGAAAAGCGGGACGAATTCTACAAGCATGCGGAGCGACTCGGCTACAGAAAACTGAGTGTCCTGAAGGAATTTTACGAAGGCAAAAGAAGTATACGATAAATCTTAACGAGCAATCAGGGGGCGTATATGGAAACCAACGTCTATACAGGTAAGGGATATGTCCGCAAAGAAACCGGACGTGATGGAAAGCGATTGGTTAGTTATCTCCTGCTTTTTTGTCTTTCGCAGTGGGTGGGGATAGCGGCGGCCCAGCAAGAGGAGAAGGAAAAGGCGGCGGTGGTGGCGGCGGAGCAGTGGCTATCGCTGGTGGATTCAGGCGGCTATCCGGAGAGCTGGCGTGAAGCGGCCGGTTATTTCAGAAATGCGATAACGGAAGAGGAGTGGGATCGTTCGCTAAAAGCGGTGAGGAGCCCGTTGGGGAAACGCTTATCGAGGAGAGTAAAAAGCACCAACTACGCGACCTCTCTGCCCGGCGCGCCTGATGGCGAATACGTGGTCATTCAATTTGAGACCTCATTCGAAAACAAGGCCTCCGCAATCGAAACCGTTACGCCGATGTTTGAACAGGGAAGGGGCTGGCGGGTATCTGGCTACTATATTAAATAGGAGTTAGCGGCACTTGAAGGGGAGAGGTATTCATGGCCTACAGAGGGATAGAAGATTTCCTGGAAAAGGAGATGTCCATTATATATGTAGGCGCAGGCTCCGCAGAGCTTAAAAAGGTCGAGGTGACGTTAACGGGGAACGGAATTGACTATACTCTAATGGAGGTACCCTACGGGACTATCCTCGGGATAACCGAGCGGCCTGGCATAGGGGTGTATGTGATTGCCGGGCAAGCGGAGTACTGCAGGAATCTGCTTCTATCAGCCGGGCTTACGCAGGGAATCCGAATGGAGGATGCGTAGTAGGGGGTAAGACGCGGGACCTATGATATTCCAGGGATATAGGGGTCAGACAGGTGAGAGCCTGTTTGTGGAAACAGGGAAAGACAGTCTATGTATTCTTCAGGTCTGCAGGAAACACCGTTAGATCAAATATTCTATTTGGCGAGTCCATACGCCATATTCCCGTCATCGGACGGCTACATTCTGTATTCACCGGTATCCAATAAAGTCGTTGAGCTGAACGGCCATGGTGTAGCGTTGCTGCTTCAGTTCGAGGGCGGATGCAGTCTCCGCGATGCGCTTGCAAAACTCAAGGTGGAAGGGGAGCGCCGGGAGGATTTGGCCGGGTTCCTGCGCAAGCAGATGGCTAACGGATTACTGTTTACGGATAGGGAGTCAGCGACTCGTATTGCTCTGGATGAAAGAAGCGCCGAATCCAGGCCGCAGAAGGTCTATATCCATCTTACCCATAACTGCAATCTGGAGTGTGTCTATTGCTATAACAGGGAGCATCGCGGGTATCAGCGCCATGATCTAACGACAGAAGAGATAAAGGGCGTAATACGCGAAGTGAAGGAGCTCGGTGGTACGGAGATTTCCTTCACCGGGGGCGAACCGCTGCTACGCAAGGACCGAGAGGAGATATTTCGCTTCGCTCACGACCGCGGACTCAAGACCTACGTAATAACCAACGGCACCGTCAACGACGATAAGACGGTGGATATGGTCGCACGCTACGTGAATTTCATAAACGTCAGCCTGGATAGCGCACGTGAGCACGAGCATGAAATGATCAGGGGAGAAGGAACCTGGAAAGAATGTGTCACATTCATAAGGAAACTGGTCGAGAGGGGTAGAAGTGATACCTTCGCCAGGGCGGTGGTCACCAAGCATAATATTGACAATATCGGGGAATATCCCGGATTCGTTAAGTCGCTTGGATGTTCGCTGGCGCCCATTAGTGTCTATCTCCCGAATTCCGTCGAGGAGATAGAGAAGTATGACCTGCTACCGGACATGGGCAGATACTGGGAAGTGATCCGGGAATATGACAGGCTATTGACTCAGGAGTTTGGAAAAACGAATTTTCTCGACGAATATTTCGAGAACAACGCCAATTGCGGTATGGGAAACGGCATTATCAGTATCGATTCCAACGGGGATGTGTATCCATGTCAATCGCTGCATTTCAAAGAGTTCAAAGCCGGTAATATCAGGGAGAACTCTCTGGCCGAGATCGGCAGAGAGTCGCCTCAACTCAAGGCGATCAGGGACTGGCGTATAACCAATGTGTCGGATTGTGCTATATGTAGTTATTCAAAGGTGTGTGGCGGCGGTTGTAGGGCAATAGCATATAATCTTACAAGGGATGTGAATGGATTTAATGGGCTTTTCTGCTCGTACTACAAAAAATTGACTGAATTTTGGTTGAACCGCGTAGTGCAGTATGGCGGGAGATGTTGTGGGAACGATTCACGATGTGGAATATAGGAGGGAACCATTATGAACGATGTAATAAAGGACAAGGTCGAAAAGATAGAAGCGAAGTTACAGACGGACGCCGAGGCTATGCGAAAATTTGCTGATGATCCGTTGAGTTTTCTCGGGGAAGAGGGATTTGACCCCGAGGAGATAAAAAGCCTGCAGCTGGAGGCGGAAACCAAATCAGGCGGGTGCCAGTGTTTCCCCTATTTCTGCTGCGGTGTTGGTTGCGGGGTTTATAATCCCAATGCGGTGGGGGATGCCCACGGTTTTGGTTAGGGGGCTTTCCGCTGTAATCCGATAAAATCTTAAGGCGTACCGGTGGCGGCCGGTACGCCTTATCCGCTGCGTTTCAGCCTGTAGGGGCTTGATTTTCTTTTTCCAGGCCCCGGTTATTGCCGTTGAGGAAGGGGGGACGAGCGGGGTCGGGCGATAAAAAACCGGCAGGATCCTTAACGCGGCGTACAACGCCGCTCCCGCATTGGGAAGCCGAGAAGGGTGGCTTTCCCCGTCTTTCAGGGCAGGCGGCAAAACAGCCTGCGAGTTCTCTGTAGTTAGAATGATTCCGGATTTCCCCTTGCCGCTGCTCGGCGCGATAGGTAGCCGTACGGCCGAATTGGCCTAAAGACCGGCGAAAAACGGCCGAAACAGAGAGTTGACCCCGGATTCGGTGCCGGAGAAAATGGGTACCGACTGGGATGTACCGCACGGTAGGGAGTTTCTGTTGCGTTTCAGCATATATCCACTCCCGCCCGCGCTATTCTGCCGTAGGAGAAGCAAAAGGTAGAGCGACCTCTGAGTATTATTGGAGGATTCATATAACAAAAAACGAAGGGAGTACCGGAATGGAACAGCAAAACCCCTATCAGGCGCCTGGCGCCAATGTCTACGATGCCACCGCCGGCGGGATTGACGAAACCGGCCCATTTTCGCCCGCGGGGCGATTTGGGCGTTTGAGTTATCTCGCCTGGTCCATGGTCATTAACTTCTCGCTTGGGATGGTCATTGTTATCGTTGCAGCCGCGATCGGCGCCTCCATGCAGGATCAGGCCGTACTCGGCGGTATCTTGGGTCTCCTGTTGCTGGTGGTTGAGATCGTCGTTGTGGTGGTGGCAATAATGTTCTCCATACGCCGATTCCACGATTTCAACGCCTCAGGTTGGTGGACGCTTTTGATGTTGGTGCCGGTGGTTAATTTTATTACCGGTCTGGTCCTGCTCTTCAAGCCGGGCACCGTCGGCCCCAACGACTTCGGTCCGCCGCGTATTACCCGCTCGTGGGAGAAGGTGATCGGCTATATCGCTATCGGGTTAATGATTTTGACCCTGCTCGGTATTGTGGCCGCAGTCATTATTCCCATGCTCGCGTCACAATAAGCCTTTCATGCAACCCCTGGATACCGTCTGCCGGTTTGAGACCCCGGAAGGGGTTGATTTGGGCCTGCATGTTGCCGGGCCGGTATCCAGGGCCCTTGCCTGGGTGCTCGATGCACTCATTCGTTACGCGGTACTGTTGGCGTTATCCATTGTCCTGACTCCCCTGCTGGAACTCGGGTTCGGTCTGTTTCTGATCCTGCTGTTCCTGGTGGAGTGGTTCTATCCGGTGATATTTGAGGTTGTACGGGGGGCTACACCGGGGAAAAAGGCCATGGGGCTGCTGGTGGTTCACGATAACGGAACCCCGGTGGGCTGGTCCGCTTCTTTGATCCGCAATCTGCTGCGTGGCATCGATTTTTTGCCGCTTTTCTACTGTTTCGGATTGATTTCGGTGCTGCTCAACAGCCGTTTCAAGCGCCTGGGGGATCTGGCGGCGGGCACCCTGGTGGTTTATGCGGAGAAACCGCGGGAGCCCAGTGCTCTTGCCCATGCCGAGGCGCAAGTCCTTCCCGTCGCCCTGAGCGTGGATGAGCAGCGTGCATTGCTTGATTTCGCGGAACGCAGCCCGGCCATCTCTCCGGCGCGGGTGGAGGAGCTGGCCGAATATATTACCGAGGAGCGTGGTCGGGAGGCGGTTGAAAAGGTACTCGGCTACGCCGGCTGGATTGCCAAGGGACGATGAAGCAGCAACAGTTTGTGGATCAGCAACGCCCTCTGTGGGATGAGTTCCAGCAACTGCTGGAGCAGATGTCGCGGTCACCTCGCAATCGCGACGGTGCCGCATTGGTTGAACTGCCGGCACTTTATCGCCGTGTTTGTGCCGATTACGCCATGGCGCGGCATCGACATTACAGCACCGGCTTGGTGGATGAGCTGCATGATCTGGTGATGCGGGGTCATGGTGTGCTCTACCGGCGCAAGAGCGTCTGGTTGTGGCGTATCCTCACCTTCTTCTGGGCGGTCTTCCCCAACACACTGCGTAAGCACGCACGGGTCTTCTGGCTGGCGACGGCGTTGTTCTATCTGCCGTTTGTGGTTATCGGCGGACTGGCCTATTACGACGATGAGATCATCTACAGCATGATGCCGCCTGGAACGGTGGCGGATCTGGAATATATGTACGATCCGGCCAACCCCCATCTCGGGCGGGAAGAGGACCGGGAATCCGCCTCCGATTTTATGATGTTCGGTTACTACATATACAACAACATCGGCATCGGTTTTAACAGCTTCGCCAGCGGTATGTTGGCCGGGATCGGTACAGTGGTGACCCTGTTGTTCAACGGGGCTTTCATCGGCGCGGCCGCCGGTCACGTCACACGACTCGGTTTTTTGGATACCTTCTGGCCCTTCGTCGCCGGTCACAGCGCCTTCGAGTTGACCGGCATCTGTATCAGCGGCACCGCCGGTCTGCTGCTGGGGAAGGCCGTTATCGCCCCCGGTCGCCGCCGCCGGATCGATGCCCTGGTAGCGGCGGCGCGGGATGCGGTGAAGCTGGTCATGGGGGCGGCCACCATGTTGCTGGTGGCGGCCTTCATCGAGGCCTTCTGGTCCTCCAATGAAAGCCTGGCAATCAGCCTCAAATATGGGGTTGCCGCCGTGTTTTGGTCGCTGGTGATGCTTTATCTGGCTGTTGCGGGTCGCGGTTACGATGCAACTTGATGCCATAAGCGCCAAGATCCGTTATCGCAATGCCTGGGAAGGGCTGGATCTCGGCTTTGTCATGGCGCGTCACTGGTTCCTGCAGCTGTGGGGGTTGTGGTGGATCACCGCCACCCCGGTGATTCTGTTGTCCCTGTACCTGTATTGGGTATTCGATTCACCGGTGCTGATCACCCTGGTCATCTGGTGGTTCAAACCCCTGTATGAGCCCATGTTGCTCTACTGGCTGAGCCGCCGTCTGTTCGGTGAGGAACTCAGCCTGCGCGAGGTGCTGGGTGAGTGGCGCCGGGTTCTGTTGCCCAGGTTGCTGGCCAATCTGACCCTGTTTCGTTTCAGTGCCAGCCGCTCATTTTTTATGCCGGTCTCCCACCTGGAGCGGTTGCGGGGTAACGATCGCCGCAATCGCCTGCGTATTCTGCGGGGAAATCAGTCGGCCGCGGGATGGTTGACCATAGTCGGCGTGCACATTGAATCGGTGCTGGCCCTCGGCCTTCTCATCCTGGTGCTCTACATGCTTCCCAGTTCCCTGTTGCCGGACGACCTGCTGCAGGCCCTGGCTGATAATGAGCACTGGATAGCCTGGCTGAACTATCTGTTCTGGGTGCTCTCTCTCTCTGTGTTCGCCCCGTTTTATGTGGCCGGCGGATTCGCACTCTATCTGAACCGGCGCTCACAACTGGAGGCCTGGGACCTGGAGCTGGCCTTTCGCCACATGGAACCGCGTTTCAAAAAGCAGAGTGATGGTCTGCCGCGCTCCATGCTTGCTTCGCTGTTGGCCGTGCTCCTGCTGTCGCCACTGGCCTATGACAGCCTGGCCGGCGAGCCGCTCACCCGGGAAAAGTCGAAACAGATCATCACGGAGGTACTGGAGGACGAGACGTTCGGTACCGTCGAGGAGCAGAAATTCTGGCGTTATCTGGGTGAACCGGAAGCACCCGAGGAACCGGAGCCCGTGGTTGAACTCCCCTGGCTCGGTTCCCTGGCCACCCTGCTCGAATATCTGGCCTGGTTCGCGGCGATCGTGATCGTCGGCTATTTGATTTTCCATATAAGCCGCCTGCTCGACTGGCTTCCCAAGCAGAGTAAGCAGGGGGAGTCCGGCAACGGGCGGCCCTCGGTGTTGTTCGGTATGCCCATAACCCCCGCGTCCCTGCCGGAGGATGTTCCCGCGGCGGTTCGGCAGTTGTTGGAATCGGGGCAGATCCGTCAGGCGTTGGGTCTGCTGTACCGGGCTACCCTGGCGCGGCTGGTGCACGAGTGCCAGCTGCGCATACCGGATAGCGCCACCGAGGGTGAATGCCGTGCGCTGGTGGCGGCTTCACGACCGGACCCGGAGGCGAATCACTTCAGCAGCCTGACCAGACTCTGGGTTCGTTGTGCCTACGGTCATCTCGATCCGGATGTGCAGCAGATCCTGCTCCTGGCCGACGTCTGGCAGGGGTTGTATCAGGGTGGTGATCATGGGTAATCCACGGGTCCTGCGTCTGGCGCTGATCGGCCTGGGTCTGGTCCTGGGCGCCTTGCTGCTGCGGATCGGAATGAACTGGTTTTTCGACAATTTCGTACAGGAGACCCGTGAGGTGCGCAGCGGTTTTCAACCGGAAGCCTGGCGCAACCCGCTGCTGGCTGCGGAGCGCTATCTCACACGTGTGGGTGTCGACGTAAACAGCATCAGCACCAGCGATCTGTGGCGTAATCTTCCGGACCCCGGGGATACCATCGTTGTATACCATTATTCGCCACCGGCCGGAGAGGTGCGGCGCCAGGCGTTGCGTGACTGGATCGAGAGCGGTGGGCACCTGATAATCGAGGCGGATGACAGTGTCCTGGTCAGAACGGACCTGGACGGCCGTGAGAAGCGCTCCGGTGCGGCACGAAGGGGCCTGTTACCTGAACTGGGTGTCAGTCTCTACCAGGACGATACGATTTTTGTCGCCAAAATGCTTCTCAAGGACAAGCCGACGGAGATTGAGTTTGCCGACTTTGATGGAAAGGTACTGGTGGATTTCGGTGTCCGCGGCCGTTATCTCCAGATCGATGAGGAAAGAGCAGAGCCCAGCGAGGCGGTTCCCTGCGGTAAGGGGTACTGTGTGCTCCAGTACGATGTCGGAGAGGGTCTGGTTACGGTATTGAGTGATATCTCCTTTCTCGACAATCGCCATATCGGCGAGCACGACCACGCACTGGCCCTGGCGTTGTTGAGTCCCGATCCCCCGCTGAAGACCTGGCTGGTTTACGATGTGGAGATGCCGTCGTTGATCAGTCTGATGTGGCGCAACGGTCCCTATGCCCTGTCGGCGCTGCTGTTGCTGCTGCTGTTGCTGTTGTGGCAGAAAGGAGGGCGCTTGGGGCCGTTGTTGCCTCCGCTGCAGCAGCCCCGGCGAAACATCGATGAGCACCTGTGGGCAAGCGCCGGTTTTCTCTGGCGCATCGACCGCGGCAAACAGCTGTTCCTCGATAATCAACAGAATCTGAAACAGGCGTGGTACGCCAAACATTTTCTTTTGCGCTCCATGCCGAGAAACGAGAGTTGCGCCTGGATCGCGGCACGCGCCGGGCTCTCTCCGGAGGCGGTGGAGCAGGCGTTGTATGGTACCTGCGGTTCAGAGCAGGAATACATTGAGTTAAGCAGCTATTTACAGATATTGAGAATGGCCTTGTAGCCAGGAAGGACGGTACAGATGAGCGAAACGAATAATGAAAAGATGACGTTGGCGAAGGCGAGCGCCCTGGTGGGTGAGCTGGAGAGTATGATCGGCCGGGCGGTGATAGGACAACGCCAGGTGATACGCGAAATCATCGTGGCCTTGATCGCCGGCGGCCATGTTCTGGTTGAAGGTCTGCCGGGCCTCGGCAAGACACTTCTGGTGCGCAGCCTCTCCAGCGCCGTGGGGGGCGTTTTTTCGCGGGTGCAGTTCACCCCCGACCTGATGCCCAGCGACGTCACCGGTCACGCTATTTTCGATCTCAAAGCCGAGACCTTCCGTATTCGTCGCGGCCCACTGTTCTGTAATTTTCTGTTGGGCGATGAGATCAACCGTGCGCCGGCCAAAACCCAGTCGGCCCTGTTGGAGGCGATGCAGGAGGAGCAGATCACCATCGAGGGCAAGACCTTCACCCTGGAACAGCCGTTTCTGGTCATGGCGACGCAGAATCCGGTAGAGCAGGAGGGCACCTATCCCTTGCCTCAGGCCCAGCTCGATCGCTTCCTGCTCAATGTCTATATCGGTTACCCCAGCGAGACGGAAGAGCATGACCTGGTTCGTCAGGTGACCACCGGCGCGGTAGGCAACCAACTGGATATATCCAGCATCAAGCAGGTGCTGACGCCGCAACAGGTGGTGGAGCTGCAACAGACGGCAACCGGAATCGACGTGGACGAAGAGGTCTTCGCCTACATCGTGCGTATCGTGCGTGCCACCCGCGACTGGCAGGGGATCGAGACCGGAGCGAGTCCGCGGGCGAGTATCGCCCTGCTGCGCTGTGCACGCGCCCAGGCCTTGGCCAATGGCAATCACTTCATTACCCCGGACGACGTAAAATCCATAGCGCCTCCGGTCCTACGCCACCGCGTCAAACTGACCGCGGATCTGGAGATAGAGGGCTACCGAACCGACGATGTGCTGAACGACCTGTTGGCCAACGTGAAGGCGCCGCGAAAATGACTCTGACCCCGGCCCCGCGCCTGGCCGGTATAACCCTGGCCTGGGCCGCCTTGGGTCTGGCCGCCGCATTACTCCCCGGTCTGGCCATAGTCTGGCAGGCCATGGGTGTCGGTCTCGGCGGTGCCGCTCTGGCGGACCTGCTGAGTCTGCGCCGTTGTCCCACTCCGCAGGCCATCAGACGGGTCAACCGGAATCTTCCGGTGGGCGCCTGGTCCACGGTGGGACTGGAGATACGCAACGTAAGTGGATTGCCCCTGAGCATGCGACTGCATGATCTGCATCCCGCGTCGTTCGATGTACGCGGTATGCCGGCGGATCTCGGTTTGCAACCCGGTCAATGGGCGGAGCTGCGTTATCAGCTGCGTCCTGCAACCCGTGGTGCCTATCAGGCGGCGGGCACGGAGTTTCTGCTCACATCGCCCTGGCGTCTTTGGCGCCAACGCCGCCTCGGTGGCACGGAGCAGACTCTGCGTGTCTACCCTAATTTTGCCCGCATCACCCATTACACCCTGTTAGCCACCGACAATCGCTTGAGTCAGATGGGGGTGCGCCGGCGTCAGCGCCGGGGTGAGGGCAATGACTTTCGTCAGCTGCGTGAGTACCGTGTGGGCGATACCCTGCGCCAGATAGACTGGAAGGCCACCTCCCGTTACCGCAAGCTGATCTCCCGTGAATACCAGGATGAACGTGATCAGCAGGTGCTGTTCCTTATTGATTGCGGCCGGCGTATGCGGCACAGCGATTCGGGACATATTCATCTGGATGAGGCCCTGAACGCCGTCCTGCTGTTGTCCTATGTTTCACTGCGTCAGGGTGACGCGGTGGGTTTCATGACCTTCGGCGGTGTACGCCGCTGGCAGGCTCCACGCAAGGGCGCACGTGTGGTTAATGGTCTGCTGAATGCCACCTATGATCTGCAATCCACCACGGAGGCGGCGGACTATATCAGTGCCGCGAGTGAACTGCTTACTATACAGCGACGTCGCGCCCTGGTGGTGCTGATCACCAACAGTCGCGACGAGAACCAGTCCGACCTGGAGACCGCGGTACGCCTGTTGCGCCGTAAACATATGGTGGTAGTGGCCGATCTGCGTGAGACGTTGCTGGATGAGCTGATAGCCACCGGGGTGCGATCTCTGGACGATGCGCTGCGCTTCCAGGCCACCGAGTCCTATCTGGCTCATCGACGCCAGAGCCACGAGCGGCTTCAGCACCATGGCGCGCGTATCCTGGATATCATACCGGAGCAGTTGCCCATAGCCTTGGTCAACCAGTATTTCGCTATTAAGCAGGCGGGCGAGTTGTGATGTTGCTGCCGGTGTAAACTACTACCGGGGACACTTTAGATGCCGAAGTCCAGGGGTTCAATGCTAGAGGCCGCGCAGATATGACTGCCATATATATCGCCTTCAGGAATGACAGCCGCGCGACGGCGCTGGCAAACGACGGGATTGAACTTCTCCTTCATCTGGATGCGATTTCCGCCATCGGCGAAGAGTGCGGGTTGGCACGGCTCGATGACTATATCTATATGCCCAGCTATGAGATCGCGGAGTTTTTCAGAGAGGCCGGCGCAAGCGATGAAGAGATCGAAAAGGCGAATCCGGTTGCCTGGTATCCCGCCGAGGAGGGCGGGGAGCTGGTAAAGGGATACATTACCGCCCTGAGCAGCTATCACAGCATCAGCGATACTACGAGAAACAAGGTGATTCCTGAACTGGAGAGTTTTCTGGAGATATTTGCCATACTGGTCGACGAGGACAACGAATGGCATTTTGAGTATGATCTATAGCGCAAGATTTCCCCTGGGGTTCCGTGACTGAGGAGTATTGGAATGGAAGATATTTATGAGCCGCCGAAATCAGATCTGTCTCAGGGGGAGGTGTATGAAAAAGGTAAGCGGCCCGGTTGGGTTTGGGTGATCTCCATCTGGTACATGTTGTCCGCGTTGATATCCCCGCTGTCTGTCTATCTCGTGCTTACCGGGTTTGTTCCGCTGAACGCGGCGCAACGGTTGTATTACGACAACCTCGGTATAGTGGGCTATATGATTTTCCTTATCGGGGTGGGTTTGACCTTCGGTGCCGGCCTCTCGCTTTTTCTATTAAGAAAGGTCACCATCAATATTTGGCTTGCTCTTATTGTCTTCGGTGTTCTCTCGCATATCTATAATCTTGCGGCAAACAACTGGATCGCCGCCGTAGGAACGGGCGGGATAATCGGGGCCGTGATCTCCCTTGTTATTGCAATTGCGGTCTACTTATATACTCGCCGTCTGGAAGCAAGGGGTATTCTTAGCTGAGCCAGGGTGACGCGGGTCGGTTCCACCGTCTCGGTTTTTAAGGAACCTCTTTTTAGATATCCCCGGTTTGCAGTGCGCGTAAAAAGATTGGCCGGTATTTGTCGATGGTCTTGGTGTGCATTGCGGTAATAAATCCGTTCGCAGCTATTCGGTGTTTGGGCGCGAACTCCAAGCAAATGCCTCACCTCCTGTGTGGTATCCCGCAGCTCAAGTTCTTCCTTCTTAACTAAATCAATCAGTTACCCCTGGCACGCATATTGCCATTCATATCGGGTTTATCCCGTTGTGAGAAACATGCGGGCGAATAATAAAAATTTTTTGCGGGTTCAGTCAGGGGATATCAGGAATGGTTGGAAAAAAGCGGTGGGGTGTCATGCCCCACATGGGATTGTGCGTTCTATGGGTTCTGATATTAGGTGTTCCGGCCTTCTGTATGGCGGAAGAAGGCACAGTTACGGAGGCGGATACGGATGTCTCCACAAAGGGCGGCGCAAGTACGATCGTGGTGACGGCCACAAGGACGGAAACAAATCTGGAAGAGGTGCCGGCCAGTGTCAGCGTGATTGATTCGAAGGAGCTGGAAACCGTCAAGTTCGTCGATTCCCGCCGGGAGCTGCTGAAACGCATTCCGGGATACAGCATGATACGGAACCTGCGTATCCCGATGGGAGGTAAGAACTACACCATCAATCTGATAGACGGACTTGCAACCAGCTCCCCTTTCGGAAGCGGTACCATCGGTTCGGCCGAAGACACCAATACCCTGGATATCGAAAGGATAGAGGTGGTGCGGGGGCCGGCCTCCGCCCTGTACGGGAGTAACGCCCTGGGCGGTGTTATCAACGTGATAACCCGCAAGCCGCCATTGGAACCGGAGTACCGGATCTGGGGTGAGGGTGGGATGTATGACCGCTGGCGCGGCGGTGCGGCTGCCGCGGGCAGTAACGACCTGCTGGGATACTTCTTCGACGCCAACAGGCTCGAGTACGAGGGCTGGCAGGATCGCAGCCGCAATGAACGGACTCAGGTCAGCGGCAAGCTGGTATTCGATGTGGATGTGGATACCGTTTTCAGTTTGCGCTCTGAGTATCTCGACACCTATCAGCAGAATCCGGGTTCGCTGACCGCGGCGCAGTACCGGGATGACTGGCAGCAGGCCGCGGTTCCGGACGCCTACAACGATGAGCAGGCGAAATCCGCCAGCGCCAAATACGAGCACGACTTCGGCAAGGATTCCGCCATCGAGCTCTCCTATGGAATCCGCAATTCCCTGTCGGAAGGCCCGCCGTCCTACAGTGCCAGCGGCGGGTTCGGCAGCAGCGATGTCACCAATCAGAATATGGTTGGTATGTACCGGCGTGATTTCGATTTTTACCGTTCGCAATTGATCGCCGGTATCGATCTGCAGCACAGTGCGTCGGACTCCACCACTTATGAGGATCGCACCACCGACAGTGATATCGCCCAGCAGTGGGATGTGGTGGCCGTGGTCACTTCGCCCTTCGCCCAGTATGAGATCTCCCCCACGGAGCGGATACGGCTGTCCTTTGGGGCTCGTTATGATCGCGTCCGTTATTCAGCCGACGGGTATAAAGTATCGCGTGGTGTCACCACCTATTATGATGAGCGTGCGACCTTCTCCCATTTGAGTCCCAAGGCGGGGATCACCATCGATCTGGGTCATGAACAGAGTCTGTGGCTGGGATACGGCCAGGGATTTGTCGTGCCCAGCCGGACCTATCTGTTCGTGGGGAGCCGCGGTTACGATCCCAATCCCGATCTCAAGCCGGAGGAGGCGGAGAATCTGGAAATCGGGTGGCGCGGCAGGCTGCTGAACTCAAGACTGGTATACGACATCACCGCGTACCGTACGGATATCAAGAACATGCTGGTTGCCGATGATACGCTTTCGCTTTATGTCAATGCCGGAAAGGTCCGCGTTGAGGGTTTTGAGACCACGGTCGGTTACGCCCTGAACAGCAACTGGCGTTTTGATATTACCCACACCTATGCTGACAACGAATATATAGACTTTGACAGCGGGGGTGATGATTACAGCGGTAATACCATGAGTGCGTCACCGAAGCATCATCTGGACGCTCGGGTAACCTGGATGCCGATAGACGGGCTGTCCGCGGAGCTGGAGTGGAACAGCATCAGCAGTTACTACACCAGCAACGACAATAACGATCCGCAGGGACGGGCGGAACGTCCGGATTTGTTCAATTTGCGCCTGTCTTACGAAGCCGGACCCTGGAGAATCTGGGGTCATATGTTGAATGTGACGGATACCAAATATGCGGAGCGTGTTTCTTATAGCACGTCGTCTGGAAGGAAATATGATGTCGGCGGGCCTAGAACCGTTTATGCCGGTCTCTCCTATACATTCAGATAGGGGAAACGGGTATGATGCGTCGTCCGGTGTTGTCCGAAGGTCTCAACATGGAACCCCGCTGTGCGGGTGTTGTGTGAGGATTAATCTATGTCAAAAAAAATAATCTATAAGATTGTCGGCGTATTCCTGCTGATGCAGTGCGCCGATCTCATGGCGGGGGGTACGCTCTGGTTCTCTGACTCTTCGCCCCACGGCGGTCATGGGGGAAGGCACTCCCACGGTGGACCGGTGGAGGTTCGTCGTGGTGTTTACTATAAGAATCTCTGGCTCCGGCTTGGAGACAACCCGCGGGAGGACGGTTATGTAACGATGGGTAACCATTTCTCCCCTTTGATTCTGCTCGATACCAAGGGTGAGATCAGCAAACAGGAGATGGGTCGCGATAAGGCGCATGGGCTGCTTAATGCGAGCTTTCCAATGCCTGATGAAGGGTTCTATAACGCCTATATCAGTCACCAGTGGGTAAAAAACGGTCAACGCAGTTTCCAGATCGCCAAGGCTGAGGTCCTGAAGCACAGTTGCCGGGAAGGACACGACAACGTGCAGGAGAAAATGCCGCCGAAGCATAATCCCGAGATCCCGCTGGAGATCGTGCGGGAACGTAACCCGAAGGACAACTTTCATACCAAGCTCGGATATGGGGATGCGGTATCCTTCACGGTCATGCGTAACGGCAGTCCGCAGCCCGGAGCAAAGGTTACTCTGATCACGGCCCAGGGCTGGAAAAAAGAGGTTTCCAGTGACGGCGACGGGCGTGTCAGTTACCGGATGATCCGGGATTATTATCCTCCGTGGCGTATGTTCAACAAGCGCTACTCCCAGCCCTATATGGTAACCGCCGAATACAGTACCGCCGAGTCCGGAGAACTGGATGGTCAGCATTACGACAGCACCCTGTATCGTGCCAGCTATTCAGGCAACTACTACCCATCCGCCAGGGACTATGAATCCTATGCGTACGGTCTGATTATCGGGACCTTCGCGTTGGTATTCAGCGGCCTCGCCATTTACCTGTATCGGCGGAGGCGTAATCGCCCCTATCGCGAGGTGCGCTTCGATGAGTAGATTGCGTACTGCGGTAAACAACGTCAATCTGCGCAGTTTCCGCTTCTGGTTGCAGATCGCGTTCTTCATTCTGCTGGTCTACGGCGGCTATCTGGCTATCAATCTCGGCAACAATCTGCCCACCTTCGCCTGCGGTTTTAATCAGGAAGGACGCGGCGGGGTATGCTTTCTTCTGCCGATGCAGCACCTGCTGGCGGGCAACTGGTCCACCCTGTTCGGTTATGCGGGGATCGGTGTGTTGACCGCATTTCTGTACTTCTTTCTCTGGTTTATCGTGCTCAATAAGGCGTGGTGCGGTTTTGCCTGTCCGTTGGGAACCCTTCAGGACTGGATAACTTCTTTGCGAACCCGTCTCGGTATCCGCTATTCCCGCTACAGTCAGGGTCAGTTCCGGCGGCTGACCGTGATCAAGTACGTATTGTTGGCATTGACCGTCCTGATTCCCCTCGGTATCGGCGGGGCGCTTCTGCCGCATACCATGGGCACTCCTTTCTGCGAGATCTGCCCCGGACGGATGATTATCCCGCTGTTCACCGGCGACGCCTCTCAGTTCACTATCGATTTTTCCAGCAAGACCACGATGGTTCTGACTGCGTTGGGTATGCTGATAACCGGGCTTTTTTTCGCCGGCTCTTTCGTTAAAAAACGCTTTTTCTGTTTTTTTTGCCCCATGAGCGCCCTGCATTACCTGTTTTCAAAGCCCGCGCTGCTCAACTTGAAAAAGGATGGAGACAAATGCACCCGCTGCGGCGACTGTTATCGCGTCTGCGACATGGAGATCAAGGAGATTGCCGACGATGTTGAACAGAAGCGAATCATGCAGGATGACTGCATCCTGTGCCTTAAATGTGTTGCCGCCTGTCCGGAGGAGGGGGCGCTGAAGGCCACCTTTGTCGGTATTCCGGTTTTCGAATCGACAGAGCAGGGGTTTATAAAGCGTATGAATCATCATCAGCAATTCAAATGTGAGCGAGACATCGATGCAAACTGAGCCAACCTCATTTAACCTCAGCCGGCAGGCGCGCGAGGCGGAAAACATACTCGATCACATTGTTGATCGTTTTGACGATAACCCCAGGGGCATGCAGTATTTCTACGACCTGTTTCGCCGTATCTACTGCCTTGGGGAGATGGAGCAGAGCTCCGGTCCGCTGGTGGGTACTACCTGCATCCATGCGCCGGAGGAGTTGATATATGCCATGGGGGCGACTCCGGTCAGGTTATGTAACGGTTCTTATCACTACGACCAGGTGGGCGGGGATTTCATGCCTGCGAAGTCCTGCTCGTTGGTCAAGGCGACCTTGGGGATGCTGCATTCGGATAACCCCGTGCCGCGGGTCGGGAAACCGGATCTGGTGGTGAATCTTACTACCTGCGATCAGAAGAAGAAGGCGGGTGCCATGATCGGAGGTATGGGTTACGAGGTTCATGATCTGGAACTGCCCCCATCCAAGGATAGTGAAGAGGCCCGCCTCTATTGGCAAAGATCGGTACGTAACTTTTCTCTACGGCTGCGGGAGATAACCGGTAAAAAGCTGACCCGGAAAAGGCTGCGGACGGCTATGGCGAAAACCGCCCGTGCCCAGGCGGCATTTCGAACGTTGCATAATCTGCGCAAAAGCAGCCCGGCTCTGTTTCTTGGGAAGGATGCCTTTCTTGTCACCAACGCCTATTTTTTTGATGACATCGATCGCTGGACAGAAGCGGTGAATACACTGAACTGGGAGCTGGAGCAGAGAAGAGAGGAGGGATTTCGGGCGGCACAGCGTAAGGCACCGAGGATCGTGTTTACCGGTTCCCCACCGATCTTCCCCAATTTAAAGCTGCCACTGTTGATAGAGGAGGCCGGCGGCGTGGTAGTGGCCGATGAGACCTGTTCGGCCAATCGCATGCTCTACGACATGACGGCCGTCGATGAATGGCTGTTGGGAGATATGGTGGATAGTCTGGCCGATAGGTATCTCAAGCCCTGTACCTGTCCGATCTTTCCCGACAATACGGATCGCCAGCGCCGCCTGCTGGATCTGGCCGAAGGCTTCGAGGCGGACGGTGTGATCTATCAGGTCTTCGCCGGTTGCCAGGTCTATGAGATGGAACAGCGAAGTATCGCCGAAGCGCTCAATGCTCGCGGGATACCGATGCTGTTCGTGGAGACCGACTACAGCCCCGACGATATGGGTCAGCTTTCCACCCGTGTTGAGGCATTCCTGGAATCCATAAAAACGAGAAAGAGAAAGAGAGAATCAGCGTGAAGTACTTTGCAGGGCTGGATATAGGTTCCACCGCGATCAAGATCGCACTGGTGGATGAGAACAAACAGCTGGCCGGCGTCCAGGTGGCGGCCTCCGGCAGCCTTTTCCACAAGAACTCCAAGGAAGCGTTGGCGCAGTTGCTTACCAGGCTGGGGATCGATGCCGGTGATGTGGGTTATCTCATTGCCACCGGATACGGTCGCAAACTGTTTAAAGAGGCGGACGATTCCGTGAGCGAAATCACCGCTAATGCCATCGGCGCGCATGAGGTAGGGAAGGTCTATGGCGGCGTGCGTACCATAATCAATATCGGAGGTCAGGATTCCAAGGCGATTCAGGTGGATGAGGACGGGCACGTTGCCAACTTTGCCATGAACGATAAATGCGCCGCCGGAACCGGTCGTTTTCTTGATGTCGCCGCGCGTAACCTGGAGATTGATCTGGAGGAGCTGGGCGACTATCACCTCAACGGCACCAAGGCGCCACTCTCTATCAACAGCACCTGCACCGTATTCGCGGAATCCGAGATTATCGGGCTGCTGGCCAATAACCACGGGAAAGAGGAGATTGTCGCCGGAATCCACTATTCCATTGCGAAACGTACGGTGCGTCTGGCCAAACGGGTCGGTATCGAGGATCGGGTTTATTTCGATGGTGGCCCGGCCCTGAACAAAGGTCTGGTCGCCGCCCTGGAGGACGAGCTGCAAAGGGAGATCGTGGTGCCGGAGCATCCTCAGACCACTACCGCGTTCGGGGCCGCAATCCTGGCACACAGTGAATACCTGGCGGAGCAGGGGTGAGTTGTCGTGACCGCTATTGATCAGACGCTACTTACTCTGCCGACGGCAATGTTGCTGGGACTTGTCTTTGGTATGGGTTCCTGCACTATCGCCTGCCTGCCGTTTCTCGGTCCCATCTTTATCGCCAGTGAGGGCGGGGTACGCCGCTCCTGGCGTATCATGTTGCCGTTCTCCCTCGGACGCCTCACCAGCTATGCAACGCTGGCTGCTATTGCCGGATTCACCGGTCAATTCCTCGGCGAGGGGGTGGCAGGAGAGGAGTTGCGCTGGGTTATGGGCTCCGCGGCGCTGGTGCTGGGAATCGCATTGCTGCTGCGCCGTCCGGCGGCACCGCAATGCACCGCGCGTGGACACGGAGAGGTATCGCTGCAGCGAGATCCCTGGGCCGGATCCGAGCGGACCCTGATGCCCGGCGGGTTGTTTTTACTCGGTGCGGGAATGGCTATGTCGCCCTGCGCGCCGTTGAGCAGTGTTCTGTTCTCCGCCGCTGTCGGCGCCGATATGTGGCAGGGTCTTTGGCTGGGTCTCGGGTTCGGCGCGGGGGCCATCATTATCCCCACCCTCTTCTACGGGATTGGCTTCGCCTGGTTCGGCGGCCGCCTGCGCGAGCAACTGCGCAGCAGTCATAAATATATAGTACGACTGAGCGCCGCTTTGCTGATATTCACGGGCGTGGGGAGCTTTCTCAGCTGATAGTTTGTTTTAAGTCAACCGGGGGGTTGCGGATTTTATAAAATCGCCGATATTTTCGTTCGCGTCGTCTTCTGAAAAGGAATCTCTATTCCTGATGTGTTCCATATCCATGGGCATCGATATGAAGTGACCCTGTACGTAGTCCACTCCGGACTCGAACAGGAACTTCAACGCTTCTTCATTTTCTACATATTCCGCAATTGTTTTCTTGCCCAGGGAATGGGCGATATCGTTGATAGAGTGAATGATTGCCCGATCGCTGGGATCTGTTGCCACGCCCCTGACAAACATGCCGTCGATCTTGATAAAGTCCACGGGCAGGTGTTTGAGGTGTGAGAATGACGAGAACCCGCTGCCGAAATCGTCCAACGCGAAGCGGCAACCCAGCGCATTGAGTCTTACGATCATCTCGTTAGCGGAGACCAGGTTGGAGACCGCAGACGTCTCAGTAACCTCGAAAATAATTTTAGTGGGATCGATGCTCAGCCTGGTGACGAGGTCTTCAATAACTTCGATCAATTCCATGTCGGCAATGGTCTGGCCTGATAGATTGATGGCAAGGGTTCCTTTGTAGCCGGACTTTTGTAGTTGTTCCAGTCGCTTCAATGCGGCGCTGACGACCCAGGTGTCTATCTTGTTCATCATATTAAAACGTTCCGCGGTGGGCAGGAACGCCCCCGGGTAGACGGTTCCCCACGAGGGGTCGTCGAGGCGCAGCAAAATCTCGTTAATCTCCATTTCTTCCGGAACGGTGGGAAGAAGACGTTGGTAAATCGGACCCTCCGAGGCCGACATCAATTCAAGGGGGATATAATCCAAGGGGATGATAGGCTGAAACTGCAGCACCAGGTGGTCCTGTTCCAGCGCGTTATGCAGCCGCGAGAACCAACCCAGATCCAGGTCCATTGCCTGTTTACTGTCGCTTTCCGGGATAAACAGATGGGTGCGGTTCCGGCCTTCGCCTTTGGCGATATGGCAGGCGATATCCGCATCGGCGAGAATTTCGCTGGCGGATTCCGAATCGCGGTCGATAAGAGCGATGCCGATAGTGCCGTTCACTTTGTACTGTTTGCCGTTATACACAAATGTGTGATGCTCAAGCATTTCGCGATAGGCGTCGGCTACCTGGTACACATTATCCTTGTATACGTTGCGCAAAATTATGGCGAACTCATCACCGCCTAGGCGTGCGAGCAGGTCAGACGACCTCAGACGCAGATTCAATTCCTGTGCGATTTCCACCAGCAACTGGTCCCCCGCGGCATGACCCGCGGTGTCATTGATATATTTGAACCGGTCCAGATCGACATAGAGCAGTGCGCTTGTTTCATTGCTGCGTTTAAGACGCTCCACCTCCTGGGACAGCTGTTCCTCGAAATAGCGGCGGTTGAAGAGCTTGGTCAAGGCGTCATGTCCGGCCTGCCAACGCAGCTCTTCCTCCAGTAGTTTGCGTTCGGAGATATCGCGAAACGCGACCACTGAACCTTCTCGTCTGTTTTCGATAGTGAGAGGAAAAACCGTGCATTCCACGGAGATCGATGCGCCGGACCTATGCCAGAAGATGGTCTCTTCCGCCTGCACGGGTTCACCGCCGGCATAGGATCTTTGCAGGAAACAGTGCTCGTCATCAATGGGATTTCCGTCTGCATCGGCGTAGTGGAACAGGTCCTGGGCGGACTTGCCGATTAACTGTTCCTCCGGCTCGTAGCCCAGGATGCGTCTGCAAGCGGGATTGATGAAAGAGATGAGGCCTTTGGTGTCCACCCCGTATACACCTTCACCTACGGATTGGAGAATACCGCCGAGACGTTCACGTTCCTTTTCGATCGATCTGTGCGCGTGGATGTGTCTGCTCATGGCATCCACGCGAGTGAGGAACAGGTCATCATTCTCGTTCTTGAACATGCACTCAACCGCTCCTGCCTCAAGCGACTTCTTGATCGCCTTATCGAGATAGGTGCCGGTGATGATTGAAGTGGCTATGTTTGTCGTTTCCGCGTGGTCGCGCAGTTTCTGACAGAGGACATCGCCGGTGTCGTCCAGCATAAAATAATCAATAATGGCAATGTCGAAATGTGACTTCAGTGCTTTCTCATAACCTTCACTTACCGATGAGGCCGTCACGGTATGGTAACCGTGGGCCATCAGCAGCTGCCGATACTTGAAGCGCACCGTGGAGGAGTCGTCGACAAACAGGATCCGGATCGGCGGGCCGCTTTGAACGGCGGCGGAACGCCCATCCTGATTTTTATAGACGTCGAAAAGAAGCGCCGTAAGGATATCCGTGGTTTTCTTGTAGTCTTTCCAGGTCAGGAATGCGGTATTGGGTCGTTTTCCTGTCCTCGAGGCTAGGGCGGCCTCCCAGGCATTAGCGAAGACCAGTACCGGCAGGGTGTTGTAGGGCGGTCTCTCCAGCAATCTGTAAAGATCGTCAGCGCCCGATCTGGCCTGACCGGGCCAACCCAACACCACGGCATCGTACGCCACCCCGTCTTCCGGTCCGATTTTTATGCGTCTCAGGGCGGATTTATAGTCGGCATCGATCTCGACTTCGTAACCCGCCTTAATTAAAAGACTTTTTTCGATATACCGAATAGTGGCGGACGCTTCTATCAGCAATACTCTCGGCAAAACGGCCTCTCCAGGGAGTTAACTGGCTGAAAATAACCTTACATAATGTAAAGTTAGCGGGTTGGAACAGAAAAACTTTAGTGCGGAAACGGTTTTTAAACCGGGTCAAGGCGGGCTTTCCGGGGTATTTAGCCATCCGACAGGAAAAGAGGATTTCCGTTCCTAAGCGTCACCCTTTCCTGTAAAGCGGCGGATCTGGCGACGATCGCGTTTGCTGGGTTTGCCCTTTTCCTTGGGGACCGCCCCCTGCAGCTCCCTGCGCTCCGCTACCTGTTGCCTTCGATGTTCCCGGCTCTCTTCACTCTCTTCGTAGAGCAAGGCCGCTTCCGGGGCGGGACGGCGTTGTTTCGAGATCCCGGTGACGATGATATGCCATTCCAGGGATCCTTTATGGATCTCCAACCTGGAACCTGTCTTTACCTCTTTTCCGGGTTTGGTGCGTTGACCGTTCAGATGGACCTTGCCGCCGTTAATGGCCTCGATGGCCGCCTGGCGGGTCTTGAAGAAGCGTGCGGCCCAGAGCCACTTATCCAAGCGCAGACTCTCGGGTTGCGGCGGGCCGGCCGGGGTCATGTTATTTCGTCGGGTTCCTTGGGTTCCAGGCCGAGAAGGACATCGAGTTCACCTGCGGAGTCGAGGGCTGCCATGTCGTCATATCCACCCACGTGATAATCATCGATAAACACCTGGGGAACCGTCTTACGCTTGCTGAGGGTCAACATCTCGCGCATCAGTTCTCGGTCACCATCGATCAGTTTCTCCTCATAGCCTATTCCCTTCCGTTCCAGCAGCATCTTGGCGCGGACACAATAGGGGCAGACGGAGGTGGAATAAACAACGACTTTCGGCATGAAAACAGCTCTCCCTGTTAAATCTGGCTGCATATCCTACCAATCGCCGGAAAGGGGGTCCAGACGGCGCTGTGTGGGCCATAGTATGGTTCATTTTCCGCGCTTATGGGAAACTAATTCTGGCGACCCTCGGCGACGGACAGTTATACTGGTGCCGGATACAGGCTGTAGGTCGGAATATCTGAGGTATCGTCCATGTCCCCGGAGAACCCCCAAACAATCTATCTGAAAGACTATGGTCCGCCACCCTATCTGATAGATCATGTGGATCTGGAGGTGGATCTGGGCGAGGAGGAGACGCGGGTTTTGGCCAATCTGGCCATCCGTCGTAATCCCGAGCTCAGGGAGGCGCCCACGTTTCTTGAACTGAACGGAGAAGGGTTAAAGCTCCTCTTTCTGGGTATTGACGGTCGGGAGCTGGAAGCAGATGAATACCGGATGGAGGCTGAAGGGCTGAGGATCCATCAGGTGCCGGAGCGGTTTGTTCTCAGCAGCGAGGTGGCGATCTATCCCCAGGAAAATACGGCGCTGGAGGGTCTGTACAAATCCGGTTCCATGTTCTGTACCCAGTGCGAAGCGGAGGGGTTCCGCAAAATCACCTGGTTTTCGGACCGACCGGATGTCTTGGCCCGCTTTACCACTACCATCGTTGCCGACAAGGACAAATATCCCGTACTGCTCGCAAACGGTAATCCCGTGGCAAGCTCTGAAATTACCGATGGCCGGCACCGTATACAGTGGGAAGATCCTTTTCCCAAACCCGCCTATCTATTCGCCCTCGTAGCCGGTGATCTGCGCTGCCATAAAGACAAATTCACCACCGCATCCGGACGGGAGGTGGATCTGCGCATCTATGTGGAACCGGAGAATATTCATAAGTGCGACCATGCCATGCAATCGCTCATGAAGGCGATGCGCTGGGATGAGGAGAAGTACGGCCGCGAGTATGACCTGGATATTTACATGATCGTGGCGGTCAACGATTTCAACATGGGCGCCATGGAGAACAAGGGCCTGAATATCTTCAACTCGAAGTATGTTCTGGCCCGACGGGAGACCGCGACCGACAGTGATTTCCAGGGTATAGAGGGAGTTATAGCCCACGAGTATTTTCACAACTGGACCGGAAACCGTATAACTTGCCGGGATTGGTTTCAGCTCAGCCTGAAGGAGGGGCTGACTGTTTTCCGCGATCAGGAGTTCTCCGCCGACATGGGTTCCCGCGGGGTCAAACGCATTCAAGACGTGCGGATGTTGCGGTCGCACCAGTTCCCGGAGGACGCCGGGCCGATGGCCCATCCGGTGCGTCCCGATTCCTATATCGAGATCAACAATTTTTACACCGTGACCGTCTATGAAAAGGGGGCGGAGATCGTACGCATGCAATATAACCTGCTTGGCCCTGAAGGCTTTCGCAGGGGAACCGATCTCTATTTTGAGCGCCACGACGGCCAGGCGGTCACTACCGATGACTTTGTAAAATGCATGGAGGATGCGAGCGGCAAAGATCTGCAGCAGTTCCGACGTTGGTACTCGCAGGCGGGAACGCCGGAGATCCATATAACTACCGAGTACGATGCGGCGCGGCAGCGTTATATGCTCATCGCGGAACAGTCGTGCCCGGCAACGCCGGGGCAGCCGGAAAAGGAGCCGTTCCATATCCCCCTGTCACTGGGGCTGCTCGACGCATCGGGGAATGATCTGCCCCTGCGTCTGGAGGGTGAACCGCAAGCGATGGGAGGTACGCGGGTGGTGGAGCTGCGGCGTCCCAGGGAGTGTTTTACCTTTATGGATATCCCCCAGAGACCGGTTCCTTCTCTGTTGCGGGGTTTTTCCGCGCCGGTGAAGATCCATTACGACCACAGCGAACAGGAGCTGATGTTTCTGATGGCCCACGACAGCGACGGTTTTTGTCGTTGGGATGCGGCCCAGTCCCTGTCGGAAAGAATCCTTCTGCGGCGTGTCGCCGGGGAGAGCGGGGAGCCGGAGGGATTTCTCGGGGCCTTTCGTGCGGCGCTCGTAGATTCGACGGCCGACAAAGCCCTGTTGGCGGAGATACTGACTTTGCCTTCCGAGTCCTATCTTGGCGAACAGATGGAACAGGTGGACGTGGATGGGATCCATCTTGCCCGGGAGTCGATGAAAACCCTTATGGCAGAGACGTTGCGGGAGGACTTTCTGGCGATCTATGAGAGCGGCCGCGAAACGGGCGATTACCGGATCGACAGCGCAGCCATTGCTCGCCGCAGTCTGAAAAACCTCTGTCTCAATTATCTGATGCAGCTCGGAGATGAGCGCATTCATCAGCTCTGCGAGGATCAATACCGGGCCGCCCATAATATGACTGATGTTATGGCCGCCCTTTCTTTTCTGGCCCATAGCGAGGCACCGCAACGGGAGACTCTGTTGCAGGATTTCTATAATCGCTGGCAATCGGACCCCTTGGTCCTGGATAAATGGTTCACCGTCCAGGCGCTATCAAAGCGGGCCGATACCCTGGATAGGGTCAGGGAACTGATGGCACATCCCGCTTTTTCCCTGCGCAATCCCAATCGCGTGCGCGCCCTGGTGGGGGCGTTCTGCAGCGCTAATCCCCATCGTTTCCATGCCGCTGATGGTACGGGGTATGTGTTCCTGGCGGACCGGGTGCTTGAATTGGACGCTCTCAACCCGCAGGTGGCCGCCAGGATGCTGCGGATAGTGGCCAGGTGGCGGCGTTACGATTCCGCTCGCCAGGCCTTGATGAAGGCTCAGCTGCAACGGGTCCTTGCGCAGGATAATCTCTCCAAGGATGTTTACGAGGTGGCATCCAAATGTCTGGGGTCCGAGGGATGATCCGGTTTTCGCCGCCGGGGTGATACTCTCTGCCGTCCCGTGAAAAGGGGTTTATAGCCTGCGGCGCGGTTTTACTATGCTTGCGGGTCGGCTACTATTTCCATTTCCACTTCTGAGGAGACTGTCCGGCCGTGCCGGGCGGTATGACAGGTTCACCATGGCTCGATCCCGGAGTAACCGCCAGCGGACATTCCCGATACCCGAGGATCTGAACGAGGAAACGGTCCTGCGGGGATTGCAGGAGGTTCTCCAGGTGGCGCCCGGGTCGGCAATAGAATCACATCATATCTTTCACGACAGCTTCGACTGGCGCCTCTTTAGGGCCGGAATGACGCTGGAGGAGATTCGTGATGCCCGGGGCAAACGGTTGGAGTTGCGGGGGCGCAAGGGTGGCGACCTGCGGGAGAGTCTTCCTCTTGGGGAGGCTGTCCCCCGTTTTGTCCGGGATTTTTCCGAAAGTGGCCTGAGACGGCGACTGCGACCGATCCTGGAGATGCGTGCCCTGCTGCCTTGCGTGGAGATTGTTGCTGCCGGCTGTACCTTTAATATACTCAACCAGGATCAGAAGACAGTGGTGCGGTTGAGCCTTGAGTCCAGCCAGGCGCGGGTACCCGGCGGGAGCGAAGATGCATCCATGGGTAGATATCTGCGCCTGGTGCCGGTAAAGGGCTATGATCGGGAGATGGAGGACATGTGTCGGGTCCTGCAGAAGGAACTGGGGCTTGAAGAGGGCCGTGGGGTCTACCTGGATGAGGCCTTTGCTGCCCTGGGTAAAACGGCGGCCGGGTACTCTCCAAAACTCCGGTTCCGGTTTGATCCTGATATGCGGGCGGATGCCGCCCTGAAAGAGATCCACCTGTTCCTATTGGATATTATTGAGGCCAATGTGGCCGGTACGCGGGCGGATATCGACAGCGAATATCTGCATGACCTGCGGGTGGCGGTACGGCGAACCCGTTCCGCCCTGACCCAGATAAGGGATGTTTTCGATCAAGAAGTGGTGGATCGGTTTAAGGACGAGTTCGCTTGGTTGGGAAAGATCACCGGCCCCACCCGGGATATGGATGTTTATCTTCTGGGGTTTGACCGGTTTCGCGATCGTCTCCCGGAGCGCTACCGTTCCGACCTTGATCCTTTGCATGCTTTTTTGAAGGCACATCAAAAGAGCGAGCATCGTATTCTGGCGAAGAGATTAAATTCCGCTCGTTTTCGCGCCCTGCTGAAAGAGTGGCGGAAATTTCTTGAAACTCCGCTGCCGCAGGTGCCGCTCGCTCCGAATGCTATTCGCCACATACATGAGGTAGCTAGCCGGCGTATCCTTAAGATGTACAAGCGGGTGTTGAAAGAGGGCCTGGCTATCACCCCGAATTCACCACCCGAGGACCTGCATGAGCTGCGCAAGAGTTGTAAAAAGCTGCGGTATCTCATGGAGTTCTTTCAGTGTCTCTATTCGAAGAAAAAGATGCGACCTCTAGTAAAGGAGCTGAAAAGGCTTCTGGATAACCTGGGCGAGTTTCAGGATCGCCAGATTCAGGCGGACAAACTGCGGGCGTTTGGTCGCCAGATGGGTAAGGAAGGCAAGGTCCCCACGGATACTCTTCTGGCCATGGGGATGTTGGTGGATGGGCTGATGCGTGGCCAACAGCAGGAGCGTACCCGGTTCTCTGATCGCTTTGCTGCCTTTGCGGACGGGACTAACCGTAAACTGTTCGAGCAGCTTTTTGCCCCCCATAAATAGAGCGATAAGGTGTAATGCGAATCATCGGTGTGTACAACATAAAGGGTGGAGTGGGGAAGACCGCGACGGCAGTAAATCTTGCCTATCTTTCAGCCCAGGAGGGGTATCGTACACTGGTCTGGGATCTGGATCCGCAAGGAGCGGCGACCTATTACTTCCGGATCAAACCCCGGGTCAAAGGCAGTAAAAAAATGTTGCGGGGTAAAAAGGATCTGGATGAACTGGTCAAGGGCAGCGATTACGAAAATCTCGACCTGCTGCCGTCGGATTTTGCATACCGCAACATGGATTTGGTGCTGGGAGAGGTCAAGAAGCCGGCCAAACAGTTGCTCAAACTGCTGCGGCCTCTTTCCGAAGAGTACGATCGGATCTTCCTCGACTGTCCACCCAGTATTTCCCTGGTGTCGGAGAACATTTTCCGGGCAGCGGATCTGTTGTTGATACCGACAATACCCACCACGCTGTCTCTGCGCAGCTACCGGCAGATAAAAGAGTTCTTTGCCGGGCACCGGATTACCGGGGTGCGGTTGCTGCCTTTCTTCTCTATGGTGGACCGACGTAAACGCATGCATCTGGATATCCTGGAACGGATGCCGGTGGAATATGGTGAGCTGTGTCGTGCCCACATCCCATACGCCAGCGATGTTGAGCGTATGGGAGTCTATCGCGCGCCCCTCGGAAGCTTCGCTCCAGACAGTCCGGCGGGCCGCGCCTACCTGGAATTATGGGAAGAGGTTAAGGCCCGGCTCTAGGAAGCGATCCGGCAGCCGTTTTCTGACGGAAAGTGACAGTGTCGGCTGATTCTGGAAAGATAACCCCAGGGAATATGCTGTAGAAGATGTCCGCGGCGGGTGCTAAAGATACTTTTAGCGGCAATACCCTGTATGTTTGCCTGTGGATCAACAAAAGGAGTCCCTCAATGAAAGCACTTGGCAGTGCCGCAATGTTCGGATTGGTTTCTCTGTCGCTGGCTCAGCCCGCTGTGGCGGACAGCGCGAACGGAATGAAATTGCATAACGAGGAGTGTATTCGCTGTCACACCAGTGAGGTGTATACCCGCGAAGATCGCAGGGTCCAGTCTCTTGGGGCGCTGCAACATCAGGTGAGTGTCTGTATATCGGCGGTGGGTGTCACCTGGTTCGATGAGGAAGCGGGCGACGTGGTGGATTATCTCAATGCGAACTTTTACAAGTTTGAGTGAGGTGTGACGTGACGGTCATCGATCTGCGCAAGGAGAGATGCAAGCCCTGTGAAGGTAAACAGGCGCCGATGATCCGGGAAGCGGCCGTCAACCTGATGTCACAGTTGGACGACGGCTGGGTGCTGGCGGATGACGGTACTGAAATCACTCGAAGTTTCGAGTTCAGGGATTTTCATCAGACCATGGCGTTTGTAAACGCGGTGGCCTGGATCGCTCATCGGGAGGATCATCACCCGGACCTGGAAGTGGGCTATGGACGCTGCCTGGTACGCTTCAGTACCCATGCTGTCGGCGGGTTGTCACAGAACGATTTTATCTGCGCCGCCAAGGTGGATGATCTGTTGACGGATTGAACGGTATCGGGGTTGAGACCCTTATAGGCGTGGATTAATAGTCTTGATTATATAAAAGGCATTAAAGATAGGGGCCGCGAATAACGCCAATCACCGCAAACTGCCGCGAATGGCTTCAATTATAGGATTGTCGTCATCTCGACCGCAGGGAGAGATCTTTTTCTGATTGTGTTATTAGTGAATCATGAAGCGCAGGATTTCTCGCTTCGCTCGAAATGACACCTGATTAGATGTTTCCGCAAGGGTGGGCCGAAAATCCTTTTATATATGTCACCCTGCTTCGCCGTTATTCGGCTCATAGGGTCGGTAACGTTTAATCTGGCGTTGGATGTTCCGTTGTACGATGACGCCCTCGATCCGGAAATCGGTACCGTTGAGATCGATATCGGGATAGTTGCTGTTAAGGGCCGTCAGTTTTTCATTACCCTCCTCGTCGCGGATAAACTGCCGGAACCAGCGTTCCTCTCCAACGGTGGAAACCACATATGCGCCGGTTGCGCACACGTTGGAGGGTTCGATGACGATGACGCACTTCTCCGGGAACTCCGGCTCCATGCTGTCATCCAGCACCTGAAGTGCGTAGAGTTCGTTGTAACTGCAATCCTGAGTCATGGTTCAACCTGTAAATTAGTTCTGTCCGGCATCGGCGCAGTGAATGTAGGGTTATTTTACCCATCTGCCAGCAACGCCCTGCGTGCGGTATTATTAGAGGCTTCTTAAGGTTCCACTGAATTGCCGATATTCTAGCATGCCGCACCACATGACAACCTACCACCGACCCCACAGGGATCGCAGGGACTGGAAAAACCTGCGTGGCCTGGCGCCGTTTCTCTGGGAATATCGGGGGCGGGCCCTGATCGCCCTTGGCTCCCTGGTATTGGCAAAGGTGGCGAACGTCGGTATTCCGGTGGTGTTGAAGGAGATCGTCGACGTGATGGAAAAGAGCGCGGGCAGGGAGCTGGTGTTGCCGCTTTCGCTGCTGCTCGCCTACGGCCTCCTGCGTCTTTGCAGTTCCCTCTTCAACGAGCTGCGGGATGCGGTATTCGCCCGTGTCCGCTACCACGCCATGCGACGATTGTCCACGCGGGTCCTGAAGCATCTGCATGGATTGTCCTTGCGCTTTCACCTGGAACGCAAGACAGGCGCCATCAGCCGCGATCTGGAGCGCGGAACGCGGAGTATCAGTTCTATCCTGAACTACCTGGTGTTCAGTATCCTGCCCATGGCGGTGGAGTTCATCCTGGTGGCGTTTATCCTTTTGACTCGCTACGACATCCTGTTCACCCTGGTTACATTCGGAACGGTGATGGTCTATATCGCCTTTACCCTGGCGGTAACGGAGTGGCGCATGGAGTTCCGACTGGCTATGAATCGCCAGGAGTCGGAGGCCAATAGTCAGGCGTTGGACAGTCTGATCAATTACGAGACGGTTAAGTATTTCGGTAACGAGACGCTGGAGATGGAGCGTTTTGACAACACCCTGGCCGCCTGGGAAGGCTCCGCCGTCAAGAGTATGAGCTCCATGTCTCTGCTCAATTTCGGCCAGGGGGCCATTATCGCCATCGGCGTCACCCTGGTGATGATCTTTGCCGCCGGCGGGGTGGTGAACGGAACCATGACCATAGGTGACCTGGTGCTGGTCAACGCCTTTTTGCTGCAACTGTTTATTCCCCTTAACTTCCTGGGCGTGGTTTACCGGCAGATAAAATATTCCCTGGCTGATATGGATCTTGTCTTTAAGCTGCTGGAACGGCAACCGGAGATCAACGACAGCCCCGGGGCGGCTGATCTGGTGTTGAATGGTGGGGAAGTGCGGTTCGACAACGTGGATTTCGGATACCAGCCGGAGCGACAGATTCTGCACGGTGTCAGTTTTGTGGTGGGTGCGGGGGAAAAGGTGGCCGTGGTTGGCCGCAGTGGTGCCGGCAAGTCCACCTTGTCCAGGCTGTTGTTTCGTTTTTACGATGTGACCGGCGGTCGCATCCTGGTTGACGGTCAGGACCTGCGCGGGGTGACGCAGCGGAGCCTGCGGGACGCTATCGGCATCGTGCCCCAGGATACGGTGCTGTTCAACGATACCATATATTACAATCTGGCCTACGGTAATCCTCAGGCAGGCCGGGAGGAGATCGAGCAGGCGGCGGCTATGGCACATATCCGTGATTTCATCGAGTCCCTGCCGCAGCGGTACGACACCTTGGTGGGAGAGCGGGGCCTGAAGCTGTCAGGAGGTGAGAAACAACGTATCGCCATTGCCCGCGCCATCCTCAAGCGGCCCCGTATTCTGCTCTTCGACGAGGCCACCTCCTCTCTGGACAGTAAAACCGAGCAGGCGATCCAGGAGACGCTCAGACAGGTGGCGGAGAATCATACCACCCTGGTGATCGCCCATCGTCTCTCCACCGTGGTGGATGCGGATCGGATTCTGGTGATGGACGAGGGACGCATTGTCGAGCAGGGGAGTCATGCCGAGCTGTTGACGCAGGGGGGACGTTACAGCGAGATGTGGCAGTTGCAGCAGGAAGATCGCAATCTGGAGCAAGGGGACGAGGCATGAAGGTTTATCTGGTCGGAGGTGCGGTGCGGGATGAACTGCTGGGCCTGCCGGTGCAGGAACGGGACTGGGTGGTGGTTGGTGCAACCGCGGAGCAGATGCTGGCGCAGGGATTCCAACCGGCCGATGCTGAATTTCCGGTTTTCATCCACCCGCAAACCGGAGAGGAGTACGCCCTGGCGCGCACCGAGACCAAGACCGGGGTGGGATACAAGGGTTTCAGGGTCGAATCCGGAACGCATGTGACCCTGGAGCAGGATCTGCGGCGGCGGGATCTTACCATCAATGCCCTGGCCCGCGACGAAGAGGGCGGGCTGGTCGATCCTTTTGGCGGGCGCGCGGATCTGGAGCGGCGGTTGCTCCGTCACGTATCGCCCGCGTTTACCGAGGATCCGGTGCGACTGTTGCGTCTGGCGCGTTTTGCGGCCCGCTTCGGATCCCTCGGTTTCCGGGTAGCCGATGAAACCCGGCCTTTGTTGCGGCGGATGGCGGAGTCCCAGGATCTGCCGGCGTTGCGGAGAGAGCGTATATGGAAGGAGATGAGGCGAGCATTGGGTGAGGCGGAACCGTGGCGCTTCGTCGAAGTTCTTCAGGAATGTGACGCCCTGCGGGTTCTGTTTCCGCAACTGGCGCCGCTGATGGAAGAAGTGGAGGAGGGCGAAACCCCGTCGGTGATTGCGGCCCTGAAGCGTGCCACTGCCGTCACGGATGACCCGGTGGTCCGATTCGCCACTCTCTTCGCCCCGGCCGCGGACCCGAGGGAAGGGTCTGCGGTCTTGTGTGACGCCCTGCGGGTCCCCCGCGAGTACGGCGACCTCCTGGAAATGCTGCTCAGGCATGGGGCTTTGTTCGCGGAGGCGGCGGAGGGAAGGGCGGAGTCGATGCTGCAACTTGTCCGATCAACCCGGGCGGAACAGCAACCGGAACGGTTTCAACGGTTCCTGCTGGCTGCCGGCGCTCTCTGGCCTGAGGCGGCGGGTGCCGCCGGCCCGAATCTGCAAAAGGCCCTAAGCGCGGTGGTATCGGTTTCCGCCGATGTATTGCAGGCGGAAGGTCTGGCAGGGGCTGAGCTGGGCGCTGAACTGGAACGCCGCCGTCTTGCCGCCATTCGCTCCCTACTGTAGGTCCGGTTTTCACCGCGAGCGGTGGTAGATCAAGGTTACCTCTCCCGCTTTATATACCCGAAGCGTGAAAGCGCGGCCTGATTTCGTGATAAGGTGATTGCCCCGGCCTCAGACGGGCCTGATCAGAAACGGTTATGTCATTAATCCAGGATGAAAAAACGGCGCGGACGCAGGACAGGGCGACTGCCGATTATGCGGGCCATTCGGAGCTTTCATCTATCCTGCGTATTCTTATTGCCGCCCGCCTGCTGTTTCCTATCGGCATCTTCGCGCTCGGTCTGGCAATCAGTCTGGCTTTGACCGTTTTTGTTTATGCTAAGAGTGGCGCATCCACCGTCCTGGTGAGTTGGTTATTGCTCGTGGTGTTTGTAACCGTTGCCGCAGCGATCGTCGGCTTGGTGCGGTTGCGCAACCAGCTCCTGCAGCCCCTGGTGCAACTGGAACAGTCCGTGGCCGAGGTCTGTGAGGGTGCTCCCCATGTGCATCTGACCATGGAGAACGTGGGTGTATTGGGGCCCATGGCGCGGGATATCGACAGCATCAACGATGAATTGGCCGAGGTCTATGACGATATGCAGGAGCGCGTGGATCGCCAGACCCGGCGCCTCGCCCAGCAGACCGCAACGCTAAAAACCCTGTACGACGTGGCCGCCAGTATCAACCAGGCGGGAAACCTGGATGACCTGCTTATTCGTTTTCTGCATATCCTGAAAAAGATGGTGGACGGCCGTTCCGCTACGGTAAACCTGATCACCTCGGAACAGCGTATACGACTGGTGGGCAGTATAGGACTGGACGATAACTTTCTTAGCGGCAGGGCCCAGCTTCCCCTTCATCTCTGTCAGTGTGGCAAGACCCTGTCCCAGGGGGATATCCTTTGTGAACAGGACGCCCGGCGCTGTTCTGAGGCGGTTGGGCGACATATGTTCGGCAGCGACGAGATCGAACGGGTGGAGGTACCTCTGGAATATCAGGGAGAGCAGTTCGGGATCTATCACCTGTACGTGGATAAAGGGAGTCTGGAAGGACGGGGTGACCTGCTGGACCTGTTGTTCACCATCGGCAGTCATCTCGGTATGGCCGTAGCGCGACAGCGGCTGGACGAAGAGGCCCACCGTATATCTATCATGGAAGAACGCACCACCCTGGCCCACGAGCTGCATGATTCGCTGGCCCAGACCCTGGCGAGTCTCCGTTTTCAGGCGCGGATGCTGGAGGATACCCTGGAGAAAAGCGTGGTCCCGGACGAGGCGCGTTCTGAGCTGCAACGCATCAGCAGCGGTATCGACGAGGCCCACACCGAGTTGCGGGAGTTGTTAAACAGCTTCCTGGCTCCGGTGGAGCAGCAGGGCCTGGATCCGGAATTGAAAAAGCTGACCCGGCGTTTCCGGCAGGAGACCGGGATCCCGGTGTTCTTCCAGCGCGACTGTCCCAACATCAATCTGACCACCGGGGAGGAAAAGCAGATCCTGCGTATTGCTCAGGAGTGCCTGGCCAACGTGCGCAAGCACGCCGGGGCTCATAACGTCCGTATTCTGCTCAGCTGCAAGGGGAGCGGTGAGTACCGATTGCTGGTGGAGGACGACGGAATCGGTTTTGACGGTTCCGCGCGAACCGGAGGTCCCGGTGAACAGGTCGGTCTCACCATTATGGAGGAGCGCGCCCGGAGGCTGGGTGGAAAGCTTTCAATCGAGAGCGAACCGGGCGAGGGTACGCGGGTGGAGTTGGTTTACAATCGGCGGGAGCAGAACAGGCAAAGGTGACAACGGGTCGATCCATGCGCGTTTTTCTAATAGATGATCATGCTCTGTTCCGGGGCGGATTGCAGGAGCTGCTGCAACGCCTGGGTGTCGATGTAGTGGGCGCGGAGGGTGACTGCAGCAAGGGTATACAGGGTGTTGCGTCGGTAAAACCGGATGTGGTGTTGCTCGATATGCGCATGCCGGACATGGATGGCGTGGAAGTGTTACGGCAACTGCGGGCACTATGTCCGGCTATCCCGGTGGCCATGCTGACCACCAGCCGCGAGGAGGCGGATGTCATTGAGTCCTTGCAGAACGGTGCCCAGGGGTACCTGCTGAAGGAGATGGAACCGGAGGAACTGGTGGAGGCGTTGGAGCAGATTGCCGACGGCGGTACGGTGGTAGCCAAGGAGCTCACCGCGATTCTCGCTCGGGCGGTACAGGGTGATATGTCGTCAGCTTCGCCCAAGGGAGGCCTGGATGAACTCACGCCGCGGGAAAGGGAAATTCTCTGCCATCTGGCGGAGGGGCAAAGCAACAAGGTTATTGCCCGTAATCTGGGAATATCCGACGGAACGGTGAAGCTGCATGTAAAAGCTATTCTGCGGAAACTGGGGGTGCATTCGCGCGTGGAGGCGGCGGTTATCGCCGTGGAACGAAACCTCTGCGGTCGCGAGGGAGCGTCCTGATGCCGCAGCCGGTAGTGCTCTGGACCGATGCCCTGATATTCCTGCTGTTTCTGCTGACGCTTGCCTTTGGTATTTATGCCTCTCGCAAAGAGCATCTGCGGGCCCCCTGGCGAAGGGTCCTCCGTAGTCGAGTGGGAATGGGTACGCTGGTGGTGCTGGTCTGTTATGTGGCCATCGGTCTACTCGATTCGATTCATTTCCATCCCTTGTTGCCGGAGACGGAGCGCCAGGGTGGCGCAGTCTACTCAACTGAAGTGGTAAGCGTATTTGACCAACTGGTAACACCGTTACGTACCCGCCAGGAAAAGACCTACTCGGCGCCGCTCGCCTCTTATCTTTACGCCAAGGAAAATATCGAACTGGAGGATGGAACTGCTATAAGGGACTATCCCCGTCTTCTGTACGGGGGGGCTCATCTGGAGGATCCTCAGCGGGAGCAGAGGGCGGACATCACTAAACGGATTGTTATCGGCCTGATCAAGGGCGTGGTTCTGTCGGTGGTTCTGGCCAACATACTGATTACATTTCTGTCATTAGGCTCCGACGGAAATTTTGCTCATCATGCACGCCTGCTTCTGAACGGTCAGACCGATATCCCGTGGCGGGTGGCTTTGTTTACGGTCGCCGCGGTTCTGACTGTCGGCCTCATATGTGCCGAGCTCGCGACAAAGTATCATCTCCTGGGGACCGACAAGGTGGGGGAGGATGTCTTTTATCAGGCTCTGAAAAGCATCCGTACCGGATTGATGATCGGGACACTGACCACCCTGGTGATGTTACCGGCGGCCATACTTCTAGGAATCATGGCAGGCTATTTTCGAGGCTGGGTGGATGATCTGATCCAGTACCTTTACACCACTCTCAATTCCATCCCCGGTGTGCTTTTGATAGCCGCGGCGATACTTATGCTGCAAATCTATATGAGCAATCATGCCGATGACTTCAATACCCTGGTGGAACGATCGGATATGCGATTGCTGTTTCTCTGTATCATCCTCGGTGTGACCAGCTGGACCGGGCTGTGCCGGCTATTGCGAGGAGAATCGATCAAGCTGCGTCAGGTGGATTACGTGCAGGCTGCAACCGCTTTCGGGGTGCATCATTTCCAGGTAATCGTACGCCATATACTGCCCAATGTGCTGCATATCGTATTGATTACCGTAGTGCTTGATTTTTCGGGATTGGTGCTTGCGGAAGCGGTGCTCTCCTATGTGAATATAGGTGTCGACCCCACCATGAACAGTTGGGGTAACATGATCAACAGTGCGCGTCTGGAAATGGCCCGGGAGCCGATTGTCTGGTGGTCGCTGATGGCGGCGTTGCTGTTTATGTTCACCCTGGTATTGTCGGCCAATCTTTTCTCCGACGTGGTGCGGGACGCTTTTGATCCCCGGCTGAGATCCACGCGCAAATAATCAGCCACGGAGACACAGAGATCACAGAGGACTGGAAGAATCCAAACAGCTGGTTGTTGAACGAAAAAAGGGGTGACAGGTTGTCGATTGCACGTAATGTCGGGAATTAAATGGCCACGGAGACGCAGAGCTTACAGAGAACGATAAAGATCAAACTAATTGACTATTGTGCTGATGAAGGTGGGTGAGTTCTATATATGTCAGCACGGATAACATTTCCTCAAGCGGGGATTTCTCCGTGTCCTCTGTGCCTCTGTGGCAATGAGAAGAGATTAAGACGGGATACATGAGCGAACTACTGTTACAAGTTAAAGGCCTGAAGACCTGGCTCGGGGAGGGTGAGAACCCGGTGCGGGCCGTGGATGGTATCGACCTGGAGGTCAGAAAGGGGGAGACCTTCGCCCTGCTCGGCGAATCCGGATGCGGCAAATCCATGTCCGCGCTTTCCTTGATGCGGTTACTGCCCCCCTCGGGACGGGTGGTGGGGGGTATGGTACGCCTCGGTGATACAAATCTGCTGGATCTGCCGGAAAAGGACATGCGCCGTGAACGAGGTGGGCGCATGGGCATGATTTTTCAGGAACCCATGACGTCGCTTAACCCGGTTCTCACCATAGGTTCTCAGATCGCCGAATCGGTTCGTATTCACGACCTCGACAGCCGTCATGACATCAACGGCCGGGTGATCCAGCTGCTTCAGTCCGTGGGTATCCCGGATCCGCAGCGGCGCATCGCGGAATATCCGCACCAGCTCTCCGGAGGCATGATGCAGCGGGTCATGATCGCCATGGCATTGGCGGGACGGCCGGAACTGCTGATCGCGGATGAGCCGACCACTGCTCTCGATGTGACCATACAGGCCCAGGTCCTGTTGTTATTGCGGGAACTGCAGCAGGAGACCGGTATGGCGATCCTGCTGATCACCCATGACCTTGGGGTGGTGGCGGAGGTGGCCGACCGGGTAGCGGTGATGTATGCGGGTCAAATTGTGGAGGTGGCAACCTGTGAGCGGTTTTTTCAGGACCCCCGTCATCCCTATAGCCGGAAACTGTTTCGATCTTTGCCGGGCGGAACCAAGCGCGGCCGGCAGCTGGACGTCATCAAAGGGATGGTGCCACCCTTAAACCAGGTATTTTCCGGTTGCCGTTTTCTCGACCGCTGCGACAAAGCGATAGATCGCTGTGAAACCCAAGTGCCGGAATGGCAGGAGATCGCTTCCGGGGCCGGTGTCAGGTGTCACCTGGGGGAGGAGCCCGAGCTGTCAGCCCCGGAGACCGTGGAAGGCCCTTGCGCGGAGGAACCGGCGGAGACAGTGTCCGAGCCTCTGCTGGATGTGGATGGACTCAAGGTCCACTTTCCCATCCACAAGGGGGTATTTAAGAGGGTAGTCGGTCATGTGCGCGCCGTAGACGGGGTGTCGCTGACCCTCGGTACCGGGCGTACCCTCGCGCTGGTCGGCGAATCGGGCTGCGGCAAGACCACGGTAGGGAAGGGGATACTGCAACTGATAAAACCGACCGACGGCAGTGTGCGTTTTGACAGGGATGAGTTGACCCGTTCCAAGGGTGCCGAACTGCGCCGCCATCGTGGAGATCTGCAGATCATTTTCCAGGATCCGGTAGCGTCCATGAATCCGCGTATGCTGGTGCAGGATATCGTGGCCGAAGGGATGGTGGCGCAGCGCATGTACGGCAGCAGGGCGGAGCGGGAACGGCATGTAAATGAACTGTTGGAGAAGGTCGGGTTGCCGGCGAACGCCGCCACACGATATCCCCATGAATTCTCCGGCGGTCAGCGCCAACGTATCTGCGTGGCGCGGGCGCTGGCGGTTGAACCGCGACTTATCGTCTGCGACGAACCCACAAGTGCTCTGGACGTCTCAGTACAGGCCCAGATACTGAATCTGTTAAAAGCGTTACAACATCAGCTCGGGATTTCCTACCTGTTCATCACCCACGATATCTCCGTAGTGGCCTATCTGGCCCACGAGGTGGCGGTAATGTACCTGGGGCGTATTGTGGAGAAAGGCACGGTGAAAGAGGTGTTGGAGTCTCCCGCTCATCCCTATACCCGGGCGTTGCTATCGGCGGTGCCGGTGGCGGATCCGATGAAACGAAGCAAGGTGATCCGCCTGGAAGGCGATATGCCCTCCCCGGCAGATCCTCCCGAGGGCTGCCATTTTCACCCCCGCTGTTCGCAGGCGTTGGAAGAGTGCAGGATCTCTTATCCGGAGGAATCGAGATTGAGCGGGACGCGGACCGTTCGTTGTTACCGGCCCTTGACGGAAGGCGATTAGTGATCCTTGTAATAGAATTCGTTCTGATCGCCGCCGGTCGGAGGTTCGATACCGTGACGGATCATGAGGTTTTGGAGTTTTTTGATCTTTTTGCCCATCTCTTCTGATAGGCGACTGATCTCCTGCCGCAGGAATACGCTTTCGATATTCATTTGCAGGTGAAAGGCGAAGCGATTCAGGAGCTCGATGTCTTCTTCCGTAAACTCTTTATCACCCCGCTTGTTCAGTACCTGAAGCGCCCCCACCACCTTGTTTCCGGCGACGTTGTGTATGGGGACACAAAGAATGTTCTTGGTGGTGAAACCGGTCTGCAGGTCCACCCTTTCATGAGCGCCCGCACTGTTATCGATGTTGTATCGCACCACGTATTCACCGGAGGAGATAACGCTTCCGACAATGGAGTTGCTGCGGGGAACCTTGACCTGCCGTTCCTCCAGATCGGTGCCACAGTGAAGCCAGACGCTGGAACTCTTCGGATCCAGAATAAAGATCGAACAGCGTTCCGCCCGCAACAGGTTAGGAATAATATCGATGAAGAAATGCATCAGATCCGGGTTGCCGGTCTTTTTCCATGCCTCTTCCAGCAGGGCCTGCTTCTGCTGCAACCTTTGTAATTTTCCCCCTATAACGGCTTTTACGTCGCTTTTTTTCATCCTAACGTGCCTCTCCCGCGAGGTTTCTTTAAGCTGCTGACGATTTCTTAATAAGGTAAACATGTCACTCAAGCCTTAGACATCCTGATAAGGAAAATTCTCCACCGGGAATCCAATTCTTCAACGGTGCTACCTTGAGTGAAGCAGAATAGGGCTATTCGGCAAGGAATGGAAATGGCATCTGTGATTGGCTTCACGCGCCAACTGTGTGCCGCCCTGCAAGAATGTTATCGCAGGTGCAATGACCATGGAAAAGGTGGGGAAACCCCTGGTCGATCAGAGGGTTTGAGCTGTTACGTCGACGTAGAGTTTGATTTTCTGGCCCGGTTGCAGGTACTTCCCGGGGAGCGAGTTCCAGCGCTTCAGGTCGGCGATTTTGACATTAAACCTTTGCGCGATTTTTGCCAGGGAATCTCCCTTGCGTACCCGGTAGCGGACGGTACTGCGACTGCCCGGGGGCCGCACGCCGGTATCGATGGGCAGTTGCTGCGGCTCGGTCCGCGACGCCTGGGTATTCTTTTTTACCCAGATCACCAGTTCCTGACCCGGTCGCAGGGTATCCCGGGGAGCCATGGCGTTCCATTTGGCCAGGCTGCGGTGGCCCACATCGTACTTGCGCGCGATTCCCCACAGGGTTTCCCCCTGTCGTACCGTGTGCAGTATCCGCTCGCCATTGTGTTTGGTGTTCTGAATCTTTTCCTTGCGCTGGTCCGCGCTCATTACGTATTGATCGAGTTGCTTGGTGGCAACCGGGATCAGCAAGTGTCTTCCGGCCCGGATGTTCGTGCCCCTTATTTTGTTTACCTGGCGCAGCAGGGAGACGGTGGTGCCGTGTTTTCTCGCGATGGCGCCTAGATTGTCGCCGCTTTTGATTTTGTAGCGTTTCCAGCTGACCCGCTTGCCCGGATCAAGTTCCGCCAGCTTCTGTTTGAACAGTTCCGCATTCTCCACCGGGATTGAGAGGCGATGTGGACCGTCCGGGTCCGTCGCCCAGCGGTTGAAGCCGGGATTGAGACGGTAGAGGTCATCCAGTTCCAGGTCGGCCATGTCCGCGGCCAGCGCCAGGTCGAGCTGGGACTCGATATCGACCAGGGTGAAATAGGGCTGGTCGGCCACCGGCAGCAGGGGCTGCAGTCCATGACCTTCCGGATCACTCAGTACGGCGCAGAGGGCCAGCAGACGCGGTACGTAGCTGCGGGTTTCCCGCGGGAGATCCAGCGACCAGAAATCGGTGGGTTTGCCTTTTTTCCGATTTTTCCTAATGGCACGATGGACGTTTCCGGAACCGGCATTGTATGCGGCCAGCGCGAGTTCCCAGTCTCCATCGAATTCCCGGTTAAGGGCTTCCAGGTGGTCGAGAGCCGCGTTGGTAGCGGCAACCACGTCCCGACGGCCGTCGTACCACCAGTTCTGTTTCAGGCCGTATCTTTTGCCGGTGGCAGGGATGAACTGCCAGAGGCCGGCCGCTCGGCCATGGGAGTAGGCAAAGGGTTGATAGGCGCTCTCAACCGCCGGCAGCAGTGCCAGCTCCATCGGCATACCCCGTTGCTCAACCTCCGCTGCAATGTGATAAATATAGGGTTTGGCCCGGTCCTGAAGCCTGATCAGGTACTCCTGGTGCTGCTCGAACCATTCGATCTCCCGGGCGACACGGGGATGCTCGGGGACTGAGAGCACGAATCCCCCACGGATCCGGTTCCAGACCGTGTGTCCCGCCGGAGCGGTTGCAAAGGGATTGAATCCGGACGGCGCCGCTTGCTCACTCAGCCGGGGTTCCGTCATTGAAGTCCCGCTGACGGCAGAATCATCCTCCTTGGCGGCGGTGGTGCCGGTAGCACTCACAGGGAGATGAGCATTGCATCCCGAGAGGGCTATTACGGCGCACAGGGTGAGGGTGATGTAAATGAACTGTTTCTTGACCGACATGGGGGGTGTGCCTTCGAGCGCGTCCTGTGACGGGATAAACAAACCCTGAAACTATACTGGAGCAACAATCCTTTTTCCAGGACCCACATTTTCTAAGGTAGACGTCATGACGCGATAAGTAGAAGAAGGTATGCTTCCCCTAAGCTATGAAACGTGATCCTTTTTGCAGATCTGAGTCCAATGTCTGCCGTCGATTGGAACAGTGGACGGACGAATTACCGGGAAAATATCTTCTCGAACAGGAGATTACCGCGCTCGAACGCCTGTTGCCGGATCTGTTCGGGTATTACCTGATACAACTTGGTCTGGGGAAGATCAGTGATCGAATTCGTCAGGTCAGCAGGATTCGCAACCATCTGCTGCTGGACCCGCCGGGACAGAGGTCTACGGTTTCCGCGGATATCCAGGCCGATTTCCTGCGTTTGCCCATCGCCACAGACTCTGTGGACGTGGTGCTCCTCCCCCATACCCTGGATTTCGTGGCTGATCCCCACCAGCTCCTGAGAGAGGTGGAGCGGATACTGATCCCGGAGGGGCGGGTGATCGTTTTCGGTCTCGATCCATGGGGTATATGGGGGGTGTGGAAGCTTCTTTTAGGACGAACGGGGAGGGTCCCCTGGTGTGCGCAGTTTGTTTCCCAGAGACGGCTGAACGACTGGTTGTCTCTTCTGGGATTTGAAGTGGAGGTTACCGAGCCGCTGATGTTCAGACCGCCCCTGCACAACGAGACTGTCATGAGTAATCTGGAGCTGCTGGAACGGTTGGGTCGGCGATTCTGGCCGGCCCTTTGCAACGGCTATGTCATGCAGGCGGTGCGGCGGGTTTCAACCCTGACCCCGGTGGATCCTAAATGGAAAAAGAGGCGAAGCGTGTTTGCCGGGGGCGTGATCGAACCGAGTACCAGGAGTACTTCCGGTGTCTGATCGGGTCGAGATCTTTACCGACGGTGCCTGTCGCGGGAACCCGGGCCCGGGTGGCTGGGGCGTGTTGCTGAGGTATCGCGGCAGGGAAAAGCAGCTGTATGGGGGGGAGCGGGAGACCACCAATAACAGGATGGAACTGCTGGCGGTGATCCAGGGGCTGCGAGCGCTGAACAGATCCTCCAAGGTGCGGATTACCACCGATTCCCAGTATGTGAAAAACGGTATTACCGCATGGATCCACAACTGGAAACGCAACGGATGGAAGACGGCGAATAAGAAGCCGGTCAAGAATGATGACCTCTGGCGTCTGCTCGACCGGGAGGTGGGGCGGCACCAGGTGGAATGGGCCTGGGTGAAGGGCCACAGCGGCCACCCGGAGAACGAACTGGCGGACCGGCTGGCCAATAAGGGGATCGATGAGCTAGGGCCGAGCGATCAGGGCCAGGGGCCAAGGGAACGGAAAAGCTGAAAATTGGGAAGCACCGGTTTATTCTGTAATTTGCCGTCCTGCTGAATTTTGGAGAAGTGGTTTTGATCAGATATTGCCTAGAGATTTTTTCTCGGCGCTTGGCCCTGGATCCTGGAACCTAGAAAACATGCGTCAGATTATTCTAGACACGGAAACCACCGGCCTGGAGCCGGAGCAGGGGCACCGCATCATTGAGATCGGTTGCGTGGAGCAGATCGATCGGCGCCTGACCGGTAACAATTTTCATCAGTACCTGCAGCCGGATCGGGAAATCGACGATGCGGCGATCGAGGTACACGGTATAACCAACGAGTTCCTTGCGGACAGGCCCAGATTCGGGGATATCGCCGCGGATTTCATCGAATATGTCAGGGGAGCGGAGCTGATTATCCATAACGCTCCCTTTGATGTGGGGTTCATTAATTACGAATTGTCCAGACTGGGCGGCGACTGGCAGCGACTCGCAGACTACTGCACCGTTACCGATACCCTGGTAATGGCGAAAAAGATGCACCCGGGGCAGCGCAACAGCCTGGATGCACTATGTAAGCGGTACGAAATCGATAACAGTCATCGGGAGTTGCATGGTGCGCTGCTTGACGCGGAGATCCTGGCGGATGTTTATCTGGCCATGACCGGTGGTCAGGCCGCCCTGAAGCTGGACGGTTTTTCCGGGGGGATCGCGGGCGTCGAGGAACACCCGGTCCGCAGGCTTGCGGGCGATCGCCCAGGTTTGCGGGTGATACGGGCAAGTGAGGCGGAGCTGCAGGCCCATAGTTCCAGTCTGGATGCCATTGAACAGGCAAGCGGTACCGCGTTATGGCGTTCCCGGGGCGACGGGGAGTCCGGGGGGTGAAGAAAACGCGGGGTCCGTTGTGGAATCCGGATGGTTCTGGTACCTTGTAATCCCGTCCGGTTCATCACCATTTTCAAGCAGGCTTCATGAGCAAATTCATATTTATCACGGGCGGTGTGGTCTCTTCCCTTGGGAAGGGCATCGCCTCCGCATCCTTGGGTGCCCTACTGGAGGCCAGGGGCCTAAAAGTCACCATGATCAAGCTGGATCCCTATATCAACGTGGATCCAGGCACCATGAGCCCGTTCCAGCACGGCGAGGTATTCGTTACCGAGGATGGGGCGGAGACCGATCTGGACCTGGGCCATTATGAGCGTTTTGTCCGCGCCACCATGGGGCGGAACAATAACTTCACCACCGGGCAGATCTACGAGAACGTTATCCGCAAGGAGCGGCGCGGAGATTATCTGGGCGGTACGGTCCAGGTGATCCCCCATATCACCAACGAGATCAAGGAGAGCGTTCTGCTGGGGGCCGATGATGCCGACGTGACCCTGGTGGAGATCGGCGGAACCGTGGGTGACATCGAGTCCCTGCCGTTTCTGGAGGCGATCCGGCAGATGGGTGTGGAGCTGGGCCACGACAACACCCTGTTCATGCATCTCACGCTGGTTCCCTATATCTCCACCTCCAAGGAGATCAAGACCAAGCCGACCCAGCACTCGGTGAAGGAACTACGCTCCATCGGTATCCAGCCGGATGTGCTGCTGTGCCGCGCCGATCGTCCGCTGCCGGACGGGGAGCGGAAAAAGATCGCCCTGTTCACCAATGTTCCGGATCAGGCGGTCATCTCCGCGGTGGATGCGGACAACATCTATCGTATCCCCCTGTTGTTACACGAGCAGTACCTGGATGAAATCGTGGTTCATCACCTGGGACTCGACGTGCCGGCCGCGGATCTGAGCGAGTGGCGCAGTGTTATCGACGGATTGGAAAAACCGGACGGCGAAGTGTGTGTCGCCATGGTCGGCAAGTACATGCACCTTACCGAGGCCTATAAGAGTCTTTCCGAAGCTTTGATACACGCCGGTATTCACACCCGCACCCAGGTCAATATCGAGTATATCGATTCGGAAGAGATCGAAGCGGAAGGAGTGGAACGACTCTATGGAATGGACGCCATCCTGGTCCCGGGCGGTTTCGGGGAGCGGGGGGTGGAAGGCAAGATCGCGGCGGTCCGATATGCCCGGGAGAACGGTATACCCTACCTCGGGATCTGTCTCGGGATGCAGGTGGCGGTGATCGAGTTTGCCCGTAACGTGGCCGGACTCGAGGGGGCGCAGAGTACGGAATTCGACAAGAATTCCCCGCATCCGGTTATAGCGTTGATTACCGAATGGTTGGACGCGGACGGTAATGTCGAGGTTCGTAGCGAGGATTCCGACCTGGGCGGTACCATGCGTCTGGGGGGGCAGGAGTGTCGGTTGGCGGAGGGTAGTGTGGCACGCGAACTCTATGCCAGGGAGGTTATCGTGGAGCGCCATCGCCACCGTTATGAGTTCAATAACACCTATCTCGAGACCCTGGAAAAGGCGGGACTACGGGTCTCCGGCCGATCCACCGACGGCAGGCTGGTGGAAATGGTGGAAATACCCGACCATCCCTGGTTTGTGGCCTGTCAGTTCCATCCGGAATTCACCTCCACCCCGAGGGATGGCCACCCCTTGTTTACCGGGTTCATCAGGGCCGCCCGCGGCCACCAGCAGGAAAAGGAAACGGCGGAAGCGATATGAATCTCTGCGGGTTTCGGATAGGACTGGATCGTCCGCTGTTTCTCATTGCCGGCCCGTGCGTGATCGAAAGTGAACAACTGGCCCTGGATACCGCCGGCAGCCTGAAAGAGATCGCCGAACAGGTCGGTATATCCTTCATCTATAAATCCTCTTTCGACAAGGCCAATCGTTCTTCCGCGCAGAGCTTTCGCGGTCCCGGCGCCGAAGAGGGGTTGTATATCCTGGAGAAGGTGCGGAAGCAGGTCGGCGTACCGGTATTGACTGATGTACACGAAGACACGCCGCTGGCAGAGGTGGCCAGTGTCGTCGATGTACTACAGACGCCGGCACTGCTTTGCCGCCAAACCAACTTCATACAGGCGGTGGCCTCCCAGGGACGTCCGGTAAATCTCAAGAAAGGGCAGTTTCTCGCCCCCTGGGATATGCAGCGGGTAGTGGAAAAAGCGCGGGCTGCCGGCAACGAGCAGATCATGGTCTGCGAGCGTGGGGCCTCCTTTGGTTACAATAACCTGATATCCGATATGCGTTCCCTGGCCGTATTGCGGGATACCGGTTGTCCGGTGGTTTTCGATGCCACCCATTCCGTACAGTTACCCGGCGGTCAGGGAGATCGTTCCGGGGGGCAGCGGGAGTTTGTCCCGGTTCTGGCGCGGGCCGCGGTGGCGGCCGGTATTTCCGGTCTGTTTATGGAAACCCACCCGGACCCTGAAAAAGCCCTTTGTGACGGACCCAACTCCTGGCCGCTGGAACGGTTGCGGGAGCTTCTCGAGACCCTGGTTGAACTGGATAAGACGGTGAAGGCCAGGGGGTTTGTTGAAAGTCAGTTAACAGTTATCAGTTAACAGTTATCAGTTAGCGGTTGTCGGTCACTTCAACCTTAAACACTGATAACTGAAAACTGGTAACTGATCACTACCAAGGAGACCAAAGATGTCCGAAATCATTGATATTCGCGGCCGCGAGATTATGGATTCCCGCGGAAACCCGACGGTGGAGGCCGATGTGATTACCGCCGACGGCGCCATCGGGCGTGCCGCGGCGCCATCCGGGGCCTCCACCGGGTCGCGTGAGGCGCTGGAACTCCGGGATGGCGACAAGGGGCGCTACGGAGGCAAGGGGGTTCTCAACGCGGTCAATAATATCAGCGGGGAACTCTGCGATGCGCTGAGCGGTATGGATGTTACCGATCAGGAGGTACTGGACCGCAAGATGATCGAACTGGACGGAACCGACAATAAGGGACGTCTGGGCGCCAATGCCATCCTTGCGGTTTCCCTGGCGGCCGCCCACGCGGCGGCCCAGGAACAGGCGATGCCGCTCTATCGTTACCTCTCTCCCGGGCCCTATCGCCTGCCGGTGCCGATGATGAATATCATCAACGGCGGAGCCCATGCCGACAACAGCGTGGATATTCAGGAGTTCATGATTCTGCCTGTGGGAGCGGGTTCTATCCGAGAGGCGGTGCGTTACGGCGCCGAGGTGTTTCATGCCCTGAAGAGCGTGCTCCACAGCCGTGGATTGAATACGGCGGTGGGTGACGAGGGTGGCTTCGCCCCGGATCTGCCCTCCAACGAAGCGGCGGTAGAGGTGATCCTGGAGGCGATCGAGAAGGCGGGATTCAGCGCCGGACGTGACATCTATCTGGGACTGGACGCGGCCAGTTCCGAGTTCTACAAAGACGGCATGTATGATCTCGCCTCCGAAGGGCGCAAATTTGATGCGGCCGGTTTTGCCGATTACCTGGCTGCCCTGGTGGACAAGTACCCGATCATCTCCATCGAAGACGGCATGGACGAGAGCGACTGGGAGGGCTGGAAGATCCTGACGGAGAAACTGGGGGACCGGGTGCAGCTGGTGGGTGACGACCTGTTCGTGACCAACACCGCCATCCTTTCCCGCGGTATAGAACAGAAGATCACCAACTCCATCCTGATTAAGTTTAATCAGATCGGTACCCTGACGGAGACCTTGCAGGCGATCAATATGGCTCACGATGCGGGCTACTCGGCGGTGGTATCCCACCGTTCCGGTGAGACCGAGGACACCACCATTGCCGATCTGGTGGTGGCCGCCAACACCGGGCAGATCAAGACCGGTTCCCTGTGTCGTTCCGACCGGGTGGCCAAGTACAACCAGTTGATGCGTATCGAGGATCAGTTGGGAGAGGACGCGGTCTACGCCGGCAAGGGCGCTTTCCCCCTCGAAATTTAGGGCCAAGGGATCAGGGCCGAGGGTTTGGATCTGATGTAACATACGGGAAACAGGGAGTATCGGCCCCTGTTTAACCCGGAACCTTTTGTTCGGTATTGATCTGTTCAAATGACACCGCATTCCTCTTGCCCGGCCCTCGGCCCTGATGCCCAAGCCCTCTATTAATGCGTATTCTGATCTCAGTATTGGTGGTTCTGCTTATTCTGCTCCAGTACCGCCTCTGGGTGGGGGAGGGAAGCCTGGCGGAGGTCCACTCTTTGCGTGAGCAGATTGAAATCCAGAAGGCGGAACTGGATCGCCTGCGTCAACGGAATCTGGCGCTGCAGGCGGAGGTCAATGATCTGAAACAGGGCCTGGACGCGATCGAAGAACGTGCCCGCAGCGAACTGGGGATGATCCGGGAAGGAGAGATCTTTCTTCAGATCATCGAACAGCCGGAGAAGAAACCGGAATGAGGGAGGAGACCCGATATTGGGCCGGAGTGCCGGCCGCCGGTGTCGGGCGCCGCATGGGCGGCCCGGTTCCCAAACAGTACCTGGAGCTTCTCGGTAGACCGGTGATCGAGCATACCCTGGCGGCGCTGATCGATCATCCGGATATAGCGGGAATTTGTGTCGCCGTTGCCGATGATGACGGCTGGTGGGATAACACCGCCTACGCGAAACATCCCCGGATCATCCGGGTCAGCGGCGGTGAGGAGCGCAGCCGTTCGGTACTCAATATTCTTGATCGGTTGGAGCAGACTGCGCAGTCGGACGACTGGGTGCTGGTCCACGACGCCGCCCGTCCCTGTCTGCGCCGCGCAGATCTCGACAGCCTGGTGGGGAACCTGCGGAATCACCCCGTGGGTGGTCTCCTGGGGGTGCCGGTCCGTGACACCATGAAGCGGACCGATGAGCAGGGATCCATTCAGGATACCGTCACCAGGCAAGGTCTATGGCACGCCTTTACCCCGCAGATGTTCCGGTTAGGTATGCTGCAGGAGGCGTTGCGAGCCGTTGTGAAGCAGGGGTTGGAGGTAACGGACGATGCCTCGGCGATGGAGCTGGCCGGATATCAGCCGTTGATGGTGGAAGGGCACGCCGACAATATCAAAATTACACGACCGGAAGATCTGGAGCTGGCCTCATTTTACCTATCCCGCGGTAACGGTGGTTAGCGCGGTTATCGCTTGGTTTGGATATCCAGCACGATCTGGTTGCGTAGCGCCTTGATCAGATTGAGCTGATTGCCCTGAAGCTCCACGCCGCAAGGTGTTGCGTGATCGGCGTAGATCAGCCCCAGGGGGTTGTTATTAACCACCAGAGGGAACACCAGAAAGGAGCCCGCCCTGGGCACCGTCTTGTACCAGTCGGGTAAATTGTTTTTTATCTTCGCGTCGCCGGTATTGGCGATATAGAGATCCACACCGTTTTTTAAGGCCGCATGGAAGACATTGGGCTGATACTTGCTTTGAAACCGGAACTTTTCGATGATCTCATCTATATCCTGACCAAAACCGAATCGTCCTATGAACTGCTTGCTCCGGGTATCCAGGAGACAGAGGAGAATCCTTTGCAGAGGCAGCGCCCGGTAGATGGTTTCCAATACCACGTTAAAGACCTGATTGAGATTGTGCTGGGGTTCCACCAGGATTGCGGTCACCTCCTGCAATCCTTCGGTGAGTACCGCTTCCGTATCAATTTCCGGTTTCTGATCGGCGACAATAACCTTCTCTTCCTGTGTTTTCACCACCGTATCCGAGTCTTCCAGCACAAGATTAGCGGTAACGTCCTCCTCAGCGTCCGGTATCTGTGTGGTATCTTCCGCTTCCACCCCGACCTTGATGTAGTTTGAAATGTAGGGACTTTGCTCCGCCTGGGTCGACATGCCCGAGGTCAATTCACTGAACTCCTGGCGGGCCTCCCCAATCATACCTTTGAACTTTTTCCGCCCCATGTCCCAGACCGAACCGTAGCTCTCAAGCAACTCCGTGATCGGGGTGTCGTCTTCCGGATCGGATTCCCCGATTACTTTCGCGGCCTCGTTAGAGAAGGTGGCGATTAATTGCCTTTTTTGCCCCGGTGTCTTGGGAACCTCTTCTTTCCCCGGATCCACGCGTTCCATGCTGTGGGTGATGGTGCCGGGAAAGTTCCATTGCTTGGCAATGGCGATACCCAGTTCCCGACAGGTCACACCCAGAACGCGGATCTGAGCCTGTTCCTCCTTCACTTCTTCCTGTTTTACCAGACGCTCGATCTCTTCACTCTCGTCATGCAGGTAGTAGGTAACCAGGATTCGACCCAGGTTATGCAGCATGCCGCAAAGAAATCCTTCCTCGGGGTCTTCCAGGCCCTGTTCCAGTGCCGCCTGGCGCGCAAGAGAGGCGGCAAACAAGGAGGATGCCACTTCATTTTTTAATTTCACCACCTGGGATTTGTTGTGCAGATGTTCGAAAAAAATCAGGGAGGCGGCTATGGAACGGATAGGTTGTACACCCAACACCACGATGGCGCGGGAAATGGTGCCGATCTTTCCGGCGAAGCGGCTGTAGTAGGCGGAATTGACCACTTTAAGGATCTTATTTGTGAGGGCGAAATCACGCAGGATGGCGCTGGCCAGACGACTGATATCCTCTTCTTCGGAGGCCACCAGTCGGTTCAGGGTGCGAATGGCTTCCGACAGCGCGGGAAAATCGCTCTTGTGTCGCATTCGGCGCAGCAGAAAATCCACCGTTCCCTGGCTGGTTTCCGTCAACTCCTGTTTCCGGTCCACGTGTTCCCGATACTCCAGGAGCGCCACCAGCATCTCCCCGGCCGTTGCATATCGCCGCTCAGGATCTTTTTCCAGGGCCTTCAGTATGATGGCGTCCAAGCGTTCTCCCACCTCCGGGTTTATGGTCGATGGTGCGGGTACCGGCTTTCCCGTTACGTTGATCAACAGTTCCGCTTCCGTCGCGCCTTCGAACGCTCGTCTTCCCGTGACCATTTCGAACAGAATAGCGCCCAGGGCAAACACGTCCGCCTGAGTTCCGATATGTTTGTCGGCGATATATTCCGGGGCCATGTAGCGGGGGGTGCCGATGAGAGGGGCGTCCTTCCTGCCGGGTCTGGAAAGCATGCTGGCGATACCGAAGTCCATGATTTTCGGGACGCTGTCCTTGCTCAGGATAACGTTGGCCGGCTTCAGGTCACGATGCACGATTCCCCTGCGGTGCACCTGGTCCACGCCTGACAACATGCCTTCGAAGATATCCAGCATTTTCGGCAGATCAAGCGCCTTGCTTTTTATGTGCTCCGAAAGAAGCTCTCCCTCTACATACTCGAATACAAGAAAGGGTGTTCCTTTCTCTTCGCCTACATCGAAGATGGCGACGATATTGGGATGTTGGATCTGACTGATGCTCCGGGCTTCCCGCAGCAGGTCTGCCTTGTTTGATCCGCTGCCGAACAGGGAGCGCTTCAACAGTTTGATCGCCACCCGCCGTTGCAGTTCCGGATCACCGCAGAGATAGACCGACCCCTGAGCGCCTGATCCCAGCTCTTTCCCGACTTTGAATCTACCGATGGTCTGCATATGTGTTCCCTTTCCGCAGCAACCACTAGGGTTAGCGACACCTGAAGCAAAAACTTTGGTGAATTGGGGGGGAGGGGGGATTTCTGTTCCCCGTTTCGCGGCAGGCTAACGGTAGCGGACTATTTCCCGCAATACGGAGGTGGCGTAACTCCCGGGGGGTAATCCGAACCGGAGTTCCAGTTGGTCCTCCGCGGGCCAGGACCATTCCAGGTCCCTGACTCTGCAGCGCAGGGCGCGGCGTTCCGGTTTCAGTCCGAACCGTTTCAGACCATCCGCCCAGGAGGGATATTCCTGGAGGATCAGCTGTTCCCGTTCGCTGATCGTCGGGCCGGTTTCCGATTCGCCATCGCCGAACAGGGGGCCGGTGGGATGAATATCCAGGGTTCGTACCCGGTGCTCGATTTCCGCGTCGACCCGCTGCAGCGAAAACAGTGCCCGGCTGCCGTCCAGCATCATGAGGTCTCCCGGCAGTGCCTGATTCCAGTCCCCCTGTTCCACGCGTTCCGCCAATAACAGGTTGAAGAGATAGGAACGCGCCGCGGAGAGATAGAGACCGCGTTTCTGGCGGTTCGGCTTTCTCAGTTTCCCGCTGAACAGGAGATCGGCCATACGGAGATTGTTCTCATCGTGTCCGAATCGCTGCTCCCCGAAGTAATTGGGTATACCCTCATGCCCGATACGCTCCAGACGTTTCTCCAGTCGTCCCCGCTCCCCCTGCAGATTTCTGATAAGGATGCGAAAACGGTTTTCCCTGAGCGCGCCCCGGCGCAGTTTGCGTCGGTGGCGTTCCCGTTCCAGCAGCTTCAGATCCTCCGATTCCAGCTCCAACCAGTCCGGTTCCTCTCTACCTGCGAGGCGCACGGAAAACCACTGGCTGGTGACGGCGTTCCGGTCTTTGAGACCGGCGTAACTGACGTCCCGCAGGGGAACTCCGGCCACACGTGCCAGCTCGCCGGCGAGCCAGCCGGTGTTGGTGTTGCGTTTGCGGATATGCAGCAGGACGTGTTCACCTTCACCGTCCGGTCTGAATCCCAGGATCTCTTCCACCTGGAAGTCCTCCGGCTGCCGGCGGATATCACCGCTGGCCACCGGTTGACCGAATGCATGGGGAAGTAACGCGTGGTTCAGGAGAGAGGATTGGCCGTAGTCACTCATCGAGAAGTACTACGGCGTGGGCGGCGATACCTTCCGCGCGGCCGGTAAACCCCATTCCTTCGGTGGTAGTGGCCTTGATGTTGACCCGGGAGTCGTCGATCTGCAAATCCTGAGCGATATTTTGTTTCATCGCCGGAAGGTAGGACGCGAGTTTGGGACGTTGGGCGATGATGGTCATATCCGCGTTCTGTACCCGGTATCCTAAATTGTGGATAAGGTCTACCACGTGGCGCAGCAGAATACGGCTGTCCATATCCCGGTATTTCTGGTCATTGTCAGGAAAATGGTTACCGATATCGCCCTGACCGGCGGCGCCCAGCAGGGCATCGCACAGGGCGTGGAGCAGGACGTCTCCATCGGAGTGCGCGGCCAGCCCCTGGTCGTGTTCAATCAATTCCCCACCCAGAACCAGCCGTCGCTCCGGGCTGAACCGGTGGGCATCGTAACCCTGTCCTATTCGCATTGGGGCCTCTTTGAAGGTTATGGCTGAGCCGGATGGAGGGGATTCTAACACCTGGCCGGTACTCGGGGACATGCGGCCATAGAGCCGAATGACATTTGTTTTAAGGGCGACAACTGCCGCAAATAACGCCTATCACCGCAAAGTCACGCAAATAGCTTCAGTAGGAGGCCACGAAATTCCCCGTAGATTTATGGTGGTATGCGTTCATCGGCGGTTCTTCCGGGTAGAGGGCCGCCGCTGGGCAATGCAGCAGCGGATGCCGTATGGAGCCTGGGCGGTTGCAGATAGACTTATTTAACTTATTGAAAATGTAGTAAAAATAAAAAAATCACAAAAACATAGCAAAATACTCTGGAATAGGTTTAGAATTAGTCTAAAGTATAGTTTTAAGGGCATCTGAATCGGGTTTCCATATTCAGATCAGATCTGCCGGCGGTTCCTTAGCAGAGAGCAAAATGGCAGATAGATGTAATCAGAGGAGATAAGAAAATGACCACTCATCTACAGGCCATTGAACACAAACTACGTCTTGACGACCTTGAGGATTGGAACGAACAACGTGCAGTGGAATTGGCCGCGGAGGAAGGCATCGAACTGACCCCCGAACATTGGGAGGTAATCCATTTCCTGCGTGAACATTGCGAGGAGAACGGCTGCAACTGTCTGGCACGTTCGGTTCTAACCGCCCTGGTTCGCCGTTTCAGAGATCGCGGGGGAAAGAAGTACCTCTATCAGCTGTTTCCCCATGGACCCGTTTACCAGGGCCGCAGAATCGCGGGGATACCGCTGCCGCCGGAGACACTGGACCTTTCATTTGGAAGTGTTCACTGAGAAGCCGGGACAGGTTCTTTAGTTCTGCTGAGGAGATGCCGGAGACGGCAGGCAGGCCGGATGCAGGAAACTGATGCCGGCCTGCCATCGGATCGCAAACAGATTAACCACACCACTCAGAAATACACCAACGGCGGCGTGCTTTGCCGGAGGTATTCACCCGAAGGAGAAGAAAAATGGTCGTACAAGTGAACGGTAGCCTGATCCACACAGACGAAGAAGGTTTTCTGCTGAATCCCGGTCAGTGGTCGGAGGAGGTGGCGGAAGAGATTGCCCGGCAGGAAGGGTATGAGCTGAAGGATGATCATATCGGATTGGTGGACTATTTCCGCGAATACTGGGGTGAAAATCAGATCCACCCCACCATGCATATCCTGGTGAAGGAGATCGGCGGCAAAGTCGGCTCCTCTTTCCACGACCACAAGGCCGCTACCAGGCGTCTGTATGCCATATTCCCGAACGATCCCATTGCGGAACTGTGTAAACTCGCCGGCCTGCCCAAACCGTTGCCGAGCGAGCGCGAGGGTTAGTTGAGGGCCTAGGGCCGAGGATTTAGGGCCCAGGGTTTGGGGTCTGGTGGGGCAGTGCTTCATCCTCCACACTTTCTAACGCAGAGGCCGCGAAGAAAGCAAAGTACGCAAAGATATACAAGGTTGTTGATTGAACCTTGAAAATACTCTGCGTTCTTCGCGCCTTTGCGTACTCCGCGTTATATTTCAAAAAGCTAAAAGGAAGCGACCATTAATTCTCCCGCTCAATCTCTCTGTTAATGAAAAGAGCGGATACTTCTTGGTTTTGGGTCTGTTCGGCTTAGGTACGTTTACTCCGTGACCGCAACAGCACGTAGGCGGCACCGGTTCCGCCATCCCGCGAGGTGGCGGAACAGAACGCGAGTACATCATCGTATTGACGTAACCAGTAATTAAGTTTCTGTTTCAGTATCGGTTGACGGCCTTCCGATCCATATCCCTTGCCGTGAATGATGCGAACGCAACGTATGTCCCGGCGGAGGCACTCCTGAAGAAATAGCAGCAGTGTTTCCCGGGCCAGGCGTACGGTCAATCCGTGCAGGTCCAGCTCCAGCTCGATCTCCAGCCGCCCACGGCGCAGGTCCTGAACAAGTCGTTTCTGGATCCCGGGCCGGGAATACAGCAGTTCTTCACCGGTCTCGATTTCATTTTCCGAATACTGGAATTGACCGTCACCGGGTAGTTCCGCGTCACCCTCCGATGGATGTCGCAGGGGGTGGGGCGGGCGGCGTTTTTTCCACGGCGGAACCTTATCCTGATGCAGCGGCACGGCATCCTGGACACTCTTCCGGAACAGTTCCCGGTCAGGGTTGTTTTTGGGGGTATCGTGGGCCATGGTGGGAGGCAGAAGTATGGCGAATCCAGGCCGACAGTATAGCAGGACTCTGATATAGTTACCCCAGAATCGGTTGGCGGGTCCGCTTGTACATGAAAATTCTTCTGAGCAATGACGATGGGTATCAGGCGCCGGGACTCAGAGCCCTGTTCGATGGTCTCTCGCCTATTGCGGAAGTTACGGTGGTCGCCCCGGAACGGGACCGAAGCGGTGCCAGCAACTCTCTCACCCTGGATGTCCCGATCCGAGCCTATACCGAGCCGAACGGATTCATCAGGGTGGATGGTACCCCGACCGATTGCGTACATCTGGCGATCACCGGATTGTTGCAGGAGGAACCGGATATGGTTATCGCCGGGATCAACGCCGGCGCCAACCTCGGTGATGACGTGCTCTATTCAGGGACGGTTGCCGCGGCCACTGAGGGACGTTTTCTCGGGCTTCCCGCCTTGGCGTTATCCATGGCCTCCGCCAGTCCGGAACATTACGCAACAGGCGCCAGGGTCGCACGGGAAATGGTGGAGCGACTGCAGGTGCAACCGCTTCCCTCCGATACCATCCTCAATATCAATATCCCCGACCTTCCACCTCATCAGATCAAGGGTTACCAGGCTACCCGCCTGGGGCATCGTCACAAAGCAGAGCCGGTGGTGGAGTCCGTCGATCCCAGAGGGCGGAAAGTTTATTGGGTGGGGCCCGCCGGTGCGGAACAGGATGCCGGCCCCGGCACGGATTTCCATGCCGTGCGCGAAGGCTATATCTCGGTTACCCCCCTGCAGGTGGATCTTACCCGGCATTCGTCCCTGGAACACGTGGGGGAGTGGTTAAACGGGGTGGGTGAGTGATCACGCTGCAACACCGCGGAATCGGCATGACCTCCCAGCGTACCCGGGAACGTCTGGTGGAACGTCTGCGCAATGAAGGAATCAAGAACCCCGGGGTGCTGGATGCCATCAGGAAAATACCTCGTCATATCTTTCTTGACGAAGCGCTGGCGAGCAGAGCTTATGAGGACACGGCTTTGCCTATCGGGCATGGCCAAACCATATCGCAACCCTATATTGTTGCGCGCATGACAGAGGTGTTGTTGGAGGGTGGACCTCTGGAGACCGTGCTGGAGATAGGTACGGGTTCCGGTTATCAGGCGGCAATCCTGGCGCAGCTGGTGCGTCGGGTATACAGCGTCGAGCGTATCGAGGCGCTGCATAAGCAGGCGCGCAAATGTTTTCAATCGCTGGGACTGCGAAACATCCGGCTGCGACATCAGGATGGCGGTGTGGGGTTGCCGGAATACGCCCCCTTTGACGGGATTCTGGTGACCGCCGCGCCGGAAGGAATCCCCAGGGCGCTTGTGTCACAGCTTCGCCCCGGCGGTAGGATGGTGCTACCGGTGGGTTCCGGCCGCGAGCAGGCGTTGGTGCGGATAACCAAGACTGATAGCGGGTATGAAAAAGAGATCCTGGAACAGGTGGTATTTGTGCCGTTTCGGGGCGGGGTGCAGTAATGCGGCTGTTTTCCAAACTGTATGATCGGGTAATGCGCTGGTCGCGACACCCGCATGCCCCCCGTTATCTTGCGGCCCTGAGTTTTTCCGAATCCTCCTTCTTTCCCATTCCACCGGACGTGATGCTGGCGCCCATGGTTCTGGCCCGGCCGGATCGGGCCTGGAACCTGGCGTTGCTTACCACCGCCGCTTCGGTCGTAGGTGGACTGCTCGGTTACTGCATCGGGTTGTTTTTCTTTGATCTGGTGGAACCGCTTCTGCACGACGCCGGTTACTATCCGAAATATCTCCAGGCCAAGCAGTGGTTTGACCAGTGGGGGTTCTGGGCGGTATTTCTCGCCGGGTTTTCACCTATTCCCTACAAGGTGTTCACCATAACCGCAGGTGTTATTTCCATGGCGTTACTGCCGTTTCTGATCGCTTCTCTGGTCGGTAGGGGCACCCGCTTTTTTCTGGTGGCGGCGTTGATGCACTGGGGTGGTGAAAATATGGAAGGAACCTTGCGTAAATATATCGATCGTATTGGATGGGTCGTGGTTGTGGTGGTGATAGTCGCCATCCTGATATTCAAGGGAATGTAGAACGACGCCACGCAGTGTCTGGAATATAGAAGGTTTTTACTTTATCCGGACCTGTTGATTCAGGTCACGTGTGAGGATAATTCTGGTAAGGAATGGGGCGCGAACAACGGTCGGCTACTGTCACTGTCTTCTCCGGTGTGGGCTGTAACCAGGCCTTGCGCCTTTCCCTCAATCGCTCCGGTTTAACACCCTTGCTGTTGGTCATCACCGTCGTCGCCGGGTTCCTGGACGGGTGCAGTTCACCCGGGCCGGCACCGGTGGTGAGTCGCGAGTATCGGCGGACGGTGGCAAAGCCCCGCGTCAGTTATTACCAGGGCAGTTATTACCGGGTCAGGCGGGGAGATACCCTATATTCGATTGCCTGGCATTTCGGGGTTGACTATCGTCGGATGGCTGCCTGGAACGGTATTCGTCGCCCTTATACGATATATCCCGGACAACGCCTAAGGATAAAACCGCCCGCCGGTGTAAGGGTGACCGCTACGCAGCGTAGCGGGACGTCCTCGGTCAGAAAGAGTACGACCAAGGTTCCTTCCAAAAAGAGCGCTCCGAAGAAAACGGTGACTGCTTCCCAAAACGGCAAAAGCAATGTTACAACCAGTGTAAAGTTACGCTGGCAATGGCCGACAAAGGGGAAGGTGATACAGAGTTTCTCCGGAACCGATCCCAATCGAAAAGGGATCAAGTTGGCTGGTAAAGCGGGAGAGGCGGTGTATGCTTCCGAAGCTGGAAAGGTTGTGTACAGTGGAAGTGGACTGATCGGATATGGCAAGCTTATCATCGTTAAACACAACAACGATTATTTAAGCGCCTACGGACACAACCAAAAACTTTTGGTGAAAGAAGGTGATCAGATTCGTAGAGGAACGCGAATCGCCGAGATGGGATACAACGGGTCCGGCCAGGCACTACTCCATTTCGAAATCCGGCGTAATGGAAATCCTGTTAATCCGGTTGCCCTGTTACCCAAACGCCGCTGATAGGCACTAGGAGACTACATACATGGGAAATTCGCCTGACAACGGGGAAGATGGGACCGAAGTCGATCTTCAGGAAGACGAGGAGCTTCTGGAAAGTGCGGACGACGAGGTAGAAGCCGATTCCGATTCCGATTCCGAGTCCGAGTCCGAGGACGACAAGGAAGAGAAGGAAACGAGACGCTACGCCTCGGATGAAGAAATGACGGCTGCGCAGATGGATGCGACCCGTCTCTATCTCAATGAGATCGGAAACTCGCAGTTATTGACTGCCGAGGAAGAGGTTTATTTTGCGCGGCTGGCGCAGAAAGGGGATGTGGCCGCCAGACAACGCATGATCGAAAGCAATCTTCGCCTGGTGGTAAAGATTGCGCGCCGCTATATGAACCGGGGACTGGCGCTGCTGGATCTGATTGAGGAGGGTAACCTCGGCCTGATCAGGGCGGTGGAAAAATTCGATCCGGAACGAGGTTTTCGTTTTTCGACTTACGCCACTTGGTGGATTCGTCAGACCATCGAGCGGGCCATAATGAATCAGACCCGGACTATCCGGCTCCCTATACATGTTGTTAAAGAGATCAATGTTTATCTACGGGCCGCGCGCAAACTGGCACAGTCCCTCGACCATGAACCCACCGCGGAGGAGATCGCGGATCTTCTTGAAAGGCCGATAGATGAAGTAAAGCGTATGCTTGGTCTGAACGAGAGGGTGACGTCGGTGGATACGCCCTTCGGCAAGGAAGCGGATAAACCCCTGCTGGACACTATATCCGATAAGCAATCTCCGGATCCGACGGAGAGTATTCAAAACGACAATTTAAACGCCAATCTGGATTACTGGTTGAGTAAACTGAACGACAAGCAGCGGGAAGTGGTGGAGCGCCGGTTCGGATTGCATGGATACGAGAATTCCACATTGGAGGAAGTGGCGAACGAACTGGGGGTAACCCGGGAACGCGTACGCCAGATCCAGATGGACGGATTACGACGTTTGCGCATGATTCTGGAAAAGGACGGGTTCTCCATCGATTCTATTTTCAAATGACGCTCTGACGGAAGCGGCGTTCACGTTAAAGGACTTACGCCCAATCATTCGAAGTGTGACGGAAACGCGTCCGTGAGGTTTAACCGCATAGATATTTGCGGTACTTCGCGGTGATTGGCGTTTTTTGCGGCTTATGTTCCTGAAGCAGTAAGGTAGGGCGGGCCGCGCCCGCCGCTTTTCCTGAATTCCCGCTTATTACCGTAGGCCCAGCTTGACCTCCAGAGATGGAGGAGATGCAAAAAGGGTCGTGGGAACAACCCTTGCCAGCGGGACATGGATAGGGATTTTTACCACGGAGGAACACAGAGCGGTCTGAGATTTAGGCGTGGGACTTCTCTGTGAACCCCTGTGTACTCTGTGGTTAATAATAGAGATTCCCAGGCGGCGGCGGAGTAGGTTACAGGCTCCGTCAGGTAGTGCTTGCGTACAATCTAACCCACGTTGCCTTGTGCCTCTGCGCCTTTTCGTTCTCTGGGTAAGCTACGCGGACTTCAATTCCGGGTATTTTTGACCCGGGGCTGGCTTTCTTCCGGATCTATTTGATCCTGGGGTAGGTCAATATGGTGACGATACCGCGCACCTCGGTAGGTCCGGGATTGTGGTAATTGTGTTTTACATTGCCGCGAAAATGGGCGGTGTCGCCCGCGCACAGACGCACCTCTTCACCGGCCACCTCCAGGTTCAACTCACCGGAGAGGATATGGAGATACTCCTCGCTGCCGGGAGGGTGGGGTTTGCCGGGGAATATGGAATCTCCGTTCAGGACAAAGATCTGTTGCAGCAACTCCGGGGTGCTTGCAGGGGAGATGGTGGTGGCCAGGTACTGACCTTCCCTCGATTCCATTTGTCGCATCTCTTCCCCGCGCATCACCTCGATCCGGTTATGTTGTTGTTCCAACAGGTTGTCGATGGTGGAGTCCAAGGCGATCGCTATCTTGTAGACCGCCGCGAGACTGGGATTGGAATCATCCTTCTCGATCGTGGCCAGGGTCGCCCGAGGGATGTCCGCCAGATCCGCCAATTGCTGCTGGGTCATGTTGCGCTTGGCCCGTATTTCCCGAATCCTGTTTCCAACGAGGTTGGTAATCATTGGGATACCCATTCTCCAGTGATATGAATATGACGAATAGACAACAAATTTGTTGCTATATTGAAATTTTTCTTGACTAATTGCAACCAAAAAGACAGAATATCGACAAAATTGATGGTAGTAAAGATTTTACAGGAATTTAATTCGCTAATATATTCAATTAGTTAAAGGAGAGAGACATGCCTCTTGTTAATCGTTATGTGGATATTTCGCAGGTGGATAAAGAGCAGAAGAAGGACTACATTGACCGCCATTCCCCCTTTGTTCATTGTGAGAACACGGCCAAGGCCAATGAAAAATTCCCGGTTACGGTGAAAATGGGTAATGAGTACGCCCATCCGGATGACAGTGATCACCACATCCGTTCCATACAGCTTTACAATGGTAATACACTATTGGCGGAAGCCAGTTTTCCGGCGGGTACCTTGGGGGGTGACGGTACCAAGGGTAATGCGGAGATTACTTTCAACATCGTGCCGGCGGCCGGTACCCTGTCACTCAGTGCCATGTCGTACTGTACCAAGCACGGTATCTGGGAAAGTGACCCGGTAGAGGTCAACGTAGCCCAGTAAAACGAAAATCACAAATACATGGAGATGCCGGTGGGGAGGGGAAATCTATTCCTCTCCACTTGTACCGGAACCAAATCGATCAACAGTCTAGCAACCTGGAGAAACCACAATGAGCGTACTAGTAGGAAAAGCTGCCCCGGATTTTAAGGTGCTGGCGGTAATGCCGGATAATAGTTTTCAGGAAATATCTTTAGCGGATTACAAAGGGAAATACGTGGTCCTGTTTTTCTATCCACTGGATTTCACCTTTGTTTGCCCCTCGGAGATCATCGCTTTCGATCATCGATTGAACGAATTTAAGGCGCGAAATGTGGAGGTGCTTGCGGTTTCCATCGACTCCCATTTTACCCACCTCGCCTGGAAGAACACGGATGTCAAAAACGGTGGTATCGGTAACGTCCAGTTTCCGATGATCGCTGATATCAATAAGGAAATCACTGACGCCTATGATATGCGAACCGATCCCGGTATCGCCCTGCGCGGTTCCTTCCTGATCGACAAGGACGGGGTTGTCCAGCATCAGGTGGTAAACGCTTTATCTTTGGGTCGGAACGTAGATGAAATGCTGCGTATGGTAGACGCCCTGCAATTTACCGAGGAGCATGGCGAGGTCTGCCCGGCCGGTTGGAATAAGGGTGATACCGGTATGCAGGCGTCCACGGAAGGTGTGGCCAAGTATCTGGCTGAACATTCCGACGAGCTTTGATATCGTTGCGACATTGTCCGTCCTGACGGCGGACAACTAAAAAGAGGGCTTCCGGTAGGGGCCCTCTTTTTTTGTTACAAAACGACCGGCGGTTTTTTTAATTGACAAAATTCGTCGGAATTAGTGGTGCCGATTGAATGGCGATACGCGGTTTTTTTTATCAAACAACAAACTCTCATAGAAATATTCGATCTCGTCCATAAAAACTATTAACAACTCGATTTATGTGGTTAAATAACAGTGGCTTAGCGAAGTTTTTCGTTACGGCTGTTACTCAAGATAGTGGAGTAACTTCTTGACATTTATTACGTATAAGTATGTTATATGCCACAGCTAAAACTCGGGTTGGTTTGGTTTTGGTTTATGGCTCATTTCCTTTGAGTTGATTTCTGTTTTACCTCAAGAAAAATTAAGGGGGGTCCATGGAAGCCGCAGCTGAGCAAAAGTACAACTTTGATGTTGTGCGCTGGTTTGCCGTTCTAGCCGCTGTTTACCTCGTCGTAGGTGCTCTGGTCGGCGTATATATCGCCGCCGAGTTGGCCTGGCCGGTATTAAACTTCGATATTCCATATATTACATTCGGGCGTATTCGCCCGCTCCACACCAATGCTGTGATCTTTGCTTTCGGGGGATGCACCCTGATGGCAACAGGTTTCTACAGCGTACAGCGTTCCTGTCAGACGCGGCTTTGGAGTGACAAAATGGCTTGGTTCACCTTCTTCGGGTGGAACCTGATCATTGTGTTGGCCGTCATCTCCTATCCGCTGGGTATCACCTCTGGTATGGAGTACGCGGAGCTGGAATGGCCGATCGACCTTCTGGTCGCGGTGGTTTGGCTCTCGTTCTTCTTCAATTTCGTGATGACCGTCGCCAAGCGCCAGACCTCGCACATCTATGTGTCGAACTGGTTCTTCATGGGCATGATGGTAATGATCACCTACCTGCACGTTGTCAGGAGTCTTGAGGTTCCGGTGAGCCTGACCGATTCCTACGCCCTGTTTTCCGGGGTGCAGGACGCCATGATCCAGTGGTGGTGGGGTCACAATGCGGTGGGTTTCTACCTGACTGCGGGCTTCCTGGGCATCATGTACTATTTCGTGCCGAAGCAGGCGGGCCGTCCGGTCTACTCATACCGTCTTTCCGTGATCCACTTCTGGGCACTGATGTTCGGTTATGTCTGGCTGGGTCCCCACCATCTGCAGTATACGGCGCTTCCTGACTGGGCCGGTTCCCTCGGTGCCATCGTCTCCGTCGCCATGATCATCCCCTCCTGGGGTGGTGCGGTGAACGGCATGATGACCTTGTCCGGCGCCTGGGATAAGCTGCGTACCGACTATATCCTGCGTTTCCTGATCATGTCTCTGGCCTTCTACGCCATGTCCACCTTCGAAGGTCCGGTCATGTCGCTGAAGACCGTTAACGCTCTGTCCCACTACACCGACTGGACCGTTGGTCACGTCCACTCCGGTGCCCTGGGTTGGGTTGCCATGGTCGGTATCGGTGCTCTGTACCATATCTACATGCGTACCTTCCACACCGAGATGTGGTCGCAGAAATTGATCAACGCCCATTTCTGGACCACCACCATCGGCGCGGTGGTTTACATTGTCGCCATGTGGGTGTCCGGTATCATGCAGGGCCTGATGTGGCGTGCCTATGATGAATACGGCACTCTGGCATACACCTTCGCCGAGTCTGTGGAAGCGATGCACCCCTACTACGCCATGCGTTTTGTCGGCGGTACCATCTTCTTCCTTGGCACACTGTTGATGGTTGTTAATGTGCTGATGACGGTGAAGAAGGCTGCATCTGAAGGCAGCCTGCGGCAGGCCAAGACTGCTGTAGCCGGCGCTTAATAGGGGGAGACAAGAAAATGGCTAATAATGTAGAACCCAAAAACTTCCAGGAGAAAATGGAAGTTAATGTCTGGTTGTTTATTATCGTCCTGGCAGTGGCGCTTACCGTCGGTGGTATTGTGGAAATCGTTCCGCTGTTCCTTATCAGCAATACGATGGAACACAATAACGCACCTGAAATCGTCTGGCAGCGCGGCGCGGGTGATACCCTCGCTGACTGGAAGGCGGGTGACGGTGTTCGTCCCTATACTCCACTTGAGCTGAAAGGCCGTGACATCTACATCCGTGAGGGCTGCTACCTGTGCCATTCACAGATGATTCGTCCGTTCCGTGACGAGAAGGATCGCTATGGCCACTATTCGCTCGCATCCGAGTCCATGTACGACCACCCCTTCCAGTGGGGTTCCAAGCGTACCGGTCCGGATCTGGCTCGGGTTGGCGGCAAGTACTCCGACGATTGGCACCGCAAGCATCTGCGGGCCCCTCGCGCGGTGGTGCCTGAGTCCGTCATGCCGAACTATCCCTGGCTGAAGGATACTGCAGTAGACAATTCCGACATCAAGACCCGTATGACGGTCATGAGTCTGCTGGGTGTTCCCTACACCGAAGGGGATATGGATGGTGCGCCTGCGCAGCTGGAAGGCAAGACCGAGGAAGACGCGGTTGTAGCCTACCTGCAGGTGCTGGGTACCATGGCCAAGCTGGACGAGAGCAAGGTATATCGTGAGTAGCCTGGAGCAGTTTTTCCATACCAATTGGGAGGCGATGACCATCAATGACTGGATCATTATGGTCACGACGGTGGTCATCTTCCTCCTGATGGTAGGGGCTTACTTTTACGCCTTACGTCCGAAGAACCGGGAGAAGCTTGAGTCGTTCAAATCCATCCCGTTCGAGGACGACACAACAGATAATAGTGGAGATAAAAATGGCGGAGAATAATCCTTATCCGGGTGAAAACAACACCGGACATGTTTGGGACGATGATCTGCGGGAGCTGGAGAACCCGCCACCAAGCTGGTGGATGCTGGCCTTCTGGGCGAGCGTTGCCGGTTGGGTGATCTACGGTATCCTCTATCCTACCTGGCCGCTGATCGGTCAGAAGGGCTTCACCCAGGGCATCCTGGGCTGGACCCAGATGCAGGAGTACAACGCAGGTGTGGATGAGATCACCGCGAAACGCGCTGAGTTCGAAGACAAGATCGCCGGCATGACGGCCGCGGAGATCTTGAACGATCCGAACCTGGCGGCCTATACCGAGGCGGCAACCAAGGTGCTGTTCGGTGACAATTGTGCGGCCTGCCACGGCGGCGGCGGACAGGGTGGCCCCGGCTTCCCCGTTCTGGCTGACGACGACTGGCTCTATGGCGGCAGCATTGGCACCATTGAGCAGACCATCACCATGGGTCGCAGGGGTGTCATGACCGCACACGGGAAGCTCCTCTCATCCGCTGAGATCGACTCCCTGGCGCAGTCCGTGCTGAACGGTGATCCGGCCAGCAACCCGCTGTTCGCTCAGAAAGGCTGTATCGCCTGCCACGGCATGGACGGCAAGGGTATAGCTGCCCTGGGTTCGGCCAATCTGACCGACAAGGTCTGGCGCTTTAAGGAAGATGATCAGCTGGCCAGTATCAAATACACCATTACCCATGGTGTGAATGATACGACCGATCCCATGACACGCCAGGCCCAGATGCCAACCTTCGGAGGCGGCAAGCTTTCCAAGGACGACATCAAGAAGTTGGCGGTCTACGTCTACAAGTTGGGCGGCGGTCAGTAATACTTGTCCGTATATGCTTGAGGTTGGTTTACACGGGAGTTTCGGCTCCCGTGTAGTTCCACAACAAATCTAGAAGGGGTGTATCATGGAATTAAGTGATCCGGTCGTCTGGGGTTCTGCCCTAACGGTGATAATCGCTACGGGTGTCCTTGTGTTTTTGGGCTTCAAGGCCAAAAAGCTGATGGACAAGGACTCTAAAAACCACTGATTTGCTTTTGGTATTTAGTCTGATGTATGGGAAAGGGGGGCTTTTGTCCCCCTTTTTCAATGGAAAATACACTGTTTTTTTATTGATAATGCGCAATGGTTTGCGTATCTGATTTGAGTAGAATATCCATCCGTAGTTATCGGTTTTTTGCAGGACCTTTATTGCCGGGAAGGGGCTAATTCCGGCTGGTAGCGGGCTACCCTGGTTACGCTGCAGGGCTGTGGGTATCTTCGTGTTCCCGAGCCGTTAAACAGGAGAAATTCAGTTGAACGACAATCCAAAAGCACAGAATGACTCTGACATAGACGATCTCTATGCAGAAGCGGCCCATTGGGAGCTGAATCTTGGTGAAAAGACCATTCACGCCAAGCGTATACCCGGCAGATGGCGCATTATAAAATGGCTGACGGCTTCAGTCTGGCTGGTCTATTTTTTTGGTCCCTACCTTCGCTGGGACGGCCGCCAGGCGGTGCTGTTCGATATCCCCAACCGCCAGTTTCATATTTTCTCGGCCACGGTTTTGCCGCAGGATTTCTGGATGCTTTCCCTGCTGCTGCTGTTTTTCGCCATCCTGTTGGCGGTGGCCACGGCGCTGGCTGGAAGGGTCTATTGCGGGTTTTTCTGTTTTCAGACCGTTTGGACCGACGCTTTTACCTGGATCGAGGAGAAGCTGGAAGGGAACCCGCAACAGCGGCGTAAGCTGGAGGAAGCGCCCTGGACGGGGAAAAAGATCGGCGTAAAGGTGGTCAAGCATCTGATCTGGCTACTTATCGGACTGCTTACCGGCATCACCTGGGTTGCCTGGTTTGTGGATTCCCATACCGTATGGCGGGAGTTGATGACATTTGATGTTAATGTGATCGGTCCGGTTGCCAGCCTGACCATCGCCCTGTTTACCGTCGGCACCTATGTTCTGGCCGGGTTTATGCGGGAGCAGGTCTGTTTCTGGCTCTGCCCCTACGCCCGCATCCAGGGCGTAATGGTGGACAATACCACCCTGGTGCCCACCTACGATTTTCACCGCGGAGAACCCAGGGGACGAATCAAGAAGGGAGTGACCGATGACAGCCTCGGGGATTGTGTGGATTGCAATCTCTGCGTAGCGGTATGTCCGACCGGTGTGGATATCCGGCACGGCCAGCAGGAAGGTTGCATCATGTGCGCCCTCTGCATCGACGCCTGCGATTCCATTATGGAAAAGGTCGGTCGTCCTAAGGGACTGGTCTGTTATGAGTCACTGGATGTTCTGAACGGCAAGGAAAATCGCGCACTTTACAAGCGCCCGAGGGTCTGGGTCTATTCGGCCATATTGCTGGCGGCATTGACGGGGATAGGTATCGGTCTCAGTTCTCTGGAGGCCATCGAACTCAAGGTGCTGCATGCGAGGCAGCCCCTGTTCGTGATGCAGAGTGATGGATCGGTACAGAACCGCTATACGTTGAAAGTGCTGAATAAGCTTAACGAAAAGCTTTCAGTAGGTATAAGCGCTACCGGTCCGGAAGGGATAGTGCTGGTGGGGGCGGAAGAACCGGTGGAAGCCCGCGAGGCGAATATTACTTCGAGAACGGTATTCGTCCGCATACCGGAAGAGAACCTGACCAGCGAATCCGAGCCCATCGTGTTTCACATCGAGGGTAAGAACAAGGAAGGACTGGTACTTAAGGCCAAACGAAAGAGTGTATTTATAGGTCCCTCGAAATAGGGCGCCTGTGGTATAGTAAGCGGAGGGCGGACCGCTGGTTCGCCCTCCGCTGTTTTATTTTAAGATATTGATAAACAAGTAGATTTCTTATGACAACCTCAGAGAAGAAGTCCAGTTGGAGGAGCCCCTGGGTATGGACCATCGTAGGCATGTTGTCTGTCTTTGTGACGGCCAACATTTATACGCTTTTCCTGGCGGGTGACAGCAGCCCTCGTCTGGTGAACGAGGATTACTACAAGCGGGGGGAGGACTACGAGGAGAACTTGCTGAAACGGATGGCTCGGGATCCGGGTTGGAAAATGGATATCCAGGCCCCGGAATATATCGATGTTGCCGTACCCGTGAAATTCGGCTTTAGTGTCTTTTCCAAGGACGGCGCGCCCGTGGAGCCGGATGCCGTTACATTTTACGCCTACCGGCCGTCCGGAGGGGAACACGACTTCTCCAAGGTCATGGAAAAAGAGGAGGCCGGTCAATACAAGGTGGAGGTCAGCTTTCCACTCAAGGGTGTCTGGGACATCCTGGTGGCCGCCAAACAGGGAGAGGACGAGTATCAAGCATCCTACCGTTTTAGTGCCGGCGTCAAATAGTAGATGGCGAACGGTTCCGACGGAACACTCAGGGATGAGGCGGGCGATATAGCTGAAGATCGGTTCTGTTTCCACTGCGGATTGCCGATCCCGGCCGGTGAGAATATAGGTTCCCGGATCCAGGGGGAAGAGCGGGGATTCTGTTGTATCGGGTGCCGGGCGGTCTGTGAGGCCATCTTCAGCGCCGGAATGGAGGGTTTCTATCGGAGAACCCCCGAGGGGACCCTTCTCGCGCCACCCCCGGAACTTCCCAAAGAATTGGCCTTATACGACCTGGATGAGGTCCAGGAAGAGTTCGTCGATACCCTGGAAGAGTCGCGCAACATCAATCTCCTGGTCGAGGGTATCCATTGCGCCGCTTGCGTTTGGCTGATCGAAAACACCCTGCAAGCTTTACCGGGTGTCGAAGAAGCCAAGGTAAACCTCACCGGGCGCCGTCTGCATCTGAAATGGAATAACGCCCGGTTAAAGCTGTCACGGGTGCTTACGCGGCTTGGCGAGATCGGCTACGCGGCGGTTCCCTTTGATCCCGAGGCGGCGGAAGGGAGCATCAAGCGGGAAAACCAGAAACTGCTCTATCGCATGGCATTCGCCGGATTTGCCATGATGAACATGCTCTGGATAGCGGTTTCCCTTTATGCCGGTGCCGATAGCGGTGAATACCGCAATCTGTTTCACTGGGTCGGGTTTGCCATTGCCACACCGACTATCCTCTACGCGGGCTATCCTTTTTTCAAAGGCGCCTGGGTGGGTTTGCGCAACCTTTATCTGGGTATGGATCTGCCGATCGCAATCGGCGCAGGTATAACCTATCTATATTCGCTCTATGTTACGGTCACCGGGACTACCAACGGCGAGGTGTACTGGGACACGGTCGTCAACTTTATGTTCGTGATCCTGGTGGGTCGTTATCTGGAAGCTATATCCAAACGCCAGGCGGTGGCGGCGACCCAACGCCTTCTCGATCTGCAGCCCAAGGGTGCGACCGTTCTGCGGGAGGGCAAGGAGGAGATCGTTCCCATACGGGCGGTCAAGATCGAGGAGATCGTACTGGTAAAGCCGGGGGAGAAGGTGCCGGTGGACGGCATCATCGTTGATGGCGTCAGTACCCTGGACGAGGCCATGCTCAGTGGGGAGCCGGAGCCGGTAAATAAAGGCGCAGGTGACCACGTTTCCGCGGGCACCATCAACGGACACGGGATGCTGCAGATAAGGGTTGAAGGTCTGCTCAAGGACACCGCCTTGGGTCGTATTATCCGGCTGGTGGAGGAGGCCCAGGCCAGCAAGGCTCCCATACAATGCATTGCCGACAAGGTGGTCCCGTGGTTTGTCGCCGTAACCATCTCTCTCTCCCTGGTGACCTTCCTTTGGTGGTTATCGGCGGATTTCGAAAAGGCGCTGATGGCGGCCACCGCGGTGCTGATCATTACCTGTCCCTGTGCCTTCGGCCTGGCCACACCCATGTCCATCGCGGTGGCGTCGGGACTGGGTGCCCGGCACGGCATCCTGGTCAAGACCGGGGAGGTGCTGGAAAGCCTGTCCGCCATCGACCACTTCGTCTTCGACAAGACCGGTACCCTGACAGAGGGCCGTATGACCGTAGGTTCCATAAGGATGGCGGAGGCGCAGTGGGAAATGGGGGACGAAAAGATCCCGCAGGCGGTTCAGCAGTTGTTGTCCGATCTGGTGGCGGTGGAGCGTTTTTCCGAGCATCCGACGGCTGTTGCTATTGTCGCTTGCGCCGAGGATCTGGGGATCAATGACGGCGGGAGACAGGCCGGGGAATTTCACAATAGTCCGGGGCAGGGTATTTCGGCCATGGTGGAAGGGCGACGTATTCTGGCCGGGAATCCAGGCTGGATGGAGCGCAACGGCGTTGCCCGGGAACCTGCGTTTGATATCGCCGCAGAGGCATTGGATCAACAGGGGGTAGGTTCCCTGCGGTGCGCCGTGGATGGCCGGGAGGTGGCCCTGATCGCGGTAGAAGATAGGATCCGGGATGATGCACCGAGGCTGATATCGGAGCTGAAAGCCGAGGGAATCAGACTGACGCTGCTGAGCGGTGACCGCCGATCAACCGCGGAGGCAATAGCCGAAAGGTTGGGCGGTGGTATGGAAGTGATTGCGGAAGTGCTGCCGGAAGATAAGGATCGCGTTATCGGCGGTCTGCAGTCAGATCGGCACAAGGTGGCTATGGTGGGGGACGGTGTCAACGACGCCCCCGCGCTGGTGCGCTCGGACGTGGGGATAGCCATGGGCTCCGGTACCGATGTCTCCATCGCCAGTGCCGACATCGTACTGATGAGCAGTGAACTTCGGAAGGTAAGGCTGGCGGCGGATCTATCCCGCCGTACCCTGCGCACCATTCGTCAGAATATCGGGATATCCATCACCTATAACGTTATAATGGTGCCATTGGCTATGGCTGCGATTATTACGCCGCTGGTAGCGGCGGTATCCATGCCCATCAGTTCGCTGTTGGTTATCGGGAACGCGGCTCGCATCCGTACATTATTTAAAGGTGTGGACTAGGGGTTTGTGATCAAGCCCTAAGACGCACCCGGGAGGCTGACGATGGACGTGATCTACGGATTGATTCCTGGAGTGATATTTCTCGGCCTGGCGGCGGTCGGCGTCTTTTTCTGGGCCGCCCGGAGTGGGCAGTTCGAGGATCTGGAAGGGGAAGCGAGCAGGATACTTATGGATGAAGACCTGTCCCCGGACCGGAAGACTTCCGAGGATCAGCAGGGGACCACCGAAGAACGGTCCCCTGAGGGGTAAGCTTTTACTCTACTTCACCCTGGCTGTCCTTCGGGTCAGGTCCGGGTTCTCCGGTATCCTCCATCTCCTCCAGGGGTGCCAATATTCGCTGGAAGTTCGCCGGACTGACGTATTGAAAGACCTCCTTTCTTTCGGGATCCACGGCGATATCCAATCCCTTACCCGGATACAACCAGTGGTTTATACCGGTTTCCGGTTCTTTTAGGATTCGATCCGGCTCCCCGAACAGATTTTTGATCAGCTCTTCATCCAGGTCGGCCCGCGGAAGGTAAGTAATGTGCACGATCGGCATGTCGGCGGCAATGGCCATGTCTTCCGTAGATAGTTCGGCCTTTTTCCCACCGCTTTCCAGCGCTCCCAGCCGCAATCCCCGATGGTACATCTGTTCCGCCAGATCCTGTTCCGGTTCCATGCTCATGACGAAGTCCGCTTTCAATCCGCTTAAAAAAATCGTATCGAAATAGGCCTCAACGGTTATATTTCCTTCGTCGGGTATCAGAAGGTTCACTTTCCCTTCATCGGAAAGGACCAGACGGGCGTCGGCCAGCGTACTCCGGCCCAGGGTCAGCCCGAACACCGTACTGGAGCCGTCGGCATTCACTTCGATTTTCCACGGAAGTTTGGGATTCTCGTCGACCGGGCGCCCCGGTAGCAACAGGGCCACCACGAGAAACAGCAAACTGCCGATAAGTACGATGAAAAAGATCTTTTTTTCCATTAGCTGACTAAACCTGATCGAATTATTGGTCGCCGGGCTCCACGGTTGCTCACAGGGGGCTGTTGGAAGACCCGGTTTTTTGGTAAACGCAAGCCATTTTACCCGAAGGGGAGATAAAAGCATTGCGTATTCTTCGAAGAGTTGGCTGGGATTTTGCAAGGATTCAATAAAATAGAAGGATTTGCCGATAACGTGTGCGGGGAGGGCGGGAAATACCGCTGGAAAGGCCGTCATCCGCCGTACCAGGGGCGATATGCGGCAATGTCTTGCCGGGTCCGGAGGAGGATATACGCCTGGTACCGGACGAGGAGGGCTGAAAGATGCGGAATTTACAGTTGACCGGTTTGGCCCGGAAGTTTACGAATAGGGAGGAAACAATGAAACCGATACAGATCTGTTCGTGCCTTCTCGTGGTACTGGCGCTTGTGGCGGTGCGGCCGAGTCTGGCGGAAACCACCGCAAAAAAGGAGGCCGAAAAAAGCGGTACCACCCTATCAACCCCCTGGGGGGAACTTCAGCTGCCCGACGTTGAATTGTACAGACAGCCGTACGTGCCTAATCCCACGGCATATGACCGGGAGAAGAGCTGCAGGATGCTGGAGCAGGAGCTGAGATCATTGCAGCCCCAGACCTACAGTTATAAACCGGGATTCTACGAGGATCCCTATCAGGGAGCGGCTATCTGGGTAGGTAGTACCATGTTTTGGCCCGCTTACGGGGTATTGGCCTGGAGTGCGGTGACCGAATATGAAGAGAACGGTCGGACAATTTCCGCGGAAGACCGGATGGAGGAACTGCGACAACTAAAAGCGGATAAACGCTGTTTCGAAGACTAGGGGTCTCTGATCAAGTCTCTGATGGCAGAAATGTTGCTGTACTATTGTTCGCAGCTTCCGCTGGTATGGGTTGTTCCCGACACCGCTTTTTGCATTTCCTTCCTCCCTGGAGGTCGAGCGGGACTTTCAGAAAAGGCAAGATATATCAAAATGGCGGCGGGCACAGCCCGCCCTACGCTTCCAACTTCAAACTTCCTACTCCTAAGGCTACAGGGCCTGCCACAGGGTATATAGGCCGAACAGGATGACGGTTACGCCGGCCACCCTGCGGACTGTCTCGCTATGTGCCAGCCGGGCCGCGGCGCCGGCCAGTACCCCTATTAAGAGCAGGTTGGGGAGGGTCCCGAGGGCGAAGGCCAACATCAGCGCCGAACCTTTCCAGATGCTGCCGGCGGATACGGCGTTTATCAGCATGCTGTAGACCAGGCCGCAGGGTATCCAGCCCCAGATCATCCCCACGACCAATGCCTGCCCCGGCGTGTTTACCGGTAGCAGTTTGCGGCTGACGGGTTCCAGCCAGCGCCACAGTCGGCTGCCCAGACGTTCCACACGGTTCAGCACCATCCACCATCCGGCCAAATAGAAACCTAGCAGGATCATGATGACCCCGGCCAGCGCCAGCAGCAGGTGCTGGGCCACGTAGACCGGCATATACTCGACCAGAAGCTGCCCGACCCCCCCCATGACACCTCCGGCAACCACATAGCTGAATATCCGTCCAAGGTTATAGGCGAGCTGGAAGGGCATCATGCCGGCGATACGTCGTCGTTGCTCGCTCGGTAACCCAAGGGTAAGGGTACCGACAATTCCCCCGCACATGCCGACACAGTGCACACCACCGATCAGACCCACCACAAAGGCGGTCAGGTAGGGGATCCAGAATTCACTCACTGGATGGGCTCCGGTTGATGCATGGTCGTTTCACGAGTCCGGGTAAACAGGAAGTGGGTCAGGGATGAATGATGTTTACTCTAAGAGATATAAGCCGCGAATTACGCCAATCACCGCAAAATATTGCAAATGGTCCATGTATGGTACCCCAACATTTAGCGTAGATTCGCAGTGATTTGCATTCATTTGCGGTTGATCTCGTAGGGACAATTCAGTCGCAATAGGAATGAGAAGCGTAATTTCTTTTTAGGTTAACAACAGCACGGCCGCCACCTTGCGTCCCTCGGCCATCAGAAGGTTGTAGGTTCTGCAGGCCGACGCCGTATCCATCATCTCGATCCCGATACCCCGATCCAGGAGTGTGGCATACAGGCCGGGAGGGGGAAACAGCTGTTTTAGACCGGTTCCGAGCAGCACCACATCCGGTTGCAGATCGGCGATGACTCGAAAATGGTCATGGGTCAAATCGGTGACCGAACGCGGATCCCACTCTGTAATGATCCGGTCCGGAAGAATAACGATACTCTGCCGATGTGCCTTGCCGTTGATAACTACCCGACCCGGTTCATAGGCGTTTACCACAAATCCTTCGCCGTGCTGGGTCAGAGAGAATTTCATGCCAGCACGATACCCCAGCAGTTACTCGGCAACAACCTCTATCCGTCTAATTCTTTTGACATTTTACGGTCTGCTCAGTTAACTTACCTGTTTCTATTCTTGTAGTACTTTGTACAGAGGTTCCCCGTGTCGACGCCCGAAATGGAAGATTTTCATAGAATCAAACGGTTGCCGCCTTACGTCTTCAATATCGTGAATGAATTGAAGGCGGCCGCCCGCGCCCGGGGGGAAGATATTATCGATTTCGGCATGGGAAATCCCGATCAGGCCACGCCGCAGCACATCGTCGACAAGCTGACGGAAGCGGCGCAGCGGAAGGATACCCATCGTTACTCCCTGTCGCGGGGCATTCCACGCCTGCGCCGTGCCATCTGCCACTGGTACAAAGAGCGGTTCGATGTGAATCTGGATCCGAGCAGCCAGGCTATCGTCACCATCGGATCGAAAGAGGGCCTGGCACATCTCGCACTGGCATGCGTAGGTCCCGGAGACTCGGTGTTGGTCCCCAATCCCGCCTATCCGATCCACCCCTACGGGTTTGTGATCGCCGGTGCCGATATCCGGCACGTGCCGCTGGTTCCGGGCGTGGATTTTTTCGGCAAGCTGAAAGAGGCGATCGTTGATTCCTGGCCCAGACCGAAGATGCTGGTGCTGAACTTTCCGGGGAATCCCACAACCCAGTGCGTCGATCTTGATTTCTTTCAGAAGGTGGTGGATATCGCCCGGGAATACAGTATCTGGGTTATTCACGATCTGGCCTATGCGGATATCGTATTTGACGGCTACGTGGCGCCTTCCATTCTCCAGATCGAAGGTGCGGAGGAGGTAGCTGCGGAATTCTTCTCGCTCTCCAAGAGCTACAACATGCCGGGATGGCGAGTGGGGTTCATGTGCGGGAACAAGACTTTAGTGGCGGCGCTGGCCCGTATAAAGTCCTATCTGGACTACGGTATGTTCACGCCGATCCAGGTGGCTGCCATTACCGCACTGGAAGGACCTCAGGAATGTGTTCGCGAAATCAGCAATATGTATCAGAAGCGCCGCGATGTATTGTGCGACGGCCTCAACTCCGCCGGTTGGCCGGTGGAAAGACCAAAGGCGACCATGTTTGTATGGGCTCAGATACCGGAACGTTATCGCGCCATGGGGTCGCTGGAATTCAGTAAAAAACTGCTGAAAGACGCGAAGGTTGCGGTATCTCCGGGCATCGGTTTCGGCGAATACGGTGACGACCATGTGCGTTTCGGCCTGATTGAGAACGAACACCGTACGCGGCAGGCGATACGGGGAATTCGAGACATGTTTCGGCGGGATGAACAATCGGGATTTTTTGACACTGAGTTGAAAGGGGGCGGCGTTTGAAACCGGTCAATGTAGGCATATTGGGATTGGGGACTGTCGGCGGCGGAACAGTAAACGTTCTGGCGCGGAACGCGGAGGAGATCGCACGCCGCGCGGGTCGTGGTATTCGTATCACCCATGCCGCCGCCAAGGTCTTTGATAGAAACGCCCTTCCGGGGTTGGGTCAGATCCAGGTTTCGGATGACGCATTCGCGGTGGTGGATAATCCCGATGTGGATATCATCATCGAGCTGATCGGTGGGTATTCCCCGGCTAAGGAACTGGTGTTGCAGGCCATAGCCAACGGTAAGCATGTGGTAACCGCCAACAAGGCGCTGATCGCCCTGCATGGGAATGAGATCTTTCAGGCGGCGCAACAGAAGGGTGTGACGGTTGCTTTTGAGGCCGCGGTGGCGGGTGGAATTCCCATAATAAAATCCATGCGCGAAGGGTTGGCGGCCAACCGGATTGAATGGGTGGCGGGGATAATTAACGGAACGGGTAATTTTATTCTGACCGAAATGCGGGACAAAGGACGGGATTTTGAGGATGTGCTCGCTGAGGCCCAGGCGCTGGGGTACGCGGAGGCCGATCCGACCTTTGATGTCGAGGGCATTGATGCCGCCCACAAGCTGACTATTCTGGGTTCCATAGCCTTCGGTATCCCGCTGCAGTTCGATAAGACCTATACCGAGGGGATAACGCGGATCACTCGGAGTGACGTGGCGTATGCGGAGGAACTCGGTTACCGAATCAAACACCTGGGTATTACCCGCCGGACGGAAAAGGGCGTGGAAATGCGTGTTCATCCCACACTGATCCCGGAGCGCCGCCTGATCGCCAAGGTCGACGGAGTTATGAACGCGGTGCTTGTGAAAGGTGATGCCGTCGGACCAACCCTTTATTATGGAGCGGGCGCCGGCGCGGAACCGACGGCTTCCGCTGTGGTGGCGGACGTGGTTGACGTGGTTCGGGCTCTGACCTCGGATCCGGAGAACCGGGTGCCGCACCTCGCGTTTCAGCCCGCCGCACTATCGGATCTGCCGATCCTGGATATGGAGGACGTGGAGACCTCCTACTATCTGCGTATGCAGGCGGAGGACAAGCCGGGCGTGGTGGCGCGTGTGGCGGGTATCCTGGGGGATGAGGGTATCAGTATCGAGGCAATCAAGCAGAAGGAACCGGAGGCGGATGAGACCCATGTGCCGCTGGTGATGCTCACCCATCGGGTTCGTGAAGGTCGGATGAATGAGGCTATACGGGCCATAGAGGCGCTGGAATCCATCAACGGCACCGTTACCCGCATTCGGGTTGAGTACCTGGAAGGCTGAATAGGGTCCCGTCTTTCCTTTCTGTCCCGCCTCAGAGGACGCCGAGGCGCGCTGGGGGCTGGAGGACGGTAGCAGGATACTCTCTGCGTTCCTCTGTGGCCTCCGTGGTGAAATTTGGTAAGTTCTAGTTTCGCAGCCGCTCGCGTTCGGGCGGAGCACCACCGGGATTTGAGAAGAAAAAGGGAGCGGCGAAGGTTTCGCCGCTCCCGTGGTCTTTACTTGCCGGGTTTGAGCCGGTCGATGCCCATCAGGCGCAGGGCATATTTCTGATAGAGGGGTTCCGTTGCCCCTTTCTTCATGTTGCGGATGAAGTATTTCTCGAACCAGACCTTGGCCCAGTGCACCCAGCGACCGCGCCGGGCCCAGGTGACGTTACGCGGAGGAATCTGCGGCAGCGCGATGAAGGCGGCGCCCACATCCCCCATATCCGCCAGGCAGAACGCGTTCCAGGTGGCTACCGATTCCGGCTCTTCGTTGTTGATATCGTGCCAGACATTGTTGACCACGGCCGTGACCATGGACTCGATCATATAGCCGGTCTTCGGTGTTCCGGTCGGAACGGGGGTCGCCTCCACCGGGGGTATGGCAATACAGACACCCACGGAATAGATGTTCTTCCATTTGGGGTTGCGCTGGTGCTCATCCACCTTTACGAAACCCCGCGGATTGACCAGATCCTCGCCCACCGCGTTAACGGCTTCCACGCCCTTGAAAGCGGGCAGCATCATGGAGTAGCTGAACGGAAGCTCATGCTCCTCCACCGGCTCCCCTTTGCGGTTGTGCTCGACCACATGCATCTTGCCCGCTTCCACTTTCGTAACCTTGGCGTTGGTGATGAAAGAGATATGGCGCTGGCGCATCTCCTGTTCCAGCAGCCCCTTGGAGTCACCCACACCCCCCAGGCCGAGATGGCCGATATAGGGTTCGGAGGTAACGAAGGTCATCGGGACCTGGTCACGTATGCGCCGTCTTCGGAGATCGGTATCCATGATCATGGCGTACTCGTAGGCCGGGCCGAAGCATGAAGCACCCTGGACCGCCCCGACAACGATCGGGCCGGGCTTGTCAACGAACCTCTGCCACAGGTCATGGGCCTCCTCGGCGTGCCCGAGGGTACAGACAGACTGGGTATGATGTTCCGGTCCAAGTCCTTCCACTTCCTCGAATGCCAGCTTGGGGCCGGTGGCGACTACCAGATAGTCATAATCAATGGTGCGTCCGTCGGACAGGGTTACTTTATTGGCATCCGGCGAAATTTCAGTGACAGTGGCTGCGATGAAATTAATACCCCTTTTCTTCAGATAGGGTTCCAGCTCGAAAGTGACCTGAGAACGGCTTCTCCATCCCACGGCGACCCAGGGATTGGAGGGGACGAAGCTGAAGAGAGGAGAGATGTTGATAACCGTTACATCATGCTGTTTACCCAGCTTTTCTTTCATATCATAGGCGCAGGGGAGTCCCCCAGTGCTAGCGCCGATAATTACTACATGTGCCATTTTTGGAATCTCCTAAGGTTGTTTGAATAGTTTTAATTATTATTACTATTTAAAGGCCCTACCTTTATAGCGAAAATCTCCCAAGAAAAAAAACATACAACAAGTAGGGTAATTATATCCCAAAATAGGAATCTTTTTCCAGAAGATGTCCGGCTTCCCCAGTTCATCCGTGGATCAGGTGCCGGTCTTACGGTATCGGCAAGGGCATAATCAGCGGCCGCAGCAAGACCCTGGTCCGGCAACCGCAGGACTCGGGAGGTGCTAACGGTACAGGCCGCGCTTCCGGCCGTGTCTGGCCGGATGCCGTGCGGGGTTCAGAAAGAACTACTGGATATTGACCTCTGACGCTCCCTGTTCGCCCTTATTGTCCTTCCAGGTCAGTTTTACCGTATCCCCCTTCTGGCCGCCTTTTATCTGGAAGGAGAAGTAGGGATTTCGTTGTACACCGCCCCCCCAGTAGCTCTTTAATACCGAGCTGCCGTTCAGGAAGCACTCCACCTCCTGAATGAAGTGGGCCGGGATGGTTTCACCGTCTTTCTTACGGTTGCCGGATTCCATGGGGTGGGAAATGATCGCCTTAACCGAGGTTAGCCCATTCTTGAGGGTTGCATTCATCCTGATGGTATTTTTTTCCGCCATCTCTTAATTCCTCTTGCGGTTGGTTGTTTCTGTCCGCGAGTGTGGAACGGCCCGGTCAGGCCGCACACCCGCCCTCGGTGACCGTGACAAACTGTTTTGCGCTATAGAGTTTGCCGTTGGCTTTAACCACCGCTATGACATTGGAACTCTCCGCGAACTTGATCTTGGTGGCAATATAAGCCGCGACCGCAGGGGTCAACAGATAAGTGGCGACAAGAGGTACGGGATTCTTCTCCGCAATGATGGTGATGGATTCGGCCGGCAGGCTGGTGCTCACCTTCACCGGGAGAGAAGCCGGATTGATTTCGCCTTCGGTCTTTACCTTGAGGTTTACATCACTCTCACTGCTATCGGAAGAACCCAGAAGGGCGCCCATGGCGTCGGTCGGGGTCTTGGCGGCGAAGGCCTCTTTTGGCCAGGCGGCAAGCACCGCGCGCGGCATCAAGAGGCCCGCCCCTGCGGCCAGGCCTATGGCACTGCAGGCCAGGGCGCCTTGAAGAAAAGTTCTACGTTTCATACTCATAAAGTGCATCTCCTCAAACAATCTTTTTCCAGCAATATCAGCCCAATATAACAAAAATGCCGGGAAAAGGGGGGTCGGGGGACGGTAACCAAAAGCACCGCCTTTTTCAATAGAGCGGCGCCTGTTAATTTGGTTCCTCCGGGGGTGCGGGGAGGGCGGATAAACTCTACGGTCGCCGCGGCCAAGCGCCTGATTCCCGGGCGTAAAAAAGGCCACCCGAGGGTGGCCTTTTACGAGTGTTGTCGGGCTGCTTCCGGATCAGAATACCCAGGACCAGCTCACCTCCACGTCCCACTGATACATTTCCAGCTCGATCTCCTGTGACGTCGGATCCAGGGGGTTGTTGGATCCGGAGACGGTGTTTGAGGGAGCGTACATGGCCGCAAAGTTCAGTTCGTGACCCTTGGTCGGAACATAGGTGAAGCCCAGGGTGTAGTGCTCTTCCATCACCCCCGGCGCCAGGATGTTGAACAGGACGCTGCTGTCGTCGATGGGCTGTTCACCGTAGCTGTAACCGACGCGGGCGGTGAAGCTGTCACTCATACGCCACTGCCAACCCAGCTTGAAGATGGTCATGTCGTCCCATTCGAAACCGGCTCCGCGGCTGCCGCCCAGGCAGCTTTGCTGGTCCGTACCGCCGGCCGCAGGACAGTTAAAGAGATTGGCCATGGGATTGGCGATGGAGTCCACGTCCCCGTACCAGATGTGCTGGACATCGAAGGTGATGGCGTGGTTTTCGTTAGGTTTCAGGGCGAAGCCGATGGTGGCGGTAGGCGGTATATCGAAATCACCGTCCTCGGCGAAGAGGTCGCTGTAATCATCGAATTCGGTCATCCAGATGCGCGACTGGTAGGAGACTCCCATGGTGAGCCATTTGGCGAGATCCCCCTGAAAACCGACCTTGAAACCCGCGCCGTAGGAGATGTCATGACCATTGTCGGTCAGGTTGTCCGGATTTCCGTCCGCCACAAACCCCCCGAAAGCGGCAAGGCCGGTGGCCTCGAAGGCCTGGGCCGCCAGTACCAGGCCCGCACCCCAGGAGGCGCGGTCGCCGATTTTCTGCGAATAGCTGAGGTTGACGAACAGCTGGGACAGATCCACGCCGGCGGTATCGTCGCCGCCCGCTCCTCCGCCGTTAAATGTTCCGGGGAAGGGGACGTCGTCCCATTCGGTATTCATGCCGCCGTTACCGTAGACGGCGATGCCGAAGGATGAACCGTCACCGATCATGGTGTTCCAGCCGAAGGAGGGGATCAGGAACAGCTCATTGGAGCTCTCGTAGTTACCCGGGGCCAGGGGAAAGAACTCACCGCCGGAAAGGGTGCCGCTGGCGGTGTATTCACGATGGGGCGAGAAAACGGAGAGTCCGAGATCCACCCGATCGCCCACCCAGACGTTGCCCGCGGGATTGGTGGCGGAGGCCAGGGAATCCTGAGGCAGGGCGACGCCGCTGCCGGCCATGCCTTTACTCTTGGTTCCATAACCGTGGGAGAAATAGCCGTTGGTGGCGAAACTGGTTCCTGGAACGGCCAGGCAAAGGGCGACCGCGGCGGCCGCGAGATAACGACGGTTCATTTAGATAATCCTCCCCTGTTTGGGTATGCGTACTTTCTAAAGTTCTAATGAAGATTTTTGCTGTTTCCAGTTGTTTTTACTGGAATATTTCACTTGGTTGAAAAAAGTGTACCAGAACGACATGATTGTCAACCGTTAATTTCCGGGCTTGTGTACGATCCCTGATGTATTAAGGTCGTTTCTCACCACGGACTTCGCCGCATGCTAGCGTGGGATAATCGCCCCGTCAACGAAACAGTGCCGATATACCTTGAAAAATATAATGAAAAACAATCGGTTATTACTTCACTGGAGTAGTGTGGACGGGAGATTGGGTTAATATAGACGTTATGTCATCGGCCCCGGATCTTTTTTCCTACCGCAAATACTGGGCGAAACGTTTCGGCATCGCCCCGGTCCTTCCCATGTCGCGGGAGGAGATGGATGGTCTCGGCTGGGACAGCTGTGATGTGATTCTGGTTACCGGTGATGCTTACGTGGATCACCCCAGCTTCGGCATGGCCCTGATCGGGAGACTGCTGGAGGCCCAGGGATTTCGGGTGGGGATCATAGCGCAGCCGGATTGGCGTTCCAGCGAGGCGTTCGGGGCGTTGGGGCCCCCCAATCTTTTTTTCGGCATCACCGCCGGAAACATGGACTCCATGGTCAATCGCTACACCGCCGATCGCCGTGTCCGTTCCGACGACGCCTACTCTCCCGGTGGCGAAGGAGGAAGGCGTCCCGACCGGGCGGTGATCGTCTACGCCCAGCGCGCCCGGGAGGCCTGTCCGGGGGTCCCCATCATAATCGGCGGTATCGAGGCCAGCCTGCGTCGTATAGCCCATTACGACTACTGGTCGGATAAGGTGCGCCGTTCCATACTGCCTGATTCGAAAGCGGATCTGCTGATCTTCGGCAACGGTGAACGGGCGGTAGTGGAGGTGGCCCACAGGTTGGCGGCGGGAGAGAAGATCTCCGAGATCACCGATGTTCGCGGAACCGGTTTTATGCGCCAGGGGATCCCGGAGGGTTGGATCGAATATGACGCGACGGGCGTAGAGGGACAGTCCCATGCGGTTGTTCCGTCCGGGAAGGAAGGTGCCGCATCCCCAGGTCCGCAGAGGAGCCACGGACAGGGTGAAGACAGGAACAGGGACGGGATCGCAGTGCGGATACCCTCTTACGATCAGGTGGTGGACGACCCGCTGCTTTATGCTCACGCCTCCCGGACCTTCCATCTTGAGACTAACCCGGGCAACGCACGCGCCCTGGTGCAGCGCCATGGCAGGCGGGATCTCTGGCTCAATCCGCCGCCCTTACCCCTGCAGACGTCGGAGCTGGACAGGATCCACGAGCTGCCCTATACACGTTGTCCCCATCCGGCCTACGGCGAGGCGAAGAACCCCGCCTGGGAGATGATCCGGTTCTCCATCGCCATTATGCGCGGCTGCTTCGGCGGCTGTACCTTCTGTTCCATTACTGAACACGAGGGGCGCATTATCCAGAGCCGTTCGGAGGAGTCGATCATGCGGGAGATTGAGACCATCCGGGATTCGGTACCCGGCTTTACGGGCAACATCTCCGATCTCGGCGGGCCCACGGCCAATATGTACCGGATGCGCTGCCGCGATCAGGGGATTGAAGCGGCCTGTCGTCGGTTTTCCTGTGTCTATCCTGATATCTGCCGGCACATGTCCACCGACCACCGGCCGCTGATCCGGCTCTATCGCCGGGCCAGGGATATAAAGGGGATCAAACGGGTCTTCGTGGCCTCCGGCCTGCGCTACGATCTGGCCATACGGGATCCGGAATATGTTAAGGAACTGGTCACCTTCCATGTGGGGGGGTATCTCAAGATCGCCCCGGAACATACCGAGGCGGGACCGCTGCGGCTGATGATGAAACCGGGCATCGACAGCTACCACCGCTTCAAGCGGCTGTTCGACAAGTACTCAAAGGAGGCGGGCAAGGAGCAGTACCTCATCCCTTATTTCATTGCGGCACACCCCGGTACCACGGATGAGGATATGCTCCATCTGGCCCTGTGGTTAAAGCGGAACAACTTTCGGCCGGACCAGGTGCAGGCTTTCCTGCCGGCGCCCCTGGCCATCGCCTCCGCCATGTACCACACCGGGATCAATCCCCTGCGACGCATCGGGCGGGGATCGGAAACGGTTCCGGTGGCGCATGGTCTGCGGCAGCGTCGTTTGCACAAGGCCTTTCTCCGTTACCATGATCCGGAAAACTGGCCGGTTCTGCGGGCGGCGCTGGAAAAGATGGGACGGTCAGATCTTATCGGTAACGGCAAGCGGCACCTGGTGCCGGCCTGGCAGCCGGGAGAGGGTCGGTCGGGAAGGAGCAGTCGTCGCGGAACCAAGAGAAGAGGAGCTTAGTCCGTATTCCGGAAAGTGGAATATAAACGCGGAGAACGCCAAGACGCGGAGTCGCAAAGGGAATAAACCTCGTTGTCAGGTAGTGCTGAGGTAAAATTCGACCCGCGTCGTTCGGGGGTATCTATAGTCGCGAAACATACCGGCGCAGGCCGGGATCCAGGTATTGCCGCAGAGGACGCCGATGTGCGCAGGGGTTTGTATATCGGCAAGGGCGGTACCATGGACGCCCCTCTGTGTTTCTCTGTGCCCTCTGCGGTGAGATCAGCCTCTGGTATACTGCAGGTTTATATCCTGAATGCTGGAAGAACTGTGACAATGCGCTATATCAGTACCCGGGGCGGTGTAGAGCCGGTGAGCTTTTCCGAGGCGGTGATGATGGGTTTGGCCACCGACGGTGGTCTGCTGCTCCCCGAGTCGATTCCCACCGTTGACGGCGAAACGCTGCGCCGCTGGGCGGGGCTGTCGTTCCGGGAGCTGGCCGTGGAGGTGATGTACCCGTTCGTGGGCGAGGATATCAGCCGCGCGGAGCTGACCGATCTCGTGGATTGTTCCTACGCCGGCTTCAGCCACCCGGAGGTGACGCCGTTGGTGCAGGTGGGAGAGCACCATATCCTGGAGCTGTTCCACGGACCGACGGCGGCGTTCAAGGATGTGGCGCTGCAGTTTCTCGGCAATCTGTTTGAATTTCTGCTGGAGCGCAGCGGCGGCCGGCTCAACATCCTGGGGGCCACTTCCGGTGATACCGGTTCCGCCGCCATCTATGGGGTACGCGGCCAGGAACGCATCGATATCTTTATTCTGCATCCCCATAAGCGGGTTTCGCCCATCCAGGAGCGGCAGATGACCACGGTGCTGGACGATAACGTCCACAACATCGCCATCAAGGGCACGTTTGACGACGGTCAGCGTATCGTCAAGGAGCTGTTCAACGATCTGGAGTTCAAGGGCGAATATAGCCTGGGCGCCGTCAACTCCATTAATTGGGCGCGGATCCTGGCGCAGATCGTGTACTACTTCTACGCCTGGGGCAGGGTGTCCCATGGCGATACCTCGCACAAGATCACCTATTCCGTTCCCACCGGGAATTTCGGCGACATCTTTGCCGGCTATATGGCACTGCGCATGGGGCTGCCGGTGGAACGGCTGATACTGGCCACCAATCGCAACGATATTCTGACGAGGTTCGTACACAGCGGTGTCTACCAGGCCGGTGAGGTGCACCCCACCATCAGCCCGTCGATGGACATTCAGGTCTCCTCCAATTTCGAGCGCTATCTCTATTTTCTGCTGGATGAGGATCCGGCCAAGGTGCGCGGACTGATGGAGCAGATGGCGCGGGAAGGCAAACTTGAGGTGCCTGAGGAGAAAAGGGCGGAGGTCCGGCGGCTGTTCCATGCGGTCGCGGTCAGTGAAGAGGAGACCGTATCTCAGATCAAGGGGTGCTACGCCAGGAACGGATATATCCTGGATCCCCATACCGCCGTCGGCGTTAAGGCGGCGGAGGATTTTCCGGGAGCGGTCTGTCTGGCCACCGCGCACCCGGCGAAATTCGGAGATGCCGTCCGGGAGGCCATCGGAGTGGAGGCCGATCCGCCCCCGTCACTGCAGGGGCTGATGGACAAGGAGACCCGTTGCGCTATCCTCGATGCTGACGGAGCGGTGATAAAGAACTTTATCCAGGAAACCCTGGCCCATGGCTAAGAGAAGCCGAAAGATCAGAATCCTCGATACCACGCTGCGGGACGGAGAGCAGACCCAGGGGGTCTCGTTTTCGCCGGCGGAAAAACTCAATATCGCCAAGGCCCTGTTGGGACAGCTCAAAGTGGACCGTATCGAGGTTGCCTCAGCCCGTGTCTCGGAAGGTGAAAAAGAGGCGGTGGCGAGCATTATTCGCTGGGCCGAGGAGGCCGGATACGCGGATCGGGTGGAGGTACTGGGGTTCGTGGACCACAAGCGCAGCGTCGACTGGATCGTCGATACCGGTGGGCGGGTGATCAACCTGCTTGCCAAGGGGAGCGAGAAACACTGCCGGGAACAGTTGCGCAAAACACCGAAGCAGCACCTCAAAGAGGTGTTAAAAACCATCGCTTATGCCGAATCCCGGGGTTTGGATGTCAATATCTATCTGGAAGACTGGTCGAACGGATACCAGAACAGCCCGGAGTATGTATTCGATCTGATGGACGGACTTCAGGATGCCCCTATCGGTCACGTCATGTTGCCGGATACCCTGGGCGTGCTGACGCCGGATCAGGTATACGACAGTCTGCAAGACATGATTAAACGCTATCCCCGGGCACTGTTCGATTTCCATCCGCATAACGATTACGGACTGGCAACGGCCAACTCTGTGATGGCGGTCAAGGCCGGTGTGTCGTCCATCCATTGTACCGTCAACTGTCTCGGTGAACGGGCCGGTAACGCCTCTTTGGCGGAAGTGGCGGTGAATCTGCGCGACCAACTGGGCATGAAGCTCGCCGTCGACGAATCGCATATCGTGCGACTCAGCCAGATGGTGGAGAACTTCTCCGGAAAACGTATCGCCAGCAATGCGCCCATAGTCGGAGAGGATGTATTTACCCAGACCAGTGGTATCCATGCGGACGGCGATAAGAAAGCGGGGCTCTATCAGACCACTCTGACACCGGAACGGTTTGCGCGGCAGCGCAGCTATGCCCTGGGGAAGATGAGCGGCAAGGCGTCTCTGCTGAAGAATCTGGAACGCCTGGATATTTCCCTGTCCGACGAGAACATGGAGAAGGTTCTAAAGCGGGTGGTGGAACTGGGGGATTCAAAAAAGAGCATCACCTCCGATGATCTGCCGTTTATCATCACCGAGGTACTGGAAGGCAAGGACTATAACCATATCGAGCTGATCAACTGTTCCATAACCAGCGGTCTGCAACTTGAATCCACGGCGAGCATACGTCTGCGCATCGGTGATGAGATCTTTCTCTCTGCGGGTATCGGTAACGGCGGTTTCGACGCCTTCGTCAGCGCCATCATCAAGGTGTTGAAGAAGCAGGATATCCAGATGCCGCAGTTGGCGGATTATGAGGTGCGTATTCCCCGGGGCGGCAAGGCGGACGCCCTGACGGAATGTACCATCACCTGGGCCGGGGAGAAGGGGGATTTCAAGACCCGGGGTGTGCACGCCAATCAGGTGTTCGCGGCCATGAACGCCACCATACGAATGCTCAATATGCAGATCCAGAAATCGCGCTAGCCGGCAGCGGAGAAGAATCGCTAGTTCTGATCCCCGACGAACGGATTGGTACGGCGTTCCTCACCGATGGTCGACAGGGGGCCGTGCCCGGGTACGAAGGTAACCTCATCACCCAACGGCCACAGCCGTTCGCGGATGGATCTGATCAAAGCGGAATAATCTCCCCTGGGGAAATCGGTGCGGCCTATGGAGCCCCTGAACAGCACATCCCCGACGAAAGCGATGCCGGTACCCCGGTGGAAGAAGGCTACATGCCCGGGGGTGTGGCCGGGGCAGTGCAGCACCTCTATCTCTTCCGTTCCTATCTGAACCCTGTCGCCCTGTTCCAGCCATTGCGCGGGGGTGAAGGGGCGGGCCGGAGGAAAACCGTACTGTTCCGCCTGATAAGGGAGCCGGTCGATCAGGAACTGGTCCTCCCGCTGGGGTCCGATGATCTCGAGATTATTGTCCCGATCCACCAGATCGGCTACTCCTCCGGCATGATCGACATGGGCATGGGTGATCAGGATCTTTTCCAGTTGGATCTGCAGTTCATCGGCGGTCTGCAGGATTTGATCGATATCGCCGCCCGGGTCGATGACCGCCCCCTTTTTGCTGCTATCACACCAGACCAGAGAACAGTTTTGTTGAAAGGGGGTGACGGAAACGATTGTATATTTCATTGTCATGCGGTTGTCGTGGTTATAGCTCGAATCGCGAGTGGATATGGGGCGGTAGTTTATCCTAAAGTTGGAACCCGTAGAGCGGTATCCGCAATAATTAGCGAGAGAGTGGGAGTGGTCGGGTGAAACGATTCGAATTTGAAGCCGTCGGAATTATACATTCCCCGTTCAAGGAGAAATTCGGTATCCCCAGGCAGCCCGGTCTGGTGCCGGAAGCGCGCGGGGTGTTGGAGTTCCTGCCCCCTTTCAATCGCCCTGAGGCGGTGGGCGGGTTGGAGGGATATTCCCATATCTGGCTGCAGTTCGTGTTTCACCAAGCCCTGCGGGAGGAGTGGCAGCCCACGGTACGGCCGCCTCGGCTGGGCGGTAACCGTAGGGTAGGAGTGTTCGCAAGCCGCGCACCGTTTCGGCCCAACCCCATCGGCCTGTCGGTGGTGGCGCTGGAGCGGGTGATCGCGGACGACTCCGGGGTAAGACTGGAACTGGCGGGAATCGATCTGGTGGATGGAACCCCGGTGCTGGATGTCAAACCCTATGTGTCCTATGTGGACAGCGTCCCGGATGCCCTCTCGGGTTTCGCCGACGCGGCGCCTCCTCCGCGGCTGCAGGTCCGGTTTTCCGAGCGGGCGGAGCAGCGGCTTGGGGAGCGGCCCGATGGGGCGGAACTGCGGGCATTGATCATCCGGCTGTTGGAACTGGATCCGCGCCCCGCCTATCAGGAGGCGACGGATCGTCTCTACGCTTTCCGGTTATACGACTTCGATCTGCAATGGCGGGTGCGGGACGGGTGTGCCGAGGTGCTGGAGTTGCAGCAGTTTCCTCCCTCCTAGATGCAGGTCCCGCTTCAGCGGGACATGGATAGAGATTTGTTACCACGGAGGACACGGAGGAACACAGAGCGGTCTGAGATTACCGCTTGGGATTTCTCTGTGAGTCCCTGTGGCCTCTGTGGTTCATATGTTGGAACCCTCTCCCGAGGGCAATCAGCTTGGGTTTCGCATCGCCCAGAGGACTCGGCTCCTCCAGTTTCGCCGTTCCTGGGTTAGGAGCCCGGAGGGGGCAAGGCCCCACCTTATACGGAGTCGAACGGGTTTTGGGGTGCCACCCCTAACCCCTTCGGACCCGTCGAGCATCGCAGGCGCAAGCGGGAATAGCCCGAAACGGAGTCGAACGGGTTTTGGGGTGCCACCCCTAACCCCTTCGGACCCGTCGAGCATCGCAGGCGCAAGCGGGAATA
>JBNKJV010000009.1:0-123560 GCA_050291465.1 Sedimenticolaceae bacterium | reverse complement strand
CCCTGCCCCGATGGACAGGACCGACGTCCCTGTCGGTCCCCTTCGGGCTATTCCCGCTTGCGCCTGCGATGCTCGACAGGTCCGAAGGGGTCGGAGGTGGCACCCCTAAACTCCTTCGACGCAGCCGATCAAATAAAGTTAATAAAGTGCTCAGAGGGCTATAGGCTGCGAAACTAATTACCCCCAGTAGAAAATCCACTGCAGACAGGTCACGAAACTGATTACCGAGAGTAAGATAACCAGAAGAACGCAGATATCGAAAGCTTGCGAAACCGGCTTTTATGACGCTCGTCAGGTAATCACTGCGGCTCGTCCGGAAAGGCTGTTGTTGGCCCCGGTTACCTGGTCTATCCTCTATGGGTATGAAAAAGTGTCTGCCACTACTGACCTGCTTATTGCTTTCCGTCGCATCGGCCGATGTCTATAAATGGTCTGATGAAGACGGCAATGTGCACTATTCGGATCGTTCTCCCGAAGAAGGGATGAAACAAATGGAGTTGCCGAAGAGCGTTGTGTACACCCCCCCCCGGTTGCCGTCAACCGGCAGTCGTAGCGCAGCCAGGGAATCCCCCACCGCCAAGTATGCAAGCCTCGCCATCAGCCGCCCGGAGATGAACGAAACCGTTCATTCCAACGAGGGGATCGTGCAGATCGAATATGACTTGGCACCGGCCCTGAAGCCGGGGGATAAATACCGGCTGTTGTTGGATGGAAAACGGATCCAGGATCTGACCACACAGTCATCGGTCTCTCTGCACAATGTGGACCGCGGATCCCACACCATCGTTGTACAGGTGATGCGTGAAGGGGCCGTTATAATAGCGTCCAAATCGGTGATTTTTCATCTGTGGAAGGCTTCCTCAAACGACGAGGATACGGGGTCTGCGGAAAAAGGTGATGATTCCGGGGATTCGGGCTATGAACACGATTACAGTTCCTCCTCCTCCACCTATAGCGGTATACCCAAGGACAGTTCGTCGTTCAAAGCCGGCGACTCCTCTTACGGCGGCAAAAATCCCTTCAAATCCTCCACCTCTACCTACGCCCCCAGTTACGGTTCAGATTAGAAAGCCTCCGGTCGGAACGTTCCGCCGCCACTCCCACATAGGGAGAGACGGGGAGGGGGAATCCCCTCCAGGCCTTTCCCGCAGGCCACGAAGGAACTGTTCAAAAGATCTTCAAGTAACCCGGCTTCGCAACGGTTCCCTTCCGGCCGCATTTGGTGCACCATAATGGTGCAAGGCCGTACGGGCTGTTACGCAAAGGTCTTCGGCGCAGTCTGCACCCGGCCCGTTTTTCGCCGTTTTCAAGGGATTTCCGATCCTCCTGACGGAAGAAAAAAGTGGTCCGGATATTGCTCTATGGTTTCGATATGGATTTTGATGACATGACAGAGCCGGAACTTGGCAGCAGGGTCCTCGAGAACCTGAATACAGCGGTTCTTTTTTTCAATCCCGATCTGGAACTGCGGTATATGAACCCCGCGGCCGAGATGCTGTTCGAGGTCAGCTCCAGGCACCTGCTTGGACAAAAAGCCGGGGATCTACTGCAGGGACCCGGGGATATTATCGAGACCACTATTTCCCGGGTGATGGAATCGGACCGCCCCTTCACCGAACGGGAGCTGGCCCTGTCACTGCCCAGCGGCAATACGGTTACGGTGGATTGCACTTTTGTACCGCTGTTGGATTTGGACATGGCGGGCTGCACTATTCTCGAGCTGCAAAGCATCGACCGCCAGCTCCAGATCAGCCGCGAAGAGCAGTTGCTGAATCAGCAACAGGTGGCGCGGGAAATGATCCGCAGCCTCGCACACGAGATCAAGAATCCCCTCGGCGGTCTTCGCGGTGCCGCGCAGTTGCTTGAACGGGAGTTGGATAACCCGGTTCTTTCTGAGTACACCCACGTGATTATCGATGAGGCGGATCGGTTGCAATCGCTGGTCAACCGGATGTTGGGCCCGCATAGGTTGCCGGAACTCAGCGAAGTGAATGTTCACCAATTGTTGGAACGGGTGCGGGTGTTGGTATTGGCCGAGTATGGCGAGCGGCTTCGCATTATCAGGGATTTCGATCCGAGCATTCCGGATCTGTACGTGGACAGCGACCGTATCCTGCAGGCGCTGCTGAATATCGTCGGCAATGCGGCCGAGGCGATCGGAGATCGGGAGGAAGGTGAGATTATCATGCGTACCCGGATCCAGCGGCAGTTCACTATCGGCAATATCCGCCACCGTCTGGCTGTGCAGATCGAAATCGAGGACAACGGACCGGGTATTCCGGAGCAGATAAGGGAGCGGCTGTTCTATCCGCTGGTGACATCAGGAACCAAGGGCGTGGGATTAGGCCTTTCAATCGCCCAGACTCTGATCAGTCAGCACGGTGGATTGATCGAATGGAAGAGTGAACCGGGGAAGACGATATTCAGCGTGATTCTTCCCCTGGAGAATGGTGATGGCTAAGAAATACCAAGTATGGGTAATTGACGACGATCGTTCTATCCGCTGGGTGCTGGAAAAGGCGCTGCAGGGAGGCGACATGGACGTAACCAGTTTCGAGGATGCCGAAGGTGTGATGGAGGCCATGAGCGGACAGCGGCCGGATGTGGTCGTTTCCGATGTACGCATGCCTGGCATGGACGGTCTGTCCCTTCTGCAGCGGATTCATGATACCTATCCGGAGCTGCCGGTCATTATCATGACAGCGCACTCTGATCTGGAAAGCGCGGTGGCCGCCTACCATGGAGGTGCCTTTGAGTATTTGCCCAAGCCCTTCGATGTGGATGAGGCTGTGGAACAGGTGCGCCGGGCCTGTCGCCAGGGTGAGCGATTGGCACAGCAACAGGGCGACGAATTGGTGGAGAGCCCCGAAATCATTGGCGAGGCGCCGGCGATGCAGGAGGTGTTTCGCGCCATCGGCCGGTTGGCACGCTCCAGCATTACGGTTTTGATTAACGGGGAATCGGGCACGGGAAAGGAGTTGGTTGCCCAGGCATTGCATCGGCACAGCCCGCGATCGGATCAGCCTTTTATTGCCCTCAATATGGCGGCCATTCCCAGGGACCTGTTGGAGTCGGAGCTGTTCGGTCATGAACGGGGTGCCTTTACCGGCGCCCAGAACCGGCGTCTGGGACGGTTTGAACAGGCGGACGGCGGCAGTCTGTTCCTGGACGAAATTGGCGACATGCCTGCGGAACTCCAGACCCGGTTGTTGCGGGTGCTGGCAGACGGGGTATTTTATCGTGTGGGTGGTCATGAACCGGTACGGGTTGACGTGCGCATAATCGCCGCTACCCATCAGAATCTCGAGGAATTGGTGAAGCAGGGGCGTTTCCGGGAGGATCTGTTTCATCGTCTTAACGTCATTCGTATCCATATTCCGCCGTTGCGCGAGCGCCGGGAAGACATTCCGTTGCTGATGCAGCATTTTCTGATGCGGGCAGCCGCGGAACTCGGCGTGGAGGCCAAGAGTCTGTTGCCGGAGACAGCGGACAGGCTGCAGTGTCTTGAGTGGCCGGGGAATGTCCGACAGCTGGAGAATACCGCCCGCTGGTTGACGGTAATGGCCTCCAGCCGGGATATCCACCCGGAGGACCTGCCGCCGGAGCTGCTGGAGTCTGAACAGGAGTATGTCGGCACCGGTGACTGGGAATTGGATTTGCGCACCTGGATAAGAAAGAAGCTACAGAACGGTGCGGAGGGGGTTCTTCAGGAGGCTACCCCCATATTCGAAACCATCATGATCGAAACCGCGTTGGAGCAGACCTGTGGCAGACGTCTGGAAGCGGCCCGACTCCTGGGGTGGGGCAGAAACACTCTGACCCGGAAGATCAAGGAGTTGAATCTGGAATCGGATCAACAAGTTGAATAGGTGGCGATTAACGGTGCAGGATGGCCCCGTTTAGGACAATTTCGTAGGGGTTGTGCAGCCTTAATATTGCTCTATTATGTAGGGCGATTTTTTACCACCACTTTTTCAGGAAACTGAATGGATACCAGCAGTATTGATCTCCCCGGTTGTGAGGTGGAGAACATCCGGATCGAAGGGGATCGTGTGATCCTTCGTTTCTCCCGGGCCTATATCATAAAGACCATGACCGGTTCGGTGGAACGTACCCGCTGGTACCAGTCCGGCGAGCTGGTATTTACCGGCGCGGCGGCGGAGGGAGATCTCCCGGAATGCCCCTGTGTTTGTGCCGGCGGTGATGTGGGGGAGAACATCTATACCTACCGGGATATGATCCCTATTCCTTTGAAGAGCCGTGGCCGTGCCCATTGCGATCTTCGCTTTAAGGGGACGGAACGGCGACTCCTGGTGCAGGGAGAAGGGGTTGAACTGGTAATGGAAGACCGGCCCTACTACATCGAACATATCCGTCCGGAAAAGGGTTAAGTTTGTAGTTAGAAGTTGGGAGCAGGAGATCCTCCGAATAGTGCCTTCCCCGCTTGCGGGCGAGGCTAGGAGGAGGATCCCCGGAGGCCGGATGGAAAATGGCGGGCATAGCCCGCCCTACCGATAGCTACAAACTACATACTTCAGACTTCAAACTAAAAACCCCACTTTCCCCACTATTGTATTCTCCGGAACTGCCCTGATAATTACCTAGTATACCGCTAGGTTATTAGGGGTGGATCGTGAGCACCGGAAATCAAACTGTCGATCAACTTGTATCGAGTGAGTACCAACACGGTTTTGTAACCGAAATCGATGCGGAAACGGTCCCGCCGGGCTTGAATGAAGGGGTTATCCGCGCCATTTCCGCCCGGAAAGGGGAACCGGAGTTCATGCTGGAGTGGCGCCTAAAGGCCTATCGGCACTGGTTAACCCTGAGCGAACCTGCCTGGTCCATCGTCCGCCACTTCCCTATCGATTATCAGGCCATTTCCTACTATTCGGCACCAAGGAAGCAGGATGGGCCGAAGAGTCTGGATGAAGTGGATCCGGCGTTGCTGGCCACTTATGAAAAACTCGGAATTCCGCTGGAGGAACAGAAAGCCCTGGCGGGCGTTGCGGTGGACGCCGTCTTCGACAGCGTGTCGGTGGCGACCACGTTTAAGGAAAAGCTGGCGGAATCCGGTGTCATATTCTGTTCCATCTCGGAGGCGTTACGTGAGCACCCGGAACTTGTGCAGCGCTATTTCGGCTCTGTTGTTCCTTACGGCGACAACTTCTTCTCTTGCCTTAACGCGGCGGTATTCTCCGACGGGACCTTTGTCTATGTACCGGAAGGGGTCCGCTGCCCTATGGAGCTTTCCACCTACTTTCGCATCAACGCGGCCAATACAGGTCAGTTTGAAAGGACCCTGATCGTTGCCGACAAAGGCAGTTACGTGAGCTACCTGGAGGGATGCACGGCCCCGAAGCGGGATGAAAACCAGTTGCACGCGGCGGTGGTGGAACTGGTAGCGCTGGAGGATGCGCAGATTAAATATTCCACGGTGCAGAACTGGTACCCGGGTGACGAACGGGGCAGGGGCGGTATCTACAATTTCGTCACCAAACGGGGTGACTGCCGCGGAGATCGCTCCCGCATATCCTGGACCCAGGTGGAGACCGGTTCGGCCATTACCTGGAAATATCCGAGCTGTATCCTGCGCGGCGACGGTTCAGTGGGCGAGTTCTACTCGGTGGCGGTGACCAAGGGTCATCAGCAGGCCGATACCGGCACCAAGATGATTCATCTGGCCCCCAACACCCGCAGTACCATCGTCTCCAAGGGCATCTCAGCCGGAGAGGCACAGAATGCCTATAGGGGTCTGGTGCGGGTGGCGCAAAAGGCGGAGAACGTCCGCAACCATACCCAGTGTGATTCACTTCTTATCGGTGACCGCTGCGGTGCCCACACCTTCCCCTATATCGAGGTGAAGAACCCCAGCGCCAAGGTGGAGCATGAGGCCACCACCTCCAGGATAGGCGAGGACCAGCTTTTCTACTGCCGCAGTCGCGGCCTGTCGGAAGAGGACGCTGTATCCATGATCGTGAACGGTTTCTGTAAAGAGGTGTTTAACGAACTGCCGATGGAATTTGCGGTAGAGGCGCAGAAACTGTTGCAGGTAACGCTGGAAGGCGCAGTAGGTTAAGGGGTGAAAACACGTTCACCACAGAGAACGCAGAGAGTTGTGATCAACGAAAACCCAAGCATATAAAGCATTTTTGAATATGTACGGAGCAAGAAAATGTTGGAAAAACTGTTGACGGTAAAAGGCCTGAAAGTGGCCGTTGAGGGGCACGAGATTCTGCATGGTCTGGATCTGACGGTGAAACCGGGCGAGGTGCACGCCATCATGGGGCCCAATGGATCCGGCAAAAGCACCTTTGCGCACGTGCTGGCCGGCAGGGACGGCTATGAAGTAACGGGCGGCGAGGCCGTTTTAGATGGCTGTGATCTCCTTTCCCTGGTGCCGGAAGAGCGGGTACACCGGGGGTTGTTCCTGGCCTTTCAGTACCCGGTTGAACTGCCCGGGGTGAACTCCGGACACTTTTTGCGTACGGCACTAAACGCTTTGCGCACGGCCCGCGGTGAACCGGTGCTGGATGCGGTGGCCTTTCTGAAACTGGTGCGGGAACGGCTCGATCTGGTGAAGATGCCGCAGGATTTTCTCAAGCGTTCCGTCAATGCCGGTTTTTCCGGGGGAGAGAAGAAGCGCAACGAGATCCTGCAGATGGCGGTGCTGGAGCCACGGCTTGCGATCCTGGACGAGACCGATTCCGGTCTGGATATCGATGCCCTGCGGATCGTTGCGGAAGGGATTAACGCGCTTCGGTCGCCGTACCGCTCCACCATCCTGGTAACCCATTATCAGCGGCTGCTGAATTACATCGAGCCGGACCACGTTCATGTACTCTCCGGGGGGCGGATCATCCGATCCGGCGACAAGTCGCTGGCACTAGAGCTGGAGCGCAAAGGCTACGGCTGGATAGAAGAGGAGGCGGCATGAAGACGGCGGCCAGAGAACCGCTGGACCGGTTACATGATCTGCTCCGGAGCCGTCCGACCGGAGGGCAGAACCTCGAGCCTTTCTGGCTGGAGGAAATACGCAAAGCGGCGGCGAAGCGCTTTACCGCGCTGGATATCCCGGTCCGCAAAGAGGAGGCATGGCGTTATACCCGTGTCGAATCCCTGTTGGCAAAGGGTCTTGAGGTGCCCGCGGGCCCGGCGAAATCAACAGCCCGGCGTAGTGCCGTACCACTGCAGGCCGATGCCCATCACCTTGTCCTGGTTGACGGGTGTTGGTCGGAAGAGTTCTCCCGCAGCAACACGCTGCCGCAGGGGGTATGGGCAGGATCCCTCAGGCAGGCGATCCTTGAGGGGCGTCTTGCCTTCCGGCCGGGGGAGATCTCCGGGCCGGAGTCCCATATCTTTGCCGCCCTGAACACGGCGTTTCTCCAGGAAGGTGTCTATATTCAGATTCCCGCCGGTCTGTGTTTGGAGCATCCCATTGAGCTGTTGCACCTGGCAACGGAAGAGGCTCGATCGCTCTTAACCCTGCCTAGGGTGATGGTGGTGCTGGAGGAAGGGGCGGAAGCGGTTCTGGTGGAGCGCTTCGGCTCAATAGGTCAGCCCCATTATTTTTCCAACATGGTGGCAGAGATACTGCTGCGTAGTGATTCTCGACTCGAGCATTATCGCCAAGAGGAAGAACTCCCGAACGCCCGGCATATGGCGGGGCTTCACGTACGACAGGAACGCGCGAGCAGCTACCATTTGGTCACCGCAACGGGTGGAGCGGCCTGGACACGAACGGAACTCACCCTGACTTTCGCCGGTAAAGGTGCGGAGGCACAGTTGGATGGGCTATATGTGTGCGGTGACGAGCAGTTGACCGATATCCATCTGGATATACGCCACCAGGTTCCCGGGTGCACCAGCAGAGAACGCTTCAAGGGTATCCTACACGGCTCAGGGAGGGCGGTATTCGATGGTCGGATACTGGTGGACAAGCAGGCGCAACAAAGTGATGCGAGACTCTCCAACGACAACCTGCTGCTCTCCCGCAACGCGGAGGTGGACAGCAAACCGCAACTGGAGATATTTGCCGACGACGTGGTCTGCAGTCACGGCACAACCGTGGGTCAACTGGATGATGAAATGCTCTTCTATCTGCGTGCCAGAGGACTGGGTGAAGAAGATGCACGTCAGATGTTGTGCGAAGCCTTCGCCGGCGAAATATTGGATGCAATACGTTATCCCCCGTTGCGTGAACATACGCAACGGCAACTGCGTCAGCGGCTGATTCCGGCAGGGGAAAAGGAGGAGTAAGGATGTTCAGGCTTGCTCGGCTAGCGCGTCGCAGCGACGAACAGCGGAACACAAGAACCGACCGGAGGGAGGGCGGCGGAAACGTTACCGAGGAGTCGGTGATTGCCGCCCTGAAAACAGTCTTTGATCCCGAGATCCCGGTCAATATCTTTGATCTGGGCCTGATATACGACCTTGAGATCGATACTGATGGGAGCGTGGATATTCGTATGACCCTGACCGCTCCAGCCTGTCCGGTGGCGGAAATTCTGCCCCTACAGGTAAAAAAGGCGGTGCAGGAATTTTCCGGTGCAAACCGGGTTGATGTGGAGCTTGTGTGGGATCCGCCCTGGAGCAGGGAGCGAATGAGCGATGCCGCCCGGCTGCAGTTGGGGCTTGACTAACCAGGTGTTCCCAAGGAGGTAACAGAAATGGCCATACGACTCACAGAAAATGCGGCACACCATGTCCGGCAGATGATCCGGAAACGCGGACAGGGTGTCGGTCTGCGGGTAGGAACGGAACGAAGCGGCTGCAGCGGCTTCGTCTACAGCGTCGAATATGCGGATGAAATAGCCGAGACCGACCAGGTATTCGAGAGCAACGGTGTCAAGGTGGTGGTGGATAACGATAGTCTGACCAGACTGGACGGCACCGTTGTGGACTATCTGAAAAATTCCCTGGGTGAGGGGTTCACGTTCGATAATCCCAATGTGAAAAACAGTTGCGGTTGCGGCGAATCGTTCAATACCTGAGGCAGCGATGGTCGATCTGGAACAGATTGCGGAGAGCCTCGAACTGCTGGGCGACTGGGATGAGCGGTATGCCTATCTTGTGGAACTGGGGGAGCAGCTGCCGGAGATGCCGGAATCACAGCGGGTCGAAGAAAACCGTGTTAAAGCGTGCATGAGCCGGGTGTGGGTATACGCCTTCCCCGATGCGGAGCACCTGGAACGGATCAGATACCTTGGGTATAGCGACACGGCAGTGATCAAAGGTGTTGTGGCCCTGCTCGTACAGCTTCTGTCCGGACGCACCCGCGAGGAGGTCTTGACCTTCGATGTGGATCACTTCTTCGAGCGTTTGCAGTTGGCGGAACACCTCAGCCCCAATCGCCATGTCGGCATATACGCCATCGTGGATCTGATGAAGTCGCAGGCTGAGGGGTTGGCGGACTTCGCGGCGAACGAAAAAGACAGCCGAATTCAGGTAATAGCTAACAGCTAACAGTTTTCAGTGGTCAGTAGTTCAAAGTTAGAAGTAGGGTGGGCTGCGCCCGCTGCTGCACTATTTACCCGGAAGCCAGTTTATGTGCCTGCCGTGTGGTCTCCGGCAGGCGGTATTTCGGGGTGCAGGCCAGGACGTATTCAATGGCGGTTTCCAGACTGATCCGGTGGCCACAGGAGATGTAGAGCGGCCGAACGCCCCTGCGGGTCCGTAACACCGCCCCTATCCGTTCGGAGCCGTCCATAAGGGGTACCCAACTGCCTTTCTCGGGACCGGGCTCCACATGGGTTCCCACCAACCTGCTTTTGGCCACCCCGATGGAGGGAATATCGGTGAGGATCCCCAGATGGGAAGCGATACCCAGGCGCCGGGGATGGGCCAGCCCCTGCCCGTCACATAACAGCAGGTCGGGGAGCTGATCCAGTTGCTCCAGCGCCGCCAGCACGGCGGGGATCTCCCGGAACGAGAGCAGACCCGGGACATAAGGGAAGCGTGTGGGCTGGCGAGCAACGGCCTGGCGGAGCGTCTGAAGATCGGGAAAACCGAGCACCGCCACCGCCGCCCGGGTGGTTTTTCCTCCCGTCTCAAAGCCGACATCAATGCCGGCCACCCGTGAAATGGGCCCCAGACGGTCCTCTGTTTCGACCAGGCCCCGCAGTTCCTGCTGGATGTTCCGGGCCTCGGCAGGGCTCACCTGCCACGGGTGTAAATGGTGTAATTTCAAAGAGGTAGCGACCGATTTCAACCTGTCACGTCGCCTATGTTAAACTGTCCGGCCCGGATCGGGAAAGAGAACCTTCTAGAACTCAGTCGTTTGCACGGAAGAGGCAAACGAGGAACGAAAATCCCATGGCCTATTGGAGACTCCATGAACCTGACTGCGCTTGTACGCCGCCGCAAGCTAGACGACCTCGATCAGGGGTTTGCTGCGCGCCGCTTTCAGGTTTTCACGCCACGGGATCTCAATCGGATCGGAAAACTCGACCAATTGCCGGCGGAGTTCCGGTTCCAGATGGAGGTGGTTGCCAGGGTACTTCCCTTCCGGGTCAATGAGTATGTAGTCAGCGAGCTTATCGACTGGGAGCGGGCCCCGGAGGATCCCATATTCCGTTTGACCTTCCCTCAGAGGGAGATGCTGGCGCCGGAGCACTATGATCGGCTGGCCGATATGGTGCATCGGAAGGCGGGACAAGCTGAACTCGACCATGCGGTCAAAGAGATACGGACCGCGCTCAATCCCCATCCGGCTAAGCAGCTGGAACTTAATGTTCCCCTCGGCATTGACGGTCTGCCTCTTTCGGGTGTGCAGCATAAGTACAACGAGACCGTGCTTTTTTTCCCCAGCCAGGGACAGACCTGCCATACCTACTGCACCTTCTGTTTTCGCTGGGCCCAGTTCCTGGGCGACAAGGCGTTACGGATCGCCTCCAATGAAGTGGCGGCGTTGCACAGTTATCTGCGGGAGCACCGGGAGGTCACGGATCTGCTGATCACGGGTGGTGATCCCATGGTGATGAAGGCTCACCGGCTGAAGGAGTATCTGCAGCCGTTGCTGCGGCCGGAGTTTGATCACATCAAGACCATACGCATTGGAACCAAAGCACTCAGTTTCTGGCCTTACCGGTTTGTTACCGATGAGGATGCCGATGACCTGCTGTTCCTGTTGGAGAGTCTGGTTGAGGGTGGCAAGCATGTGGCCATCATGGCCCATTACAACCATTGGCAGGAGATGCGGACGGATATCGCCGCCGCGGCGATACGCAAACTGCGCTCAACCGGGGCGGTGATACGCAGTCAGGGTCCGCTTCTCGCCTATATCAACGACGATGCCGAAACCTGGAGCAGGCTCTGGCGGGATCAGATCAATCTCGGGATTATTCCCTACTATATGTTTGTGGAACGGGATACCGGGGCCAAGAACTATTTCGAGGTGTCGCTGGCGCGGGCCTGGGATATCTATCGCGATGCGATACGAAATGTCTCGGGACTGAGCCGTACCGTACGCGGTCCTAGCATGAGCGCCGCTCCGGGTAAGGTGGAGGTGCAGGGCGTGACCGAAATCAACGGTGAGAAGCTGTTCGTTCTGCGTTTCATTCAAGGCCGCGATTCGGAATGGGTTCAGCGCCCGTTCTTTGCCCGTTACGATGAACGAGCCACATGGCTGGATCAATTGCAGCCGGCGCTGGGCGAGGATCGGTTCTTTTTCGAGGAAGGGTATCAGGCTATCTGCAGGGAGCGGTCTGTTACACCTTGAGCAGGGTTTCCGTATCTTCTATACGGGCTTCCGCCGCGGACATGATCTTCAGGCTTTGTTTCGGGGTCAGCCCTTCCAGTCCGAGCCTTTTCAGCGCCGGTACCTCATGCAGCGGCGGCAGAGAGAGGGCCTGTTCGGTACCCACCAGACTGTGCAGCTGGGCCACGATTACCAGGTCGCAGTAGTCCGGTTTTTCCTGGTCGTTACGCATCCAGTCCTCGGCCTCCCTGGCCGCTACTACGAACTCCTTGCCGAAACGCCACACCTCCAGGATGGAACCACCGATGGGGCCGCGGAGATTGGTGATGGCGTGGTGCATGGACCTGGGATCTGAGGCAAGATCCGGATAGAATGCCGCCTGGTTGATGATGGCGGCGACCCCGATGTCATGCAGAAGTCCGATCAGCATGGCCTCGTCCGCGTTAAAACGGCGGTCATTACGCGCCAGAACGTAGCATATGGACGCCACCTTGGTACTGTGGCGCCAGAGCTCCCCCATGCGCTCCTGCAGCAGTTTTGAATTGACCCGAAAAAGGTCGCGCAGGGTATAAGCGAGCACCAGATTATGGGTTACCTTCATACCCAGGCGAACCACCGCTTCATGACAGCTGGCGACCGGTTTCATGTTACCGTAAAAAGCGCTGTTAGCCGCCTTTACGATTTTTGCGGTAATGGCCGGATCGGTCTGGATAATGCGGGCGACCGCGTTGGCGTTCGTGGAGAGATCCCTGACGGCCTGACCGACGCGCACGGCCACTTCCGGGAGGGAGGGCAGGATCAACTGATCCCGTTTGAGATCCCGGTATAGATGTTGCGTGAGACGATTTTCCAGATTAATCGTCGGTTTCTTATGCTGGACCCCCTCCTTAACCCGGATACCGTGCCGGTCCGTCTCGTCTTGCGGAGCTGATTGCGGCAGCAGTTCCTGGGCGATGCGCACGAAACGTACGGGAGTAACGGCAAAAACATTGAATCGTCGCGGAACCAGTTGTGCAATGGGTCTGGAGGCCTGCGGCGTACCACCTTCTACCTCGATGTACTTGCCGTCCACTGCCTGCAGTCGAACACGACCCTGGATAAGAAAAAATTGATAGGGGTCCCTGCTCCCCAACTTGATAAGCAGATCTCCCTCTGACGCGCTCTCTACCCGCAGACGGCTGGCTAATAGGCCCAACTGTTTCCTATCAAGATCCTTTAGAGGCAGAAACGCCTTTAACGTCTGGTCATCCACGAGGTGCAAGGCCTGGTTCATGCGCTAGCTGTTGATATCCCTATGCGAGTACCCTAAGGGGCCCCTTAATTAAATCGCTGATGGCCGAGACGCTGGCATTTTAATCAGAGGCTCCTCAATATTACTCCGTAATCGGAGGAGAAGATATACCCCTAATTACTCACAGCATACGGTCTGCGTATTCAGCCGCAGGGACCCGGTAAGCTCGCGAACCGAGCCGATTGCGTGGCGTTCCAGGTATTCCACGATCCCTTTGTTGATTTTCTTGCAGATCAGTGGATCGTAAAAAAGGGCCGTGCCGACACCCACCGCAGTGGCGCCGGCGATAAGAAACTCCAGGGCATCCCTGGCGGAGCTTATGCCGCCCTGGCCGATGATGGGAATATTGTGTTCCCGGCATACCTGGTAGACCTGGTGCACTTTGAGAAGGGCCACCGGTTTGATGGCGGGTCCGGAAAGCCCCCCCTGGTTGTTGCCGATAATGGGTGTTCGGTTTTCGGCGTCTATGGCCATTCCCATCAGCGTATTGATAACGGAGAAGGCGTCACTGCCCGCTTCTATACAGCGCCGGGCGTTTTCCGCAATATCGGTCTGGTTGGGAGAGAGTTTGGTGATTAACGGTTTGTCGGTAACGCTGCGGCAGGCCTCCACAACCCGGGCGGAGGTTTCCGGGTCGTTACCAAAGGCCGCGCCCCCCTGTTTGACGTTCGGGCAGGAGATATTGATCTCCAGGGCGTCCACCGGCGAGTCGTTGAAACGGCGCGCCACTTCGGAATACTCTTCTATGGTTGACCCCGAGATATTGGCGATAAAGCGGGTCTCGCTGAAATTGAGCTCGGGCAGAATATGGTTCACCACATGGTCTACCCCGGGATTCTGGAGACCGATGGCATTAAGTAACCCGCTGGCGGTTTCGTAAACCCGATGCGGAGGATTACCCGATCGCGGATCAAGGGTGGTCCCCTTCAGGCATACCGCACCGGCGTCTGTGTTGGAAAACCCCTTAACCCGGGTGTATTCTTCGCCAAACCCGACGCAACCGGACAGCAGTACTACCGGGGTGTCGAATTGGAGTCCGCAAAATTCTACCGCGAGGGGCTGTTGTCCGCTCTTTGTCATGGGGTGTTTCCGTAATGTTTCATGTGGTATTGCTAGAGCCGGAGATACCGCCTAACACCGGCAATATAATACGCCTTTGTGCCAACAGTGGCAGTACCCTCCATCTTATTCATCCCCTCGGATTCCAACTGGATGACAAGCACCTGCGACGGGCGGGTATGGACTATTCAGAGCTGGCGTCGGTTAGGGAGCACGCGAGCCTCGAGGCTTTTTTAGGACAGACACCGCCAAGGCTCTTCGCCTGTTCCACCCGTGGTTGTCGTAGCTACTCGGAGGCGGTTTTTGTGCCGGGCGACGCCTTCCTTTTCGGCCCGGAAACGCGGGGATTGCCGCAGGCCGTCCTGGACAGCCTGCCGCCGGAGCAGCGGCTGCAAATCCCGATGGTTGCGGGCAATCGCAGCCTGAATCTATCCAATGCGGTTGCGGTGATCCTGTACGAGGCTTGGCGGCAGCAGGACTTCAGAGGATCCGGATCCTAGGAAAACCCCAATAATCCAGATCATTATCCTGTACTTCCAACTTCTACTCATACTCCGCTTTCTGACGGCGTTCCAGCAGGTTCTGAACCGCTTCTCTGGGATCCAATCCTTCATAAAGCACGCGGTAGATCTGCTCCGTAATGGGCATTTCGATCTGCAACTCCTGCGCCTTCCGGTACACCACCTTGGCGGTGCCGACACCCTCCACCTCCTGGCCGATCTCCTGCCTGGCCTCATCGATGGTCATCCCCTGCGCCAGCGCCAGACCCATACGGCGGTTGCGGGATTGATTGTCGGTGCAGGTAAGAGTCAGGTCACCCAATCCGGCCAGACCCATGAAAGTCTCTTCCTTGCCGCCCATGGCCAGGCCCAGGCGCATGATCTCCGCCAGACCGCGGGTGATGAGGGCGGCCCGGGTGTTGGCGCCGAAGCCGAGTCCGTCGGCTATGCCCGCGCCGATGGCCATCACATTCTTGGCCGCGCCGCCCACCTGGACGCCGATCACGTCATCACTGGTATAGGCGCGGAAGCAGTCCGAGCGGAGATAGTCGGCCACTCTTCGGGCATGTTCGCTGTGAGTGGAGGCGACGGTCACCGCGGTGGGGAGACCGCGGCCCACTTCGCCCGCGAAGGTGGGGCCGGAGATCACACCGATAGGATGTTTGTCACCGAGAATCTCCACGGCCACGGAACTCAACAGTCGGGCGCTTCCCGGTTCCAGTCCCTTGGTGGCCCAGCTTACCGAGGTGCTTTGGCCCAGCATGGGTGCGGCTCGCTCCAGCACAGACCGGAAGGCGTGACTGGGAACGGCCAAAAGCACCTCCTCCGCATCCTCTACGGCGGCTGCCAGATCGTCCGTGGGTATCAAACTATCGGGAAAGGTCAAACCCGGCAGGTAGCGCCGGTTTTCCCCGTCACGCAGGAGGTCGGCTACCTCTTCAGGAATACCCCAGAGGCGTACCTCGGCGCGGTTTCGGCTGAGCAATATGGCAAGGGCGGTACCCCAGGAACCTGCGCCAAGAACCGCGATCTTCGGACGGGGCTTATCCATGCGGTATTCTCAGTCCGCTTCAGTCTGCTCGGCCTGCTGTGCCTGTTGCTGCTGCATCTTCTGGAGCTGTTGCGCATAGAGGAGATCGAAATTGATCGGCGAAAGCACCAGCTGCGGAAAGCTTCCTTTGCCTACCAGGGTTGTAACCACCTCTCTGGCATAGGGAAAGAGGATGTTGGGACAGTAGGCGCCGATCATCGGCCCCATCTCATTCTGATCCCAGCCCTTGATCAGGAAGATGCCAGCCTGTTGTACCTCCGCCAGAAACGCGACCTTGTCGCTGGTTTTGGTGGTAACCGTGAGCCTCAATACAACCTCGTAATGGTCATTGCCCAGAGCGTTGACCTCGGTGTTTAGATCAAGATCGGTTTGGGGCTGCCACTGCTCGGTAAAGATGCCGGGAACGTTCGGGGCTTCGTAGGAGAGATCTTTGGTGTAGATGCGCTGTATGGAAAAATTGCGGTCGTTTTCTTGTTGGGCTTGGGTTTCTTCACTCATGAGATTGTTCCGAGATGGCTTCCGGTTGATAGGACAATACAGGTTCTAATCATTTCTTATTCTTGCGGCTGATAGGCAGATTGCGGTTCTGCCAGGCGAGGATTCCGCCCTGCAGATTATAGACTTGCTCGAAGCCGCTGCCGCGCAGTAACTTACAGGCAGCGGGAGACTGGGCACCGGAGCGGCAGGCAACGATGACCGGTTTCTCTTTGTGTTTTTCCAGCTGGGTCATCTGGTTTTTAAAACCGTTCATCGGAATGTTGATGGCATTGATGATGTGGCCCTTGGAAAAGTCGGCCATGGGACGGACATCCACCACCACCGCATCCTCCCGGTTCAGCAACTCGGTTGCCCGCTGCGGGTCGACCACCCATTTCCCGCCCATATCGGTCAGGAGGTTCTGAGCAAGAAGAAAGAGAATGACCACCAGCGCTGCCACGAGCGCGAGGTTGTTTCCGGCAAATTCAAGAAGTTGTTCCATTACGCGTAAGATGATTGATTGAAAAACAGGGAGTGATTCTACCCCGGATCACGGAATATGGCCTAGTCCGGGTAGGTGGTCCGGGAAAAACGGCTTGTGTTAAATGGTGTAACCGCTCAGTGTTTTTGTTGACAGAAGACGACCCTCATCATGCCGATCAGCTGCAGGGTCCTTGAGTCGCTCACACGGTAAAAAACGCGATTGGCATCTTTGCGGGAGGCGAGAATCCCTTTATCCCGCAGGATCGCAAGATGCTGGGAGATATTGCTCTGCGACGTACCCACCTGCTCCACGATCTCCTGGACGCTCACCTCCTGATCTCCGAGTGTGCAGAGAATTTTCAGGCGCAGGGGGTGGGACATGGCCTTCAGGGAACGGGATGCCCGTTCGATATCTTCGTCTCCTTCCAGTAATGCCTCAAAATCCGTAGGGATATCGTCCTCGGCCTCCATAAGAGACGTCTTGGGGTTATTGAATTTCTGCTCCATGCCCGCAACCTTAGATAACAACAGATTAATACAATAATACTCTGTTTTTCCCCTGAATGGGGAAAATATTTTGCTTTTTCGGGTCCTAGTTAATATACCGGAAAAATGTTTTAATAAACTGTTTTATAAACAATTTATCTTGGAGCTGGGGTCTTATGAAAGCTACTGCCAAACCGGTCGTCCTGTTGGTTCTCGATGGCTGGGGCTATAGTGAAAGCGACGATTTCAATGCCATTCGGGCGGCGAGGACCCCGGTCTGGGATCGTCTCTGGCAGGAGTGTCCCCATACCCTTATCGGGACTTCCGGATCCGACGTGGGTCTGCCTGAAGGCCAGATGGGCAATTCCGAAGTCGGGCATCTGAACCTCGGTGCCGGACGAATCGTGTTCCAGGAGTTTACCCGTGTCAGCCGGGCGGTGGAGTCGGGAGAGTTCGCCGGCAATCCGGCACTTACCCTGGCGATAGATAAAGCGAAGGCGGCGGGCGGTGCCCTGCACATCTTCGGTCTGCTGTCTCCGGGAGGGGTGCACAGCCATGAGGAGCATATCCATGCCATGGTGCGGATGGCGGTGGAGCGGGGTTGCGAGCAGGTTTTCGTGCACGCCTTTCTAGACGGCCGCGATACACCGCCGCGAAGTGCGGCGCCTTCGTTGGAGGCCTTGCAACGGGTGATGGATGAAGCGGGCGGCGGCAGGATCGCCTCATTGATCGGCCGTTATTACGCCATGGATCGGGACAACCGCTGGGAACGGGTGCAGGTGGCCTACGACATGTTGACCCTGGGAAGGGCGGAATACATGGCTCCGGATGCCCCGTCCGGGTTGCAGGCCGCCTATGATAGAGATGAAACGGATGAGTTCGTGAAGGCGACCCTTATCGGGGAACCGGTGTCGATCGGCGATGGGGATGCCGTGGTCTTTATGAATTACCGCGCCGATCGGGCCCGGGAACTGACCCGCGCCTTCATAGAGGTGGAATTCGATGGCTTCGGGAGGACAAGCACACCGCGGCTGGCCGCTTATGTCAGTCTCACCGAGTACAGCAAGGATTTCCCTATTCCGGTTGCGTTTCCTCCGGAGCGGCTTGCCAACGGTTTCGGTGAGTATCTGGCCGACAACGGCCTGCGTCAGTTGCGTCTGGCCGAGACGGAAAAATACGCTCATGTCACCTTCTTTTTTAATGGCGGTCGGGAGGAGGTGTTCGAGGGTGAGGAACGAATTCTGGTGCCGTCACCCAAGGTTGCAACCTATGACCTGCAGCCGGAGATGAGCGCTCCGGAAGTGGCGGATAATCTCGTAGCGGCCATAAAGAGCGGGAGCTACGACGCCATCATTTGTAATTTTGCCAACCCGGATATGGTCGGACACACGGGAAACTACCAGGCCGCGGTGAAGGCGATCGAGATCGTTGATCAGTGTCTGGGCAGGATCATCGAGGCCCTCGGCGGTACGGACGGGGAACTGCTTATTACCGCCGATCACGGCAATGCCGAACAGATGATTGATCGCGTTACCGGCCAGCCCCATACCGCGCACACCAACAACCCGGTGCCCCTGATCTACGTGGGTCGGCAGGTGTTGTTGCGGGAGCACGGTGCCCTGTGTGATATCGCCCCGACGCTGTTGCACATGATGGGCCTGGAACAACCCGTCGATATGACCGGGCGCTCCCTGATGAGTTTTTCGGAAGCCATGGCATCCTAGTGCCCTGGAAATCGGTCTTTATCCTACTGCTCATACTGACCGTACCCGCGGTACAGGGTGCGGAAGATATAGATGCCGCGAAAGAGCGGCTGGAGCAGTTACGTCAGCGTATCGGCAAGCTGAAATCCTCCCTCGACTCGGTGGAAAAGACCCGACAGGCCCTGTTACAGGAGTTACGCTCCACAGAACAACGGATCGGGCGCGCCGCCCTTGATCTGCGGCAGGTGAGCGGTGCGCTGCAGGGGCAGCGGAATCGGCTCAACCGTCTTCGGGAAGAACAGGCGGAGCAGCGGAAAGTTTTAAGCGTGCAACGGCAGGCACTGAGGAAACAGGTCCGGTCCGCATATGCCATGGGGCGCCAGGAGCGGGTCAAAATCCTTCTCAATCAACAGGATCCCGCCATGGTCAGCCGTATCATGGTGTACTACGATTATCTGAACCGTGCCCGAATTGAGCGAGCGGCCGAGATTGAAAGGATTCTTGATATGCTGCAGCGTACGGAAGCACAAATCGTTCTGGAGGAGAAACGACTGGTTGATCTGCAGGAGCGGAAGAAGGTGGATGTTCAGCGTCTGGAGTTGGCGCGCGCCGGCCGCACGGAGGTAATGACGGCACTGACGGCGGATATTCGCAGCAAGGGGCAGGAGCTGAGCGGATTACAACAGGACGAGAAGGGCCTAAGGGAACTGCTGGAACGACTTCAGAAAGAGCAGGCGGAACGCCCGGTGGAACCGGTGACGCGGGATCCGTTCCCTGCGTCAAAAGGTAGGATGAACTGGCCGTCCACCGGCCGCTTGGCAGCGCGCTTCGGAACAGACAAAGGCAGCGGCCTGCTCTGGGATGGCGTGGTTATTTCCGCCAAAGAGGGAACAGAGGTTCGAGCGGTCTATCATGGCCGGGTGGTTTTTGCGGATTGGCTGCGCGGGTTCGGTCTGTTAATGATTATCGATCATGGCAACGGCTACATGACCCTTTACGGCCACAACCAGACCCTGTTCAAGGAGACCGGAGAGTGGGTCGACTCGGACGAACCGGTAGGTCTGGTGGGCAGCAGTGGAGGGCGTTTGGATTCGGGGTTGTATTTCGAGGTCAGACACAACGGCCGTCCGGTAAATCCCGGGATCTGGTGCAGACCATCCAAAGGTAACAAGGTGGGTGGCCTGACGGACACCGACCGAATTAAACTGGAAATGTTAACGGGTATCTATACATGAAAAAGAGGCTGTCTGTTCTATCGCCGTTCCTAATGGGCATTGCCTTGGGGGTATTTCTGCTTCCCGCTCCAGACCTAGCGGCGCAGGTAACACCGGAGGAAGAGGCGTCACAAAGCGTCCCTCTGGACGAATTGCGGGTTTTCGCCGAGATCTTCGGTCGTATCAAGCAGGATTACGTTGAACCGGTGGATGACACCGTACTGCTGGAACAGGCTATACGGGGTATGCTTTCCGGCCTCGATCCCCACACCACCTATCTCAATGCCGAGGAATACAAGGAGTTGCAGGTGGGCACATCCGGTAATTTCGGTGGGCTCGGGATGGAGGTGGGAATGGAGGACGGCTTCGTCAAAGTGATCGCCCCCATCGATGATACTCCCGCGCAACGGGGCGGTGTAAAGGCGGGTGATCTGATTATCCGTCTCGATGACAAACCGGTAAAAGGCATGACCCTGTCAGAAGCGGTGAACATCATGCGCGGAGAACCCGGCACCGAAATCACCCTCACCATCGTCAGGGAACATGAAGATAAGCCCCTGAGAATCACCCTGGAGCGGGATGTCATCAAGGTGGACAGCGTCAAGAGCCGTATCCTGGAACCCGGTTTCGCTTATCTGCGTATTACGCATTTTCAGTCCCAAACAACTGAGGACATGATAAAGGCGGTAGAGGAGTTGAAGTCCCAGTCGGACGGGGGCATTAATGGAATGGTGCTGGACTTGCGCAACAATCCGGGAGGGGTTCTGAACAGCGCCGTGTCGGTGAGCGACGCCTTTCTCAGTGAGGGGATGATCGTTTACACCAAAGGACGGGTGCCGGACGCGGAGCTTGAGTATCGGGCGAACCCGGGTGACATTCTGCAGGGGGCGCCCATGGTAGTGCTGGTCAACAGTGGTTCCGCCTCCGCCTCGGAGATCGTCGCCGGAGCCCTGCAGGATCACAAGCGGGCGCTGATTATGGGGACGCAAACATTCGGTAAGGGCTCCGTACAGTCGGTTTTGCAGGTAACTCGCGGTGCGGCGATCAAGCTGACGACCGCACTCTACTATACGCCCTCCGGCCGCTCCATCCAGGCAGAGGGGATCAAGCCCGATATCAAACTGGAGCCGGTCAAGGTATCGAAACAGGAACAGAATGAAATTGAGCAATTGAAGGAAGCGGATCTGGCGCGCCATCTGAAAAACGGCAACGGCAAGAAAACGGAATCATCGAAAGGCGGCAACGATGCCGCGGATCAGGACAAGCTTCTGGAGGAGGATTATCAACTGCATGAAGCGCTCAACCTGCTGAAGGGACTCTATCTGCTCCGAGGTCAAGGGTAGGTGATCCTACAGACCGTCCGCGGTCTGCGTGTGTTCCAGGGATTTCTTGCCCTGGCGGTACTGTTTTTTTCAGCGTCGTCGATCATGGCGGAGGAGGCCGAAAACGGGCCGATAATCGCCATCATTATCGATGACATAGGCAATGAGTCGCTGACGGGAGAGGAAGCGCTGGAGTTGCCCGGCCCGGTCACCCTGTCGTTCCTGCCTCATACGCCCCACGCGAAGAGGCTCGCGGAGCGTGCCTACGGCCTCGATAAGGAGATCATGCTGCATCTGCCCATGGAGTCCCATGCAGGCAACAACCTGGGTCCGGGGGCGCTGACACTGCATATGACGGAAGAGGATTTCCAGCATTCTCTAAAAGAGGACCTGGACGCCATTCCCCACGTAGCCGGGTTGAATAACCATATGGGAAGTCTCCTCACGCGGCATCCCGGGGCTATGGGGTGGCTGATGAAAGGTGTACGGGAGTATGGGGACCTTTTTTTTGTGGATAGCCGTACCACTCTGCAAACGGTGGCGGAGCAGGTCGCACAGGAAGAACAGGTGCCGGCGGCCCGGCGTGACGTATTTCTGGATAATAACCGAGATCCGGAGGCCATCGGCCGCCAGTTCCGGCAACTGATCCGACTGGCTCGTAGTCGCGGTTACGCCATTGGAATCGGTCATCCTTATCCGGAAACTATCGCTGTTCTGAAACAGGAACTGCCACAGCTCGATTCCCAAGGCATTCGCCTTGTACGCACCTCAGAACTCATTCAGCTTCACGGGGGAAATGATAAATGGCCAGGGTCCTCGTCCCTCTCGCCCAAGGTTGTGAAGAACTTGAAGCAGTAACAGTTATCGATCTGCTGCGCAGGGCGGGAATCGATGTAATCACAGCGGGACTGGATGCCCGGCCTGTTACCGCCAGCCGCGGTGTGGTACTTGTGCCTGATACGGTGCTGGATACCGCTATTGATCAGGACTTCGATATGATAGTGCTGCCCGGCGGGTTGCCTGGCGCCGACCATCTGGATCGGGACCCCCGTATCCACAAAATCCTCGCCCGAATCAGAGGGCAGGGCGGGTATACCGCCGCAATCTGCGCCGCACCCAAGGTGCTGGCCGGAGCCGGTCTGCTGGACGGCAAAAAAGCCACGGCTTATCCGGGTGTTCTGGATAACATGGATCTGCCCCGGGTGGAGATGGATCCGGCACCGGTGGTCCGGGACGATCGGGTTATCACCTCCCGCGGTCCGGGAACCGCCATGGATTTCGCATTGGAGCTGATCGCGGCACTGGCCGGAAAAGAGAAACGGAACGAGGTCGAAGCGGGGCTTGTACGCTCATAGCGCGGTGAATGCGATTCGCTGCGTCCTATCGAAGCGACGGGACGAGATCCTAAATAATCATTGGAGGATTTAACAGGCGACTTTCCTGAGTGGGTCGGCGGGTCCTAAACAGCTCGATTGTTATTAAGAACAACCTTCGGTCTTGATGTTCAGCGTAACGCCTTAGAGATGCCTTTGGGCGGAAAAGGGCGGTATACTCGGGTGAAAATTCTCCGGAGACTTTGTTCATGGAGCGAGCATATCTTTCCCAATCCTGTCCATCACGACCTGAATCTGCCCCGGGAGGCGGTATTACGCGTTCTGCTGCCTACGCGATCAGTTCGCGCGTCAGGAACCCGGCAAACAAGGACTACAGGCGATGAGGATTTCCCCTTTTAGGTCTTCCGATGTAAAGCTCAACGTACGGGTGCGCGATTTCTTCGTGGATTTTTTGGCTTGTTTGATTCCCGGATTCATATTCCTGGTCGCAAGTACCCTGATTTTGATCGGTTTTATATATATTAATTTCATGCACTATATCTATCCGGCCGATGAGGAGGGGTTTGAGGCGATTTTTGCGTCGCTGAAAGATATCGGGGAGATATTAAGTCTGAAATTCTGGATCTATATCGGCATCATCATATTGTCCTATGTCGTGGGTCATCTCTTGTACCGGCAGGACCCGAAAGAGCCGGACTATTACAGCTTCATAAAAATTCGCAAAAAGGTAATGGGGTATAACGATTGGGTGATTGCCAAAGGAGACGGTCTGATCCCCGATGACGTGCAGTTCCCGTATTCGAATCTGAAGAATTATCTGGAAGCGAGGAATTTCGCGCATCTATTCGAATATATAAAGTGGGATACAAGAATTGAGAAGAAAGATGACGAAAAGAATGACGGCGAGGAGAAAAACGACGACAAGAGCAGAAGCAAATCCTTTATAAATCAGCTGAAAACAAGGATTCACTTCTTCTATCCGGAAAGTACTTTTAACATCATAAAGAATGAAGCCCATATACGACTGGCGTCATCCATGTGGTACGCCTCCAAATATATACTGTTGCTATTCTACTATACCCTGCCGATCCTCATTCTATACATTGTGTTTTTGATGTTGAGCGCCGGTTTCTTTGAATTTTCGGGAGATTCTGTTCCCGTGTCTGAGAATATGATCAGGGCCGTTTGTACATCGCTTGTGTTGATTTCCATTTTGTTTCTATTCCGAGGTGTGAGTTCCAGACTGAAGTCCCAAAATATTATTGACGACGTTATCTCGCAAAGGGAAGAAGATGATCGGGAGTGGAATTCGGAGGATATGGAGCCTGAAATTGCACTTTGCTCGGAAGAAATTTATAAAGGTTATTTGCGCTTTGACAGGTTCCCTCTTTTTTGTGCTATGTCATTGTTGCTAACGATATTGATCATGTATTTTCACGGTGCCCAGGAAATACGTGTAGACATTTCCCCTTTCAGTATTTATGTCATAATTCTCCTGATCATCGTGCTTGGTACATTGTTCATGAAGCATAGAATAGAAGATACGTTTCACTACCAGCGCGTGAGGGAGATCATCTTTGTGCTGGAAACCGCACATTTGGCCTGTGTGCTGTCTGATGACGATGTAAATAAAATCAGAAAAGACGTTATGGAGTCGTTTAACCCGCTCCATACACCCCCGGTCTTCCACTTCTGACCATCGGGGACCGGCGCAATAAAGCGATAGAATCTGATTCCTGGAGGCTCCGAATCTCAAATTCCGGGTAGCGGCTGTTTGTTGTTTTTGGTCAAATTCGATCACGAAGTCAGATCGAGGCGATGATTATGGGTATCGATTGGTCCGAAGTGCATGCGGCGGTTTTCCGATCACACGCCAAGGAGTTGCGACCCGTACGGGAACTTGATCCGATTGCCCTGCATTCTTTGGTGTGCATCGACCGGCAAAAAGCGGATCTAATCGCCAATACCGAAAGGTTTATCTCAGGCCTGCCGGCAAACAACGCGCTACTCTGGGGCGCCAGGGGCACGGGTAAATCCTCGCTTATCAAGGCGATTCTGAATGAATATCTTTCGCGAGGACTGCGATTGATCGAGATCTATAAAATCGATTTGATCAATCTGCCGGAGATCGTGGACGAGGTGCGGGAGATGCCCTATAGATTTGTCGTCTACTGCGATGATTTCTCTTTTGAGGAGGATGATAATTCGTACGTGGCATTGAAAACGGTTCTGGAGGGCTCCATAGAGAAGCCGCCGGAAAACGTGCTTCTATACGTTACCTCTAACAGACGGCATCTTATGCCGGAATATATGAAGGATAATCTGGATTCCGGTCTGGTGAGCGGAGAACTGCATTATTCCGACGCGGTTGAAGAGAGGATCTCCCTATCCGACCGTTTCGGATTGTGGATCTCCTTTTATCCGCCGAGCAGAGAGGAGTATCTGCGGATAGTTGACAGCTATTTTCCGGAGTACCCGGGGGACAGGGAACAGCTCCACGCGGAGGCACTGCGGTTTTCTCAGCAAAGGGCCTCCCGGAGCGGCAGGACCGCAAAACAGTTCTACAATCAATTTTTTACCTCGGGCGCCTCCGATATTATCGGCCGGTGACGGGTCCCGTTAAATTCGCCCGTCGGGACGCTTTTTTAACCAGCGCAAGCAGATGATAGAAATCCTTTCCGAAATATCCCTGTGGGAGCTTATAAAACACGCTGGCAGGTGGGTGTCCAATCTGAAGCGGGCGAAGGATGATCGCAAGAAAGAGTCCGTTGCCGCTTTACGTAAGGTTATTGTCGCGGCTCGCAGGACGGCGGTTTATATGCGCCAGCTCAAGGAGACGGGTAAAAAATCCCATAGAACGGAAGCGGAACTTTCCGTGCTATGGACAGAGCTGGGATTTGCGCTGGAGGATCTGGGGATCGACAAGCTGGCCAAGCGATGTCGCATAAAGGGTATGCAGTGGGCCAGACCGGAAAAAATGGATAAGAAGTTCCTGGAGAAGGCCGATGTCGGTCTGGAGCGGATGGAACAGCTGGCGAATGAGGTGTTGCGGGAGATTAAGGGATAACCCGTGGCTCCCACGAGGGCGGGGCTTCGCCCCACCCAAGCAGAGAAATACTTCAGCTTCCCAGCATCGCCTTTTTAAGATCTTTATCCGCCGGTTTATCACCCAGCCATACCGACAGCAGCGCCCGCTGAAAATCGGCCCCCGGGATGGTTCCCGCTTCCTTGCCGTTCAATATGACGCTGGTGGAGCCGTCGGCAAGGAAATTGAAGACGAAGACATCTCCCTTATGCGCGGTAATAAACAGGTCGTTGAACTGCTGCAGGCGGTCCTTCAGTCTGGCCATCTCCTCTTCCGGTTGATTAAGGCTAAAACCCTCTTCCCAGCCATTGACCAGTTTTTCCCGGTCCACTTCCTTGTAGAGAAAGGTCATGGATACCTGCTTGGGCCCGGGCATATCGAGAACGCCGGCGGTTGTCGTGGCGTTGCCGGGGAGATAGAGCGCGCCCACATAGATATCAAAAAACATCTTGGTGCGGACCCCGGCGCCGTTTAGCTGCAGTGCCTTGTCGGAGACGGTTGCCGTTTCAGGTACATCGACGCCTTCCACATCCAAAGCCCATGATGTGGCGGAAAAGAGTAAAAAAGTTGCGAAAAACAGACCGATTCTCATGATAGGTTCTCCCATTTGCCAATGCCCTATTATTCGTTACATCCGGCCAACATAAAAGAACATTTGTCGGGTATTGGCCGGGCCGGAAATCTCGCCTACCGGGAATAATTCAGCGATTGCCCAGCCAGGTCTGCAACAGTATCAGTCCGCCGGTGCCGGCCAGGGCGATGCCGGCGGTGGTGGTTACCGCTGCCGACAGCAGGATGCTGGGACCGAGGGTAAGGAGCAGGGTGCCGGATATCAGCATGGTCCCGCCGCTGATGGCGGAGATCGTTACCCGATGATTCTCCCTGAGTTCCCGGCGAAGCCGGTTCAGGTCCTCAGACTTCCAGTTGACCTCCAGACGGCCCTCGGAGGCGTCCCGCAGCACCCGGTGCAGGAGCAGAGGCATGTCGGCGGCGTGCTCGGTGATGGTGGGAAGGTTCTTGCGCAGTTTGCGGGCAAAGGCCTTGGGCCCAACCTGATCCGCCATCCAGCGTTCGAGGTAGGGCTTGGCGGTGGACCAGAGGTCGAGCTCCGGATAGAGCTGACGTCCGAGCCCCTCGATGTAGAGCAGGGTCTTCTCCAGCAGCACCAGCTGAGGTTGTACCTCCATGTTGAAGCGGCGGGCCACCTGGAACAGGTTAAGCAGAAAGTTGCCGAAAGAGATCTCGCTCAGGGGTTTGTTGAATATAGGTTCACAGACGGTGCGGATGGCGGATTCGAACTCGTCCACCCGCGTGCCTTTGGGCACCCACTCCGATTCCACATGCAGTTGTGCCACCCGGCGGTAATCGCGATTAAAGAAGGCGAGCAGATTCTCCGCGAGGTAGCGCTGATCTTCCGGGGTCAGGGAGCCGACAATGCCGAAATCCACGGCGATATAGCGGCCGCTCGGTTCTACGAATATATTGCCGGGGTGCATGTCGGCGTGAAAGAAGTTGTCGCGGAACACCTGGGTAAAGAATATCTCCACCCCCTGCTCCCCCAACTGGCGCATGCTGATACCCTGCGCTTTCAGGGACTCGATGTCGCTTACCGGGGTCCCTGATATTCGTTCCATGACCAGCACGTTCTTGCGGGTAAGATCCCAGTAGACGTCGGGGACGAACAGCAGGTCGCTTCCCTCCCAGTTGCGCCTCAGCTGCGCGGCGTTGGCGGCCTCCCGTTGCAGATCCAACTCATCGAAGATGGTCTTCTCGTAGTCCTGGACCACCTCCAGCGGCCGTAGTCGCCGACCGTCTTTCCAGTAGCGATTGGCAAGACCCGCGACCAGATAAAGCAGCTCGACATCCCGCCGGATTACCCGTTCAATACCGGGGCGCAGCACCTTTACCACCACCTTTTTTCCGCTCTTCAGGGTCGCGGCGTGGACCTGGGCGACGGACGCGGAGGCCATGGGGGTTTCATCGAAGTCGTCCAGGACCTTTTCGATGGGGTGGCCGAAAGCGGCCTCTATCTGTGCCCGTGCCTCGCTGCCGGGAAACGGCGGTACAGCGTCCTGCAGCTTGGCAAGCTCATCGGCGATATCGTCCGGCAGCAGATCGCGGCGGGTGGAGAGTATCTGTCCGAATTTGACGAATATGGGGCCCAGGTCCTCCAGAGCACGGCGGATTCGTACCGGGTAAGGGGGCAGTTGATTGCGCCGCAGCCAGTACCAGGGCGAGAGATAGAGTATGAAACGCAAAGGACGGAACAGGTGGGTCGCCAGGATAACCTCGTCCAGCCCATGCCGGAGCAGGATCCAGTTGATATGCAGCAGCCGCAGTGCCTGGCGGGAACGAATCATTGCGGCCCCTTGTTACGTTTGCGGGAGCTTTTTTTGCGGGCGGGGGCGGTCAATGCGGCAATCCGCGCGCCCATCTGTTCAGTCCGGTCACGCACGCGGTCGATTTCGCTGCGGAAGGCGACGAATTCCTCCGGCTTCGGCAACGGGCCACTCTCCTCCTGCAGCATTTGTTGCAGTTCGTTGCTCAGGGTACTGGCGATGTGCTCGCCCCATGCCATTCCGCCCCGGACAACCCTGCCCACCTCCTGGGCGAACAGCTCCCCGGTGTAGCGGGAGAGCTGACCCTCCCAGTCGATGTCGGTGGTTTGCAGAATGGCAATGAAACGCTGGGCCAGCTCCCTGTCGCCGGAGATCGCGACCTCCTCCGGGATTGTCGGCGCGGACTCGGCCTGGCGCTGCAACAGTTGCAGCAAAGCAATCGGCGTTCCGCTCAGTGAGCAATCGAGATCTCCTTCATAGCGTGTCAGGAGCTGCAACCGGCCGGGACCGGGGATGAAGTACAGGATTGTATCGAGCCCGCGCAGCTCCAGGGCGATTGCACGGCCATGCAACTGCCACATACGTTCCTTCGCCGCCGGATCCAGGGCAAGATACCGGTTAAAGGCCTCTTCGAGGCTGGCGTAGGCAAATTCGGAAATGCTCATTAATGCATAGCCATGGCAGAGTCGTTTTTCAGGGCCGTAGCAGATGCCATGCTACGATCCTCTTGTAGTTCGTTTATGTTCAGAGTTTGAATCCGCGGTGAACCGCTACGATACCGCCGCTAAGGTTATGGTAGTCGCAGCGTTCGAAACCGGCCTGCTCCATCATCCCCTTCAGGGTCTCCTGGTCCGGGTGCATCCGGATGGATTCGGCCAGGTAGCGATAGCTCGCCTCGTCGTTCGCCACCAGTTTTCCCAGTATCGGCAGAACCTTGAAAGAGTAGAGGTCATAGGCGGCTTTTAGCGGCTCGCCCCGGGGATGGGAGAACTCCAGCACCAGAGCGCGCCCGCCCGGCTTCAATACCCGGAACATTTCCTGGATGGCGCATTGCTTATCGGTGACGTTACGCAGACCAAAACCGATGGTGACGCAGTCGAAGCTGTTGTCCGGAAATGGGATGGCTTCGGCGTTGACCTGAGAATATTTCACATTGCCCACGATGCCCTGATCCAGCATCTGGTTGCGTCCCTGTTCGAGCATGGCGGAGTTGATGTCGGTCATGACCACCAGCCCGTCCGGGCCGACCAGGCCGGCAAACCGGGCCGCCAGATCGCCGGTGCCGGAGGCAAGGTCAAGGATATGCTGTCCGCGCCGGATCCCGGCCAGCTCAACCGCGAAGCGTTTCCACAGGCGGTGAATCCCCAATGACATGAGATCGTTCATCAGGTCATAACGTGTAGCCACCGAATCGAACACCTGGCGTACCCGCCCGGCCTTTTCCTGGGTTCGCACCTCTTCGTATCCGAAGTGTGTCGTATCTTTTTCCGTCATGCTGAGCCTTTTCAGGATAATTCAGTTTGTACCAGCCATTTTAACCGCAGAGACGTCCAGGCGCAGAGAATATTGCCGAAGAAGGAGTCAAATACGTTTTCCCGCCTCAAGCTAGCTAGGCGTCGCTGCCTTTACGCTTGTGCCCGGCCGCTTCCAGGCGCTGAAGATAGCGCTGCCAGTTCTGGTCGTGGTTCTTGCCGAGTTTGTAGAGGGTATCCCAGGAGTAGATGCCGGTGTTGTGGCCGTCATCGAAGTGCAGGCAGACGGCGTAATTGCCCACCGGGGTGATCTGTTCAATGGCCACATCCTCTTTGCCCAGCTGCAATACTTCCTGGCCCGGACCGTGCCCCTGCACCTCGGCGGAGGGAGAGTATACCCGCAGGTATTCACACGGCAGGTTGAAGTGAGAGCCGTCGTCGAAGGTGATTTCCAGAACCTTGGACTGGCGATGAAGATTAAGTTCGGTTGGTGTATGTTCACTCATTTATTGATACTCCGGATCCGGGGCGTGGCGGTGAGGACAACGACCCCTGTTGGTTTTTCAGTGCAAGGTGCTGTAAACCTCAGATCACGTGCACTCACAATATAAACCTGCTCAGATCCTCGTTCGAGGCCAGTTCCGAGAGGTTGTTATCCACATATTCCGCATCGATCGTCACCGTTGTTCCCGGCAGTTCCGAGGCGGTAAAGGAGATCCCTTCCAGGAGCCGCTCCATCACCGTGTGCAGCCGGCGGGCGCCGATATTCTCGGTACTTTCGTTCACCTGCCAGGCGATCTCGGCGATACGCCGTATCCCCGTCCCGGTAAACTCGATAGCGATGTCTTCGGTCTTCAGTAAAGCCCGGTACTGGTCGGTGAGGGAGGCATCGGGTTCGGTCAGGATACGCTCGAAATCGTCGGTCGAAAGGGCGTCCAGCTCGACCCGGATCGGCAGACGTCCCTGCAGCTCCGGAATAAGGTCGGAGGGTTTGGCCAGGTGGAAGGCGCCGGAGGCGATGAAAAGAATATGGTCGGTTTTCACCATCCCCTGTTTGGTGGAAACGGTACACCCCTCCACCAACGGCAGCAGGTCCCGCTGCACACCTTCCCGGGAGACATCCGGCCCGCCGTACTCGGCGCGGCTGGCGACCTTGTCGAGCTCGTCAAGGAACACAATGCCGTTCTGCTCCACCATCTCCAGGGCGCGCAGCTTCAGATCCTCGTCGTTAATGCGTTTAGCCGCCTCCTCGTCCTGCAGGATCTTGAGGGCGTCCTTGATGCGCAGTTTGCGCTTGCGGGTACGACCGCTGCCCATGTTCTGAAACAGCCCCTGTAGCTGGCTGGTCATCTCTTCCATACCCGGGGGCGCCATGATCTCCACGCCCAGTTGGGCTGCCGAGACCTCGATCTCGATCTCCTTGTCATCCATTTCGCCGTCGCGGATCTTCTGCCGGAACTTTTCCCGGGTGGGGGAGTTCTCCGCCAGCGGACGGCTCTCCTCTTCCCAGCTGGAGACGGTGGGGCGGGGTAACAAGGCGTCGAGCACCCGTTCCTCGGCCGCTTCCGCCGCCTTGTCCTGCACCTTTACCAGTTCCTGCTCGCGAACCATTTTCATGGCCGAATCCGCCAGATCCCTGACGATCGACTCCACATCACGGCCGACATACCCCACCTCGGTGAATTTTGTCGCCTCAATCTTAATGAAAGGGGCATTTGCCAGGCGCGCCAAGCGTCTGGCGATCTCGGTTTTACCGACCCCGGTGGGGCCGATCATGAGGATATTCTTCGGGGTGATTTCGTTGCGCAGTTCCGGATCCAGCTGGGCGCGACGCCAGCGGTTGCGCAGGGCGATAGCCACGGCGCGCTTGGCGGCCGCCTGGCCGATGATGTGTTTGTCCAGCTCGCGGACGATCTCTTGGGGGGTTATTTCAGACATATTATCTTTTGCATGAAAAATTCGAAAACAGGTCTCTGTATGGACTACGGAAAGATCCTTTCGTTACCCGTGGCAGTTTGAGCGATATCGCTGCCTTTCTCCGGTCGAACGGCAGATATCCTTTCTGATCAGTGGGTTTTCAGGTTTCCTGCCTGGGTTGTAGATACGGCTATATCAACATTCCAGCTCTTCAATGACCAGGTTGTGATTAGTGTAGACGCAGATGTCGGCGGCGATGGAGAGCCCCTTTTCCACGATCTCCCGAGCGCCCAACTCCGTATTTTCCAGTAGTGCCCGGGCCGCCGCCTGGGCATAGGCACCGCCGGAACCGATGGCCATCAGGCTCGCTTCCGGCTCTATGACGTCGCCGGTCCCGGAGATGATCAGGGAGGCACTGGCGTCCGCCACGCAAAGTAACGCCTCCAACCGCCGCAGCATGCGGTCGGTGCGCCAGTCCTTGGCCAGTTCCACTGCCGCGCGGGTGAGGTGGCCGTGATGTTTTTCCAGCTTCGCCTCAAACCGCTCGAAAAGGGTGAAGGCGTCCGCCGTCGCTCCGGCAAAACCCGCCAGTACCTGGTTTTTATAGAGTCGACGCACTTTCCGGGCGTTGCCCTTCATAACGGTATTGCCCATGGAGACCTGGCCGTCGCCGCCGATCACCACTTTACCGTCGCGTCGTATGGAAAGAATGGTCGTGCCCTTGAGTGGCTCCACGCTGAATGTCCTTGATTCCGGAAAACCGTCTATTTTACCCGAACACAAATGGTGAAAATCAAGAAGGATTTCAAGGGGGTTGTCGCAGATTCGGTTATAAACAGGGGGAACGAAGCGCATTTCAAATTACCGCCGGGTGTTTTTACGACCGGTTCCGGGCAAAAACATTCTTTTCAATCCCATGGGCATCGGTTACGGTTGAAACGGAGGGAAGCAGATGACCGAACTTGATACACAAGATAGACGTAACCCGCTCCGCCGCCGTCTGCATGACATCATTTTTCTGGCGGAAACCCCGGCCGGGAAGCTGTTCGACGAACTGTTGCTGGTGAGCATCCTGATTTCGGTTTTGGCGGTTGTGCTGGAGAGCGTGACGTCGATACGGCTGGAGTATGGTGCCTATCTGCGTGTTGCCGAAGTGGTTATAACGCTGCTGTTTACCGTTGAGTATATTTTGCGGTTATGGAGTGTCCGCCACCCCCTGCATTATGCCAGGAGCTTTTTCGGCATTATCGATCTGCTGGCGATTCTGCCGTTCTTCCTGGGGTTGATATTTGCCGGAACCCAGTCGCTGATGGTGATACGCGCCATACGCCTGTTGCGGATATTTCGTATCTTCAAGCTGGCCCGTTATCTGGAAGAGGTGATGGCGCTGATGCGGGCGCTGCGGGCCACTCGCCACAAGATCATGGTGTTTTTTGCCACGGTACTGATCATTTCCCTCATTCTCGGCGCCATGCTGTACGTGATTGAGGGGGAGGAGAGTGGATTCACCAGCATTCCCGCCGGCTTCTACTGGGCTATCGTTACCGTCACTACCGTCGGCTACGGCGATATCGCACCGCAAACCCTGCTGGGGCAGGTTGTAGCGGCGATTGCCATGCTGCTCGGCTACAGCCTGATCATCATCCCCACCGGTATATTCGCTCTGGAAATAGCCCGGTCAGTGCGCCATTCCATGCAAATCGGGGCATGCCCCTCCTGTTCCAGGGACGGGCATGACGCGGACGCCAGTCATTGCAAGTATTGCGGGGCCCCTCTGCAACCGGAGAAGGCCGGTACTTAACTTGGCCTAGAGACGCAAAGGCGCGGCTTCCGTTCGGAATGACCTGTTGTCCTTGCGTCGAATACAGGCCGACGGGTCTGCTATTTCTTTTTCGCCCGCGGATGGGCCTGGTCGTAGACCCGGGCCAGATGCTGGAAGTCGAGATGGGTGTAGATCTGGGTGGTGCTGATATCGGCGTGACCCAGGAGCTCCTGCACCGCGCGCAGGTCGCCGGAGGATTCCAGCAGGTGACTGGCGAAGGAGTGGCGCAGCAGATGGGGATGGAGGTTGCGGGTGGCGCCGTGGGCGACAGCCCAGCGCTTCAGGCGTTGTTGGACGGTGCGTGGGTGGATCCGGGTTCCGCGCCGGCTGACAAACAGCGCCGTCTCCTGCGGGGCGGCCAGATCGTCCCGCGCCTGCAGCCAGCACCTCAGGGACTCCCGCGCCTTGCGGCCTACCGGAACCTGCCTGCTCTTGGCCCCTTTGCCGGTTACCTCGAGCGTGGCATCACCGCTGAGATCGATATCACTCAGATCCAGGGAGACCAGCTCGGCCAAGCGCAGACCGGAGGAGTAGATCAGTTCCATCATGGCCAGGTCACGCTGTTCCAGCGCGGTTTCAGCGGGGGTGTCCAGCAACCGCTTCAGTTGGTCGGCATCAAGGGTGGCCGGTAGTCGGCGACCCACTTTGGGGGCGCGTACCCCCTGGGCCGGATTGGCCTCCGCTTCGCCCTCCCTCAGCAGATAACGGAACAGGCTGCGCAGGGTGGAAAGTTCCCGCTGCAGGCTTTTGCCCGAAAGTCCGCCCCGGTGGCGTTTGGCCACGTAACTGCGGACCTGGTGCTGATCCAGATGTGTCCAGGAGGTTATTCCCTCGCCGGCGCACCATGCTCGGATCTGTTCCAGGTCGACGGCGTAGTTCTTCAGGGTAAGGGGCGACAGGCGGCGCTCATGGCGCAGGTGGTCAAGAAAGCGGTCGATCCAGTGCTGCAGAGGGTTTTCTACGGTCATCAGAATCCGGGTTCGGATACCACCTCCAGGGTCTTACTGATGATGTCGCCCAGGCGGGTAAGGTACTCCGTTCCCTTGTCGGGATGAAAACGGTCGATATCGCTGCTGCCGATGGCCAGTACACCCAGAACACCCTCTCCTTCGATAGGTATCATGGCGGTGGACTGGATATCCTCCGCCTGCGGTCCGAACAGATAGGTGCGTTTTTCCGGGTCCAGCTGGCCGCACCAGGGTTTGCCCTTCTCAAGGAAATCCTTGAAGCCATCCAGGTCCGGATTGGCCTCTTCGTCATAGTGGGAGAAGAGATGAAACTCCACACCCTCCGCCTTGAAATCATCGTACAGTTTGTCCTGCAGGGCGTTGATGGCCTCATCGAAATCGATGGTATCGATCAGGGTAAGCGTCAGATCGTGAAGACGCTGATTGATTTCCTCGTTTTCCCGAGCTACCACCATCAGTGCGTCGAGCTGTTGTTTGTAACGCGAGGCCTCGTCGCGCAGGGTTTTGACCTGACGTTCGATCAGAGATGAAGTGCCGTTACTCTGGTGGGCGAGATCGAGGGAGCTCAACAGTCCGGGATGGTGTTCAAAAAAGTCCGGATGGTCATTCAGGTAATCGACAACCGTTTGTTCCAGCTCTTCTGGTATTTTGTTTTCGTCCGGGTGCGGGCTCATAGTTCAATACTCCCCTTGTAGACAGAAACTGCCGGACCTGTCATCCAGACCGGCGCATCTCCTCCCTGCCACTTTATCACAAGATCGCCGCCTCGTAGGCTGACCTTTACCTCTTCATTCAGCAGATTCCGGATCTGGCCGCTGACCACCGCCGCACACGCGCCGGTTCCGCAGGCAAGGGTTTCTCCGGTACCCCGTTCGAATACCCTCAGACGTATATGGTTACGGGACAGAACCTGCATAAATCCTACGTTCACTCTGCGGGGGAAGCGGGGGTGTACCTCGAGCAGCGCCCCCAACTCCTGCACTGGCGCCGAGTCGACGTCTCCCACCTGGAGGACGGCGTGGGGATTTCCCATGGAAACGGCGCCGATCTGATAGTGCCGGTCAGCCACCTCGATGTCGTAGTCGGTGGAGAAGTGCTCCGCCTGGAAAGGGATGCGCTCCGGCTCCAGTATGGGCGCGCCCATGTTCACGCGGACTTGTCCGTTTGCTTCCAGATAGAGCCGGATATTTCCCGCCAGGGTACCGACATCGATTTCTTTTTTATCCGTTAACCCCTGGTCGTGAACAAAGCGTGCAAAACACCTGGCACCGTTTCCGCACTGCTCCACTTCCGAACCGTCTGCGTTGAAAATTCGATAGTGAAAATCGGTTACTGTATCGCGCGGCGGCTCCACCAACAGGATCTGATCGCAGCCGACCCCGAAGCGACGCTCGGCTATATGCCGGCATTGATCGCCGCTCAGTTCGATCTTTTGCCGGGTTGCATCGATGACGACGAAGTCGTTGCCGAGACCATGCATCTTGGTAAATTCGATTTTCACGGTGATTGCTATCGCCGGCGGCGAGTGATCGGTAGGGGCGGTTGTTTGGTATTAGCGGCGGTCTTCCTCTTCCTGCCGCGAGTTGTCATCCGGCAGATAAAGAGCCCCCTTCTGCCCGCATCCGGACTGGGTGACGGCGAGAATAACAACGAGCAGCAGAAACCGGGAAAGATTGAGCAGGCGGGTGGACATGACGGGTGCTCCGATATCTTGATGAATGGCCCCAGTATAAACCGAGTGCCATGGGTGGGTTAACCCCGTTTGGTGGATATACCGTCTGCGTCAGGGACTGATGATATCGTCCAGTGCCTGATTTAGCCGCCGCTCCAGACGCTTCTTGAGATTAAGCAGTTCAATGGTCGACCAGCTGGATTCAAAGGAGGAGCTGGAGAATTCCAGCCCGGTGAGGTAGATCGGGTAGAGATTCTGCTCCCCGCGTTGGTCAACGATATGGCGGGCCGCCTCGTGAAACAGCTCAGCGCCGTATTCCAGGGAACTGAACTCCCGGTTGCCGCAGATCAGAAGATGGGGTGACTGCCGCAGGTCCAACCCCTCGGTGATCAGGCGTAGATCCAGATACTCCTCCGCGATACGGCTACGGGGCGGGTCGAGTGTTTTCATATGCCAGAATCCGTCCCGATCACGACTCAACTTGTAATATTCCGGAACAGACAGCAGTTGCTGGTGGTCATACTGGCCGGAGCGCAGGCTGCGCAACATGTTCAGTTCGTTAAAGAAACGTTGCTCCCGGTCCAGCAACTGGCGTTCGCTGCTGCCTCGTATGATCTGGGTAAACAGCGCCCCCTGCTCGTCGAGGACATAGAGGGTGATCCCCTCTTTGCCGCTATAGTAAAAGAGCTGAATACTGCCTTCGCGGTTTTGCTGCAGCAGGGCGGGCAGGGGGGTCTCGTCAAGCAGCCCCTGGTCGATGACCACAGGACGGAAACAGTGCTGGGGCTGTGCCAGCTCTTCCAGCAACTCTTCCTGCGTCCCGAATGTGAGATAACCGAATTCATCTGCGGTCTTCTGAACCAGGTAGAAATCGTCATCCGCCCGAAAGAGAAAGCGACCTTCCGGGCCGACACCGCCCGGCCCCAGATGGTGACATGCGTCATTGAATAGCCGCGCCGCCCGATGTGCGATCGACGTGGCCCGGATCGAGGCGAAGCCGAAAGCGGTTACCTCCGGCGGGACCGCCCGCGGGCGGATCTGCAGCGTCAGACGCAGGTAGTGGCAGAGGGACTCGGCCAGACCGCTGGTGTTCTGTTGTTGGGTCAGCAGCACTTCGCCCCAACTTGTGGTCAACAGGGCATCCACGCTCTTTACCAGACAGCTGTGATTGGCGCCGAAGCTCAGGGGGTCGCTGCGATCGCTGGTTAGCTGTTTGCCCTCCTTGGAGAGATGTTCCATGGGATCCGTGCCGGTATTGACGAACAAGGTGCAGGAGGTGGCGTGGGCAGGGCCGGAAAGGGCCTTCATGCTCACTACCTGAGGGTGGGGAAAGGTGTAGTTGCGGCGCAGGCAGTTGAGCAGCGAGTGGAGCTCTTTCGGGGCCACCGGAGAATCCGCCGGAAACAACGCGATCACCGTACTGCGGCTGGCCAGGCCGTTGAGGTGGATCCAGGCCAGCATCTCCAGCAGGCTGGCGGTGGTTTTCACCGGAATTGCGGAACGGGCTGACCCCTCGTTCACCTCGCCGCGATAGAGTGTCCAGCGCTCTTCCCCCTGTTCCCAGCGATTGAAGTGAAGGGAGAGATACTTTTCCACCAGGTTGCGCGAAATCCCCGGGTTGATACTGTCGATCTTTCCTGGCTGCTTCTCCAGTGCGGTAAAAAGCTTGCGGCCGAGGAGATTCAGTTCCTCGGGATCGATCTGTCCTGAGGAGGCGTGGGTTCGGGAGAATTCGGTTAATACCCGGTAGCTGCTGGTAAGCTCCCGTACCAGGGTGTTGCGCTCCTCCAGAACCTGGTCGATTTTCCAGTCGTTTCGGGTGTCCAGGGTTATAAGTCGGGCCTTGTCCCATTGCCATTCGCCCACCAGCGAGAGCAGAAATTCCCGCTGCCACTTTTCCGTTTTGAGTATCTGCGCCCGGCTGAGGGTCTGTTCCGTTTTGAAATAGAAGCAACGGCGGGCCAGTTCCAGACGTTCCAACTGATTTCGCTCCCGCAGATACTGCTCCACACGGCGGTAGAGGAGCAGATAGGGATCCAGCTCGTTGGTGTTCAGATTGCCGGCATACAGCGACTCTTTGGTGACCTGGCAAAGCCAGCGGATATCGGGAAAGTCCCGGGAGTAGGCCTCGATCAGCAGCAGCTTGAGCAAAGCCTTATAGGGCGCCTCGATGCCCTTGTAGAGTTGCCAGTGGGCGGCTCCGAAAAATTCATCCGCCGGCGTGTTCTCAAGTCCGCCGAAGTCGAGACAATCCCTCTCATCCACGAAGCGCTTTCGCAGCAACATGCGCACGTATTCACTGTAATTGTGTTCCTCCTCCGGTGGTACCAGCCACCAGATGGGGTGGCGTCCCGCCAGCAGGATGCCGGTACGGTAGAACTCCTCCAGCAACAGATGGCGCTGGGTGGTGCCGCTGCTCTCGTGGGAGAGGGCTTCCCGGTCACCGCGGCGGAAGGCGTCCACGTCCATGATGAAGATATGTACCTCCAGCTCCAGGGCCTTGGCCCATTTCTCCAGCTTGATCCGTTTTTCCCTGAGGGCGTCCAATTGCTCCGGCTTCAGCTTCGGGTCAAAACAGAGCCAGACATCGAAGTCACTGCCGGAGGTGTGCGCGATACTGCCGATACTGCCCATGATATAGATGCCCTGTATCGGGTAACGCCGGCGCGCCCTTTTTTTATAGGAAAAGCTGCGGCTCATCTTGCGGGCGGTGCGTATTATCGCCCTTGAGGGTGAGTAGTCCACCACCCCGGCCGGGGTTTCGCTGCCCACGAAGCCGGGGAGCAGCGGGTGGTTGATGTGGAACAGCAGCGGCAGGAGGTTGAGGTAGTCGCGCTGGGCGGGGGACAGTTCGGCCTCGATCCTGCGCAGTCGTTCCCGCTGCAGACCGAGGAAACGACGGCGGACCAGACTGATCTCTTTGCGACCTATACCGTCCCGGAAATCAACCGCCTTTGCCATTGGGAGCTAACCATCAGGCCTACGAGGAGGTGTCGGCCTCTTTTTCCATCGCCAGCGCCTCCATTGCCCTCTTCGTCAGCAGCCGGGCGTCGTTGCCTTTTTGCCACTCCGCCAGACCGATATAGAGACGGACCGACTGGCGGGCAACCCCGTCGAGCAATTCCGTATCGGTAAAACCCTGATGAATCTTGTTCAGCAGTCTTCGTCCGTCGTCGATGGTGGTTTCCGGCAGCACCAGTACGAACTGGTTTTCATTCACGCGAGCGATCACATCAACCCAGCGCAGCCGATCGCGCAGGAACCGGCTGACCGCCAGTAGCACCTCATCCGACGGGGCCAGCTTCGAATCTCCCAGGTTCACCTCCACCACCGCCAGGCTGAGAGGGTTATGGTAACGGCGGCTGCGGGTTACCTGGGCGTTAAGGGCACGATTGAGGGCGCGGCTGTTGGCCATGCCGGTCAGTGCGTCGGTAATCGCCAGATCGTCAAGTTGCTGACGCAGCTGGCCGTTCTTTTCCTGCAGATGAACTATTTCCGTAACATCCTGAAAACAGTGCATAACGGTGCCGGAGGCCGGGATGTCGCGCGCCACACACTGGTACCAGCGTATGCCCCTGTCAGGGTCCGTAAGCTGAAATTGACCGGCACCGTCGAACAAACCCCGCAGGTTAGGGTAAGGGAGGGTTTCGGCGTTGTGTCCCGTCAGCTCTTCGGGATCGACGCCGATGAGTTCCTGAAGCGCACGGTTGACCTGGTGGATATGACCGCGGCTATCCAGAGTCAGCATGGCAACGGGACATTCCTGGAACCACTGCTCCGGGAATTCGTTGTTTTCATTATTTGTCATGAGACGGATCCCCATTTAATTCCTGCAGCTATAAACGGCAGATCCAGCGAAAGCTTTAATACCAGATGTGAATGCGGCGCAATCCAGGTCGATTTTGGGATTCAGTACCAGAGACAGCTGAAATGCCGGCGGAGACGAAGGGGTGACGGTGACGGAATGCCGGCGTGAAGGCCTAGAAAATCGGCATCCGGTGCTGTTTCACCTGAAGACGAAACCTTTAACCTATCAGGCGCTGGCGAGCCCGCGCGATCGCTGCTTTTACCTGTTCCGGGGCGGTACCGCCGATATGGTTGCGGGCGGCGACCGAACCCTCCAGCGTCAGGACCTCAAAGACGTCCGCCCCTATACCAGCGGAGAAACCCTGCAGTTCCGCCAGGGTCAGATCGGCAAGGTCACATCCCTTTTCCACGCAGAGGGCGACGGCCTTGCCCACCACTTCGTGGGCATCCCGGAAAGGCATCCCGTCCCGTACCAGGTAGTCCGCCAGGTCGGTGGCCGTGGCGAAGCCCTGCTGAGCCGCGGCACGCATTCTGTCGCGGCGGCAACCGATGGCGGGCACCATGTCGGCAAATACACGAAGGGAACCCTTGAGGTTATCCACCGTGTCAAACAGCGGTTCCTTGTCCTCCTGATTATCCTTGTTGTACGCCAGGGGCTGGCCCTTCATAAGAGTCAACAGGGCCATCAGGTGACCAAAGACGCGTGCGCTCTTGCCACGCACCAGCTCAGGGACGTCCGGATTTTTCTTTTGCGGCATTATGGAGGAACCGGTGCAGAAGCTGTCGGAGAGCTCGACGAAACCGAATTGGGCGGAGGACCAGAGAATGAGCTCTTCGGAAAAGCGCGACAGATGCATCATGACAAGGGCCGCCGCTGCGCTAAACTCAATGACAAAGTCCCGATCGCTGACGGCGTCCAGGGAGTTTTCCGCCGGGCGATCGAACCCCAGCAGTTCCGCCGTGAGGTTGCGGTCTATGGGGTAAGTGGTGCCCGCCAGCGCGGCCGCCCCCAGGGGCATGACGTTCACCCGCCGGTTACAGTCGGCCAGCCGTTCACGGTCGCGCTGCAGCATCTCGAACCAGGCCAGCATATGGTGACCGAAGGTGACGGGCTGGGCGGTCTGCAGATGGGTGAACCCGGGCATGATGGTTTCCGCTTCCTGTTCGGCGAGGATCAGGAGCGCTTCCTGAAGGCGCAGTATCTCACCGCGTAGGGTCTCGATTTCCGTCCGCAGATAGAGTCGGACATCGGTGGCTACCTGGTCATTGCGGGAACGGCCGGTATGAAGTTTTTTGCCGGCGTCGCCGATATCCCCGGTGAGGGCCGATTCGATGTTCATGTGGACATCTTCCAGGCTCACGGACCATTGGAAGGCCCCTTCGCTGATGCGCTGTTCGATATTCTCCAGGCCGGAGACGATGAGATCGCACTCCTGCCGGGTAAGAATCCCCTGCCGCGCCAGCATGGTGGCGTGTGCGATGGAGCCTTGGATGTCATACTTATACAGTCGCCGGTCGAATTCCACCGAGGCGGTAAAGGCTTCGACGAAGGCGTCGGTAGGTTCGTTGAAACGGCCTGACCAGAGTTTTTTATCACTCATCGTTTATGATTCCTGAAGGATCCGTATTGGCGGAAAATTATAACACTACCGTAGCGAGGACAGAGTGACGCAACAGAAGAAACGAGGCGAAACCTTTCTGCCAAATTTCTGTTCCATCCGTGTGGTCTTCGTTATGGTGATCATAGCGGAGCTGCTGGCCGTTGTATTGGCTCTGTCCAGCGTGGACAGGTTCGGGGATTTCACCTACGAGCTGAGTCTGCACTCACTGTTTATTCAGTGGATCGTGCTTGCCGGCAGCGGGGCGTTGTGTCTGCTGCGGACCCGTCTCGGTCGACTGTCCAACGGTGTCGCCGGACTGTTGGTATGGCTGCTTTTTATTATTGTCACCGCCGTCACCAGTGTACTGGCGAACCTTCTCCTGGGGCAGGTGCTGACCCAGAGCCCGCACACCTTCTTTCTGATCAAGAATCTTGCCGTCAGTGGCGTTATTACCGCCTTGGCGCTGCGCTATCTCTATTTGCAGCACCTTTGGCGACAACAGGTGGTGGCAGAGTCTCAGGCTAGATTCCAGGCACTGCAGTCGCGCATCCGGCCCCATTTTCTGTTCAACAGCATGAATACCATTGCCAGCCTTACCCGCACCCGTCCGGAGATGGCGGAGGAGGTGGTACACGATCTCTCCGATCTTTTTCGCGCCAGCCTTTCCGACGCGAAACACCTCTCGACGCTCGGTAAGGAGCTGGAGCTGGCGCGGGTTTACATTCGTATCGAGGAGCAGCGGCTGGGAGACCGGCTACAGGTGGTGTGGGATCTCGAGGAGCTGCCGGAAGAGGCGCAGATGCCGGCGTTGATCCTGCAGCCGTTGCTGGAGAACGCCGTATATCACGGTATCGAGCCGGCAACCGAGCCTGGAATCATCAATATTACCGGCCGTTATCGCCGGCACAAGGTGAACCTGAGCATTCGTAATACCCTGCCGGCCCAGCAGAGTTCCAGTCACCGGCGGGGTAACCGTCTGGCGGTGGAGAATATTCGCCAGCGGCTACAGGCGATTTTTGACGAAGAGGCGGGTTTGGTCGCCGGTGAGGTGGAAGGGGATCATCAGGTGCGGCTCTATTTTCCCCATCCCTGGATTGAGTGATGAAGATACTGATCGTCGATGACGAGGAACCCGCACGGATGCACCTGCGAAGTCTGCTGCAGGAGATCGGCTCACCTTACGAATTGGTAGGCGAAGCGGCGGGCGGCTTGGAGGCGCTGGCTGTTTGCGAACGGCTGCCGGTTGACCTGGTGCTGCTTGATATCCGCATGCCGGGTCTGGACGGCCTGACAACCGCGGCGCGTCTTGCGGCCGGGGAACATCCTCCCGCCGTGATTTTCACCACCGCCTATGATGAGCATGCCATCGAGGCCTTTGAAAAAAGCGCCATCGACTACCTGCTCAAGCCGATCCGTTGCCAGCGGCTGGAGCAGGCCCTGGTTAAGGCGACGACCTTGACGCGACCCCAGCAGCGGCTTCTGCAGGACTTGAGGCAAGAAGAGGAGGATGCGGCGGTCAACGCCAGTTTTCGCGGCGGACTGCAGCGTATATCCGTGGCGGAGATCTACTATTTTCGTGCTGAACAGAAGTATGTTGTCGCCCGACACCAAGGGGGCGAGGCATTATTGGAAGAATCGCTGAAATCCCTGGAAGAGCAGTTCGGCGGTCGTTTCCTGCGTATTCACCGCAATGCCCTGGTGGCGAAAGCCCGGCTTATGGGGCTGCAGAAAGCGGGAGACGGCCGAATACTGGTGGTCCTGAAGGGTACTGACGAGCAGTTGGAGGTGAGCCGCCGGCATTTGGCGGAGGTGCGGCGCTTCCTGAAGGGACGGTAGCGCCCCGTTTGTACGACCGGGGACGGTTAACCGCCGGTTAATCCGCCGTGGAATTGATCGGCGGCCCCTGAAGCTATAGCATTCCCCGTTCCATTCAGAAAGGTAGGAAAGTCGCGCCCATGTCGCAAATTATTCGCATCGCCACCCGTAAATCCCCCCTTGCCATGTGGCAGGCGGAGCATGTCGCCGCCCGGCTGCGCAACGCCCATCCCGGACTGGAGGTGGAGTTGTTAGGCATGAGCACGCAGGGCGACAAGATTCTGGATACGCCCCTGGCCAAGATCGGCGGTAAGGGACTGTTCGTTAAGGAGCTTGAGCAGGGAATGCTGGCGGGTACGGCGGACATCGCCGTGCACTCCATGAAGGATGTCCCGGTAGAACTGCCGGAGGGACTGCATCTGCCGGTAATCATGCAACGGGAGGATCCCCGTGATGCCTTCGTTTCCAATAATTATGAGGGGGTGGAAGAGCTGCCGCAGGGGGCCCGGGTGGGCACCGCCAGTCTGCGTCGTCAGGCCCAGCTCAGCGAACGGCGTCCGGATCTGAAGGTTTCCCCCCTGCGCGGGAACGTCAACACTCGCCTGCGTAAACTCGACGAGGGAGAATTTGACGCCATCATCCTGGCTTCCGCCGGACTCCTGCGTCTGGGTTTCGCTGAGCGTATCACCGCCTATCTGGATGCGGGACAAAGCCTTCCCGCCATCGGCCAGGGTGCCGTCGGCATCGAGTGCCGCAGTGACGATGAGCGCGTCAACACTCTGATCGCTCCGTTGCATCATGCGGATACAGCGATCTGCGTCAGTGCCGAGCGGGCCATGAACCGGCGCCTTATGGGCGGTTGCCAGGTGCCGATCGGCGGGTTCGCAGTGCTGGAGGGCGGGCGTCTCCATCTGCGGGGTCTGGTGGGGGAACCGGACGGCAGCCGGGTCATCCGGGCGGAGATTACGGGACCGGCGGCCGACAGTAAACGACTCGGGACGGAGCTGGCGGAAGAGCTACTGGCCAAAGGCGCTGATTCCATTCTTAAGGCCTTGTACGCCTAGAGGGCCGACCGTGGAGCCTCGAAACCGGATGTGCGATCTCTCGGGCATCGGGGTGCTGATAACCCGTCCGGAACAGCAATCCGCATCCCTGTGCGACCTGATAGTGACGCAAGGGGGGGTCCCGGTCCGCTTTCCCGCTCTGGTGATTCTGCCCCCCGCCGATCCGGAAGGGGTGGCCGCGAGGCTTGCCGGGTCCGGGCCGTACAATATGGCTATCTTCATCAGCCCCAATGCGGTTCGCCGGGGGCTTGCGATCCTGGGCGGTTCGGTGTTGCCCGGAACCCCACGGATCGCCGCCGTCGGGCAAGGCACCGCACGGGCGCTGCAGTCGGCCGGGCTCCATGCGGATATCCTGCCCCGGGAGCGTTTCGACAGCGAGGCGTTGCTGGAGATGGAGGAATTGCAGCAGTTGAAGGATCAGCGGGTCCTCATTCTGCGGGGAAACGGGGGGCGAGCGCTTCTGGGGGATACCCTGCGTGCACGCGGGGCGGAAGTGGTCTACGCTGAGGTCTATCGCCGCGAGTGTCCACGGGTGGATGCCGGGCCGCTGTTGCAGCGCTGGAACGACAAGGTTCAGGTGGTTACGGCCACCAGTTCTGAAATCCTCGAGAATCTCGTGTCGATCCTCGGGGAAGCGGGCAGGTCGCTGCTGACCACGACACCGTTGGTGGTGATCAGTGAGCGTATGCGCGAGAAGGCGCTGGCCCTCGGATGCCGGGAAGTTATTGTCGCTCGGCGGGCGGAGGATGGGGCGATACTTGACGCCGTTTGCCGCTGGGCTGCCGGCAGGGCCCCCACCTGAACGAGCAAATTTGTTACTCTACAGAAAAGGGCGGGACACAGGGTACAGGCCATGAGCGATATCGATAACCAGGAAAATAAGCCGGCAGGGACGGAGGCTGAAACCGAGTCCACGATAGACGTCGGAGTAACCATGGAATCCCCCGCGGAGCATGGGGATGCATCTGTCGCCCCGGTGAGCGGCGGATCTTCCGGAAGGATGCTGGCGCTTGTGGCATTGGTGCTGGCGGTGGCAGGCCTGGGCGCCGGTTACTATTTCTGGCATCAGCTGAACCAGGTGCGGCAGAGCAGTGATTCCCGGATGCAGGAGATGCAGACCCGGATCTCCACCCTCGGTCAGGATTTGCAGAAAAACGCGGAGCTTGCGACAGGAACCGCGGGGGTGCTGGAGGAGTTGCAACGTCAGACCGGTGATATCCAGACCAGGTTGTCCCGGCAGGCGGCCGGTAGCGAGGCCGGGTGGATGGCGGCTGAAGTGGAATATCTGATGCGCATTGCCAATCGCCGTCTGCAGCTTGAGCAGGATGTGGGAACCGCCATCATCGCATTGCAGATGGCGGATAAGCGACTGGCGGAAGACGGTGATCCCCTCTGGGTGACTGTTCGTGAACAGTTGGCGAGTGAGCTTGCCGCGCTGCAATCGGTGCCCCGTGTGGATGTGGACGGATTGTCGTTGCGGATCTCCAGCATGATCACACAGGTCGGCGCAATCCAGCCGCTGATGGGGACCGCACCCTCGGCGGATGATGGAGAACAGGGCTCGGATGCGGGTGGTGAACGCACCTGGGAAAGCATCTTGCAGGACGGCTGGCAGGGGTTTCAATCACTGGTTGAAATCCGCTATCACGAAGGCGAGCTGCCGCGCCCGTTGCCGCAGGACCAGCTCTATTTACTGAAACAGAATCTGCAGCTGCAACTGGAGGCGGCACGCCTGGCACTGCTGCGTCGCGACCAGCAGCTTTATACCGACAGCCTGGAGCGGGCGGCGGACTGGTTGGGCAGATATTTCGATCCAGAGAAGGAAGAGGTCAAGTTGCTGCTGACCGAGATAGGCCGGCTCAAGGGGGAGGTGATCCGACCGCAGTTGCCTGACATATCCGCTTCACTGAGGAAGTTAAGGACCCAGATAAAGCGTCGTGAAGAGGCTGAACAGCCATGAGGATTCTGTTATCGAGCCTGCTGGTGCTGGCCGCAACGGTGGCCCTGGTCGCCGCTCTGCAGCAGGAGAACGGCTATGTGCTGCTCAATTACGGACCCTGGACGTTGGAGACCAGCCTGGCGTTCTTCCTGGTTATGATCCTGCTGTTGTTTCTGGCGCTTTATGCCCTGATGCGCAGTATGGTCCGTATCTGGGCTATGCCGCGCGGGTTCAGGAAATGGAAGGCGCAGCGGGGTACCCGGCGTGCACGCAGGGCGTTGACCCGGGGACTGGTGGAGCTGTCCGAAGGAAACTGGAAGACTGCGGAAAAAAATCTCATGCGTCATATCCGGCGTTCGGATACGCCCCTGCTTAACTATCTGGCGGCGGCCAAGGCCGCACAACAGCAAGGGGCGCACGAGAGGCGTAACCGCTATCTGCAGTTGGCCCACGAGAGTACGCCCTCAGCCGATATAGCCGTTGGCCTGACCCAGGCGGAACTGCAGTTGGCCCATGAGCAACTGGAACAGGCGCTGGCCACCCTGAGACATCTACAGGGTATGGCTCCCCATCATGTGTATGTGCTGAAGCTGTTGAAGGATCTCTATCTGCGCCTGGAGGACTGGTCGCAGCTGCAGAGGCTGTTGCCGGAATTACGCAAGAGAAAGGTTATAGATAGCGAAGATCTGCGTGCCCTGGAGCTTCTTGTCTATCGCAATATCCTCGATCGGGCCGATAGGGATCCCGATCCGGAGCGGCTGATATTGGTCTGGAGGGGTATCCCGAAAGGGGTACGTAAAGAAGCGGAGCTGATAGCGGATTACGCCGGTCGTCTGTTAGACCGGGATCAGGGGGAACTGGCGGAGCCGTTGTTGCGAGAGAGTCTGCAGCAGCGGTGGGATGGAAGGCTGGCGGAGATATACGGTCGGGTGGAAGGAAAGGATACGGCCAAACAACTGGCGGTGGCCGAATCCTGGCTGGTGAAACGGCCGGAGAATCCGGTGTTGTTACTGGCGCTGGGGCGATTGAGTTTGCGCAGTCGATTGTGGGGCAAGGCGCGCAGCTATCTGGAGGCGAGCATCGGCGCCATCCCGTCGGCGGAGGCCTACCGGGAACTCGGCCAGTTACTGGAACGGCTGGGAGAAACGGAAGCTGCACTGGAGAACTACCGTGCCGGTCTTGAGCTCACCTCGGGTGGTATCGGGGAAGAGGAGCTGGAGCCCATTGCCCTTCCTGCCGCCGGGACCAAGACCCCGCTGGCTCCACCCGCCGTGGATCATGCCCGCAGCACCAGTAGTTCCCAGGACGGTTCGGAATCCGCCTGAACGGCGCATCGCCGATGGGGCTACTGATCGTCGGTTGCGGCTATCTGGGCTGTGCTGTCGCCGCCAGATATCTTGAGCAGGGGGTCCCCGTGGCGGGGGTGGTCAGAGCCCCCGGCAACGTGGAGCGGCTCGAAACCCTGGGTAAAAGTGCCGCCGCTGCCGATCTCGACACCCCTCATCTCCCGGAACTGCCGTTGGCATCCGCCGATCTGTTCTCTTTCTGCCCCCCTCCGTCTGAAGGTGATCGGGATACCCGAACGCGGCGGCTGGTGGAGGAATTTTTCCGCCAGGGGCATCCCCGGCGAATTGTCCACGTGAGCACCACCGGGGTTTACGGGGACTGTGGTGGGGAGTGGGTGGACGAGGGGCGACCGGTGCGGCCCACCGCTTTCCGCGCCAGACGGCGCTGGGATGGGGAGCAGGTGCTGCGGGAGTGGCGCCGCGACTCCGGGGGGGAGCTGATTATCCTGCGGGTTGCGGGGATCTACGGCCCCGGCAGGTTACCCCTGGAACGACTGCGCAAGGGGTTGCCGCTGATACGGGAATCAGAGGCCCCTTTCAGCAACCGGATCCACATTTCAGATCTGGTGCAGGTCTGTCTGGCGGCCATGGAACGGGGCCGTGACGGCGAGCTCTACAATGTCAGCGACGGTCATCCCAGCACCATGACCGACTATTTCAATCGGCTCGCCGCTGCCGCCGGTCTGCCGCCACCGCCTCTGGTATCACTGGCGGAAGGGGAGCAGGTACTCTCTCCGGGGATGATGTCCTACATGCGGGAGTCACGTCGCCTGGACAACGGCAAAATGCTCAGGGAACTGGGGGTGGAACTGCAATACCCGACCCTGGATCAGGGACTTGCCGCCTCTATGAAGGGAAAATGATCCCGTTCGGAATCCTTTCTCTATGATCTCGGCCTGCTTCGGGCGCTGGCCAGCCATTCGAATATGGGATCCCACTGTTCCAGGTCGTACCACACCATGGACGGGGCAAGCTCGAACAGGCCTAACCCGTTTTCCGCGGCACGGATGTAATTCTGGCTTTCGCGCAGATGAGTAAGGAAGGGGATCTTCAGATGTCCGAGGTACTCTTCCAGCTGGCGGTAGATTATGGTGTTTTCCCGCACGCGGTTGGCCACGATGGCGATGCGGGTCTGTTTCTGGGAGACCCGGCCGCTGGACAGCAGCTCATCCAGGAAACGGCCGCAGGCACGCATATCGATGGGGGACGGGAGGACAGGGATGATCAGGCTTTCCACCCGTCGCAACAGGCTGTTGATCTCGCGTCCGTGGACCGCCGCCGGTACATCCATGATCAGATACTCGGTCCCGCGTGCGGGTGATACGCTCTCACGGGTGGCGTCGATCCCTTCAATGCCCGGAATACCCTGATAGGCGTTCCGCGCCTCAAGCCAGTCGAGAGATGAACCCTGGGGGTCGAAATCGGCGAGCGCGACCTTTTTTCCCTCATCGGCATACCAGGTGGCGATATTGGTAGCCAAGGTGGTTTTGCCGCAGCCGCCCTTGGAGTTCATCAGCATAATGGTGCGCATGGTATTCCTCCCCTTATTTTTATTCCCAGGTTTGGGGTGTAATTATAGGCGCTTCCGCGTCAGTGTGTTCAATCGATTCCCAGACTCTCCCAGATTTCGTCCACCTTTTGTTTCACGGCGGCGTCCATAGTGATAGGGCGACCCCATTCCCGCGTGGTTTCGCCTTCCCATTTGTTGGTGGCGTCGAACCCGATTTTCGAACCCAGTCCGGAGACCGGAGATGCGAAGTCGAGGTAATCGATGGGGGTGTTATCCACAATAGTGGTATCCCGGGCCGGATCCATACGGGTGGTCATGGCCCAAACCACGTCCTCCCAGTTGCGGACATCCACATCGTCATCGGTGACGATGACAAACTTGGTGTACATAAACTGCCGCAGAAAGGACCAGACTCCCATCATCGCCCGTTTGGCATGCCCCGGGTACTGCTTCTTCATGCTCACCACCGCCATGCGGTAGGAGCAGCCTTCCGGGGGTAGATAGAAGTCGACGATCTCCGGAAACTGCTTCTGCAGGATAGGAACGAAGACCTCGTTCAGGGCGGCGCCGAGGATGGCTGGTTCGTCCGGGGGCCTGCCGGTGTAGGTGCTGTGATAGATAGGATCCTTGCGCTGGGTGATGCGATCAATAGTGAAGACCGGGAACTGTTCCACCTCGTTGTAGTAGCCGGTGTGGTCGCCGAAAGGTCCTTCCGGCGCCGTATCATCCGGATGGATGTGTCCCTCAAGGACGAGTTCCGCCGCCGCCGGAACCTTCAGGTCCGAGCCGATGCACCCCGTCACCTCGGTTTTGCTGCCGCGCAACAGGCCGGCGAAGGCGTATTCCGAAAGGGTGTCGGGAATCGGGGTTACCGCCGCCAGAATGGTGGCCGGATCAGCGCCCAAGGCCACGGCGACGGGGAAGGGCTTCCCAGGATGCCGCAGCTGCCACTCGCGGAAGTCGAGGGCGCCGCCGCGGTGGGGGAGCCAGCGCATTATGACGCGATTGCGACCGACCGCCTGCATCCGGTATATGCCCAGATTGAGGCGCGGTTTTTCCGGGCCCCGGGTAACCACCAGGCCCCAGGTGATGAGGGGTCCGGCGTCTTCCGGCCAGCAGGTCTGGATCGGCAGCGTTGCCAGGTCTACGTCTTCCCCTTCGAGCACCTGCTCCTGACAGGGAGCGTCCCGGCGCTCCTTGGGGGCCATGTCGAGAATCTTCCTGAAGGTGGGAAGTTTCTCCCAGGCGTCCCGCATTCCCTTGGGCGGCTCGGGTTCCTTTAGCGTTGCCAGCAGGACGCCGATTTCGCGCAGCGCCGCCACCGACTCTTCTCCCATACCAAGGGCAACGCGCTCCCGGGTGCCGAACAGATTAGCCAGGAGCGGCAGCGCTGAACCTTTAACCCGCTCAAACAGGAGCGCGGGACCGCCCGAGCGCAAGGTGCGGTCACAGATCTCAGTAATCTCCAGGTGGGGATCGACCTCCACCTGGATGCGTTTCAGCTCGCCCCGTTGCTCAAGCTGCCTGATGAAGTCGCGCAGGTCTTTGTAGTTCATCTGATCTTGAGTCTTTTCCCGTTGTTTCGATTCCGGTCGGAAGGATTAACATTCGCTTAGATCCGGAATCCGCCGTAACGTCTCCTCACGAGATAGTCCTTGAAGGCGACGCCGATCACGAACCCGCCGAGCGCCAGCAGCGACAGCAGCAGATACCACCAGGAGGACCCCTCCTCCGTTACCGGCTCCGGGGGCTCCATCTTCTCGGCTGTTCCCAAAAGCTCGGCTGCTTCGGTAATACGCTCCCACAGGGCCCGGTTCGCCTGCTGCACGCGAAGCAGTTCGGATTCTTTTGCGCTGTCGCTCTTCTTTGACTCCTCCAGTGCTTTCAGGGCCGTCGCCAGCCGGGTTTCGAGGTCAACAATACGCGCCTCGCCGACCTTTCCGGCGGCGGCCTCTCCGGTCAGCATTTTCAACTGATCCCGCAGCAGCATGGATTCGGTCTTGCTCTCCTCCAGCGCCTCTGCGGCCACATCCAGTTCCTTCTCCAGCGCGGCGACCTTCTCATCCACCGGCATATCCGCTTTCTGTAGTTCTTCGATCTTGTCGTTTGCCTGGGCAAGCTGCTCGCGGACCTGAGCGAGCTCCTGCTTGAGCTTTTGTACCTCGCCACCGCCGGATGCCGCAGCAGCACGGGCCGCCTTCAGTTCCTGTTCCGTCTTCTTCAATTTTTCCTGGAGATCAGCTGTCTTTGCCTGCAGTTCGAGCACCATGGCTTTGGCCGGCTTCTCGTTGGTGATGTAGTTCGTCTTGATCCAGCCGACCGAACTGTCGGACAGCCGCACCTGACTGAATGCCCCCTCTTTCTTTATCACCTCGACGGGGGTTCCGCTGGGGAGAACACGGGAAGGTTGGGTGGCTTCATCGGGTTCTTCATAGAATCCAACCAGAAGTTTGTCGGTGATATGGGCAGCCTCGATGGTGTTAAAGGCCGCGAGCAGCAGGACGAATAATATCTTTCGCATCGTTATTTTCATGTTTTGCTGGTGTCGATACCGCAGTGACGGAGCAGGGCGTCGATTTTCGGTTCTCGCCCGCGAAATGCAACAAACAGCTCCATGGCGTCCTTCGATCCGCCCGGTTCCAGGATATTATGCAGAAAGGCGCGGCCGGTTTCCTCATGGAATACGCCTTTTTCCTCAAATAGGGAGAAAGCGTCGGCGGACAGGACCTCCGCCCATTTGTAGCTGTAATAGCCGGCGCCGTAGCCCCCGGCGAAGATATGGGAGAAACCGTGGGCGAAGCGATTGAATTCCGGCGGATGAACCACGGCAACCTGCTCACGCACCTGTTTCAGGATCTCGTAGATACGCCCTCCGGCGTCAGGATCATACTCCCGGTGTATGCGGAAGTCGAACAGAGCAAATTCCAACTGCCGGACCATCTGCATGGCGGACTGGAAGTTTCTTGCGGCAAGCATGCGCTTATAGAGTTCTTCCGGGACCGGTTCGCCGCTCTCCCAGTGTCCGGATATGAGATCCAGTGCTTCCCGCTCCCAGCACCAGTTTTCCATGAATTGGGAAGGCAGCTCCACCGCATCCCAGGCCACGCCGTTTATACCCGCCACCGCGGGGTAGTCGATACGGGTCAGAAGATGGTGCAGACCATGACCGAATTCATGGAATAGGGTTAACACCTCGTCATGAGTGAACAGTGCCGGTTTATCTCCCACCGGCGGCGAAAGGTTGCAGGTAAGGTAAGCGACCGGTATCTGATCAAACTCGTCCGTTACCAGCCGGGAAGCGCAATCGTCCATCCAGGCGCCTCCCCTTTTGTGGCGACGTGCGTAGAGGTCAAGGTAGAACTGGCCGCGGATCTCGCCGTCGTCATCGCGGATCTCAAAAAAACGCACTGCCGGGTGCCAGGTATCCACACCATCCACTTCGGTGATATGGATGTGGAACAGCCGCTCAACGGTGGCGAACATGCCGGGGATTACCCGGGTTTCCGGGAAGTAAGGCTTCAACTCTTCCTGGGTTATGGAATAGCGGTGCCGACGCAGTTTTTCCCCGTAGTAGCCGATATCCCAGGCCTCCAGTTCGGCCATTCCGTAAGTCTCGGCGGCGAAATCCTCCAACTCCTTCAACTCCCGCTGGGCCTGCGGATGGGAGCGTTCCGCCAGGTCGGTCAGGAATGCCACCACCTCGTCGGGGGAGCGGGCCATCTTTTTCGCCAATGAGCGCTCGGCATAGTTTGCAAAGCCGAGCAGCAGGGAGGCCTCGTGACGCAGACGCAGGATCTGTTCCATGATCTGCCCGTTGTCCCATTTTCCGGCGTGGGGACCGCGGTCGGAGGCGCGGGTTGCGTAGGCTTCGTACATCTCACGCCGCAGCTCGCGGTTGTCGGCATAGGTCATTACCGGAAGATAAGAGGGAAACTCCAGGGTAAGCATCCAACCTTCCGCTTCATGCTGCCGTGCGGTCTGATGGGCCAGATCAAGGGCTGATTGGGGCAGACCGGAAAGTTCCTGCGGATCGCTGATCACCTTGTTCCAGGCGTTGGTGGCGTCCAGCAGGTTCTCCTCGAAGCGGCTGGTGAGCTTGGAGAGTTCCTGACTGATCTCCTTGAATCGACGTTTTTTCTTCGTTTCCAGATCCACACCGGAAAGGTGAAAATCGAGCAGTGCGTTTTCCAGGGTTTTTCGTTGCGGCGGATCCAGCGCTTCCCCGCCTTGCAGCACTCCACGGTAGGCCTCGTAGAGGGCCTCGTTTTGTCCCATCTCGGTGGCATACTCGCTCAACTTCGGAAGGCAGACGTTGTAGGCCTTGCGCAGATCATCGCTATTCACCACCGAGTTCATATGACTCACCGGAGACCAGGCCCGGTTCAACCGGTCATCGGCGATCTCCAGGGGCTCTATCAGGTTCTTCCAGGTGTAGGTACGCCCTTCCCGGAGCAGTCGTTGCGTAAGTTCGCGGTTCTCTTGAAGCAACTGATCGATGGCCGGTTCAACGTGAACCGGCCGTATCTTGGAGAATGGGGGCAACGCTTCGAGATTAAGCAGAGGATTTTCTATTGTCACTATCTGAAACCAATATTTTACCGGCGGCTATTCTGCCACGATTCCGGCAGCGCCGTGCAGTTATCCCATTAAACGCGCGGTGAGCAGCAATGTGGCCAGGGCTCCGGCGCCGAAAAAGACCACTATGGCAAAGGCGGCGACGAGACGATAGCGTCGGATCAGATCATCCTGGGATCTGGGGGAGAGCAGGAACGGATGCCGGCTGTCCTCCGGCTTGCTCATCATGTGCGGGATCTGATTTTCCTGCTCCGCTTGGTATTCCCGCCGGGCCTGGGCGGCGGCGCTGCGGCGCACCTGCTCCCATTCCTGAAGGTCCACCCTGCCGTCGCCGTCTTTGTCGAAGCTTCTCATCACCTCCGGCCGCTGTTTCCATTCACGCAGCAGTACCCGGGTGATTTCGCTTCGGGCCGTCTGGTGATCATGGTCATCCAGGGAGCGAAACTGCCCGATGGCGTAGAGGGGGTAGTCGGGAAACAGGTATTCCTCGGTATAGCGGTACTCCGAGAACAGTCCGAACCCGCCGCCGGAGCTCCCGGTTTGCGGAAAACGGGTGGAGCCGTACCAGACCTTGCGTTCCCTGGGGGTGACCTCGGCCCCGGTCGGATCGATAATACAGCGTCCCGTTTCGTCCCTAAGCAGGAACAGTTCGTCACTGCTTTTCTTCTCCAGTAGATTCCATCCGCCCTTGGAGCCCTTACGATGGATCTGGTAGCGCCACCAACAGCAGCCGGTACCGCTCAGGGGAGCCAGAATCGGCTGGCCCTCCATCAGTTCCGCTTCCCCTACCAGTTCCACGTAACCCTGATGGGCCGAGCGGATGCGGGCGGTGGGCACATCCTCGATGATGCGCGCCCGGCGCAGGGATCGGAATCCAAAGTAGAAGCCCGCGATCGACGCCGCCAGAGAGAGCAGGGCCCAGGTCCAGAAGTCGTCCGCCGGAAGGGCGGCGATAGCATCAACCATATATAGCGTTAATCAAACAGCGCTTTAATATCTACGTCCTGCTTCTCCGCCTCCTCGAACTCCAGCAATTCCGCGGATCGGAAATTGAACATGCGGGCGATGATTACATCAGGAAACTGTTCAATACGGACGTTGTTGTTATTAACGCTTTCATTATAGAACTCACGACGATCGGCAATGCTGTCCTCCAGGCCGCTGATTCGGCTCTGCAGGTGCTGGAAGGTATCATTGGCCTTAAGGTCGGGATAGGCTTCAGCAACCGCGAACAGATTGCCCAGACCGAATCGGAGCTGACCCTCCGCAGCGCCGAGAGCGCCCACATCGCCCCTTTCGCGCGCCTCGGAGACCGCCGCCCGTGCCTTCATCACCCGTTCCAGAGTCTCCTGCTCGTATTGCATGTACTGCTTGCAGGTTTCCACCAGCTTCGGCAGTTCGTCGTGACGCTGCTTGAGTAGAACATCGATGTTGGACCAGGCCTTGGACACACCGTGTTTGAGACTCACCAGGCGGTTATAAATCACTACCGCGTAGACTCCGGTTACGGCGATAATACCGAGGATGATAAAAGTGCTGATGCCCATTGAAATACTCCGTTAAATTGGATCGTGAAACAGTATAGCATCAAGCATAGTAGGGTATTTTGTATATCAGCGAGCAGGTTGAGTTGGAGACGGGACTTTCAGATATCCCGCAAAATGCTCGCTGTCTCTTCGCTGCAAGATTGAATTCACTCAGGAGTGTTTATATGCCGGACATACGACCGTTTCAGGATCTCGTTCCCCATATTGCGGCGGATGCCTGGATCGACCGGAGTGCGGTTATCATCGGTGATGTGGAGATCGGGCCGCAGGCTTCGGTCTGGCCGCTGTGCGTTGTGCGCGGGGATATCCACCATATCCGTATAGGTGCCCGCAGCAACATTCAGGACGGAAGCGTCATCCATGTGACCCATGACAGCCAGTACAATCCGGGCGGTTTTCCGGTAGAGATCGGAAACGGAGTGACCGTGGGACATAAGGTGATGTTGCATGGTTGCAGCATCGGCGACAACTGCCTCATCGGTATGGGGGCCGTGGTGCTGGATGGTGCGAAGATCGAATCCAATGTGATCCTCGGTGCCGGCAGCCTGGTGCCGCAAGGTAAGATTCTGGAGAGCGGCCACCTCTATCACGGATCGCCCGTGCGCAAAGTGCGGGAACTGGCTGAGCGGGAGCTGGATTTTCTGGTTTATGTGTCGGGCAATTATGTCAAACTGGCGCAACAGTACCGGCAGTCGGAACAGGGGTAAGACGCCGCTTAACCGGGAATGATGATCCGGAACAGGCTGCCCTTTCCGGGGGTGCTCTCGGCCCCGATTTCCCCACCCATAAGTCTGACCAGTTTGCGGCTGATGGTGAGACCCATGCCGGTTCCCTCGATGTCGACCTTGTTTTCCGCCACGCGGGAGAAGGGCTCAAAGGCCTCTGCCAGTTGCTTGGGGTTCATGCCGATGCCGCTATCTTCCACCTCGATCACGGCGGCGCCTTCATTCGACAGGACGCGTATTTCGATCCGGCCGCCGTTATGGTTGTATTTTATGGCGTTGCTGATCAAGTTCAGACAGACCTGTTTAAGTCTGAACGGGTCCAGTTCCATCCGTGTGCGTGCCGCCTGCAAGAGTATCTTTATCCCTCTTTCCGCGGCTTGATTGTCAAGCATGGCGACGCATTCCTGCAGTATTTCCGCAACGTCCAGGGGTGTCGGCCGAAGCTCAATCTTCCCGGCGTCAATCCTTCCGATATCAAGCACCTCGTTAATCAACTTGAGCAGGTGTCTGCCGGCGATATGAATCTCCTCCAGAAATTCCCTCTGCTCCTCGTCGAGGGAACCGTCCGCCTCGGAGAGCAGGAGTTCCGAGAAGCCGAGGATGGCGTTCATCGGTGTTCTGAGTTCATGGCTCATAGTGGAGAGAAATTCATCCTTCATGCGAGACGAGCGTAACGCCAGCTCCTTTTCCTTTTCCAGTTGCTGTTGTCGGTCGCGGGCTTCGCGGACTTCGGCGGTCACCAGGGCTTGTTCCACCAGTGGTACGAATTGTTTGATGAGGTTGATCTGCTCACGCGAGAAGGCACCCCGCCGTGCATGGGTGCCGATCAGTATGCCCTCTTCCCTGCCGGGCCGCAGCGGTGCAAGCAGCGCCGAGGTCGTGTCGGCGTGGAATCCCGCCGGTTGTGCCTGCCATTCGGGGACATGGGAGACGTCGAATAACGCCACGGTTTCCCCGGCCAGAACCCGCCGGAACAGATCCCCGGGCTGCCAAGAGCCGTGCTTAAGACGATCGTCGGTAGCGGCGTGGGGATACATCAAGCCGTTGTCATCCATTTTTAGCAGGAAAGCCTGATCAAAACCCACCACATCCTGCAGTATGCGGAACAGCTCCTGAAACATCTGATCCGTATTTTGGGTGCTGTTCAGTGTGTGCAGTGCGTTTAGAACAACGCGCTTTTCCCGATAGGCGTTATGCTCCCGCAGCCGTAGCCGCTCCAAATCCACCAACGCCTCCCGCAGCAGCTCGGTCTGGTTCTCTTTTGCTGGCTTCATGGCGTCGCCGGCCTCGCTAACAGTGGAAAAGCACTACGGAGATCATCAGATTTCCGTGGTAGTTACTTCCCTCCTTGAAGCAGCCCTGTTCGCCGAAAGTAAAGGTGCCTAGAAACGGTGCATCCCGCAGAGCGTTCCGCAGCCCCTCTGCTACCTGATGCATCTCAGGAACAACCGTAAGCATGCAACCGGCACAGTAGATTACCAGTGCTCCCGCGATATCATTCTGCGACCATTCGCCGGCCTTCAGCGCGGCGCCGGCAACCCGTCCCGCACGTGACAACAGGGTTTCGGTGTTGCCGGTCATCAACACCAGTTCCTCGCCCTCTTGCACATCGCTGAACAGGGTGAGCCCCTTTTCGGGGGTTACGCCTTCCGGGTGAGAGAGGCGGAAGAAGGGCAATTGCTCCACTTCACCGACCTGGCGTCCCAGGGGGAACAGGGTGGTGTCACCGAGAATCTTGCCCCCGGTAGTGAGGGCGGCTTCGATGACGCCCCCGGTCCATCGATTGTAGACCTCGGCGGCGGGTTTGCCGTCGATCTCCAGGATGGTTCGACCGCTGGCCTTGGTGATCCTGCCTCTGGTATCGGTGGGTGAATAGCCGCTGTGAAAGGCGTAAGTGATGGAAGTGGAGGGAAACAGCACCGCCACCGTAACGGCGTCTTCGAACACCCGGGTGCCCGCCATCTGGCTCCAGCGGCCCGCAACCTGGTTGTCCGCGACACTGCCGCCGGCAACCGGGACGTTGGGGCCGAGCACCTCGGCGATCCCCTGGAGTATGGACTCCTCCCGGCCGGGTGGGCCTACCAGCCAGACCAGTTCCGGCACCTCTCCCGGACGGTTTGCCTGCTGCAGGGCGTTCAGGACCGCGGTACTGGCCGCCACCTGAGGATCGTGATCCATGGCCTCGGCCCCGACACCGTAGGCTCCTTGCGGATCATGGATGGCCAGAATCCCTGCGCCGCGACCGTCTTCGCTGTGAAAACCGTCAGCGGTCATGACGCCCAGACAGGAGGTTCCTCCCTGGATAGCGGCCTGCGGGAAGCGTGTGGCCAGGGTTTCCAGGAACAGTTCGGCGTCGTAGCCTTCGGTCAGATAGAGAACCAGGTAATCGGGGGCACCGCGGAGACGGGAAGCGAGATCGTCGGCCAGCCTCTGCGCAGAGACCCTGCTATCGGCCAGGGTGTTGTAAACCACCTGTATTTCCATTTCTCGCAAACGGGCTTCTTTGGGGAGTAATGGGTATACCTTGAGTTTAGAACTTAAGGAGGCTCTGAGTAAGTCGCTGATGAGGGGGGTTTGTGACCCAGCGGTGATGATTTCCAGGCACGGCCCACTGGCCGCATGTTTCGGTAAAAGGCCTCAACAGCTTCCTCGCAGCAGATCGATTACCGGGCCGGTTTGGGGACGGATGCCGCGCCAGAGAAAGAACGATTCAGCGGCCTGTTCCACCAGCATGCCGAGGCCGTCCATCGCTTTCGACGCCCCCTGACCCTGTCCCCAGCAGACAAAGGCCGTGGGGAGATCGCCATACATCATGTCGTAGGTCCATCCGCCGATCTTCAGAATTTCGTTGGGAAGGAGCGGCACGTCCCCTTCCAGCCCGGCCGAGGTGCCGTTGATGATTAGGTCGAATTTCTGATCCGCCAAAGCGTCAAGACCACAGCCCTCAACGCATCCCAGATCGGTAACCGAGGCAGCGAGATCCACTGCTTTGGCGGGGGTGCGATTGGCGATAAGCAGGCGTTTCGGTTTTGCTTCCAGCAGCGGGCGCAGGACACCGCGGGAGGCGCCGCCGGCGCCGAGCAACAGGATTTCGCATCCTTCCAGGTGACAGCCGTGATTTATGGTGAGATCCCTTACCAGCCCAATACCGTCCGTGTTGTCTCCCAGCAACCGATCCCCCGGCAGGGGGATGAGGGTATTGACCGCCCCCGCGGTCTCCGCCCGGTCACTGCGTTGATCAGAGAGCCGCCACGCCTCCTCCTTGAAAGGAACCGTGACGTTCAGCCCCAGACCTCCGCGGGCGAAAAATCCGCGGACATCCCGCTCAAAGTCGTTGCCGAGAATACGGCCGTATTCCATATCCTGGCCGGTCTGTTGGGCGAAAGCGGCATGAATCTCAGGAGATCTGCTGTGCTCGATGGGGTTGCCGATGACGGCGTAACTGTCTGTCATGGTCTTTCATACCTCCGCGTCCCTGCGGGAAAAATCAATCATTAAGCCACCGGGCCGCTTTCTTTGCGAAGTAAGTAAGTATGCCGTCCGCGCCGGCGCGTTTGATACAGACCAGCGATTCCATCGCCACCGCCCTTTCCTCCAGCCAGCCGTTTTGCGCCGCCGCCATCAGCATGGCGTACTCGCCGCTCACCTGGTAAACGAAGGTGGGGACGCTGAATTCGTCCTTCACCCGACGCACGATATCCAGGTAGGGCAGACCCGGCTTGACCATCACCATGTCCGCCCCTTCGGTAAGGTCCAATGCCACTTCCCGCAGGGATTCGTCCGAATTGGCCGGGTCCATCTGGTAGGTATATTTATTGCCCGCCCCGAGGTTGGCGGCGGAACCCACGGCGTCGCGGAAAGGGCCGTAGAAACTGGAGGCGTACTTGGCTGAGTAGGCCAGGATGCGGGTATGGATGTGGCCATCCCCCTCCAGGGCCTCGCGAACGGCACCGATGCGACCATCCATCATATCCGAAGGCGCCACGATATCCGCCCCGGCCGCGGCGTGGGACAGGGCCTGTTTAACCAGCACCGCCACGGTTTCATCGTTCATGACGTAGCCGCCATCGTCGATGAGCCCGTCCTGGCCATGGGTAGTAAAGGGGTCCAGGGCCACATCGGTGATGATTCCCATATCCGGTAGCGCTTCCTTCAGTGCGCGGACGGCGCGCTGGGCCAGGCCGTCGGGATTGAACGCCTCCCGGGCATCTTCGGTTTTCGCCTCCGGCGGGGTAACCGGGAATAGGGCCATGGCCGGGATCCCAAGGGCATGAGCCTCCCGCGCCTCCGCAATCAACAGATCGATGCTGAGGCGCTCGATACCCGGCATGGATTCGACATTTTCCCGGATGCCGGATCCCTCCAGCACAAACACCGGATAGATGAAATCCGCCGGCGTAATTTCGGTCTCCCGCATCAGGCGGCGGGAAAACTCATCCCTGCGCATGCGGCGCATGCGAGTGAAGGGAAAAGGAGCGGATTGGGTGCTTTTTTCTTGCATCTGGGTAGTCTCCGGACAACCGTTTGGTCAACGGGCGACAAATGCCGGCCGCTGGGTCTGTAAACCGCCTCAACGGCAGCCCCTTGGGATTAACATAACATACCTCAAGAGAAGGTAGGGGCAAAACTCCCAAAGGTTGTTGGTCGGGACAGGTTCAGAAATTTCCCGGTTTTCTCGGGGACAGGCATGGCGTAGGATTGCCCCCCTGCTTGGCGGAAACCGCTGCTATGGGAATAAAAAGAATGTCTGAATCTGCTGCCTGGGCATGGTTGTGAAGAGCCACTCTCCTTTCATATTTAATGTGGATGAGGCGGGCTTTCAAGCGCAGGTGCTTGAGGCTTCAAGGGAGCAGTTGATCCTGGTCGATTTCTGGGCGGAGTGGTGTGCACCCTGCATCGCCCTGGCCCCCGCCCTGGAGCGGGTTGTGGAGGAATACCGGGGAAAACTGCTTCTGGCCAAGGTTGAGGTGGACGACAATATGCGTCTCGCCGGCCATTATCGTCTGCGGGGGTTTCCGACTGTTATACTCTTCCTTAAAGGTGAGGAGCTTGGGCGCTTTGCGGGATCCCGCGCGGTTCACTGGATTCGGGACTGGATTCACGAGCAGGCGGGAGAACATATTCTTCCTTCCGGTGCCTAAAGCATTGTCTCCGGTGAACGCTACATAGAAGGCGGTATTTTATGAAGCGAAAAGGAATTTAATTATGTCTGCCCAGGTCAACTCCAGAGTCTTTTTATTCACAGCCCTTTGCGGGTGGTTCGGTCTTGTGCTTACAGCACCTGAAGCGGTTGGTGCGGAACAGCTTGAGGAACCCCAGGCGATAATCCAGGATATATCCGATCAGCTTCAGGATATCCTGAAGAGAGATCGGGAGCGGCTGCAGAATGATCCGGGTTATGTCTATCAGCTCGCCGACGAGCTTTTGGTCCCTTATATCGATTTCGGCCGTGTTTCCAGCCTGGCTCTGGGGAAACATTGGCGGCGCGCTCAGCCCGCGCAAAAAAAGGAGTTCGTAGAGCAGTTCAAATTGCTTCTGGTTCGCACCTATGCCACGGCTTTTCGTGAAATCAAGGAGTGGGAGATTCGCCATCTGCCGGTAAAGCCGGGGAGCAGGGACGGTGAGGTCTTTGTACGTACCCAGATATTGCGCCCGGGAGCGCAGCCCGTTTCGGTCGATTACCGGATGTATCGCAGTAAATCAGGAGGCTGGAAGGTCTACAACGTCAAGATCGAAAACGTCAGTCTGGTAACCACCTATCGGACCAAATTCCAGCAGGAGATCCGCATCCACGGTATGGACGGCCTTATAGAAACCCTGAAAACCAAAAACAGCAAGCGCGTGGAAACGGCGGTGCTGGATGAGGATCCGGCCAGCGCGGGGTAACTCAGGCAGCTGCGGGAGAAGCAGCTGCCGAAAACAAAATTCAGTAATGCGGAGGCAGGGGATCCTCCTCCTTGTTGCCCGGGATAGCCGCTGCTATACCTCTCAGGCCTTCTTTTAGGTTATCGACCTCCTTTTTCAGATCCCTGATTTCCTGCTGTTGACGGGCGATGGTCGCATTCAATTCCTGCAGGGTGTCTTCCTGGAACGCCAGGCGGCTCTGAATATCGATAATCTTTTCCTCTTCCATACCCTATCCGCCCGCTGTTAGTCGTCAAGATTTTTTGTTTAGTCAAAATAATGGCTAAAGTTTTCGGCCTTTTAGCCGAATAGTAGTGTAAACACGGGAATTATACCCCGGCGGTGCCCGGGGTCCGTGGTTTGATCCTCCTCCTGCGCTAAATGAAGGCGCTTAGGTCCGCTTACTCCCCAGGCGGGCCTTTTTTTTATGCGCAGGATGGGTACATCAGTTGTCAGCGGCAGGGTGGGGCCTTGCCCTACCTATCCAGGGCCAAGGGACGAGGAACCAGGGTTTAGTAGTAGGCCACGTTGCGTAGCTACGTGACAAATTTAGCTCTGCGTTCTCCGCGGTGAAACGTTCCGGTGGGCAGCCGGCCCTACAGTGCGCGGGTCAACGCAGCATTCGGGAGATGGTCCGGAACTGTTCGTGCCCCGCATCCCTGAGCCACTCGAACAGCACCGATTCGGTATTGGTGATTACGATATCGCTTTTGTACATCCGCGCCAGGGCGTTACTGCGGTTCTCCTCGGAGCGGGAACAGACCGCGTCCGCCACCACGAACACCTGATATCCGCGTTGCTGCAAATCGAGTGCTGTCTGGAGTACGCAGACATGGGTCTCCATGCCGGCGATGACTATCTGCTTTCGTTCCGGGTCCAGCCCGGTTTCGCAGAACCCTGCCGTGCTGCAGCAGGAAAAACTGGTTTTCTCAAAATGCTTGGCTGTCGACGGCATCTGTTCCAGCAACACTCCCTCCGTCGGTCCCAGGCCTTTGGGATATTGCTCGGTTCCTACCACCGGGACCTGGAGTAAGGAGGCGCCCTGGAGCAGAAGCGAGGTGTTTTTCAATACCCCCTCCCGGCTCGGCGCAGACATTGCGGTGGTTAGTCGCTCCTGGATATCGATTACCAGCAGCAGGCTCTGGGCGGCGTCGCAAAGAGGGCTTGTGAAATTTCCCATATTTAAAGTTGACCCGTAGGTTGGATGTAGTGTCCTGGAATAGAAGGCGTGATGGCACTGTCTGACTGTGGGTCGATCAATCCACTTCGGCGAGACAGGCCGGGGACTGCCCGGTCCGAACAATGTTAAGGCCAAAGGCGGGGGAAGCCAACAAGGACTTGATCAGCGATTCCACAACATTCAATAACGGACAATCTCACCGCTGGCGGCATCGCGGATAACCGTCGGTCTGGATAGCTGCCCCACGTCACCGTGCAGGATGCAATCGATCCGGTCGCCGAACCGGGTGCGTACCTGCAGAGCGCTGCGAGCGGGTGGTTGGCCTTCTATATTGGCGCTGGTGGAGATCAGCGGCGAACCGCACGCGCGGCAGAGGGCAGCCGCTATCGGATGCGCCGTGACACGTACCGCAATGGTGGCGTGTCTGCCGCAAAGCCAGGGGGGCAGGTCGGACGCGGCGGGCAGCAGCCAGGTGGAGGGGCCCGGCCAACTCGCCAGGGGGTTCCGCATCTTGTGGTCGGGGAGGGGCTGTACAAAGGGCAGAAGCTGTTCGAAGTCCGCCGCAATAAGGATCAATCCTTTTTCTTCCGCGCGTTTCTTGAGCGCCAGGATGCGTTCCACGGCGAACCAGTCGCGAGGATCGCACCCCAGACCGTATACCGCTTCCGTGGGGTAGGCGAGGATGCCGCCTTGATGAAAACAACGGGCGGCCTCACGCAGCCGCCAGAGGGGAAGTGGTGAAACACTTCCGTCCTCACACACCTTCGTTACCCCGCCAACTCCGTTTGAAGCTTGGCATCCTTTGCCGCCACTCCGTCCGCATTGGTCTGGCGCTCCTTGCGGATACGTTCCGCCAGTTGCGGATCGGAAAGGGCCATGATCTGGGCTGCGAGATAGGCGGCATTCTTGGCACCGGCCTTGCCGATGGCGACGGTGGCCACCGGAATGCCACCGGGCATCTGGACCGTGGAAAGAAGGGAATCCATGCCCTGCAGCGGACCGTTATCCAGCGGGATACCGATCACCGGCTTCAGGGTGGCGGCGGAGACCGCGCCGGCCAGGTGCGCCGCCAGTCCGGCGGCCGCAATGAAGACGCAACAGCCTCGTTGGTCGGCATCCCTTACATAGGCGTGGGTTATATCGGGTGTGCGGTGGGCGGAGGTGATCTTCGCCTCGAACGGAATATCCAGCGTCTTGAGCACGTCCATGGTGGATTGCAGTACCGGCAGATCCGAATCCGAACCCATTAACACGGCGACAAAGGGTTTACTCATGTTTCACCGCTCTCTGTCTGGTTGGGGAGGGGGGGAAGATACCGGATTTTCCGCCCCCAGGCTACCGTGCAATGGAAATGTTCTGGGTTTACTTCCCCTAATGCTCTTCCACCTTTTCGGCGAAGGAGCACTCCTGCTGCGGGCAGATCTTTTCGGTTCCCTTGCGTTTCGTGGTCTTGATGGTGAGTATCGGCCAGTCACAACTGGGGCAGGGCTCCGCCACCGGCTCATTCCAGATGGCATAGTCGCAGTCCGGGTAGGTGGAGCAGGAATAGAAGATCTTCCCGCGTCTGGACTTGCGTTTCAGCAGGGTGCCGCTGGCACATTTCGGGCAGGTAACACCGGTATCTTCCGGTTTTTCCAGGGGCTCGATGTGACGGCAATCAGGGTAGGAGGAGCAACCTATGAATTTGCCGTATTTGCTGCGTTTGATTACCAGATCGGACCCGCAGTCCGGGCATTTCCGCCCCTCCACGATCTCCGGCTTTTCCGGCTCCCCGTTTTCGCTGTTCAGGTCACGTGTATAGTCGCACTCCGGATAGTTGGTGCAGCCCACGAAACGACCGTGACGACCAAGGCGGATAGAGAGCTGACTTCCGCATTTGGGACATTGCTCGTCCAGTGCTTCGTGGGTGACGTCACTACGTTTTACATTTTCCTGGGTGTAATCGATCAGCTCCTTGAACGGGCGCCAGAAGTTGCTGAGCAGCGGTATCCACTCCTCTTCGCCCCGGGAGACCGCGTCCAGCTCATCTTCCAGGCTGGCGGTGAACCCATAGTCGACATAGCGGGTGAAGTAGCGGGTCAGGAACTTGTTCACCACCCGGCCCACGTCCGTCGGGTGGAATCGCTTTTTCTCCATCTCTACATATTCACGATCCTGCAGGGTGGAGATGATGGAAGCGTAGGTCGAGGGGCGGCCGATGCCGTACTCCTCCAGGGCCTTGACCAGGCTCGCCTCGCTGTAACGGGGCGGCGGCTCAGTGAAATGTTGCTCCGGACGTATGGCCTTGAGCGCCACGGTTTCCCCTTCCTGCAGGGGCGGGAGCATCTTTTCATCATTATCCCCCGCTTTGGCATCGTCCACGCTCTCCATGTAGACCGCCATGAACCCGGGATTGGCAACGGTGGAGCCGTTTGCCCGGAAAATATTGTCTTCTCCGCAACTGAGGTCCGCAGCTACGGTGTCGAGTGTGGCATGAATCATCTGGCAGGCGACGGCGCGTTTCCAGATCAACTCGTACAGCCGATACTGATCCTTGCTGAGGTACTGCTTCACTTCTTCCGGCATGCGGTGAGCGGAAGTGGGGCGAATCGCCTCGTGGGCTTCCTGGGCGTTCTTTGCCTTGGTTTTGAAATGGCGCGGTTGCTGCGGCAGGTTGTCCTCCCCGAAGCGTGTGCTGATGAATGCACGCAGTTCATTCAGGGCTTCATCCGCAAGATGAACCGAATCGGTACGCATGTAGGTGATAAGGCCTACGGCCCCGGCCCCGGTGTCGATGCCCTCATACAGCTGTTGGGCGGTGCGCATGGTGCGTTGCGCGGTAAAGCCGAGCTTGCGAGCCGCTTCCTGCTGCAGGGTGGAGGTAGTGAAGGGGGCGGCGGGGTTGCGTTTGCGCTGCTTCTTCTGAACCTTTGCTACCAACAGGCCGCCCTTTGCAGCGTCCAGCAGCAGGCGTTCCGCGTTTGCCGCATGCTCCCCGTCAGTGATACTGAACTGTTCCAGTTTTTCTCCCTGGAGCAGAGCCAGTTTAGCGCTGAAATCCTGGCCGTCTTTGTTCAGATCGGCCTCGATGGTCCAGTATTCCCGGGACTGGAAGGCCTCGATCTCCTCTTCCCGTTCTACAATCATGCGCAGGGCGGGGCTTTGGACTCGTCCCGCGGAGAGGCCACGTCGAACCTTTTTCCAAAGCAGAGGGGAAAGATTAAACCCCACCAGGTAATCCAGTGCCCGCCGCGCCTGTTGGGCGTTGACCAGATCCATGGAGAGTTCCCGGGGGTGTGCAACCGCCTCCTGAATCGCTTTTTTAGTTATCTCATTGAAGACTACGCGGTGTACCGCCTTGTCTTTCAGGTAGTCGCCGTTTTCAAGCAATTCGTAAAGGTGCCAGGAGATGGCTTCACCTTCACGGTCGGGGTCGGTTGCGAGATAGAGCGCATCCGCCTTTTTCAGGGTCTTGGCGATAGCCTGGACATGACGATCGTTTCTCTCGATCGCCTGGTATCGCATTGCAAAGTCGTTGTCCGGGTCAACTGCGCCCGCCTTTGGAACAAGGTCCCGCACGTGACCATAAGAGGCGAGAACCTCAAAATCCTTGCCAAGGTATTTCTTGATGGTTTTGGCTTTGGCGGGGGACTCGACGATAACCAGATTCATTGGCGATATTGCGGGGGTTCCGAAAAGATCAGTGAAGATAAAGGGGCTGCTCGTTGTAAATCAGGTCTTCCATCTGTGCGTAAGCACTCTCCTGTCCGGGTTGGTTCATCAACACCATCAGAACGATCCATTTCAACTCTTCGACGCCGATGTGAATATTTTCCAGGGCGATGGCCCGTTCGATTACCAGCTCCCGGCTTGCCTGATCAAGGATGTTGTTCTGCTCCAGGAACAGAAGCAGACCGCGGCAATCGGAATCCAGACGCTGGATCTCCTGTTCCGTGTATACGCGAAATGATGGATCGGCGTTTGGGCGAAAATCTTGAGAACTTTGGTGTGATGCCAATTCATCAAGCCAAAGAAAGGCCTTGTCGATTTCTCTTTCGGGAAAACCTGCCTGTACCAGTTCGTCATGAAGCTCAGCCTGATTGGAAGGGGATTGCTGTTCACTGTCCATGTAGTTTTCGTAGAGATAAATCAGGATGTCGACGACATTTTCATTCATGATGGGTCCTTGTAGCAGGCTTTGTTGCCACCCTCAGGGGCTGCTGTCAGTGAGGGGTAAATCAATTCGGCTTTACTGGCGCGGCAAAAAAGGCCGCCGGGCGCAGATGATACATAACCTTCCAGCTCAAGCAAGAGCAGCATGGAGGAAACCGCATCCGCGGTCAATCCGCTGCGCACAATCAATTGGTCCGCCGTCACCGGGTCAAAACCCATGCATTTAAGGAGGAAAAGGTGCTCTTTTTCCGGTCCGGGTGGGGGATTTTCCTTTGAGCAGGGTACCGGGACAGGCGCAAAACCGCCAAGCAGGGAGGCCAGTTCCTCCATGACGTCACCGGCCGTTTCCACCAGTTTGGCACCCTGGCGAATCAGGGCGTGGCAACCGCGGGCCAGGGGATTGTGGATGGAACCGGGGATGGCGAAGACCTCCCGTCCCTGTTCCGCAGCCAGCCGGGCGGTGATGAGGGAGCCGCTTTGGCGGGCCGCCTCCAGCACCAGGGTGCCGACGCTCAGACCGCTGATAATACGGTTGCGGCGGGGAAAATTCCCTTTCCGGGGCGGAGTCCCCGGTGGTAGTTCCGAGACCAGGGCGCCCTGTTCCGCGATGCGGTGGGCCAGTTGACGCTGCCGGGCCGGGTAGACACGATCAAGTCCGGTTCCGGTCACGGCGATGGTGGATCCGCCGGCATCCAGCGCCCCTTCGTGGGAGGCGCCGTCAATACCTACGGCGAGGCCGCTGGTTATGGTGAGACCGGCAGCCGCCATATGCGCTGCGAAGTTGTGCGCGTTCTCTCTTCCTGACGGGGTGGGATTGCGGGATCCCACCATCGCCAGCTGGGGGGTGATAAGTGACTGCGGATCGCCGTGAAGAAAGAGCGCCGGGGGTGGATCATGGATCTCTTTCAGCAGTGTCGGGTAACGGGGGTCTTGCAGAGTGATCAGGTGGTTGTCCGGCTGCCGCAACCATTCAAGGTCCCCATCGATCTCTCGCCAGCAGGGGGAGCGGAGATATTCCACCGTTTGCCGCTTGATACCCAGTGCAAATAAGCGGGCGGCAGAGGAGTGAAAAAGTTCGGAAGGGCATGGCACCCGGTTTGTCAGGGCTGCAAGCCCGAGGGCGCCCAGACCGGGTGCGCGCATCAGCGCCAGCCAGTAGCGCAGTTCATCTTCGTGCTCAAGGGTGTTCGGTGAATCATCCATGACCACCTCGAAATGATCCGCGCCCGTCCCTGGGCGCCGGATTAGGGTATTAACAGGCCCTAGGGATTTCTGACGCGGTCCAGTACGTGGATAGCGCGAGTGGCGTCCAACACCAGTCCGAAACTGACCCGGGGGAAGGTGCGGAACACCATCAGGTGACCGGCCTTCTCGTCCGGGAGTTTTACTGTGTCCGTCAGGTTGGAGGTGACGGTATCGCGAACGGTCTCGCCCCGGTGTTCAATAGCAAGTACATCGCCCGGCTGTAATCCGTCATCGGCCCCACGGTCCAGTACCACCACGTTATACTGGCCGATCTGGGTAACACCGTCCATGACGGCGATGATGCTGCCCCTGATCTGCGAGTCGGGGGCTTTGGGGTAGAAGTCCTCCAGCGGCTGGTCCTGGGTTGACACCAGCAAACGGTCTCCGATCAGGGTTTCCTGCCCTGTGCTGGTTAGCAGGCAGGTCGCCGGATCGCCGGTACGCAGCAGCTTGGTGTTGCCGATATAGAGCGCCTCGTAGCCCAGGATCTCTCCCGTGTCGGCATCCTTGTACGGTCCGCCGGGGCGAACCACATCGAAGTTCGTGTTGTCTTCCGTTTCAATGGAGCGCACGTAGACGTTCTGCCCGGAGCCACCCGCCAGGTGTTCGTCAGCGAAGTCGACGATATAAGGTGCCGCCTCCAATTCCTTCTCTCCAACCACGTACGGTCTGGTGAGAAAAGGATAAATGGCATCGATCGGTATTGTCGGTATGGCGTCCTGCAGGGCCGATGTCCGTACCTTGGGAGACAGTTTAACCTCCGAGCCTCGCCGCAGTCGGAGCTGCAGTTTGCCGTCAACATAGGCCATCTCTATGACGTCACCGGGATAGATCAGGTGCGGGTTTTCGATCTGGGGATTGACATACCAGACATCGGGCCAGCGCCAGGGATCACGCAGAAAGCGCCCCGCGATATCCCAAAGGGTATCACCTGCAACCACCGTGTAGCGGTCCGGGTGCGCCGGGTTCACGGCGACCGGATCAGCTGCGAGGGCGGCACCGGAGAAGATCAGGCCCAGGATAAAGCCGGCAAGCTTGGTTTTAAGTTTTGGCATGGCGATCCCTTTGCAACATGAAATAGTTGGAGTTTAGTCCGGAAAAAGCTCGGATTAAAGCCGACATTTCGACCTAGAATCCTGTATCATCATAATGTTAGCGAATTTTTTTACGTTTGTACTATAACCCAGTTTTCCCCGTTGTACATGATCTGGGTAGCAAATTCCGGAAATCCCAATGGCGATCCTCGAGATTCTACATTTCCCTGATTCACGGCTGCGCAACAAAGCGGAGCCGATAGAAAAGGTCGATGCGACCGTCGGACGTTTGGTGGAGGATATGTTTGAAACCATGTATCAGGCACCGGGCATCGGACTGGCGGCGACTCAGGTCAACGTGGCAAAACGGGTTGTTGTCATCGATGTTTCCGAAGAGCATGACAGTCCTCTTTGCCTGATTAATCCGGAGATCCTGGAATCTGAAGGGGAGGAGCAGATGGAAGAGGGGTGTCTGTCGGTTCCAGGTGTCTTCGACAAGGTCACCAGGGCCGAACGGATAAAGGTGCGGGCGCTGGATAAGGAGGGCAGGCCGTTCGAACTGGAAACGGATGGTCTGTTGGCGGTATGCATTCAGCATGAAATCGATCACCTCGACGGCAAGCTGTTCGTGGATTATCTCTCGGGCCTGAAACGGCAACGCATCCGGAAAAAGCTCGAGAAGGAGGCACGGCAGAAAGCACCTCCGGAAACTCCGTCCAGGCGCGTGATTTAGCGTTCGTTCGGTATTCGCGTATTAAACGCGGAGGTGCAATTGCGCGGGCTGCAATAACATATGATTTCTGCATCCCCAGCGCCTCTGCGTTCTCTGCATTATAAATATATCCCTCAAACCATTTTGCCTGCAGGAAGCCTCAATGACGGAATCGCTCAACATCATCTTTGCCGGGACCCCGGATTTCTCCGTACCTCCTCTTGAGCGTCTGATCGCCTCGGACCATCGGGTTGTGGCGGTCTATACCCAACCGGACAGGCCCGCGGGAAGGGGCCGGAAGATGGCGGCCAGTCCGGTCAAGGTGTTGGCCGAGGCACGGGGTCTTGCGGTATTCCAACCAAAGAATTTCAAAGTCGAGGAGGCGCTGCTGGAGCTGGAGAGCCATGCGGCAGATCTCATGGTGGTGGTGGCCTACGGCCTTATCCTTCCGCGCAGGGTTCTGGATGCCCCACGGCTCGGATGCGTTAACATCCACGCCTCACTGTTGCCCCGCTGGAGGGGCGCGGCCCCCATTCAACGGGCCATATTGGCCGGAGACAGGGAGAGTGGCATCACCATAATGGAGATGGAGGAGGGATTGGATACCGGCCCCATGCTGCTGAAAAAGAGCTGTCCGATCTCCGCGTGCGACACCGGTGGTTCGCTGCACGATAGATTGTCCCAGCTGGGAGCGGAAGCCCTTATGGAGGCGCTTCCGGGAATAGCGGACGGAAGCCTGAGCGGTAAACCGCAGGATGACTCCCAGGCGAATTACGCGAACAAGCTGCAAAAGAGCGAGGCGGTGATGGAGTGGAGGCGTAGCGCAATAGAGCTGGATCGCCAGGTGCGTGCGTTCAATCCCTGGCCGATTGCCCAGACCGGTTTTGCCGGCGGGGTGCTGCGTGTCTGGGAAGCGGAGCCGCTGCCGGGGGCCGGGGAGGGAGAGCCCGGATCAGTGGCGGCCACGGGCAAAGCGGGTATCGACGTTGTTACCGGGGACGGGTTGTTACGCATCCGTACCCTGCAGGCGCCGGGTAAGCGGGCCATGAGCGCCGCCGATTTCCTCAACGCCCATAAACTGGATGGGGTTGTATTTGGCTAAGACCAAATCGCAACAAGGCGTGGATAAAGCCGGTGACAATGTCCGGGCCGGTGCCGCACGGGTCATGCTCCAGGTACTGGGGGGGCGTTCTCTTACTGAGGCGCTGACGTCGGCGCTGGCGGAGGTGCAGCCGCGGGATCGGGCCCTGTTGCAGGAAATGTGTTACGGGGTAGCGCGCTGGTATCTGCGGCTTCGGGCCGTCGCGAAGCAACTTCTTGAGCGTCCCCTCAAGCAACGGGACCAGGATATAGAACTGCTGATCCTGGTAGGGCTTTATCAGTTGCTCCATATGCGGATACCCGATCATGCGGCGGTGGCGGAAACGGTGGAAACCGCGCGCCGTATGGGGAAGCCCTGGGCTGCCGGATTGGTGAACGGTGTTCTGAGGGGATTTCTGCGCCGGCGGGAACCGCTGTTGTTGACGGCGGATGAGACCCTCGTCGGGCGTTTTGCGCATCCGGAGTGGTTGCTGGCCCTCTTCAGGGAGAACTGGCCGGAACAGTGGCAGGGGATCCTCACCGCAGCCAATACAAAGCCGTTGATGAGCCTGCGCGTGAACCTGGGCAGAATCGGCCGGCGGGACTATTTTGAATTATTGCGGGGAGAAACCATCCCTGCGCGGCCGATCGAGGGGGTGCCCTCCGGTGTGGTTCTCGATCAGCCCCTGGACGTAACATCCCTGCCCGGGTTTTCCCGCGGACTGGTGTCGGTACAGGATGGGGGCGCCCAACTGGCGGCCGGGTTGCTTGATCTGCGGCCGGGACAGCAGGTATTGGATGCCTGTGCCGCTCCCGGCGGAAAAAGTTGTCATATCCTGGAGATGGAGCCGGCGGTCAAATTGACCGCGGTTGACGTGGACGAGGTGCGGCTGGAGCGGGTGCGTGAAAATCTACAACGGCTCGGCCTGGAGGCGGAGCTGTTCGTCGGAGACGCCGCCGCTCCAAAGGGGGAGTGGGCGCGGAAAGGCTACGATCGGATTCTGCTGGACGTACCCTGCTCCGCCACCGGTGTGATACGGCGTCATCCCGATATCAAATTGCTTCGCCGCCCGGAGGACATCCCGGCGCTGGTGGAACTTCAGGGCCGGATACTGTCAAAGGTCTGGCGCCTGCTGAAACCCGGCGGCATACTGCTATATGCTACCTGTTCTCTCCTGCGAAAGGAGAATGAGCGGCAGGTGGAACGCTTTTTGGCCGCAAGGGATGATGCCCGGGAACGCCCGATCGATGCTTCGTGGGGACATGCATGTGATCATGGTCGGCAGACGTTGCCCGGTGACGACTCCATGGATGGTTTCTACTACGCAGTGCTGGAAAAGGTCTGAGTTTTGACGGGTAAACACTATCGAAGGGGATTCTGGCTACCGTCGTTCCTTGCGGCATGTCTCATGGTGGCGCCGTCGTTTTCTCAGGCTGCCGGGTTTAAGATTGCCCGCATGCAGAGCAGCCTGGTGGAAGGGACCTATGTGCTGGACGCGGTCATCGACTATGACTTTTCGGAGAAGGCGCTGGAGGCGCTGGAAAACGGTGTGCCGCTGACGCTGGAGATTCATATCCAGCTACGGCGCAAGGGGGCCTGGATCTGGGAAGAGGATATGCTGGATAGCCGTCTGCGCTACCAGCTCCGCTATCATGCCATTGCGTCCCTGTACCAGCTGCTGGATATGCAGAGCGGGGAGCAGACCAGCTTTGCTACCCGGGACGCCGCCATCGCCGCCCTGGGGGATATCCAGTCCTTACCCGTGATCAAGCAGGATCTGCTTGAGTCGGGAGAGGTATACGAGCTGCGACTTCGTACCTTTCTGGATATCGACAGCCTGCCTCTGCCCCTGCGGCCGATGGCCTATCTCTCCCCCTCATGGAATCTTTCCAGTAAGTCGGAAATATGGCGCATCACACCGTAAAACGATTTTTCCGGGGGGCCACGCCGGTGGCGGCATTGCTGCTGCTGTTGCTTATTGCGCTGCATTTGATGAGTAATGCGGTGCAGAATGCGGAAGAGCTGAGCCGTCTGTTCGTACCGCTGCTGCTGTTCATCCTGTTCGGACTTATCGCGCTGGTGAGCCTGGTGGTGGTTAACGTTGTACAGCTGGTGAGCAGTTATCGCCGCCAGGCGGCCGGATCGAGACTGACATTGCGGTTGGTGGTGCTGTTCGTAGTATTGGCGCTGGTTCCTGTGTCGGTGGTCTTTTTCTACTCCCAGCAATTTCTTTTGCAGGGCATCGACAGCTGGTTTGACGTGGAGATCGACAGCGCCATGGAGGACGCCCTCGGCCTGAGCCGTGCCTCCCTGGATCTGCATCGCCGGGAGCGGCTGCGCGCCACGCAGAAGGTCCTGTCCCAGTTGACCGAGGTTTCGGTGGCGGGGCTGACCCTGAGCCTGGAAGAGGAGCGGCAGCGGACGGGCGCGTCGGAAATGGTGCTTATGCAATCCTCGGGGCAGGCCATAACCAGCAGTAGCGCGGATCCCACCGATCTGGTTCCGGAGCTGCCGGACAGCTCCATACTTCAGCAGGTACGTGAGGGGGGCAGTTTTGTGGGGCTTCTTCCGAGGGGCGAGGGGGCGCTGCTCGAGGTGCGGGTAGTTGTGGCCGACCCTATCCGCCCGATTATTCTGCAGGCCCTCTATCCCACCTCCGAAAGTATCAGCCTGCTGACGGAAAAGGTGCAAAAGGCCTACAACCACTATAAGGAGCTGGCCTATCTGAGGGGCAGTCTGAAGAACACCTTTACCCTGACCCTGGCATTGGTGCTGCTCTTCAGTCTGCTTTCGGCCATATGGGCGGCGTTCTTCACCTCACAGCGGCTGGTGGCGCCGGTCACCGATATCGCGGAGGGTACCAAGGCGGTCGCGGAGGGCGATTACGATAAGCAGCTGCCCCTGCCCCGCGGCCTGGACGAACTCAGTTTCCTGGTGTCGTCATTCAACGCCATGACCCGCCGCATCGCCCAGGCACGGGACGCGGCTCAGCAGAGCCAGCGGCAGGTGGAGGCGCAGCGGGCCTATCTTGAGACCGTTCTGGGCCATCTCTCTTCCGGGGTGATGACGTTTGATCTGGAAGGGAAGCTGCGAACCGTCAACGCCGCGGCCTGTGACATCCTGCGCATACAGCCGGCCTCTTATATCGGCGAACCCTTCACCGCCCTGGCGGGCGGGGGAGCCCATCTCGAGCGTTTCGTAGAGGCGTTGAAGCATCCCTTTTCGGGGGCGGCCGAGGAGTGGTCGGAAGAGATAACGCTGTACGGTGGAGACGGTCGGCAGATCCTCCTTTGCCGGGGTACACCCCTGAAGAAGCCTGAAGGAGGGCATACCGGATATGTCCTGGTGTTCGATGAAATAACGGAACTTATCAGGGCGCAAAGAGATGCGGCCTGGGGTGAGGTGGCGCGTCGTCTGGCGCACGAGATCAAGAATCCCTTAACCCCGATACAGCTTTCCGCGGAAAGGTTGCGGCGTAAGTATCTGCATACCATGAACAGTGAAGATGTCCAGGTCCTGGACCGTTCAACTCACACCATTGTGCAGCAGGTGGAGGCGATGAAGGAGATGGTCAACGCCTTCTCCGACTACGCCCGGCCGCCGAAGATGAATCCGCAACCCATCGATCTGGATAAATTCATGGCGGAGGTATTGGATCTGTACCGCGCCGGCGGGGTGGGGCCGGAAATCACGCTGACATTGGAGTCGGATCAGGCTCGTGTTGAGGGAGACCCTGTAAGGTTGCGTCAGGTACTGCATAATCTGATTAAAAATGCCCAGGAGGCGGTGGCTGAAACCAGCAGCGGCAGGGTGGAGGTGACCACCTGTCAGAAGCAGGAGTCCAAGTGCCGGTTCGTGGAGATCAAAATCGCGGATAACGGGCCGGGATTCGAAGACGACCCCGCCCATCTGTTCGAGCCCTATGTGACCACGAAGGCCAAAGGGACCGGCCTCGGGCTTGCCATCGTCAAGAAGATCGTGGAAGAGCACGGCGGTATGATCTGGGCGGAGAACAATCCCGAAGGTGGTGCGCTTGTTGTGCTGCGGTTGCCGTTATTGGGCAGTGATATAACTAAAGGGCCGGTATGCTCCACGCTTCCGGGGCCCATGGAGAGGAGTGTAAGTTGATGAAAGGACCTTATGTCCTGGTGGTTGACGATGAGCCGGATATCAGGAACCTGGTTAAGGAGATTCTGGAAGATGAGCGGTATGCCGTTGCGGTAGCGGAAAATGGCGGCGCTGCCCGTAAGGCACTGCGGGATCGGCGGCCGGACCTGGTACTGCTTGATATCTGGATGCCCGACGTGGACGGCATCAGTTTGTTGAAGGAGTGGTCGGAAGACGAAGGCCTGCCCTGTCCGGTGATTATGATGTCGGGGCACGGAACGGTGGAGACCGCGGTGGAAGCAACCCGTCTGGGGGCCTACGATTTTCTGGAGAAGCCGCTGTCTCTGGCCAAACTGCTGTTGACCGTCGAGCGGGCACTCCAGGCCGACAAGCTGCAGCAGGAGAATATCGGCCTGCGCCGCCATTCCCATCCGCCGGTGGAGCCAACCGGCAAGAGCGCCGTTATTCAGCGTTTGCGGGAACAGGTGAAACGCTTGGCACAGCACGATACCTGGGTGTTGATCACCGGTGAGCCGGGAAGCGGTCGCGAGACCTTTGCGCGTTATCTGCACAGCTATAGCCACAGACACGAACGTCCTTTCGTGGACGTGGGGGTCTCTTCCATTGCCGCCGGCAATTCGGCGCGGGAGTTGTTCGGCAGCGAGGAGGGCGGCCGTATCGTCTATGGAGCGCTGGAACAGGCCAGGGGCGGCACACTGTTTCTGGACGAAGTGGCGGATATGGATATGGATGCCCAGGGACAACTGCTGGGCGCCCTCGACAGCGGCTCCTTTCTACGGGTCGGCGGCACGGAGCCGGTGCAGATCGACGTACGTATAATCGCCGCTACCCAACGCAACCTGGAGCAAGAGGTCAGGGAGGGGCGTTTCCGGGAGGATCTTTTCTATCATCTTAACGTGGTGCCGCTGCAGATCCCGCCGTTGCGCGATCACCGGGAGGATGTGCTGGACCTTCTCAACTATTATGTGGATTATTTTTCCACCCACGAGAAGCTGCCTTATCGCCATTTTGGGATGGGGGCGCAGAACTATCTGCGCAATTACTCCTGGCCGGGCAACGTACGGGAACTGAAGAATATGGTGCAACGCCTGCTTATACTCGGGGCGGGTGATGAGATAGGCCAGGATGAGGTCGAGGCCACCATCGGTGGCGGCCGACTGGCCATGGACAGCGGTGCGCGATTGCCGTTTTCCTTTGATCAGCCTCTGCGCCAGGCGCGGGAGCAGTTTGAGAAGGCCTATTTCGAATATCAACTGGATAAACACGAGGGCAATGTGGGTAAAACGGCCGAGGTAGCCGAAATGGAACGCACCCACCTGTACCGGAAGCTCAAGTCGCTGGGGATCGAGATAAAGACCCGCAAATAGACACTTCCGTCCTTCGAATCCCACGGTATGTTACAAATCAAGAAGAAATGAAGATCATCATTCTGGGTGCAGGGCAGGTCGGTACCTCGGTGGCGAACAACCTGGTTTCGGAGGCCAATGACATCACGGTCGTGGACCAGGATCCCGAGTTGCTGCGTACGCTGGCGGATCGCCTCGATCTGCGCACGGTACGGGGTGACGGCGCGCATCCGGATATCCTGTGGCTCGCGGGTGCCGAAGATGCCGATATGATACTGGCGGTCACCAACAGCGATGAGACCAATATGGTGGCCTGCCAGGTGGCCTACACCCTGTTTCAGACACCCACCAAGATCGCCCGGGTCCGGGCCCAGGGATATACCCGTTATCCGCAATTGTTCAGCGTCGGTGCTCTGCCGATCGATGTGTTGATCAGCCCCGAGCAACTGGTGACCGACTACATCATGCGCTTAATCGAGTTTCCCGGAGCCCTCCAGGTGCTTGATTTTGCGGGCGGCAGGGTGAGTCTGGTTGCCGTGCGCGCCTATTACGGCGGACCGTTGGTGGGGAAGGAACTGCGTACCCTCTACGATCGCATGCCGAACGTGGATGCGCGGGTGGCGGCCATCTACCGGCGTGGTCAGGCTATTCAGCCGGAAGGCAATACCATCATCGAAGCGGACGACGAGGTGTTCTTTCTTGCCGCCGCCAACCACATCCGTGCCGTTATGAGCGAACTGCGAAAACTGGAAAAACCGTTCAAGCGCCTGATATTCGCCGGTGGAGGGAATATCGGCAAGCGGCTTGCGATGGCTTTGGAGAAGGACTACCAGGTCAAGGTGATCGAAAGAAACAAAGAACGGGGAAAGCGAATCGCGGAGGAGCTGGCCAGGTCTATCGTGCTGCACGGGGACGGGGCGGACGAAGAGTTGTTGCTGGAGGAAAACATCGAAAACGTGGATGTCTTCTGCGCCGTCACCAATGATGATGAGGCCAATATCCTCTCCGCCATGCTGGCCAAGCAGCTCGGGGCACGCAAAGTTATGGCCCTGATCAACCGTGCCGCCTATGTGGATCTGGTGGAGAGCGGGCCGATAGACATCGCCATATCCCCTCAGCAGGCCACCATCGGCAGTCTTTTGACCTATGTGCGTCGCGGCGATGTGGTTATGGTGCACTCCCTGCGCCGGGGCGCTGCGGAGGCGATTGAAGCGGTGGCCCATGGGGATCCTGAATCCTCCAAAGTGGTAGGGCGCATGATCGAGGAGATCCGGCTGCCGCCCGGGACCAGTATCGGCGCGCTGGTGCGGGGCGATGAGGTGTTGATCGCTCATCATGATACGGTGATCAGCTCCGGGGACCACGTTATCCTGTTCGTAATCGACAAGAGCCGGATTGCCGAGGTGGAGAAGCTGTTCCAGGTGGGCATTACATTTCTTTGACGGCGGCTCGAAAGGCCTCCCCGAAAGTAGCAGGTCCTTATGTTATTCGTCCTCGGCCAGATGGCAGTACTTATCCTGTGCGGCATGGGATGGCGCCTGGTAAAGCCGTTGGGGCTCGATGCCGATTCTCTGCGCCAGGCCCTTACCAGTCTTGTTTTTGTGCTGTTGTTGCCGGCGTTGGTCCTGTTGGTATTGTGGCGGGCGCCGCTCGGGGTGGATACCCTGTGGATCGCCGGGGTGGCGGCGGCCATGGTGCTGCTTGGGGCCGGTTTGAGCAAATGGGTCTACACCCTTCTGGGCAAGCCCAGGGTAACCGTTGGAACCCTGGTGCTCGCCGCCGGATGGCCGAACGCCACCTATCTGGGACTGCCCGTGCTGGAGGAAACCCTGGGACCCTGGGCGCGTAGCATTGCCATTCAGTACGATCTTTTCGCCTGCACGCCGCTTCTTCTGACCCTGGGGATACTGCTGGCCAAATCCCATGGGGATGCCGGATACCGCGAGAGTCCCCTGATCGCGTTGATAAAGGTGCCGCCTTTGTGGGCGGCTCTCGCCGGCGTGGTGTTCAACTTTTCGGGCGTGCCGCTGAACCCCTGGCTTGAAGGAGTCCTGGAGAGGCTGGCGCTCACGGTGCCGCCGTTGATGTTGATCGCCCTGGGTATGGGGTTGCGCTGGGACACCCTGCACTGGGAGCGGCTGTTGCTGCTGCTCCCGGTGGCGCTTATCCAATTGTTGCTGCTGCCGGTTGTCGCCCTGCTGATTGTGGGCTCGGCGGGATTGGCTCCGAAGCTGCAGGCGGCGGTTGTCCTGGAGGCGGCGATGCCGACTATGGTGCTGGGCATGGTCCTGTGTGATCGCTATAAACTGGATGCCGGACTGTATGCGGCGGCGGTATTTCTCACCACCATGCTGAGCCTGTTCAGCCTGCCGCTATGGTTTGAATGGCTGTCGCCCCTGGTTGGAGGCGGGTAGGCGGCGGGCAGAATGCACCTCCGGCAGCCGTCGGATGTGGTTAATCCATTCAGCGAAGGTTCATAGGCCTCCTCGTAGACTGAACTCGCATCTTGAGAAACAGTTGAAGAGGAGAAAGCAATGAAAATTTTTTCTAAAGGTCTTCTGGTTGCCGTCCTGGGGCTCGGCATGGCGCTGCCGGCGGTTGCCGATGCGGGCTACAACAGGGATAGGGACAGGAGTTATAACCAGCACAAGCGTATCGAAGAGGGAATAAGATCCGGTGAGTTGACCCGTGAAGAGGTGCGAATTCTGAGGCGCGAGCAGCGCAAAATCGGGCAAATGCGGCGGGATTTTCTCAGGGATGGACGGATCACGAAGTGGGAGCGTAAGGTTCTGGTGAACAACTTAAACCGGGCCAGTAAGCACATTTATCGGCTGCGACGCAATAACCAGCGGGCGTACTACCGCTATCGGCCCCAGCATCGGTACTCTTCCCCACTCCTTGGTCAGTACTCCAGCGATTCGGACCGGTTTCGCCGCCGAGACAATCGTAATAATTGGCGGTATTGATAACAACGGCAACCGTCGGACATCGTTAATCCGTTCAGCGAAGGTTCATGGGCCCCCTCGTAGACTGAACTCGCATCTTGAGAAACAGTTGACAAGGAGAGAGCAATGAAAATTCTTACTAAAGGCCTTCTGATTGCCGTCCTGGGGTTCGGCATGACGCTGCCGGCGGTTGCCGGGTCATCTTTTTACAACCATCCCGGATCTCATGAAAAAGGTGTGAGATCCGGCGAGATGGTTCGGAAGGCGGCATGGGGTTCGCAGCAAAAACAGCTGAGGATCCGGCAGGTACGCCGGGACTACCCGGATCAGAGGCGGTATTCGAAGTACCGTTATAATAGGTTTAAGAGATCACACCGCCGGCCCTACTACCGCTACAATCGGTTCAGCAGATATCACCAGCGGCCTTACTACAGCTATCGTGCCCAACACCGGCATCCGAATCTGTTCTGGGATCTGTTCTACCACAACCGGTAGTTGATGGTGCAGGTTTAGTCTGGGTGTGATGTGGCAAGGAGTGCCGGTCCCCTGATTACGTTCAGCTGGTACTAGTGCAGGGGGCCGGGGGCCGCAAGGGCCTCCAGGCTCTCCCTAGCGATCTCCCGGACTTCGTGGTTTTCATCATCCAGCAGGCGCTGGAATTCCGGGAGGGCCTCCTGCATACCGGAGAGAGCCAGGTAATGACAGGCGTCCGCCCGGAGGTGTGGTTCCGGGGAGTGGGTGAGCTGGACCAGCCGTTGGAATGCGTGCTCCAGTAAACCGCTGTCCGCCAGTTCTTCCATGACGGCCCCCACGCCGATGCGTACCGCCAGCGGGGTATCGTTCTTCTCCAGCAGTGTAACCAGTTCCACCAGTCGCGGTGGTTCGTCCCGGATCAGGGCGAGCGCCTGGTCCAGACGGCGGTGCTCCAGCAGGTGGCTGAGGTAGGCGCCGGCCCCGGCTTCTTCTGCAGCGGCAAGTTCCGCCCAGGAGCGTAATTTCTCCGGCGTTACGGCCCCTTCCGATTCGAAGCGGCCGATGCGGACCCAGGGTACGGAGCGGGTCCCCACCGCCTCCGCCCGCTGCGGATGGACCGCCGCATTGACCACTTCCAGAGTCCCTATAACCCCCTCTTTGAGCAGATTGTTCAGGGCCTCCAGGATGCCGGAGCAGTGGGGACAGCCGGGGGCGATCAGCAGCAGCGCGGCGACCGGTTTTTTATCCACGGAGTTCACAATATCAGGCCCCTGAAGGGTCGGTATTTTCCTGGGAAAATCATAGGGAATCGATTTCAGTCGGGCATATTAGCTACAGCGCCGGAGGAAGGCAAAATCGAGATAAAGCGAATTTATGGTCACCGCCAAAAAACTGTTTGGCACTTTTTGTGACAACTCATTATGGTTGATGCCCCTGACGCTGGGCGTAGGCAGGAAAAATGGGGATTTAGCGCGGTTATTTGGCCTGCTCAGCTCGAAGATTCCCCCGAAGATTTATACAAGCGGTTGCTTTACGGAGTGGCCGTTTCCAGGGACAGGGTAAACGAATTGAGATCCCAACGCCGGAAAGACACCGGTTATATGACTCGAGAAACCGCCGCCACAAGCGGCAACAATAACTCACTGCAGTGAAACTAGGAGAAAAGCACCATGCCAAGTTTTGTGCGTACCGACAAGTGTGATGGCTGCAAGGGTCAGGACAAGACCGCTTGCATGTACATCTGCCCGCATAACCTTATGAAGCTGGATAAGGATGGTTCCGAAACCGGCCATGAGATGCGCGCCTTCAACCAGGAGCCGGAGCAGTGCTGGGAGTGCTACTCCTGCATCAAGATCTGCCCGCAGCAGGCCATCGAAGCGCGTCCTTACGCCGACATCGTTCCTCTGGGCGGTTCCGTACAGCCCCTGCGTGGTACCGATTCCATCATGTGGACCATTAAATTCCGCAACGGCACCATGAAGCGTTTCAAGTTCCCCATTCGTACTACCCCGGAAGGTTCCATCGACCCGTACGGTGGCAAGCCGGCTGCTGATATGAGCAAGATCAAGGAGCCCGGCTACTTCGTACAGTGCAACGGTTACCGTACTGGCGACCCGAGCGAACTGATCCGCAAATAATCAGGGCTTCAAAGACGAACCCCTTTTAGTTACAGATTCTATTACGAGGTAATTACAAATGGCTGGAGAATTTGGAAATCCTGAAGTCGTCGAAGAAGAGGTTGATATCCTCATAATCGGCGGTGGTATGGGCGCCTGTGGTGCCGCATACGAGATTGGTCCTTGGGTACAAGCCGCTGGCGGCGACATCAAGGTCAAGCTGGTGGATAAGGCTGCTATGGACCGTTCCGGTGCCGTGGCCCAGGGTCTGTCCGCAATTAACACCTATATCGGCCCCGAGCAGGATCCTGCCGACTACGCCCGTATGGTCTCCAATGACCTGATGGGCATCACCCGTGACGACCTGGCCTATGATCTGGGCCGCCACGTGGACGAGTCCGTGCACCTGTTCGAGGAGTGGGGTCTGCCGATCTGGAAAATGGACGAGAACGGCGAGCGTCACGACGGCGCCCAGGGTATGACTTCCCTGGCCGACGGCGGCAAGCCGGTACGTTCCGGTAAGTGGCAGATCATGATCAACGGTGAGTCCTACAAGTGGATCGTCGCCGAGGCCGCGAAGAAGGCCCTGGGTATGGAAAACATCCAGGAGCGTATCTTCATCGTTAAGCTGGTTAACGACAAGAACGACAAGAACCGCGTCGCCGGTGCCGTCGGTTTCTCCGTCCGCGATCACAAGCTGTTCGTTTACAAGTTCAAGGCCTGCCTGCTGGTGGCCGGTGGCTGTGTGAACATCTTCCGTCCCCGCTCCGTGGGTGAGGGTCAGGGCCGCGCCTGGTATCCGGTGTGGAACGCCGGTTCCACCTACGCCATGGCCGCTGAGGCCGGCGCCGAGCTGACCATGATGGAAAACCGCTTCGTACCCGCCCGCTTCAAGGACGGTTACGGTCCGGTTGGCGCCTGGTTCCTGCTGTTCAAATCCCAGGCCACCAACGCCTTCGGCGAAGTCTACATGGTTCGCAACAAGGATATGCTGAACGACTATCCTCCGTATGGTCAGGCTGCGGTTCCCGCTTCCTGCTTGCGTAACCACCTGATGCTGAAAGAGATGAAGGAAGGCCGCGGTCCCATCTGGATGGACACCGTAACCGCCCTCGCCAACCTGCGTGAGACCCTGTCTCCCCGCGAGGTGAAGCATCTGGAAGCCGAGGCCTGGGAAGACTTCCTCGACATGTGTGTCGGTCAGTGCGGTATCTGGGCCGGTGAAAACATCGAGCCGGAGAAGAAGAACTCCGAGCTGATGCCCACCGAACCGTACCTGCTGGGTTCCCACTCCGGTTGCTGCGGCATCTGGGTCTCCGGTCCGGAAGATCTGGGCGCTCCCACCGACGAAGCCGAAGGCGGCATCCCCGAGCACCTGCCGAGTGGTTGGAGCTGGGGTTACCGTGGCATGACCACCGTACGTGGTCTGTTCACCGCTGCTGACGGTGTCGGCGCTTCCGGTCATAAGTTCTCCTCCGGCTCCCACGCCGAAGGCCGTATCGCGGCCAAGGGCATGGTGCAGTTCGTGATGGACAACAAGGACTGGACGCCTGAGCTGGAAACCTCCGTGGACGAGCTGATCGAAGAGATCTACCGCCCGGTCCGCAACTTCCTGGAGTTCAAGGACTACTCCACCGCCATTGACGTAAACCCGAACTACGTTACTCCGCGTATGCTGCAGTTCCGTCTGCAGAAGCTGATGGACGAGTACGTTGCCGGTGTTGCGACCTACTACACCACCAACGAGCACATGCTCGCCGTGGCGGAAGAGAAGCTTCAGGACCTGAAGGAAGACGCCGTGAAGATGCGCGCCAAAGACCTGCACGAACTGCTGCGGGCCTGGGAGAACTACCACCGCATCCTTACCGCGGAAGCTCACATGAAACACATCCAGTTCCGTGAAGAATCCCGTTACCCGGGCTTCTACTACCGCATGGACAAGAACTTCGTGGACGAAGAGAACTGGAAGTGCTTCGTGAACTCCATCTACGACAAAGAGGCCAAGACCTTCAAGTGCTTCAAGCGGGCACATGTGGATCTGGTCGACAAGTCCAAGCTGTTCAAGTAAGCACTATTTGACAGCCTGAAGGCTTGACTGAGTCCGGGTGTCGTGAGGCACCCGGACTTTTTTCGTTAGGACACTGAAGAGTCCGCAAATGAACGCTAATTAACGCAAATGGTATGTATCCGATTCCGTTACCGGCGAATACCCAGCGTAGAGGAAATGCCGAGCAAAAAAGCGCACAATAATCTGGTTGTTTTCACCCTGATTCCATTTTCTATTTAGCGTGTATTTGCGTTCATTTGCGGATTATTATAGATATATCAAGTGATTAAAGGCCGCCTTCCATGAGCGATAAATTCGATCTTCCCCACCAGAGCGATATGGTGCCGCAGAAGCTGGATCTCGGTTCCGAACTCCGTTTTGACTGTCGTCCTGGTGTTTCCTGCTGGAACGCCTGCTGTAAGCGGGCGGACGTCACCCTGACCCCTTATGACGTGATCCGTATGAAGGACCGGCTGGGTATGGGCTCCTCTGAGTTCCTGAAGGCCCACACGGTTCCCTATCGGATGGATCAGGACGGTATCCCGGGGATCAAACTGCGCACCGATGACGACGGCGCCTGCCTGTTTGTCACCGATGAGGGCTGTAGTATCTATTCCGACCGCCCCACCGCCTGCCGTTACTATCCCCTCGGCCACATGGCCATGAAAATGGCGGATGCCAAGGCCGACGAAGCCTACTATTTCCTGGTCAGGGAGGAGCACTGCAAGGGCCACGAAGAGGAACGGGTGCGTACCATCAAAGAGTACCGCAAGGATCTTGGTATCGTCGATTACGACGGTTACAACAAGGAGTGGCTGCAGATCATGCTGAAGAAAAAGTCCTCCGGACCCAGCGTCGGCCAGCTTCCGGAGGCCACTCTGCAGCTGTTCTTTATGGCTTCTTTCGATATGGACCGGTTCCGCCGCTTCGTGATGAGCGATCAGTTCCGCTCCACCTACGATGTGGAAGACTCCACCTACGAGATCCTGGAGAAGGAAGACATCGCCCTGATGCAGTTCGGCGTGCGTTTTATGAAACAGGCCTTTTTCGGTGAGCGCACTATCGCGGAGAAGGACGGAGTATGGGAGCAGCGGGTGGAACAGCGCCAGGAAGTATGGGAGGCCCGCCGTCAGGCCGAGATCGCCCGCCAGCACCAGCGGGAAGATGAGAAGTATAAGGACGACGAATCGGGGTGTGATCCGGACAGCTGCGCCTGATTCCTGCCGGCAGCGCCGATTTTTTTACCACAGAGGACACAGAGGGCACGAAATTGCTCCTGGGAGATTTGGCCGCAAATGGACGCAAATCACCGCGAATTAACGCCGAATGTCGGGGGGGCTACATAAATCATTTGCGATAGTTTGCGGTGATTGGCGTTTTTCGCGGCTTATATCTCTAAAGCAGGTGTCGTTCGGATGTCCCCCATGGTAAAAGATTCCGCTTGCCTATTCCTGGTTTGCCAGCCACTGCCAGGCCTCGTCAGGATCGGAGAATATCTCGATATTGACGCCGCTCAATTCGCCCACGAACTCCATCAGGCGTGTCATGTTCAGCTGACCGCGGGCCCTAGAGGGCGGCAGAACCGCCCAGTATTTCCAGCCCGCATCCAGGGCCCTGGGCAGCCAGTATTCCTGTGACCAGGCGCTGTCATCCGCGGAAAGGATGGAGTTGCCGCGGTCATCCGAGAGCCATTTCCGCGCCCCATGCACCCTCATCACGCCCAGCCCGGTCATCAAAACGTTGCGGAAGATGTCGCCGAAAACCGGCTGTAGGAGCCGGTGATGGATGATGCCTTCATCCGGGTAATGCCAAAGGCAGGCGTACTCGTTTTCAATCAGGGTGTTTCTCGTGCTCATGCCATTCTCAACCAAAATCAAGATTCGGCCTGGTTACTATATAGCCGAAAAAATATGCGTCGATTCGTATAAACTCCCCCTGATTTGTATTCCGTTTGATTTCCCCCTCCCTTAGCTGGAAATATTCCGGCCGGGGGTGAAAGGAAACCAGGGAGGTAATCGTGGAAATGCTAATTACTTGGTGCAAATAACATAGCATAAGACAACCAGTTCATAAGCATACAAACCGGAAGGGATATGAACGAAAAGACTAGGTAAAAACAATGCCCGTTACAAATAGGAGAATGGGGTCTATTTAAACAAAGTGAGTAGAGACGGGTCTCGGTCGCTAGTGGACGCCGGTCCGGCGGGCAAGCATGAGGATCAGAGAGTTCCGCTTTTAGCGCTGTCTTTTCCTCTATTCCTATTCTGGCCGCGCAACATATCGGCCATTTTGTCAGCTGGTAGCGGTTCACTAAACAGATATCCTTGTGCCTTGTTACAACCCTGTTGCCTGAGAAATTCTAGCTGATCCTCTGTCTCAACCCCTTCAGCAACCACGTCAAGGCCGAGGCTTTTTGCCATGACAATGATGGCGGTCGTAATAGTCACATCATCCTCGTTGCCGGGAATATCCTTAACAAAGGTACGGTCGATCTTCAGGGTGTCCAGAGGAAAACGCTTGAGGTAATTCAGGGAGGAGTATCCGGTCCCAAAATCATCAACGGATATGCATATTCCCATTTCCTTGAAGTTATTCAGAGCGGTAATGGTCTCCGAGACATTGCGCATGACGATGCTTTCCGTTAGCTCCAGCTCCATGTATTCCGGACTTAACCCGCTGTTCTTTAGCGCCCTCGCAACCTTCATGCCTAAATCATGTTGAATAAATTGCCTGCTGCTAAGGTTGACGGCTATACGAATCGGACTGATTCCGGCATCTTGCCATGCCTTATTCTGTCTGCAGGCTTCGTTCAGGACCCGCTCTCCAAGCTCAATAATCATCCCCGTCTCTTCCGCTATAGGAATGAATTCGGTCGGGGAGATTATGCCGAGTTCCGGATCATGCCAACGAAGCAGGGCTTCCGCGGAAACGATGGCGCCTGTATTTAGATCTATCTGCGGCTGATAGTAGAGAATCAATTCATTATTGTTGAGGGCGTTGCGGAGCCTGCCCTCCAGTTTCAATCTATTGGTAGCGAGTAAATTCATCTGCTTTGAATAGAATTGAAAGTTGTTTTTGCCGACAGACTTAGCGTGATACATGGCGGTATCCGCGTTTTTCAGGAGTTCCTCTACGTCGCCACCGTCTTCTGGAAAAATAGCTATGCCGATGCTGGGAGTAACATAGACCTCATGACCATCCAGGTTATAAGAATGTGCGACGGCGTCCTGTACCCGTTTTGCAACAATCCCTGCCGCATGGGGATTTCCGATATCTTCAAGCAATACGGTAAACTCGTCCCCGCCCAGCCTGGCAATATTCCAGTACTCCTCTTTGCCTTCATCCTCGGCACTTCGTCCGACGAGATCGGTCTCTCTGAGTTGTGACTCCAGACGCTTAGTGACGTGTTTCAGCAATAAGTCACCGATATTGTGCCCTAAAATGTCGTTGATGCGTTTGAATTCGTCGAGATCAAGGTATAGAACGGCGCCGATCTGATTGTGGCGCTTGGCGTATTTAATCGCTCGCACAATCTGATCCTTGAAAGCCTGGCGGTTCGGCAGCTGGGTCAAGGGGTCGTTGTAGGCCAATGAGCGAATCTTTTCATCCCACTGTTTGCGTTCCGTGATATCTCTCGCGAAAACGCTCAGAGTAAAAAGTTCACCGATTCTGGAGCAGGATATAGCGAGGTCGAGCGGAAATTCTCGATTGTTTTTGTCTTTGCCCTCGACCTCCAGTCGTATTCCGGTCGGAGCGTCTTCCGAACCCTTAATGATAGGCTGGAGTGCTTTTGATACCTCCTCAAAGGAGTCGCTGGTGAGGATAAGTTGAAAGAGATGCTGTCCGTGCGCATCCTGCTCCGAGTAGCCAAACACCTCGGCGGCTTGTTGGTTCCAACTGATTATGGTGCTGTCGGCATCAGCCGTTATTACGGCGTCAAAGGCGGTATCAATGACATGAGAGAATCTGGCATCCTCAGCGGCGATTGCTGCATTAGCTTCGTTTTTCTGCAGTAGTGCAATGTGCTTGTTTCGGTAGACACTTATCGTCAGCGCGAGGATCAATAGTGACGAAAACCAAATCGCGGACACTCTCCACCAATCTATATCGCCGACACTAAGTTGTTGCTCAACCGACATTACAAGACTAACGCCGTATATATTGATCTTTCTTGTGTAACTGAAAGTGCGCAGATCGGCGACGATTTTCGAGATAACGGATTTATCAGGCCCGGCGAAAGCGTCGCCCCTGACCTCGCCATCCGGATTGATTTCGGGGGCGAGTATGAGGGCATACCGGCTGTCTGATTCGATTAGCCCGCCAGTAAACTGTGAAAGCTTGATCGAGAGAACAGCCATGCCGTCAAACATTTGCATGCGTTCCTGCGCTTTTTCAGGGGGATATCGTCCCAGGAACACGGGTTTCAGAATAAAATACGACGGCTCACGTGCTTTGCTGACCCGTATGGGTCCGACGGCGGTAGTCTCGCCGCTTTTTATAGCTTGATGCAAGGTATGTAGCATGCCGGGTTGCAGCGTCAGGTCGTAACCCAACATAGTCGCAGAGAGCGGATCCATGGGTTCGATAAAGCTGACCGGGAGATGGTAGTCGCCAATTTGAGCCTCCACTTCGCTGTGCTGAACATCATCCCCCAATTTAATGCCAATAAATCCCTGATCCCGCATACGTGCTTCAAACTCCTCCTCCTTTTCGTGGGATACGCGAGACATATGCATAATCGATGCTATAAACGGATATGCTTCCAGCATTTGCTGCGAGAAAGAGGTTCGTTCAGCAATGCTGAGAAAATCACTTGAGTGGTAGAGTCCCACCAGGGATGTCAATACGGTTTCCAGGCTGGAGACCCGCTGAGCCAGGGTGCGATGGATCTCGTCAGCCCGCTCGTTAAATGCACTATTGACCGTGCGCGATTCCACCCCGATGGATAGCATCAGAGTGAATACAGAATAAGCAAGAACAAAAATCCAGAGAATGACGGCCCTATAGCCCTTAAAAATCTTCCGGCTGGAGTTGGAATGCTTCATGAACCGACTTTTTTCGCTTTTCGAAGCAAAGAATCCGGAAACCTGATGCCGCTTCGCTCCAGGATCACGTGGTTAACCCAGATATCCGATTTGCGGTTGGAGACTATAGGGATTTCAGTAGGCTTGGCCCCGTCCAAAATCGCGAGTGCCGCCAATGCGGCCCATTCGCCATGTTCTTCGGGGACCTTGGTCAGGCCCAGGATTGTGTAGGGCATCATCCAGCCATGATTGGTTAGAGAGAGCGTGCTCGTGCTGCTGGTGACGAATTCCACCACGGATTTCTCATCCCAGTCGTTGATTCCCGAGTTACTGCCGATTACGACAAAATCGAATTTCTGAGCTTCCTTATAAGCGGCCTTCCAGTCTCGGGTGGTATTCACCAGGCGATCTTCCAGCGAGATGCCGTATTTTTTTGCCGCGCGCCTGAAGCGTTTCAAGTTCTTCTCTTCCGTCAGCGTTTTCGCGCCGATATAGATCGCCCGGCGGGCATAACCTTGAATATTCTTTGCCCTCTCGAACAGGGCATCGATGGGGGCGACTTCTACCATGCCGGTAGTGTTGCTGTAAGGAAAGCCGTACTCATCAACGTTCCAGTTGATGCCGCAAAAAACGAAAGGAATCGGATGCTCCTTGTAATAGGGCTGGATTAGATATTTTGCGGCATTGTCATCTGCCGTGATGACCACATCAGGTTTCCAGGAATCGATCAGCTCTTTGGCTTTAAGCGCCGCTTTCTTTTTGGATGCCTCGTCCTTGTGCCTTTTCGTGTCCATATCGAACTGCTGGAGTTCGCACTTCCCTTTCAGGGTCTCGCGTAAGCCCTTTTCGACGCCGTCAGACCAGGCGTATCCGCTGTGGTACGAAGAGATAAAAAGACATTTTTTTGCTATTGCCTGGTTGGACGGTAAAGCCAGGACCACCAATAACACTATGCCTAGAGCTTTCTTGTATGTAGCCGTTATTTTCACGCTGTCTGCGCTATGTAATTCTGCATGCGGGAAACCGCTGGAACAGGCCCTTCTAGGTGTATCGGCAGGGGCTGAAAAACCTTTAAAATCAATCAGCTTCCAAGATTCCACAACATAAATATCCAGCAGATCAATACCTTAGGTATTTGCTTAAAAAGTCCGGAAATCGATCTATACGGCAAGCAACAGGTTGCGCCGGCTAATCCCTCTTTTTCTTACTGGTAAAACATCGTTTGAATAGGTTAATCTGCGACCCTTCCCAATTGCGAGGGCGGTATCATCATGCTGTTCAGGCAACTGTTCGAACCGGATTCCAGTACCTACACTTACCTCCTGGCATGCGAGGAGACTGGAGAGTGTGTGTTGATCGATCCCGTCATCGATACCGTCTCTCGCGACCTTGAGCTGCTGCGGGAACTCGCTTTGACACTGACTTATACTCTGGAAACACATATTCACGCCGATCATCTGACCGGAGCAACCAAGCTGCGGCAGTTCTGTGGCAGCAGGATTGTCGTACCGGCGATGGACAATCTTTCCTGTGCCGATATCGGTGTCCGGGAGGGGGAAACGTTCAGGGTCGGAAACATGGAATTGCACCCCTTGTTTACCCCCGGACACACCAGCACCCATCATGCCTATCTGTATAATAACGGCATGCAGTCCTGTCTGTTTTGCGGCGATGCGCTGCTGATAGAGGCGTGCGGCAGGACCGATTTTCAATCGGGGGATCCGGAACAGCTCTACCACAGCATTATGAACAAGTTCTACAGCCTTCCGGATGAAACGCTGGTGTATCCGGCACATGATTATGAAAATCGCAGAATCACCACCATCGGCCAGGAGAAGCTTAGAAATCCGCGAATCCGGAAGGATACAAGCCGGGAAGAGTTTATGGTGACCATGAACGGCCTGGACCTGCCCTACCCGCGCAAGATCGATTTCGCCGTGCCCGGTAACGAGCGTTGTGGTGAATGTCCCGATAACATACCAGCTGAGTACCGCGGTCCCTGTGATGTGCGTGACCTGCCGGCGTTCCTACCCAAACCGGTAATTACAGGTGATCAGGGTTAGTCTTTTGTGATAGTGCTTCACTTTCGTTTGTTTTCGCGGATATAAAACATGATCAGACTATTTCCTATCTGCGGCGCGGCACTGCTATTGATGCTGATGACCTCCTGCAGCGAGTCGCCACCGCGCCAGGGGTACCTGGAGCCGGATGCGGTTATCCTCGCCTTTGGCGATAGTCTGACTCGGGGTGTCGGGGCCGGGAAGGGAGAAAGCTATCCGGATGTGCTGCAACGACTGAGCGGCCGGCGGGTGGTCAACGCCGGCGTGCCGGGGGAGGTGTCGGCCCAGGGCCGCAAACGGTTGCCGCAGCTCCTGGATGAACTGAAACCGCAGCTCCTGGTGCTCTGTCACGGCGGCAACGACATCCTGCGGCGCCTGCCGAAGGGGCAGGCCGAGGAGAACCTGCGCGCCATGATCAAGGCGGCCCGAGACAGGTCTATAGATGTAGTGCTGATCGGGGTGCCGGAGTTTTCCCTGTTGCTGCCGGACAGCGAGCCCTATTACCAGCGGCTGGCGGAGGAGTTTCATATCCCCTTCGACGGGGAGATCCTGCCGGATCTGGAGACAAACCAGGCGTTCAAGTCGGATCCCATTCACCTCAACGGCGCGGGCTACCGGCGGCTGGCGGAGCGGGTACATGAGCTCCTCAAGGAACACGGGGCCCTGTAGGAGAGTCAGGGGTTATCTGTTTTTCTCTAAGAACAGCGCCGGGCCGTAGAGCGCCACCCGGTCATCGAGGATGACGTGAACGGGAATGGTGTCCATCAGCGGTCGCATCTTGCCCTTATCGCAAAAGGTCTCAAGAAACAGGGGGCGCTGCAACCAGGGGAGGATCTTCGGGGGGATGCCCCCGCCGATATAGAGCCCGCCCGTGGCCATATGTTTGAGGGACAGGTTGCCCGCCTCCGTCGCCAGCAAACGAACGAACTCCTGTAAGGCATCGAAGGCGATCGGGTCCCGTTCCGCATCCGCCCGCGAAGCGATAGCCGCGGCCGCATCACCCTCCGACTCCGCGGATAAAAACCAGCCCGGAGGAGCGGTGTTTGAACGCTGAAGCAGAAAGCGATAGAGGGTGACCAACCCCGGTCCGGAGAGCACGTCCTCCCAGGTGGCGCGGGAGAGGGTGCGCTGCAGATACTGCAGGAGTTCAAACTGCAGGGGCGTGGTCGGGGCCAGATTGCAGTGGCCTCCTTCGGTGGCGAAGGGGTGATACCCCGCGCCGTCCCAATAGAGCCCTGCTTCACCCAGGCCGGTGCCGGCGGCCAGGACGGAGCGGTTGCCCCGCGGGTGTTCGGCCCCTTGCTGCAGGGTAAGCAGCGACTCATCGTTCAGGGCCGGCAATCCCCAGGCCACGGCTTCCAGGTCGTTCAGCAGCGTCACCCTCGGGATACCCAGCTCGCTTTCCAGTTCATCGGCGTCGATCAGCCACGGCAGGTTAGTGGTTCGGCAGCGGCGTTCCCGGATCGGTCCGGCCAGACCGAATCCCGCCTCCGAGGGAGGGCTGTCGCAGGTCTCCAGGAAGAGGCGGACCATATGAGTCAGTGAGCTGAAGTCACCGCTGGGGTAGGTCTCTTCCCGGATGATCTCAAGGCCGGATTCTCCCTGTCGAAGCAGCGCCAGCCGGGTCTTGGTACCGCCGATATCTCCTGAAAGTAGCGCCATGTCAGATGACCCTGTCGTTGCCGCCGTCGATGGGTACCTGCGCCCCGGTGGTGCGGGAGAAGAGCGGGCCGACCATGGCGCAGGCCAGGGCGGCCACATCGCGTGAGCGCACCTCCGTCCGCAACAGATTCTTGGTCTTGTACTCCTCCACCGTCATCCCGTAATGTTCCGCCCGCTTGGCCAGGACCTCGGGGGTCCAGATGGCGGTATCGAACACCGCGTCCGGATGCAGCACGTTGACCCGCACCCCGAACTTCCCGAGCTCCAGGGCCGCCACCCGGGCGAGCTGGGTCTGTCCCGCCTTGGCCACCGAGTAGGCCGCGGCGCCGGGGCCGGGGGCCGGGACGTTCTTGGAGGCGATCATGACCACCGCCGGGTCTATCCCCAGTTTCAGATAAGGGGTACAGGCCTTCAGCAGCCGCTGGTGGCTGGTGAGGTTTACATCCATGCTTTTGTCCCAGCTTTCGTCGGCCATGACGTCGATGGTCTCGCTGGCGAGGAAGGCGCCGGCGTTGCTGATCAGGATATCCAGTCCGCCGAAGGCGCGTATCGTCTCCGCCACCGCTTCCCGGATCTGTGACTCGTCAGTCACGTCGCACACCACGCCCTTGAGTTCCTTTTGAGCAAATTGCTCGGTAACCGAGGGATTCAGGTCCAGAGCCATCACCGCGGCCCCCTGGGCATGCAGCGCCTGGACGCAGGCCAGGCCGATACCGCTGGCCGCACCGGTTACCAGTGCCACCTTGCCCTGCAGGGGCTTTTCCGTTTTGCCTTTGCTGAGCTTGGCCTGCTCCAGCTCCCAGTACTCCATGCGGAAGATCTCGTCCTCCGGCAGGGCCTGCCAGCCTCCCAGGCGCTCCGCGGAGCGAATGGCGGGCAGGGTATGGGCCTTGATGTCGGAGACGATGTCCGCCTCCTTCTTGCTGCGGCCGAAGCTGACGCAGCCGTAGCCGGGCCAGACCGCCCAACAGGGGGCGGGGTTGAGGCAGGTCAGGGTGCCGTCGTCGTTGCGTTGGAAATAGTCCCGGTAGTCGGCCACGTAGCCGGCGATGTCCTGCGCCGGTTCTTCGCCGATAACCACTGGTGTGCGTTTTGTGCGGATCACATGATCCGGGGTAAGGGGGCCCCGGCTGACCAATGAGGCTACATCCGGGAGGTGAGAAAAATCCAGGGATTCGGGATCGGGATCCCAGCGGGCGATGACGGCACTCCCGCGGGCGGTGGAAACGGCCCGGCGTATTTCCGCCAGGGCCGGCAGATCCTCTCCGGCCACACCCGGCGGCGGAACCACTAGGGCATCGTTCCTTTCCAGATACTCCTCGGCCTCGGTCACCAGTCGGATCATCCGTTCATAGCTCTCCCGGGCGTCGTCGCTGAAGGTGAAGACCCCGTGGTTCATCAGCACCATGCCCTCCAGTTTCTCCCAATCCACTCCCTGGCACATCTCATGGATCTTGCGGGCCAGGACGAACCCGGCCATGGCAAAGGGCACGATCATCACCCGGTCGCCGAAAAGGTCACGGATGCGGGCCTCCCCGTCCGGGGTGTTGGTGATGGTCACCACCGCATCGGCGTGGGTGTGATCGACATATTTAAAGGGAATCACCGCATGCAGTATCGCCTCCACTGAGGGGTTGGGGGCAAAAGGATCGGTCATCGCCGCCCGCTGGCCCTTCACCATATCGCTGTCGCTGAGCTCCTTCAGCTCCGCCATCTGCAACAGGGTCTTCATTCTCACCGGCGCGAAGCCGGGGGCCTCGATGGTGGCCAGGTCCCAGCCGCTGCCCTTCACGAACAGGATATCCTCCTGTTGGCCGAACAGATCGGCGGCCCTGCTCTTCACCGAGGTGTTGCCCCCCCCGTGCAGCACCAGGTTCGGCTCCCGGCCCAGCAGCCGCGAGGTGTAAACACGCAACGCCAGATCATCGTTCAGGTAAGGCGCCGCTTCTTTATCGTTCCAAAGGCTTTTCATCTTGTTCTTTAATGTACAAACACCAGAATGGGAAGGAGTGTAGCCGAATCCGCTGATCCGGGACAGCGGTGGTAGGGCGGGAAGCGCCCGCCTCTACACTGTTTCGGGGGTTATTCAACCTGGCGGATATAAGCGGCCATATCAGGACTTGGACAGGGATAAAAGTGGGTGACAATCTTTCCCAAGTCGCCCCGGAAATCACTGGAACATGCCGGGACGAATCTGCTAAGTTACCGAATATTGGGAACAATGCAAAACAAGCAGCGGGAAGCTGCGCCGTGGCAGCCCTGCTTCCGCTGCGGAATTATATGAATATCGCTCCCTTCGCAAAAAATATGTCCAACATGCGGATACAGAGATGATGTGTGAACATAACCGGCCAATGAGCATCTCATCTTCGCTGTTGGTAAAAGGGGCCGGAGTTCTTTATATATTCCGGTAATCGTGGAAAATGGCTCAGGCCGCTAAACTCTGGTTCCGGGGCGGTTGTATCAATATAGAGAGATTGGATTGAAAGAGAACGAAATTCGAATAGTTCTGCCTGAGGAAGAATATGCTCTGATGGAATGGAAGCAAGAGGGGCTGCCTTGCATAGGTATGCTTAATTCCGCGCTTAAGGACTTCGAGCACAAGGAGATATTCGGCTGGCATCTGTCCCTGATAATCTATTTCGAAGATCTCATTGACAATGGAATGCCCTCCGAGGAAGAACGGGAAATAGTGGATCCGTTCTGCGATAAACTGGATGAGGAGATCAAGGCGGGTGGAAATGCGCTGTTTTTTGTCCGGGAGACATGGAATAAGACCCGCCGGCTTGTATGGCGTGTTTACGATCCTGAAATAGCGCATCAGCATCTTCAATTTATCGTTGACCATCACTATCATCCGCGCCCGTTTGAATGGCACACGGAACAGGACCAGCAGTGGAAACAGGCGGAATGGTACCTCGATCAGTTAAAGACTATAGAATAGGTTCAGGCCCGATAGAACCGTATCGGTGGTTTACGAACGTTACTTATTTCAAGGCATGAGATCGCTTGGCTTTCTGTTTTTTTCCGTATTCTGTGGGCTTGCCGTGGCGGGCGGGGATTCGGTTCTCGGCAAAGTGGATCGCTTAGCCGGCAAGGACGGCAATTATTCGTTTACCTTTGCCCAAACAGACGAGCGTTCCGCGCTGATGCCGGGTTGTCAAAAACTCGAAGTGAAAGTGGAATATGGGGGGGTTCCATGGTATTCATGGCTGCCCTTTGTGCAAACAAGCCATCCCGCCAGGGAAGAGACAGACGAGGCGGCATCTTACCTGCTTAAGGCGCAGCGAGATGGTCGTGAAGTGTATTTTGGATATATGGGCGGCGGCCTGAGGCGGGCAAGCAGGCCTTGCTCATTCATCAGTAAGGGTCTGCTTCTCTATCCGCCGGACAAGAAGGATCATGTTCTATCGTTCCACGATCCGGTATGAGGATTGCGGACGAAATGCTAAGGTCCGCGCAGAGCATTCCTGTCGGAAGGGTGTTTGATGCAGGGAAGCGATCATTCAAGGGAGTTTGAGATGGCACAGAAAGTGGAAGAACTTAATCCGGAGGATCGCGCCAGGGTTGAGGCCCAACGGAAATGGGTGCGCGACCACTACCCGCCGGAATCGGAACAGGAATACCAGAGTCTGGAAGGGAAGCTGGACCTGCTGGATGCAATTCTCAGGAATAAATGGATAGATCCGACCGAAACAGTAAAGCTTCAATGTCTCGGAATTGCGTTCGGCGATGCCCTGGCACAGAAACTGGGTCTGAAGTGGGTGGCTGTTGAGGATGAGTACGGTCGCGATCCCGCCCTTATCGTTGAAGGGACGTCAATAATCACATTTCCCCTCACTTCCATATCAAAGCGGATTGAGAGCGGTGAGGATGTTGATGTTTTTGCATTGTTTGAAAATGCCTGTTCAAAAATAGGTGAACTCAAACAACAACAGGCATAGTATCCCGCAAAAGCGGATGCGCCCGGAAGTTTTCGCTGAATAAGGAAGAATAATGACCGGTCCTGTGACGACACCGGAGCCGCCCTACTACGCAGTTATTTTCACCTCTGTGAGAACCGATGGTGATAACGGCTATGGCAATACGGCAAAAGAGATGCTGGATCTTGCTTCGAAGCAGCCGGGTTTTCTGGGGTTCGAGTCCGCAAGGCAGGAATTAGGCGTTTCGATTTCCTACTGGTCAACCCTTGATGCTATAAAGGCCTGGAAGGAGAATATGGCTCACCGTAATGCCCAGGCCCGGGCCAAGGAGTGGTATTCTGCATTCCGGGTCCGAGTATGCCGAGTGGAGCGGGAGTACGGATTCTAGCCGTGCTGTTCGATCATATTCTGAGGGCGTTGAAATTGGAGTGTATTAAAGAGAGACCCGACACTTAGTTATATAAGGAGAGAAAAATGATAAGAAATAAGCGGATAATTCTTGCCCTGATCGCCATGGTCATGTCGTTCACTTCCGGTTGCGCGGTTAATCGGGCAACGGCAACCTTGGATCCTTCCACCGATCTGAACAGCGTCAAGAACATCTATGTAATGAAGTTCGCGCCCGACGGGAGAGGGATTAACAAGCTGATTGCCGACAAGCTGGGAACAATGGGATACAGCGCGGAAACCGGGGATGATCCGACGGTATGGCAGAATTATGACGCCGTTGTCACCTATGAGGACAAATGGATGTGGGATATCACCATGTACATGCTGGAACTTACGGTGACCCTGAGAGACCCGAAGACCGATTATCCCCTGGCATCCGGAAACTCTTTCCACACTTCACTGACGAGGAAGTCACCGGAAGAGATGGTGGATGAGGTGGTCACTAACATATTCAAACAGGGGGTCGAAAATGTGCAGGAATAGTCGGGCGTTTGTATTCACGGCGGTGCTCGTCGGCGCAGTCGCCATGCTCTCCGGCTGTGCGTCTCCGGCATCCAAGGAGGCGGTGGTTGTTCATGATATCCAGATAGTCAACCATCACCAGAAAACCGTCTCCATCATGACTCAGGGCGGGGGTGAGACAGGTTCTGTAGATGTTCCCAACATATCAAATCCCGATCTGGCGGCGGCGATCGAGGAGTCGATAGTGGAGAGTGGCCTGTTTACGCAAGTGATTCATGGCAACGATTCGGATTACCTGCTGAGCGTAACGATCATCAGTATGACCAAACCCATGTTCGGCTTCAGCTTTACCGTGCGCATGGAGGCGGCCTGGTCTCTGGTTAATAAGGAAACGAAGGAGGCGGTGATGAGGGAGGCGGTTACGTCATCCTATACGGCGACGGCGGGACAGGCGTTTGCAGGGGTAACCCGGTTGCGCCTTGCGGTGGAAGGTGCGGTACGGGAGAACATCAAATCAGGCCTGATGAAGATCTCCCAGTTGCAGCTTGATCAGGAAAGTCTGGTAATAGTCCGGTAGCGCAAAAAGAATAGGGTTGGAGAACGATCGTTTCCAATAATAGGGAACACCGTTCTCCGGCCCCGTTTCTTCAGACTTCCGGTCCGTTTCTTTCCGGCCTGCTTAATACAGTTCACGGGACATCGAATGACTGATACGAATGAGAGCGAACTGCTGGAGCAGCTTAAGGGCATGCCCCACGGCAAGTTGACCGCCGCGGTGGTATTGCTTTCCTCCCAGTTTGTTACGGAAGATCTACAGGAGCGTATGTTGCGGGTGGCCACTTATCTACATGATACCGTTGCCACCCTGGAGCCGAGCATCGGCCAGCAATTACTGCTGTTTACTTATCAGATCATGAAGAACGATGAGCTGGATCAGCTGTTTAAACCCGAAGATCTGACTATCGATAAGCTGGCCGCCGTTGTATTCGAGGGTTCAAGCGTACTTATCGACGGTGTTGAGAAGGGACTGTTTCAGGCCGTGGATATCCGCAGTTATTTTGATCATATACATGAACTATGCCGTCTTACTTTGCTCCCGGAGGCCGATGACCGCGCCAATAACCAAGGCGTGGATCAGGTATTGAGTGTTGTTGAAACGCTGCAGCAGGCCTTATAGGCTGCGGTCACGGGGTAGCCGACTCCTGAAAATGCGGGTTGGTTTGCGGGCGACCTTGTAATTCCCCTTGGATCTTCGATGCAGAAAACAATTATGCTGAATCGGCGGGTGTTGGTTTTTGTTCCGGCATTTTTGCTGCCCCTGGCGGCAAATGCATCTGACTTCTCGGCTATTACCGATATGATCTTCTGGTCAGTTATGGCCACGCTGTCCTTGGGGTTACTTCTGGGGCTGGTTACAAAGAAGTATCTAGATGCTAAAGATCGAAAAACGCTGTATCTGTTTTGGTTGTTGCTGCTGCTTGTCCTGACAAGTATCTCCGTTTCCATATGGATGGGGTTTATTTTTGATGTGAAGTTTATTTACGGCATATTTATTCCGATAGTGATCTATTCACTGATATTTCTGGCGGTGTGGGAGCCGGATAATAAGCAATAAGCGGTGAAGAAATACCGGCCAAAAGAAAAGCCCTCCGAGGAGGGCTTAAGTTCTTCTTCTTAGGAAGTGATTGTGGTTGTTATTAACTCGCAATCTCCTCCAGTTTTTTGGCCTTGATGACCTGACCGTTCAGCGCCGCGTCCTCGGCGGAACGTCCGAACGCCACCGCCATCAGCTGGCTGTAATAGACCACCGGCATTTCGAACTTGGTGCCGAACAGCTTGTTGATCTGGTCCTGGTAGACCTCCACGTTCATCTGGCACACCGGGCAGGGGGTGACGATCAGGTCGGCGCCCATGTCGGAAGCGGACTCGATGATCCCCTTGACCAGTTCGAAGGATTTCTCCGGCTCGGAGAAAGCCAAGGCGCCGCCGCAGCACTGGACCTTCTTGTCGAAGTTGCGGATGGGTTCGCCGCCCAGGGCCTCCACCATGTTGTCCAGGTAGACCGGGTTCTCGAAGGATTCGCCGGCGATACCGAACGGGCGGTTGGTCTGGCAGCCTACGTAACCGGCGATCTTGAGTCCGGTCAGCGGTTTCTTGACCTTGGCCTTGATGGCGTCGTAACCGATCTCTTCCACCAGCACCTCGACCATGTGTTTGGCCGGGACGTTGTTCTCCATTTTAAGACCGGCCTCGGCCAGGGCCTGGTTGGCCTCGGCAAACAGCGCTTCGTCCTCCTCCAGGCGCTCCTTGGCTTCGCGGGTGGCGAGCCAGCAGGCGGCGCAGGTGGCGACGATCTCCTGTCCGGGATTGTGCTGTTCGGACAGGGCGATATTGCGCGCCGACAGGGTCAGACGCGGCAGTTCACCGCCACCGGCATAACCGATAGAGGCGGCACAGCAGTTCCAGTCCGGGATCTCGTTGAGTTTGATATCCAGTTCCTCGCACATGGCGTTTACCGACACCATGTAGTTGGAGGCGGATGCGCCCTTCTGCGAGGAACATCCGGGGTAAAACGATAACTCTTTAGCCATGATGATGTTTCCTCGCTCAGCTTTCGCCCTGGATACGGGCGTCTTCCAGTTCCTGTGCCTTCTGCATGATCTTGTGCAGACCGGGGACGTCGTCGCAACTGTGACCGCCAAATGCCTCGCCAACGCTCATGCGTTTGGTCTTAAGCATGTTCATGCCCAGTTTCTGATTTGCCATGGCGACCTTGATGCCCTCGGCAAAGCCGTTCATGAAATAGAGGGCCATACCCAGTTTCAGCTCGTTGACCCGTCCCTTCTTGTTCAGGTTCTCCCAGAACAACTGTGCAAACTTCTGCGTGGGCTGATTTTGGGGCACCAGTTTCAGGCGTTTGGCGTAATGGGCCAGGCCGTGCATGATGTGGGTAATGGGCAGGCCGCGCGGGCAGCGGGCGATGCAGTTGTAACATGAGGTGCACATCCACATGGAATCGGAGGAGAGGACCTCCTCGCGTTTGCCGGCGCGGATCATCATGAAGATCTCCTGCGGCGGATGTTCCCAATGGGGTCCGAACGGGCAGGAGCCGGCGCAGACGCCACACTGCATGCACATCTTCACCCATTCGCCTTCCTCGACATTCGCTTCAACCTCTTTCAGGAAGCTGGTGCGGTATTTCTGAATTGCGCTCATCGGTGCCTCCTTAGAACTTGAACGGGCTCATGCCGACCTTCTCGACGGTCGCGGCCATGTCGTTGATCAGCTGCGGTGCACGCTCGACATCAGTGATCGCCACCTCGTGGACCGCAACCCGCTCCGGCTCCAGGTTCAGGGTCTCAAGGGTGTCACCCACCTTGCTCATGCGCTCCATGGCCATGGCGGAACCGCGTACGAAATGGCACTGGTAGTCATCGCCCTTCTGGCAGCCCATCAGCACGATGCCGTCGTAGCCGTTGTTTAGGGCGTCGGTGATCCAGGAGAGACTCACGGAACCGAGACAGCGGACCGGGATGACCCGCGCCCAAGGGTTGATCTCCACGCCGTTCATGGCGGCCTGGTCCAGCGCCGGATAGGCGTCGTTCTCGCAGGCGAATACCAGGATACGCGGCTTCTCGTCGAACTCGTCCGGCATGTCGCAGTTCTTGATCTGCTGATTGACGGTCTCCACCGAGTAGTTCTCGAAGGAGATCACCCGTACCGGGCAGGCGCCCATGCAGGTGCCGCAACGGCGGCAGCGCGCCTCGTTGAACAGCGGATAGGTCTGCTCATCCTCGTTGATGGCCCCGAACGGACACTCCACGGTGCAGCGTTTGCACTGGGTGCAGCCTTCCTTGCGGAACTGCGGGTAAGAGAGGTCGCCGACACGCGGGTGGGCGGCACGGCCCTGACCGGCGTTCTCGGCGGCCTGGATCGCCTTCATGGTGGCACCGGCGGCATCGTCGCGGGCCTGGCGCATGTCCATGGGACGGCGCAGGGGGCCGGCGGCATAGATACCGGTGCGGCGGGTCTCGTAGGGGAAGCAGATGAAGTGGGAATCGGTGAACCCGTACTTCAGATGCGGCAGGTCGGTACCTTGGCGGTAGTCCAGGTTCAGGATCGAGGGCGGTGCCACCGCCATGATCTCGGCCTTTTTGGCCTCGCGCTCCGCCGAGTCCTCGATATCCTCCAGGGCCAGCAGGGCGTAGGGGTCGGGACCGGAGTTGGGCACCATGCCCACATCCAGCACCACCAGATCCGCCTGCATGGAGGTCTCTTCGTTCAGGATCAGGTCCTTGAACTTCACTTCCAGACCGCTGGTCACCTCGGTGACCTGGCCCTTGGAGAAGGTGACCATGTTCTCCTGACCCGCACGGTAGAAGTCTTCACCGGAGTTACCGGGGGTGCGCAGGTTGTTGAACAGGATGGTGGTGTCGCAGTCGCCGTTCCGGGCCTTGAAATACATGGCCTGCTTGATGGCGACCAGGTCACCGATACCGTTGTGGTACGGCAGCTGACCCTCTTCGCTGGAGTTCTGACCTACGTTCTGTACGAACGCCACTGCGGCCACTTCCTTGCCGTCGGAGGGGCGTTTAATGGGGCCGCCGTCGGCCTCCTTGGCCAGCTGTTCCAGCTCCCAGGCGGTGATGATATCGGCGCTGTTGCTGTAGTTGTACTGGCTCAGGCCGCTGGGGTCGTAGCAAGTGAAGCCGGTGGCCTGGATAATGGCGCCGAACTCCGCCTCGCTGGTGGAACCGGACTCGGTGGCGATCTGGACCTTGAAACGGCCCGGGGCGCCCTCGGTCTTGGCCAGGGTGCTGTTGAGGTGGACGGTGATGTTTCCGTCAGCCTCGATGTCGGCGATCATCTGCTCCACGCCGGTATCCGCCGGTTCGGCGAAGGGGGCGCGGTAGGGGATGGACTTGTACAGCCCGGCGGCGTGTCCGCCCAGCTGTCCCGCCTTCTCCACGATGGTGACCGGGTAACCGGCGGCCGCGGCCTCGAGGGCGGCAGTCATGCCGGTGATGCCGCCACCGACTACCAGCAGGTTTCTGTTCAGGCTCTGTTCGCCGGAAGCGGCAGGGATGTTCATCGCCTTCAGCTCGGCGCAGGCCATGCGGATATAGTCGTCCGCCATCTCCTGGGTGGTTTCGCGGTTCTCGTCGCTATCGGGACGGACCCAGATGACCCCTTCACGCAGGTTGGCGCGAGTCATGGCCACGCCGGTGAAGTTGAAGGCCTCCACCTTGGCGCGGCGGGAACAGGCCGCGATCATGAGGTGGGTAACGCCTTCGTTGGCGATATCGTCACGGATCATCTGTACGCCTTCGGCATTACAGAGCATCTCGTGCTGTTTGCACATCTGCATCTTACCGTCACGGCTGGCCGTGGTCTCCAGCTGGCCGGCGTCCAGGCGTTCGCCGATGCCGCAGCCGGTGCAGATGTATCCGGCAAATTTCTTTTCGTCAGACACGGTATTAACCCTCCGTTCCGGCTACGCGGTTGACAACTTGGACGGCGCGCAGGGCGGCGCCGGTGGCCTGCTGGGCGGCACGGTTCACATCCAGTGCATCGGAGGAGCAGCCGGCGGCGAATACGCCTCCGTTCTCCGGGGCGGGCTCGATGAAACCGCCTTCGTTGATCTGGATGTCCACCGGAAAACTCTCCTTGTCGACGCTGGGCTCCATGCCCACGGCCAGCACCACCAGGTCGTGCTCGTTGGCGTAGCGGTTATAACCTTCGGTGTCCACGCCGTGCAGGATCGGGTTGTTGTTTTCCCGGTTCTGCGCAATGGAGGCGACCTTGGATTTGACGAAAGAGACGTTCTCGTTCGCCTTTACCGTCTGGTAGAAATCCTCAAACCGGTCGATGGCGCGGATATCAATATAATAAATAGTGGACTTGCCCTCGTCTCCCAGCTGGTCCTGCACGTAGTGGGTCTGCTTCAGGGTGGCCATGCAGCAGATACGGGAGCAGTGCAGCAGGTGGTTGTGATCACGGGAGCCGGCGCACTGGATAAAGGCGATGTTCTTTGCCGGTTCGCCATCCGAGGGGCGTACGATCTTGCCGCCGGTGGGACCCTGCGGATCGGCCATGCGCTCGAATTCCACATTGGTGATGACGTTGGCGAAACGATCGTAGCCGTAAGGCTGGATCTTGTTGGCGTCGTACGGCTTCCAGCCGGTGGCCCAGATCACGGCGCCAGCCTTGAAGGAGATAGTCTCTTCCTGCATCTCCAGATCAACGGCGTCGTATTTGCAGGCGTCTTTCGTTTTCTGAGCGTCATCGGTGCCGATGACGGCCGGATCGATGACGTAGCGCTGGGGGTAAGCCATCTTATGGGGCAGGTAAGCGCCCTTGCGCTTGGCCATGCCGCTCAGACCGTAATTGAATTCGTTGTCGAACTCCGCTTCCACCGCCTTTTCGCAGTCGCCGCAACCGGTGCAGTTCTCGTTGACGAAACGGGGACTGATCTTGACGGTGGCGGTGTAATTCCCTGCCTCGCCCTGTATGTCCGTGACCTCGGCCATGGTGATTATGGTCAGGTTCGGATTCATTTTCGCCCGACGCTGGTTGATTTCCAGACCACAGGTGGGGAAACAGAGCTTGGGGAAATATTTATAGAGTTGAGTGACACGGCCGCCTACATAGGGGCGCTTCTCAACCAGAACGACCTGTTTGCCGGTCTCGGCGGCTTCCAGGGCAGCGGTCATACCGCTGATCCCGCCACCGACCACCAGTATGGTCTGGTTGGTTGCGATTACTTCCGTCATGGATTTTCCTCCGTTGCGGAATGGATCTCTTTCAAAAGACATCAGCCAGCAGCGACACCAAAAAAGTTGACTTGAGCGCTGGGTTATTTCATGATCGGGCGGTCATGATCCGCCCCAAATCCAGGGACCGATAAGATACTCTCCTTAGCTATTTCCCGCTATACCAAAGCCCAAATACGGTGATCGAATTTTCGAATACGTTAATAGAGCGTATATATGTCCAGGAAGGCCGATACCGGGACGGGATGGCAATCCGGTCCTGTCGGATAGGCCCTTCCTTGCCGCCGTCCTCTGTGACCGCATTTGCTTCAGAGGTCTATACTCTAGGTTGAAGGCGTTCAGTACCTGGCGAGCAACACCTACTTTCCCAAATTCAGAAACAGTCGAGTGGCATCCGAGAACCAAAAGCGTAACCCTTTCAGAATACCTCAGCGTCGAGCTTCCCTCACACTCGAAGAGGAGTACGATCGCAAGGAGTTCAAGCTGTGGGTGGAAGAACTGCCCATAGGCAATATCGGGCAAACCGCCAGAAAGATCTTTGACGCGTTGACGCGACTGAGTCACGTCGATATCTCGCCGTTGGAAAGGCAGGAAGCGCTGGAGTTTCTTCAGGCGCCGCTGGACCATGTGTTGGAGTCATTGGCGGGGTACTATATTCTGGATCCGCTTCCCCTCCCGAAAAAGGACCGCCAGATCGCCAGGCTGCGTCTGGAGCTCCTGGCCAGATCAGTGGTGGCGTATAAGGTGGTTGTGGATCAATTTAACGACGAGTCCTTCACCGGGCATATGCTCCACAGAAGGGCTCACGCGGATGCCGTTTACCAGGTGCTCTCCTGTCTGGGTCTTATTCTGCTGCATTGCTACCAGCTTTATCAGAGTGTTCCACGCCACGTCTGGGCGGAGATCCATCAAACTTACCGCTATGCGCGGGAAAATGAATTGCACGGTAAGGAGGTATTCGCGAAAGACCGGGACGGCCAGGACAAACAGAGCACCGAGGATCTTTACAAGCAGCTTCTGCTGTTGGCGTTAGCCGGGCCTTACCGGTTGCTCAAAGGCGAAGTGCCTAAACTCTATTCTGCTTTGCAGCGATGGGCGCCTATCACCGAGATCGCCTCTCTGCACCAGTCGGTTTCGGATAAGTCCAGTTTTGTCGTGGATATCAATGCGGACCAACCGCCGGTGCGAGCAAACGCGGATATTCTGGGGTCGATCAACGAGGGCTGGATGTTGATCACCGACAAGCTGGAGCTGTTACTGGGAAAGGAGCTGGAGAGGATTCAGGGCGATACCCAACGCCCGGGTGTGACACGGCCGAAGATGGCCCAGGGAGAAATCACCGGAGAGCTGATTTCCAAGCTGATGTTGGCGTGGGGTGTTGGTACCAGCCGCGGTGCCGAACGGTCGGATTCCCTCGGCAATGTGGTAATGATATGCGGGCTTGATGCTCTTTACGGTGTTATGGGCGGAGAGGTGCAGCCGGATTTTGAACAGCGCCGACTTGGATTTGAGGTGAGTTCGTCGGAGGTGGAGGATGTCTTCGGGAGACGGAAATTTCTCGAGCGGGATGAGTTTGTAATATCGGCGGACAATGGGCTGTCCGAACTGATGGATGGAAAGCTTGAGGTTGAGCCGGCGCCTAAACCGGACGGAGGAAATCTCTGCACCAAGGTGTGCGAGATATTCGACCAGAGCGTTAACGGTTACCACCTGGTCTTTTCCGGGGCGGGTGATAGTCGAGCGCGGGTGGGAGAACTGGTGGGAATCAGAGAGGGTCCCGATGCGGCCAAAGAGGGGAACTGGCAGCTTGGAGTGATACGTTGGATGCGAACGAAGAAATCCAAATGGCTGGAGTTCGGGGTGGAGCTTCTGCAGGGAGACGTTGAGCCGGTTGCCATAACCCGGGAGCGGGGGACTGGCGATATTACCGATTACTGGTGTGGGTTTCTGCAGCGCCTGGACGATGAAACAACGATTCTGCTGATGCCGCCGTTCTTTGCCAACGACCAGGACAGGATTTTTCTGATACGGGATGGACGGAAGCACACGATCAACCTGAACTGTGCCCTGGATCGCACAGATTCGTTTGCGCAGTATCTATATGACGTCAGCACGGAAACGGGTAAGCCTGCAGTTGGCGCTAAAGTAAAATCGGCATCATTCGCGGAGGAAACGGATCGGTTGATGGCGGAAATGGATTTTGAATCACTCTGGAAGAGCCTCTGAGCCAACCTATATAAAAACAGGTGAAGACAGGAGGGCCGGGCCTATGCCCGGCCTCGTTGTTTTTGTGGAGTCCTATGGAACAAGACAAAGAACTAAAGCGTGATTCAGTCTCAAAGCTGGGCAGGTATATGTTCCTGGCGGCCTGGATACTCGGGTTAGTACTGCTTACCCTGTTTTTTCAATCCGTCCTGGAACGGGAGAATAATCCGAATCGCAATGTGCAGTCGGTTATGGATTCCCAGGGCGTGAAAGAGGTGGTGCTGAAACGGAATCGTGCGGGACACTACGTCGCCAGCGGCACAATAAATGGCCACACAGTTACTTTTCTGCTTGATACCGGCGCCACCGATGTCGCTTTGTCGGGCAGGCTGGCGGAACAGTTGGGGCTTAAAGGCGGGGCGACGGTGATGAGTCAGACTGCCGCCGGGACCGTGCGGTCCAGTTTGACCCGCCTGAATCGGGTTGCCCTCGGGGATATAGCCGTTCAGGACGTGCGCGCCTCCATTATCAATCGTATGGATAGCGAGGAGGTTCTTCTCGGTATGAGCTTTTTGAAAAGGCTGGAGATGGTGCAGCGTGGTGACACCATGATTTTACGGCAGTATCCCGGCGAGTGAGAGCCGGATCCGGGGCACCGTCGAAGACGGTGCCGCAGCGAGCGCGGTTTATTTAACCGTATCTTTCAGCGATTTCAGCGCCGTTACCTTTACTACCGTAGAAGCAGGTTTGGCGGCGATCTTGATGGTTTCGCCCGTTGCAGGGTTGCGTCCCATGCGCGCTTTGCGTGCGGGTTTACGTACCCGACGAACTTTTACCCCGGTTTCCGGGATGGTGAATTCTCCGGAGCCGCGTTTTTGCATGTGCCGCTGAATAAGATTGCCAAGCGAACCAAACACCTCGGTTACCTGTTTGCGAGTCAGGCCGGTTTCTTCGGCGACAGCCTGCAGGATCTGAGTTTTGGTCTGCTTGGTGGTAATGGACTTAAGCTTTACTGCTGCCGGTGCTTTTTTTGCAGCAGTTTTTTTCTTAACGGTCTTTTTGGCGGCTTTCTTTTTTACAGCCATCGTTGACTCCTGGAGTTAATGGAAAATTCGAAGGCGTAACAATAGCACAATTTGGAAATTTCAAAAGAGACAAATACAACGAAAATAAACGTGAGTTTTATAGGGGTGTGTGAAGGATGAAAATGATGTGTCCCACGCGGGAAGGCGGAGCTTTTTGTGCGCGAAAGTTATCCGGGTCTATACACGAATGGATATTCCGCCCCGGCGACTGTCTCCATGCCCGCTTAATTCCCCCTGGCCATCTCTCATGACCGTGTGAGCGCCTCCGAAAAAAAGATTTTTCTCCCGCCAGAAGTGACACCGGTCGAATTCGGTCGTTAGTTTCCCCTGTGTCAGGTCGGGAATCCCCTGTTCCAGGTTGAGAAGTCCGGATTCGAAATGAATACGGGGCATTTCCACCGCCTCCTCCACGCTTAATCCAAAATCGATCAGGTTTATCAACACCTGGAGAATGGCGCTGCGAATACGGTTGGACCCGCCGGAGCCGGTTGCGATAGTTCCACCGTCCGGCAGGAACACCAGGCTGGGAGACATCATCGAGGAGATTCGCCGATTCAACGGCCAGCGATTGAAGCCGTGGGGGTTGATGTCCTCTTCACCAAGCATGTTGTTTAACATAATTCCGGTTCCTGGAAGTACATACCCACAGCCTTCGCCGTTTGACAATGTCATGGATGCGAGATTGCCGGCGTTATCGGCAATGCTTATCTGAGTGGTGCCGCGGGAGAACGTTGCGTGTTCCCGCAGGATTTGCCAATAGGGCTCGAGAAAGGGCTCGCTCAAGAGGCGGCGACCAGTCTCGTCATCCAGATCCAGGTCCACGTAATGCTCGTTGCGCAGTTGCTGCGTCAGACGCATGGCGTGTGCCAGCAACACCAGGTGCTCAGACCCGTGTGGCTGCAAGGTGCCGAGTCTGCTCTTTTCCAGCAGAGATAAGGTGAAGGCGATCAGAGTGCCCCCGAGGGAGGGCGGTGGATTGGTCAATAGTTTTGCGTGGTGGTAGTTGATTGATAGCGGTTCTCTGACGATGACCTGGTACTGTTCCAGGTCGGCCGGTAACAGACAGCCGCCCCTTTGTCTGCAGTCTTTTATCAGTCTTTGCCCCAACTCTCCCCGATAGAACAGATCTTCCCCTTCGTCTATCAGAGCATCGAATACCGCGGCCAGGTCGGGGTGGCGCACGGTCTCGTTCTCCCGCGCGAGCCGGTCGGGGGCGGTGCCGCTGGAAAATAAGCGCAGTGCTTCCGGGGATGAGTAGATAATGGGAGAGACGATATTCGATATGTAGTGCTGCAGACTGTTTATACGCACGCCGTCCATGGCTGCTTCCCGAGCCGGGTCGACGATCACCCTGAGTGGCAGGGTGCAGAGCTCCCGATGAATCCGGAAGATTCCCCGAACCACGCCCGGAACCGCTATGGAACCCAAACCGATATGGAACTCCTGTTGGGCGGTGCCGAAGTCAGCCATGATCGGATAGAGGTCGATTTCCTCTTCGGGCGGTCTGGAGGCCGGTGTGTGTGCAAAGAAGTCATAGAGCGCGGGTGGCGAATCGATGGAGCGCGCAAGCAGAAATCCTCCGCCCCCCAGGGAGGAAAGAACGGGCTCCGCCACACAACTGGCGAACAGTGAGGCCAGTGCGGCATCAAAGGCGTTTCCACCCTCTTTGAGTATCCTGGCTGCTGCTCCGGCCGTGACCGGATGGCCCGCAGCTACTACTCCCAGGGATTTATTCACGTGCGGAATTCCCCCATAACATACCCGCTTTTTGGCGCTTAAAGTCTCAGATGGGACTATACTCGTTAATTCCAGCGTATTGTGGCGATTTTCCCGGCGGGAGAAGCGCACTTTAGACATCGGCAGGGACGGATGTAGGGAAAAGATGGGACAGGATTCAAGTTCTGGGCATCAGATGACGCTATAAGTATTGTAGCTAGCTCTATGAAGTATTAGGGTTTTCTTTTCCCATCACATGTTAAAGCGTAAAGATTTGGCTTCCAGAAAAAAGACGAATTTCGGGATGGCTTCGTCACGGGATAAGAAGCAACTCCTGAAAAAGCTGGTTCCGCTTAATCTGCTTCCGGAGGAGGACCTGGAGCAGCTGCTTCAGCATGCGCGCTTTGAGGAGCTGAAAAAAGGCCAATATCTGTTCCGGCAGGGGGACACGGAATACCTGAACGTTTACCTGCTTTCGGGAAAGGTCGCGTTGTTGCTGGACGGCAAGGAAGTCGATACGGTGGTTGCGGGCAGTAATACCGCACGTTTTCCCATAGCCCACCAGATCCCGCGCAAGAATTCCGCGCGCGCATTGAGTCCCACCGAGTTTGTGTTAATCGATAATCGCCGCCTCAGTGATCTTCTGGCGAAAGCGGGCAATGAGGAGTACCACGTCACGGAGCTCGACGGCGAATCCGGTGATGACTGGATGACGCAGCTGCTCCAGTCCAGGGTATTTCAGCAGATCCCGGCTTCCAATATTCAGAGCGTGATGATGCGCATGGAGGAGGTAGAGGCGAAGAAACACCAGGAGATCATCAGGCAGGGAGGTGAAGGCGATTATTTCTATCTTATCCACCGGGGACATTGCAGCGTAACCCGGCAGGATCAGGGCGCCGATCCGGTAGAGGTTGGTGAGTTGGGGCCCGGCGACAGTTTTGGAGAAGAGGCGCTGCTCTCCGACAGCCCCCGAAGCTGCTCCGTCACCATGATGACGGACGGCATGTTGCTGCGTCTCAGTAAAGAAGATTTTATCGAGTTCGTTAAACGCCCCCTGGCCAAGAGTCTTTCCTATGAGGATGCCAGTGCCAGGGTGCGCGCCGGTGCCAAATGGCTGGATGTGCGTCCTCTGGAGGTGTACGAACAAGGGCATATCCCGGGCAGTATCAATCTGCCGGTTAATAACATTCGTTATCAGGCCTCCAGCCTGGCACCCGATCAGTTCTACATCGCTTATTGTGATACCGGTCAGTACAGCGCCACGGCCGCCTTCCTTCTGATCAATCTCGGTTTCGAAGTTGCGGTGCTAGGTGGTGGTTTGAATGCCGCTCCGTCAGACGCCCTGGAGAAAGCGGCCGGGGCAAAAGTGATCACGCTTCATCCGGAGGATGAGGTGACCGAGAGCGAAAGTTTCGAGCGGGAAGGTCAGGACTCGAAGAAGTTGGCAAAGGCGGAGGCGCAGGTTCAAGGGCTCGCTCTGAAGCTCAAGAAGCTGGAGAGCGAAAAGAAGGACGTGGAGGCGCAATGGCTTTCGGAACTCAAGGAACTGAAACATTCCCTGGAGAGCAGCCAGCAGGCCCTTGCCGGATCGGAGAATCAACGGAAAAGCGAACAGGCGACTCTGCTTCAGTTGCAGAAGGAAACGGAACTTCTAAAACAGAAGCTGGAGCAAGCCCGATCGGAAGCGCAGGAGCAGGGTCAGAAGTTGGGAACGCTCGAAACCGAGCGCAACGCCCTGCAACAGAAGCAATCGGAACTGAGCGCTGAACTGGAGCGGTTGCAGAGCGGCGATACAGATAAAGAGACTCGTTATCAGTCCGCCGTGAATGAGATCCAGGAGCGGTCTCGTCAACTCGAGGAGGCACAGAAACAGCAACAAGGTCTGCAGCAGGAACAGTCGAAGCTGAAAGTGGAGTTGGAACAGAAGCAGGAAGCGATTGCGGTAGCCGATCGAGAGCGGGCGGAACTGCGGCGCCGACTGGAGGAACTGACCGGGGCGCTGGAACAGCAGAAGAGCGGGGAAGCGGACAGGGACAACCAGCAACTGCATGTGCTGCAGCAGGAGCGGTCACAGCTGGCCGCTGAATTGGCGCAGCAACGGGAGGCGTTGAATGCCGCCAGCCGGGAGCGGGAAGAGCTGCTGAAAAAGCTTAATGAACTGGAGCAGGAAAACGCCGGGAAACTGCAAACAGTGCAGTCCGAACGTGAGGCTTTGCAACAGGAGCAGTCCCGGTTGGTTGCGGAGCTGGAGCAGTTGCGGCAAGCAGCCTCAACCGCCGATCAGGAAAAGGCCGGACAGCAGTCGGCTTTGGCGGAGGCCAGGGAACGTGTAAAGGGCCTGGAGGAAGAGCGGGAGCGGCTGACCAAAACCCTGGCCTCACTTCAGCAGGAAGGGTCCAATCAGGCCAAAATGGCGGGAGAGTTTCAGTCTCTCAAACAAGCCCTGGCGGAAACAACTCGCAATAGAGATGAGGTGGGTAACAGGGTTGCCGAGCTGCAGAAGGCAAATGAACAGCAGGTTTCGGAAATTCAGTCCAGAGACCGTGCACTGGAGGAGGCGGCGCAACGGGGGGCGGCCGCGGAAGCGCGTGTTCAGCAGCTTAGCCAGGAAATTGAGGAATTGCGCGGCAGGATTGAGACCGCTTCCGCTGAAGATCGCTCGGGCGAACTCGAGGCCCGTAACAAGGAGCTGGAGGCGGAACTGCACTCATTGAGTGCCGCCCTGGAGGAGGCGGACCGAAGCCACGAGCGGGAACAGAAGCGGGTGCTGGAGCTGGAGGAAAAGAGTGGTCGGCAGAGTGAGGAGCTAAGTACTCTGAAGCAGGAACTTCTGGCGGCGGAGGGGCGGGTGAGAGAGCTGCAGGGACAGCATGAAGAACTGCGTTCCAGGTCGGAAAAGGAAGCAATGCTGCGGCAGGGGGGTGAAGCGGATGCCGAGGAGATGGCAGCGCTCAGAGCCGAATTGGAGCTGGTGCGAACCCAGGCCGAAGAGGAATTGCATGTTCTGAAAGCGCAGCTGGACGAGGCCAGAGAAGGGAGTCAGCAGACACACACGGTCAAGGAAGCAGACCGGCAGGAACTTGTTGAACTGCAGCGATCACTGGAAAAACGGAAGCAGGAGTTGGCACGGGCCGATATCGAGCGGCGGCACCTGGAAGATGCTGTTGAAGACAGGGATTCACAGATCGACCAACTGAGACTTGAGCTGGACCAGGTTCATGCCGAAGTGGAAGCGCAGGAATCCAACCTCCGGGAAGCGGAAGAGGCACGCTCTCAGGTGGAGGAAGCCCTGTATGATCTGCAACATCAGTTGGAAGAGATTACCGTATACGGGAATTTCCCGGACAACCTTGTTCAGGGAACACCGTCAGCGGAACATTTTCCCCGCAAGAAAAAGCGCCGGGAGCGGACCCCGATTTCGCGGTCGAAGCTGCTTCTGCTGGGAGTTGTAGCGCTGTTCGGATTGCTGGAAGGGGTGGCGATCTATTCCGGCAAGGGAGAGCTGGTATCCCTGCTGATTGAAGGCGGGAAAGGGATGTTTGCAACGCAGCAGGCGGAAGATACTCCGGTGGTGGCGGTAGAGCGGGCGCCTCTGGAAGGCGACTCTTCTTCCGGCCAGGAGGGAACAGGACAGGGGCTAACGGAAGGCAAAGCCGCGCCCGCAGCGGGCACGGTGCTACGCGATGTGAGAGAAGGACCGGTCATGCTGAAGATGTCCGGCGGGGAGTTCACCATGGGTAGCGATCGCGATCAGTTGCAGGTCAACGAGCAACCCACGCACAAGGTTGTGGTGAGTGATTTCGCCATCAGTCGCAATGAGGTCACCTTTGAAGAGTATGACAAATTCGCCAGTGCGACAGGACGCAGGTTGCCCGATGACAACGGCTGGGGCCGCGGCGATCGGCCGGTGATATACGTAGACTGGGACGACGCGGTGGCCTATACGGAGTGGCTTTCCAGACGTACCGGCAAGCGCTATCGTCTGCCCACGGAGGCGGAATGGGAATACGCGGCCCGCGGTGGCAGTGATGATCTGTTCTGGTGGGGCTATAAGATCGGCACAGACAATGCCGCCTGCTTCGAATGCGGCAGTGAATGGGACAGCAAGTCCACGGCACCGACGGGCAGCTTTAAGCCGAACGGATATGGATTGCATGATACCGCCGGTAACGTCAGGGAGTGGGTCCAGGATTGTTATCATCCGAACTATGTCGATGCGCCTACAGACGGTAGCGCCTGGGTGGAATCAGGGTGTCGTGAAAGAGTGGCGCGCGGCGGGGCCTTTAACAAGCCCGGCGAGAGTATGCGTTCAACCTGGCGCGGCCGCTTTGATGCGGATACCCGCCTTCCTACTGTCGGTTTCCGCGTGGTACGGGAGCTGGACTGAACTGAAGGGGCGCGATCCTTCACCTGCAAGGACCTGATTACTTCTGTTGGGTGCGTTTCAGGGTGCCTGGAAGCAGCCGTTCCTATTTCTTAAGCAATCTTTCTACCGGTATGGTTGCCAGATCAGGCGGCATCTTTCCGATGTCGGAAGGGGTGGAAACAGGTTGCGGCTGTATTTGCGGAGAAGGGACAGCGGAATCCACCGGCCACTCGTTTCTTTGCCTGGTTTCGGTATCCCGCCTTCCGCTCCTGGGCAGAAACTTACCATCTACCATGTCAAGTATTGTGACCATACAGCACTCTCATAATCGAAAAGGTGGTGAATCCTGCCTTCACCTCTATTAGCGGCTGAAAGGGGGCAAACTTTAGGCAAGCGGCGTATCGTGGGAGGATGTTGGTTTCAATAACCGTTATTCTTTATTATCCAGGTCGTCGAGAGGGTTATGGTGGCTGTCTCCGGCAGGCCGATCGAGATCGACACCGTAATCATCCCCGCTCAGATCTAACGAGCCGGACCAGTCTTCCGGGGGTTCGGCGGTACGCAGTTCGAGCTCTTCCCAGGTATCAAAGTCATACTCCTCGACGGTGCCGTCGTAAAACTGCACCTCCACGGTCTGCTCTTCCAAATCCAGGGCAACCACTTCCAGGATTTCGCCCTCAAGATTCTGATACCAGGAGCCTACGGTGGGAGGCGGTGTACTCATACAGTTTTTCTCCTCGAGAAACGAAATTGGCCGGGGCTTTCTTCAATTTAAGCGCTAAACCGGTTGTCATGCCAGTGGTAAATGGACGTGGTGACGCGGGTTCAGTATTCTGCTTAAATCTGACCGTTGCAGGAGACCGATATTGAGCTGGTGGGGGAAGTTATTGGGGGGTGCCTTCGGGTTTATGCTCGGGGGCCCGCTCGGCGCTCTTCTGGGGGCGGTGCTGGGCCACAATCTGGATAAGGGGCTGGAAGGGCTGCAGCAGAGTGAGCGACTGGAGCCGGGGGCCAGAGAACGGGTACAGACCGCTTTTTTTACCGCCACTTTCTCGGTTATGGGACATGTGGCCAAGGCGGACGGCAGGGTGTCCGAAGATGAAATCAGTATGGCGCGGGCGGTTATGGACCAGATGGATCTGGGCCACCAGCTGCGACAGACGGCGATTCGTCTCTTTAATCAGGGGAAGCAGACGGATTTCCCCCTGAATGACGTGCTTGATCAGTTTCGGCGGGAGTGTCACGGGCGCCAAACCCTGATCAGACTATTTATGGAAATCCAGCTTCAGGCGGCCTATGCCGACGGTCGTTTCGACCCGGCCGAGGAGCGGTTGCTGTTGCATATATGCGATCGCCTCGGGGTGTCGGAGGTGCTGTTCCGAAGTCTGGAGCAGATGATGCGGGCGGAGCGGCATTACACCGGTGGCGGAGGGCGGGCGGCGCAACGACCGGTCGCCCCCAGTCTGGATGATGCCTACGCCATTCTCAACGTCTCACCACAGAGCAGCGATGCGGAGGTAAAGAAGGCCTACCGTCGGCTTCTCAGTCAACACCACCCGGATAAACTGGTGGCCAAGGGTCTGCCGGAAGAGATGATGAAACTCGCCGCCCAGAAGACCCATGAGATTCGCCAGGCCTATGAGCAGATAAAAGAGGCGCGGGGTTTCTAACCGGTCGTTAATGAAACAGCAGTACAAAGGCATCGAATATATCGTGCTGAAAATGGTCCAGCATCTTGTCCTTCATCAACTTAAGCGCATCGTAGCTCGACAGCCCTTTTTTATAGGAGCGTTCCGAGGTCAGAGCATCGAAGACATCGGCAATACAGCAGATTTTGCCGTAAACATGAATCTCATCCCCTTTCAGACGCCTCGGGTAGCCGGTTCCGTCGAAAAACTCATGATGTTGCAGGACGATGTGTTTGCACTCCTCGGTAAGCGCATCCGCCTTCTGTAGAATCTTATAGCCCTGGTAAGGATGGGTGCGCATGCGTCCCATCTCCTTATCCGTTAACCGTCCCGGTTTGTTGATGATCGCGGAATCCACGTTAACCTTGCCCAGGTCATGGAGAAAGAAGCCGGCCCCCAGCTCTTGCAGGTCGTGGTCGTCGGATTTGCGGAAAAGGGATTTGGCCAAGAGTATTCCCATTACCCCGACGTTCACCGAGTGGGTATAGGTGTAGAAATCGTGGGAGGTGATACGCAGCAGGTTGCTGGTGGTTTCATCCTCCGACAGAATTACGTCGGTGACGGAGCTGATCACCTTCTTGCTGGCGTGGATATTCTCCGCGCTGGGGCTTTCGAACAGACGTTCCATCATCTTGCAGGTCTGCTGGTATACCACCTTCGACTTCTCCCGGGGAGGCATCTTCTTGTCGTTAAGAGCCGCGACCAGCTCTTGAGGAACCAGGGTTTCGGGGTTCCACTCTTTCGGAATATCCCCGCGCTCCCTGGGATCGGTCGATACCTCGCCTATCCTTGTCGCGGTGGCGTTTTTGCCCGTGGACAGATCGCTTTTGCTGAGATCAACCTCAATCTCCTTGAATCCGCATTTAATGATCTCGCGGATTTCGCCCTTTGAGGCTATTTTGAAGCTGTTTCGCACGAAGGGGTGCTTGAACCAGCCGCCGCCGGACAGGTTTACGTACATCCCCACCCGGAGCTGATCCGCCTTGATCTTTTTTAGTTTTGCCAATTTCTTGCCCAGAGGTGAATGCACTCGCCAGCCGGGAGCTCCTGGTGGCACGGGTACGATTCCCGCTGCCTCCCCACTAGAGCGCCGATCCTGCCGCCTCTGGTAAATCGGATTTGCATGCTGCCGGCGTGGCTTTGCAGACCCGATTTCAAAGGTACGTCACGCCAGAGGTCTGTACTATTTTATCGGCAATGAGGGGACGGGCTTGAGTTTCCAGATGTCGCGGTTGTATTCCTGCATGGTCCGGTCGGTGGAGAATTTTCCGCTGCTGGCGGTATTGAGAATACTGCTCTTCACCCAGGCCTCCCGGTCCCGGTAGGCGGCGGCGGCCCTTTCCTGGGCCTTGATATAGCTGTCGAAGTCGGCGGCTATCATCCAGGGGTCGTCGGAGCTGCGTATGGCTTGGATCAGCGGGTCGAAAATACCCGGTTCAGAGTGGTTGAAATGGGCCTTTTCCAGAAGGCCCATGACGCGTGAAAGGTTTGTGTCCGCGGCGATGATTCCCGTGGGATTATAATTCCTGCGTGTTGCCTTCACCTCTTCCGCGGTGAGCCCGAACAGGAAGAAATGCTCTTCCCCAACCTCTTCTCGAATCTCGATATTCGCGCCGTCCAGGGTGCCGATGGTGAGAGCGCCGTTCATCATGAATTTCATGTTGCCGGTACCGGACGCTTCCTTACCCGCGGTGGATATCTGTTCCGACAGGTCGGTGCCGGGGCAGATCACCTCCATGGTCGAGACCCGGTAATCGGGCAGGAAGGCTACCTTCAGCAGGGCTCCGACCTCCGGATCCTCGTTTACCACCCCGGCCACATTGTTGATCAGTTTTATAATCAACTTGGCCTGGGCATAACCAGGGGCCGCCTTGCCGCCGATAAGGACACAGCGCGGGGTCCAGTCGGCTGTGTCCCCCGCCTTGATCCGCGCATAAAGGTGAATGACGTGGAGGATATTCAACAACTGGCGCTTGTATTCGTGAATACGCTTAACCTGGACGTCGAACAGGGCGTTGATATCGAAATCGATGTCGCATTCCCGCAGCACCAGTTGTGCCAGCCGCGCCTTGTTCCGCTGCTTTACCTGGTGCCAGCGCTGCCGGAACTCCGGGTCCTGCATCATCTGCTTAAGATTGCGCAGCTGATCCAGATCGACGATCCATTCTTCACCGATGGACTCATTGATCAAGGCGCGTAAACCCGGGTTGCAGCCGACCAGCCAGCGGCGTTGGGTAACGCCGTTGGTCTTATTATTAAACTTGCCGGGCCAAAGGGCATAGAAGTCCTGAAACAGACCCTCTCGTAACAGACGCGAGTGGAGATCGGCGACGCCGTTTACCGAGAAACTGCCTACCAGCGCCAGATAGGCCATGCGTACCTGGGGATCGCTTCCCTCTTCGATAATGGACATGCGCTGTTGTCGTTCAATATCCCCCGGCCAGCGGTCGGCCACTTCCACCAGAAAGCGGGCGTTTATCTCGTAGATAATCTCGAGAAGCCGCGGCAACAACTGCCGGAACAGTCGCACCGGCCACTTTTCCAGCGCCTCCGGCAACAGGGTATGGTTGGTGTAGGCCATGGTACGGGTGGTGATGTCCCACGCCTGATTCCACTCCAGGCCTTCCTCATCCATCAGGATCCGCATCAGCTCCCCCACGGCGATGGTGGGATGTGTATCGTTGAGCTGAAAACAGTTTTTCTCCGCAAAACCGCTGAAGTCACCGGGGTAGTTGTTCTTCCAGTTCCGGAATACATCCTTGAGGCTGGCGGAGGCGAGAAAATACTGCTGGCGCAGGCGTAACTCCTTGCCGCACTCGTTCGCGTCATTGGGGTAGAGCACCATGGTGATGTGTTCGGCGGTGTTTTTGGCCTCCACCGCTTCCGGATAGCTGCCGGCGTTGAACTCATCCAGATCGAACTCATCGGTGGCGGACGCCTTCCATAACCGCAGGGTGTTGACGGTGTCGTTGCGATAACCCGGGATGGGGATATCGTAAGGCACGGCCAGTACGTCGTGGGTGTCCACCCATCGCACACCCGGTTTGCCGGACTCTTTGCGGAAATGCTCCGTACGGCCCCCGAAATGGACCCGTTGGGTGAATTCCGGCCGCTCAACCTCCCAGGGATGGCCGTTGCGCAGCCAGTGATCCGGTTCTTCGATCTGATAGCCGTTCTCTATTTTCTGCCGGAACATGCCGTATTCGTAGTGCAGCCCGTAGCCTTTCACCGGGAGTTGCAGGGTGGCGCAACTATCCAGAAAGCAGGCGGCCAGTCGTCCCAGGCCGCCGTTACCCAACCCCGCATCCGGTTCGCTCTCCGTGATTTCCTCCATCACCAGACCGAGATCATAGATGCCTTTGGTAGTAGCGTCGGTTATACCCAGGTTGAGCATGCTGTTCCCCAACGCGCGCCCCATGAGGAACTCCAGGGAGAGATAGTAAACCCGCTTACGGTTCGCCTTGTGATGGAGATAGGCTGTTCGTTGCCAGCGTTCCATGAGACGGTCACGTACCGCCATGGCCAGGGCCATGTAAGGGTAATGGGTATTGGTACACTCCTTGTCGCGTCCCAGGGTATGGGTAAAGTAGTGCCGGAAGTCGTCCTTCAGTCCTTCGGCATCCATGCGCAGAGGCGGCAGGTTGTTCAGCCTGTCGTTCAATCTGCTCAGTACCAGAGGTACGAAATGGGTGTCGTTTTTCTCGCGCATGCGAAGGTGCCTGTGGAAATCTCCCGAGGGCGGCTATTATGCAGCCTCTCCGGTGGCCCTTCAATTATTCGGAATTTTTCGTCGCTTCCCCGGGCGGGTTTCGGAGCGGGACGGAAGGGTGGGCGGTTATTCCCCCGAGCGGTCCAGCCGCCGGTAGCCGACCGCTTCGCCGATATGGGCGGCAGATATCCGGGTCTCGTTTTCCAGATCGGCTATGGTGCGGGCCAGTTTCAGGATGCGGTGATAGGCCCGGGCGGAGAGGCCGAGTTGCTCTACGGCCCGATGCAGCAGACGGGCGCCTCCCGGTTCGGGGGCGCAGTATCGTTCGATGGCTCGACCGAACAGCCTGCTATTGGCGCAGTCGCCTCGTGCCAGCTGCAACCGACGCGCCGCCTCCACCCGCTGTCGGACCGAAGCGCTGTTTTCAGATCCCTTCTTTTCAGGTCGCAGCAACTCCGGGGTTACCCTGGGAACCTCCACATGCATGTCGATCCGGTCCAGCAGCGGTCCCGAGATGCGATTGCGGTACCGCTGTACCTGTTCCGCGGTACAGCGGCAGACCTTTCCCCCGGTGTCGCCCAGGTGACCGCAGGGGCAGGGGTTCATGGCGGCGATTAGCTGGAAACGGGCGGGAAAGTCGGCCTGATGGGCGGCGCGGGAGATGGTGACGCGCCCTGATTCCAGAGGTTCGCGCAGTACCTCCAGCACCCTGCGGTCGAATTCCGGCAGCTCGTCCAGAAACATGACGCCGTTGTGGGCCAGGGAGATCTCGCCCGGTCGAGGATTGCTGCCGCCTCCTACCAGCGCTACGGCGGACGCGGTGTGATGGGGCGCGCGGAAGGGGCGTTGCCGCCACTCCGCCACCCTGAATCCCCGCTCGCTGACGGAAAGCACCGCGGCGCTCTCCAGTGCTTCTCCCTCCGTCATCTCCGGGAGGATGGAGGGGAAACAGGCGGCCAGCATGGATTTGCCGCTGCCGGGTGGTCCCACCATCAGCAGGGAGTGGCCTCCGGCGGCCGCGATCTCCAGGGCTCGTTTGGCACGGGGCTGGCCCCGCACTTCGGTCAGATCGTTAAGCAGAGAGCCGTTGTGCGCGACGGTGACCGGCGGTTGCGGGGATAGGGGGTCGCTTCCGGACAGGTGCGCGCACACCTGCAACAGATGGGTTGCCGGGAAGACGGTAATGTCATCCACCAGCGCAGCCTCGGCGGCGTTTTGCGAAGGAACCACAAGGGCCCGCCCTGCTTTGCGTGCGGCCAGGGCGATGGGAAGTACCCCGGAAATGGGGCGAACCTCGCCCGAGAGAGCGAGTTCTCCGGCAAATTCGTAATCGCCGCAACGGTCGAGGGGGATCTGACCGGAAGCGGCCAGGATACCGAGGGCGATGGGGAGATCGAAACGTCCCCCCTCTTTGGGTAGATCCGCAGGAGCCAGATTAATGGTTATGCGACGGGTGGGGAATTCGAACCGGGAATTGACTATGGCGCCGCGAACCCGGTCTCTGCTTTCCCGTACCGCCAACTCCGGAAGGCCCACGATGGAGAGTGCGGGCAGGCCGTTGGCCAGGTGAACCTCCACCGTGACCAGGGGTGCATCCACACCGTCGCGGGCGCGACAGTACAGTATCGCAAGTGCCATGGTAACCGTCCTTGGTTGTGGGCGGGGTGGGATCCCTAGGCGTCTCCCTTTTTCCCCTGTTCCAGATTTTCTAGCTGCTTCTCCAGCTGATCCAACTTTTCCCGGGTGCGGGCAAGAACCGCTCTTTGCAGCTCGAACTCCTCCCGGGTGACCAGGTCCAGATGGCCCAGACCGGCCTCCAGCGCGGAACGGATGTTCTTCTGCAGGTCCTCATGCAGCAGCTGCAGTCCCGCGGGCATGCCGTTTGCCACGCGCTTCGCCAGGTCGTCGATGAGTTTGGGGTCGATCATGGGGGAGAACCATAGCCGGGAGCCGGGGTGATGTCCAGAGAGCAGGCGCTTTTTTGGTGCATTCCGACCTGCCGGGCCTTTTGGGAAGCGACATCGTGGTGCATCGGGGATTTTTCCGGGCTGGCCATAAAAGCGTAACGGACTGATATTTAAGATAAAAACCTTTATTGGCACAGTGTATGCAGTGATAGGGGGTGTGCAGGGTCGCTTCAGTGGGCCCGCAGGGCACTAAGGCGATGATTTTCTCAAAGCGAGGTGAAAAAAATGAAACTTATAGCGGCAGTAATCAAGCCGTTCAAACTGGACGATGTTCGTGAGGCGCTCTCCGAGATCGGCATCAAGGGGATCACGGTTCTGGAGGTCAAAGGGTTTGGCCGGCAAAAGGGTCACACCGAGTTCTATCGTGGGGCCGAGTATGTGGTGGACTTTCTGCCCAAGACCAAGGTCGAGGTCGCAGTGGACGACTCCATGGTTGATCAAACCATCGAGGCCATCACCAATGCAGCCCGCAGCGGCAAGATCGGTGACGGCAAGATCTTCGTTTCCGACCTGGAACAGGTGGTGCGTATCCGAACCGGTGAATCCGGTCCGGAAGCGCTTTAGGCAGATTTGGAGGACTTAATTGTGGAAGACATATTGAATCTAAGATATGCGCTGGACACCTTCTATTTTCTGGTGACCGGTGCCTTGGTGATGTGGATGGCGGCAGGTTTCGCCATGCTCGAGGCCGGTCTGGTACGGGCCAAGAACACCGCCGAGATCCTGACCAAGAACGTGGTGCTGTTCGCGGTGGCCTGCGTCATGTACATGCTGATGGGTTACAACATCATGTACCCGGCCGACGGTACCGGCATCATCCCCGTGTTTGATTTCTCCTTCATGTTCGGGGGCGACAACGATCCTACGGCCGTTTTGGGACAGGATCCCGCCGGCTGGTATGACGGTGATTACTACTCCGGGATGTCGGACTTCTTCTTCCAGGTGGTATTCGTGGCCACCGCCATGTCTATCGTCTCCGGTGCCGTGGCGGAGCGCATGAAGCTCTGGAGCTTCCTGCTGTTCGCGGTAGTGATGACCGGCTTCATCTATCCCATGCAGGGCTACTGGAAGTGGGGCGGCGGTTTCCTGGATGCCGCCGGCTTCAGCGATTTCGCCGGTTCCGGTGTGGTGCACCTGTGCGGTGCCTCCGCGGCCCTGGCCGGTGTGCTTCTGCTCGGTGCCCGTAAAGGCAAGTACGGAGCGGACGGCAAAGTGAACGCCATTCCGGGCGCCAATCTGCCCCTGGCCACCCTGGGTACCTTTATCCTCTGGCTCGGCTGGTTCGGCTTCAACGGCGGCTCGGAGCTGATCGTCTCCAACGTCGGTGAGGCGAACGCGGTGGCGGCGGTATTCGTCAACACCAATGCGGCGGCGGCCGGCGGTGTGATTGCCGCCCTGATTACCGCGCGCATCGTGTTCGGCAAGGCGGATCTGACCATGACCCTCAACGGCGCTCTGGCCGGTCTGGTGGCCATCACGGCGGAACCCCTGGCCCCGACGCCCCTATGGGCGACCATTATCGGCGCTATTGGCGGGGTGATCGTGGTGTTCTCCATTATCGGTTTCGACAAGCTGAAGATCGACGATCCGGTCGGTGCCACCTCCGTCCACGGCGTGGTGGGTATGTGGGGTCTGCTGGCGGTTCCCATTACCAACACCGAAGCCACTCTTGGGGCTCAGTTCTACGGGTTGATAGTGATCCTGATCTGGACCTTCGTGGTGAGTTTCATCGTATGGCTGATCCTCAAGGCGACCATGGGTATCCGTGTCTCCGAGGAGGAGGAGTACGAAGGCGTGGACCTCGCCGAGTGCGGCCTCGAGGCCTATCCGGAGTTCACCGGTTCGCGTGGTTCCGGGCTGTAATTAAGATTTTGGTTAGCGTACGGAAGCTTTTCCAGGGACGGACTTCTTTATTTATCCTCCTTTCGGGAGTATAAATCGGGGCGGTGCATGGAAGCACCGCCATTCAGTCTCCGAGAATGGCTGAGGCAGGGAAGGGCGAAGATCACGTTCCTTCTGAACAGACTCCGGAAAAACCTGGATGGTGCTTCCGGATTTACTATAAAGAACCGATTGAAATTTCAATTTGATAAAAGGTGATTCAATGAATAAAAAGCTTCTTACCGCGGCGGTAGCCGCTGCCCTGGCTGCTCCCGCGGCCATGGCCGAAGTAAATATCTATGGAAACGTCCACCTGGCTACTTCCAGCTACGACGCCGAGATCGATTCCGGCGACGCCTGGGATATCTCCAGCCACCAGACGGTTCTTGGATTTGGAGGTAGCGAGGATCTGGGGGGTAGTCTGAAGGCGGTCTGGGCGCTTGAGTTCCAGATTATGGCTTCCGACGCGGATTGCGATGATGCCGAAGGCGGTAACACCACCTGTAATGCCGACGGCATCTCCAACTGGGCCAGCTGGGTCGGTCTTACCGGCGATTGGGGTACCGCGGTCATCGGCCGTCACGACACCCCGCTGTATATCTCCACCGCCAGTCTGGACATCTTCTCCACCACCATCGCCGACTACAACGGCAATGGCGCTGATGATTCCCCCTTCGGTGCGGGAAATATCTCCGCCGTCAACATGGGCACCATGACCACTCATGTCGCTTCTGTTCCGCTGATGGCCGGTCAGGGCCTCGGCTTCGTCGATCTTACCGTCGACCAGGCCATCGCCTACATCAGCCCGAGCTTTAACGGCCTGACTCTGGCTGCCGCTATCGTTCAGCCCGGTATGGACCGCACCACCGGTGCTTCCACCTCCGGTGACGGTTTCGCCGAAGC
>JBNKJV010000008.1:0-137005 GCA_050291465.1 Sedimenticolaceae bacterium | reverse complement strand
GCTGATCTGCCAGCGCTTGGCATCCAAACCGTCCAGCGGATGATCCTGATCTTCGTACACAAAACCGACGTGCATGCCGTTGGCGGTGTAACCCAGACCCAGACGCCAGCGGGTGTCGTCGTCCAGCACGGACTGAGCGGTGGCACTGGCGTTCAGCAGTTCTTCAACCAGATCTTCGTTGACCCGTTCCCAGGCGAAAGAAGCGAAGAAAGGACCGTTGCTGTACAGAGCGGCCAGGGAGTAGGCTTCGGCGAAACCGTCACCGGAGGTGGAAGCACCGGTGGTGCGGTCCATACCGGGCTGAACGATAGCGGCAGCCAGGGTCAGGCCGTTGAAGCTCGGGCTGATGTAGGCGATGGCCTGGTCGACGCGCAGGTCAACAAAGCCGAGGCCCTGCCCGCCCATCAGCGGAACAGAAGCGACATGAGTGGTCATGGTGCCCATGTTGATGGCGGCGATATTGCCGGCACCCATAGGCTCATCGTCAGCACCGTTGCTGTTGTAGTCAGCGATGGTGTCACCGAAGATGTCCAGCGCACCGGTGGAGATCTTCATCGGGGTGTCGTGACGGCCGATGACCGCGGTACCCCAACCGCCGGTGAGACCGACGAAGGTGTTACGGTAGCTGATGCCGTCGGCGTTGTTGACGGTGTTGCCACCTTCGGCGTCGTCTTCGTCATCAGAGGCGTCGATGCCCAGCTCGATCTGCCAAACGGCCTTCAGGTCGCCGCCCAGATCTTCGGTGCCCTTGAAACCGAGACGACTGGCGTGGCTGGAGATATCCCAGGCATCACCGGAGTCGATTTCAGAGTCGTAGCTGGAGGTAGCCAGGTGCACTTTGCCGTAGATGGTTACATCACCAGCCATGGCGGCCGGAGAGGCAATCGCAGCAGCAACAGCTGCAGTAAGAAGCTTTTTGTTCATGTAGGTGAACTCCCGCTTGTGGTTAAAAAATCGGTTAGCGTAGCTAAATCTCTTAGCGTGGCTAATAATAGTGCCGTCCGCACCCCAATGCAACACTTTTTTTCCAAAAAAACAACGCGAAAGGAAATTGTTGTATTTTTGACACACTCAGCCGAGTCTAATCCAAAAATTCGCTTAAAAAATCTTTTTAAAACAGTGTGGTACGTATAGAAGCCCGAAAGAGCCTAAGGTTCCGGTCGCATTCTACCGCGAAATGCCCGAGCTGCCGCCGCGAACAGCTGGAGGGAAATCGCCAACAACGCACTTTTTTACTCCGGGACAGGGGTTCACGCCCCGTGTCGTCAGCAGGGAAACACCGCCGTCACCCCTGCCATCGCAACGCCTCCATCAGAGGAGCGATATGCTTTTCATACCGCCGCCATCTTTCAGTTGAGGTGTTGTAGATGGGCTGGCGCACCTGCCAATGGCTGGCTGTTTTCACCGAACGTTCCGATTTGTAGAACTGCAGACAGTTGTCATCCCACTCCAGACCGCAAAAATCGATCAACTGACGGCTGAGATTCTCCTGGTCCGCCACCATCTCCTCGTAGCGCACCTCGAACATGGGGTTGGGCAACACCCGTTCCCAGTGCCCCATGAGACCTTCATAAAGACGATAGTAATGTCCCAGGTCGCCGAGGTCCCATTTGTAGGCATGTTTGCCTTCGAAGTTCTGAAAAAAGATGGAGATGCAGTTGTCCAGAGGATTACGCCTGCAGTGCACGATCCGCGCCTTCGGCAACAGGTAGGCGATCAATCCGAGATGCATGAAATTGTGCGGCATCTTGTCGGTAATGTGGCGCACATCCGGATCATAGGCACGAAGATTCTCCAGAAAGCGGTTGCTTACGGCATCCAGGATATCCGCATCCAAACCAGCCAACGCTTCCGGGTATTCATCGCCCTTGCCGGCCAAACGGGTCAGGTGGCGAACGATGCGGCCCACGTCGCCCAGCTCACCGGCACCAAATACCCGCGGATGACTGGACAGAATCTGCTCGGTCAGAGTGGTACCTGAACGGGGCATGCCGACGATAAAGATCGGGAAATCCGATTCGAGTCCGGGATAAGTGCGCTCGGCATAAAAGCGTTCATCGAAAAACGCCATGAGACGATCAAAATCATCCTGCTGTTTATCCCGCGCATACTCGATACGTTGGCGCCGAATGCTGTTGCCGTTGACGTAATGCTGGAACGCCTCGTCATATCTTTTGCAGTCGTTATAGACCTTGCCTAAAGCAAAATGCAGCGTTCCCTTGATCTCATCCGGCAGGCCTTCCCGCGCCAGGGCCTGCTCCATATCAGCGATTTCCGCATCCCCTTCCTGAAACTTTCTGGCATTGGCAATACTGCTGAACACCCCGACCAATTCGGGATTGATCGCCAATACCCTGCGGCTGAACTCCAGGGCCTCTTCATGTTTTCCCGCATTGAGCAGAATCTGCCCCATAGCCATGAAGGTCGGGGGATCATCCTCCGGTGCCAGTTCCAGGGCCTGCTGTCCAATATTCAGTGCGTCTTCGGTGCGTCCGGCCTCCTGCAGCATGCCGGCATACTCGAACATTAATCCGTGGTTGCCGGGCCGATGGCGCAGGGCCTCCTCAAACAGCGGCAGCGCCTTCTCAGCAATGTGCAGCTTTTTATAGATCTGCGCCAATGCGATATAGGCGTCGGTAAATCCGGTATCGCAGCGGATCGCTTCCTGATAGTGCTTTATGGCCGAACCCTGGCGCTCCTGCTCCCGGTAGAGTGCGCCCAGGTTGTAGTGCGCCTGGGCAAAGTTGGGACGCAGTTGCAGCGCCTCCAGAAACTCCTTCTCCGCGGCATCGGGATCCCCTTTATCCTTATACAGGACACCCAATCCGTTTCTAAGCTCGGGGATATCGGGCCGTATCTTCAGGGCCGCTTTATAGTGCCTGATGGCCTCGTCGGCCCGACCCATCTCGCGACAGGCGTTGCCCAGATTAACCCGGTATTCGGCGTTCTCCGGATTGGCTTCCACCGCCTCGCGAATAAGTTTGGCGCCTTTTCGGGGATCCCCCGAGCGACAGGCGATAAGACCGCGGAAATGCAGTACGTCCGGCAACCCCGGGATCTGTTTCAGGAGCTTGCGGCAGATGGTATCCGCCTCAGCCAGTCTCCCGCTCTGAAAATAAGTGACGGCCTGCTGGAAGGCGCGTTGCAATTCCTGCGGATCGGCCTGCACCGGCTGCTGAGCGGCCTTTCTCCCGCCTTTTTTCTTTCCCATGGGCTTGCTGTTCAGGTTAAAAATAAATGAAGGAGGTTAGAAAGCTGCGGTTCGGGAGTCAAGCTCATAGCGAATTCTGTATGCCGTCTTTCCACCACGCACCGTTGGGGACGGAGGATTGCTCGGCCCATCCCTGTGCCTCGCCCTCCGGGCTCCCTGCGGTCGCGAAAAATCGCTCCCGGCGATTTTTTCGAACCTCGGTGGAGAGCCTCATCCCGCCCTCCCCAAAACACATAAAGCCCGCTTCAGCGGGCTTTATGTGTTTGTTTGGCTGGGGACGGAGGATTCGAACCTCCACATACGGAGTCAGAGTCCGCTGTCCTGCCATTAGACGAGTCCCCAAAATCAGGGCCTAGGGATCAGGGCCTAGGGCCTAGGATTTCTCTTTGGTCTTGTTCGAAATGGGCGATTAACCCAAATATCATCCTTGAAATCTGATCTGCTTCCTCTGTCAACGGGAATCCGGCGTTCTTTGCTATGAATCCGGCTTCGATGCCTATAAGAAGCTGTGTCCAGGCTTCCGCACAAGACCCCTTGGCGATTCTGAGAAGATAGGTTCGTTCTCGTGTTGCCTCGCGCCCGTACCCTTCAGCAATATTGGACGCCACGGAGAGCGCGGACCTTCCAAGCTGATCCCGGTATCCAAAATTCGTGCAGCTCTCGAGCAGCCTGTAGACATCCGCGGAAAACCTGCACGCTCTTCTCCAAACTTCCAGATTTTTCAGGGCATCCATTGCCCACCCTCCTTGGCCCTCGGCCCTGATCCCTGGGCCCTCATATAGAAACGCTTTAGCGCTTCGAGTACTGCGGACGCTTGCGCGCTTTGTGCAGACCCACTTTCTTCCGCTCCACGGCGCGGGCGTCACGGGTGAGAAAACCGGCCTTGCGCAGGGTCGAGCGCAGCGACTCGTCGTATTCGGTCAGGGCACGGGCGATACCGTGGCGGATGGCGCCGGCCTGGCCGGTGGTGCCACCTCCTCTGACGGTGACACGAACATCCACCTTCTCCAGCACATCGGCCACCTGCAGGGGCTGGCGCACCACCATGCGGGCGGTCTCCCGACCGAAGAACTTGTCCAGCGGACGGTTATTTACGGTAATGTTACCGCTACCGGCCGTAAGGAACACACGAGCCGCAGAGCTCTTGCGGCGTCCGGTTGCGTAATTCTGGGTTTCTGCCATCTTTAACTATCCCGATATCAAATCTTGTTCGCTAATAACCGGAATCAGAGATCCAGCGGTTTCGGCTGTTGTGCCTGGTTCTTGTGCTCCGGGCCGGCGTAGACACGCAGCTTCTTGAACATGGCGCGACCGAGGGCGTTCTTGGGCAACATGCCTTTCACCGCCGTTTCGATCACCTGTTCCGGGGCCTTGGCCAGCAGCTTTTCCAGGCTAATGGACTTGAGGTTACCGATGTACCCGGTATGGTGATGGTACATCTTGTCACTCATCTTGTTGCCGGTGACCCGAATCTTCTCGGCATTCACAACGACAATATAGTCACCGGTATCCACATGCGGGGTATATTCCGGCTTATGCTTGCCGCGCAGGCGATGCGCGATCTCGCTGGCCAGCCTGCCGAGGGTCTTATCGGCGGCATCCACGAGATACCAGTCGCGGCGCACTTCCGCAGGCTTTGCGCTAACAGTAGTCATCAGACTCGCTCCAACTAGAGAGTACTCGATCAATCGTGCCCCCGGACCCGTCCCCCGCATCTCGGGCAGTCGTTCCGGCCGGGCAAAAAACACTCGAAAAAAGAGCGCGAATGTTACCGGACTCCAGGCAATGTTACAAGCCCCAGAGAAGGGCTGCAGCCCCCCTGGAACCCGGACGCCCCTTCACCCATAATCACGGCTACCGACTGGCCACTCCCCTGAAATCCCCGAAAAGTGCGTCCCGAAGAGATACTTGCCGAAGCCGACCGTTGCGTAAAATGCGGCTACTGTCTTGCCCACTGCCCAACCTACGCCCATTCCCGGGAGGAGGGGGAGTCCCCCCGGGGGCGAATCGCCCTCATTCAGGGGGCGGTGGAAGGGGTAGTGGCCGGAGAGCGGCTGCTGGCCCATCTCGAGCACTGTCTCGTCTGCCGGGCCTGCGAACCGGCCTGCCCCTCGGGCGTCCACTACGGGAAGCTGATCGCCGCATCGCGGTCACTGTTGCGGGACCAGGCCCGGGCAACGAAAAACCTGACTTCGCGGCTGGAGCTTTCCCTGCTCTCCCGGCTCCCCTATCTGCATTTCGTCGGACGCGGGGCGTATATATATCAAAGGAGCGGCCTTCGCCGCCTCATGCGCGGCCTCGGCGGTTCGAAATTCAGGCATCGTGACGACCTCCTGCCGGTTCTGGCCGATTTGGAGCAGTGGCGGGAGTGTTATCCGCCGCAGGGGGAACCCCTGGGCCGGGTCGGATTGTTTACCGGCTGCGTCAGCCGTCTCGCGGATCAAAATGCGTTACGCGCCTCGGTAAAGGTACTTAACAGGGCCGGGCTCGAGGTTGTAATACCGAAAACGCAGGTGTGCTGCGGCGCCATGGCCCTGGACGGAGGCGAGCGGGAAGAGGCCGAACGGCTGGCGGGGGTCAACCGCCAGGCCTTCGCCGCAACGGGAGTGGACAGCATGGTCACCATCGCCAGCGGTTGCGGATCCCACCTTGCGGAATACGGCGAACGGGGCCCTGCCATGCCCTGCAGGGTCTGGGATATCAGCGCCTATCTCCGGCAACTGCCGCAAATTCGCCAACTTATATTCCGCCCGCTGGAAAAACGGGTGGCGATACACACCCCGTGCACCCTGAAAAACGTCCTTGGTCAGGCCGATGCTCCCCAGGAACTGTTGCAGACCATCCCGGGAATCGATCTCTTCCCTCTGCCGGAAAACGGGCTCTGTTGCGGAGCGGCAGGTCGCCACCTGCTGACGCAGCCGGAGATCGCGGAAGAACTGCGCAAAGACAAATTGGCCGCTCTGGAGAAATCCCGGCCGGAGATACTGGTCACCTCGAACACGGGTTGCGCGCTCCATCTGGCGGCGGGCATTCGCAGCTCTGGGCTAGAGATAGCTGTCATGCATCCGGTTGAACTGCTGGCGCAGCAACTTGCGGATACAGGTGAAAGCCAACCCGATTCAGCAGACCGGTGACCGGACGTATATGATTAGCCGGCAAACGGTATAATCCACGGACAGCCGTAACAACCCTGCAAACAGCGAGAAAGGGCGCCCGACAGCAACATGAGTTCAAGCAACTACATCCAGGACGTCAGCTATCAGTCTTTTTATAACCCGCAGTTGAACCCGCTCACTCTATGGTTCAATGCCGCCATCAACGGCTTTGCTGAGCGTTCCCTGCCTGAGTCCTTCCGCTATTGCGACCTCGGCTGCGGAAACGGTACGACATTGTGCTACCTGGCCGCCATGTATCCCAAGGCACATTTTACCGGCGTGGATTTCAACGCGACCCATATAGCCGCAGCACAGGGCCTGGCGAAACAGGCCCAATTAAACAACATTGAGTTTCATCAGCTCGATTTCGCGAATCTCGAAAACTGGACCGTCGAACCGTTCGATTTTGTCGTCTGTTACGGCACCTTTTCCTGGATTACCGTTGCACTGCAAAACAGCATCCTTGATTTCGTGGGAAACAGCCTGATAAAAGGCGGTTTCTTTCTGGTCCACTATGCCGCCAGGCCAGGCAAAGTGCAGATCGATCCGCTTTGGCATCTGATGCGCACGGTTACGGATTCCGAAGAGGGAGATTCCATTGCTCGGGTTCGGGAAGGTATTCGGATCATTTCCCACCTCAAAGACAAGGAATCCGCGTTTTTCAAACAGAATCCCATAGCGAGACAACGTGCAACCGCTCTGGTCAATCAGGATGCGAGCTACGTCGCCCATGAATCACTCACCGAGTGGCAGGCCTTTTTTCATGATGAGATCGCACGACGAGCCCGGGAATACGGTCTGGTATTTGCCGGCCCCTCCGGACAATCCAACATTCCGTTGAAATTTCGTGTTCCGCACTCCTTTAACACATTGTTCCATGACCCCATGGACCCCATTGTTAAAGAGACCCTTTGCGATTACATACATAATACGGGGGTACGGACAGACGTTTTTGCGAAGGATGTCAGAAAGGCGCAATCCAACCAGGATGCATTTCACGAAACCCCTTTCGGTATCGCGCCGTTGCTGAACGAAACCATCCCGCCGTCGGTCGACGCCCTGTCCGGGCAAAGCATAAATCTCAAAGATCCGATCCCGAAAGCCATACTTGACGGCCTGACGCGCAAATCCATGACCTTCGGAGAAATGCTGTCGTTACCGGCGCTCAGTCAGAAACACCACAATGAAGTTCGGGACCTGTTCGCTTTTCTGACGAGCATCGGGGCGATTCAACCTCTCACCAACCACTATCATCCGACACCGGAATCCCAACAAGCCCCGCGGGAACCTTCCCTGACCCTGGGCAAACTTGAACTTGCGTCGGATTTTCCTCTGACCCGGCCGCTGAGCCTGCCATCGGCCCATACCGGTCAATGCGCCTCGTTGCCCCCGGTGGTGGCCCTGATTCTCGCGGCACAGGGAAAAGGTATCGCCCGGAATGAAGTGATCGATGTGGTGGCGGACAGGCTTATGCTGGCCGGAAAGGAGCTTTTCCCCAATCCGCCTGGAAAACCGGAACTCGTTAAATCAATCCGTGATCAACTCCCTTTATTGAATAACAAAGCGCTTCCCAGGCTGGTGGCAATGGGTGTGTACAGCGGCGACTAGAAATCCAGATTGCGCCCCATATTGCGCCCGTAGAATATTTCCGACATCTCTCTCCGCAGTAGCCTCTGCAGACGCTTGCTCTCCTTGCCGCTCAGATCGCACTCGTCTACACAGAAGAGATAGTCGTCCAGTACAAACTCTTTCATCATCATCTTGGTGTGGAAAATATTCTCCTGATAGACATTGACGTCAACCATCTGATAGCGGTTCTTGGTATCGCGGGAAAGGTAATTCTGGATTGAACTGATGTTGTGATCTATGAAGAACTTGCGGCCACGCACGTCACGGGTAAAACCGCGTACCCGATAGTCCATGATGACGATATCCGACTCGAAGGAGTGAATCAGGTAATTGAGCGCCTTCAGCGGTGAAACCCTGCCGCAGGTAGACACATCGATATCCGCCCGGAAGGTACTGATGCCGTTCTCGGGATGACTTTCCGGGTAGGTGTGGACCGTAATATGGCTCTTGTCCAGATGGGCCACTACCGCGTCCGGCAACGGACCCGGCGCCTCGGTATTGGAAAGCTGATCGGCCGCTACCGGCTCTTCCGAGATCAGCATGGTTACACTGGCGCCCTGCGGGTCGTAATCCTGACGGGCAATATTGAGAATATTGGCGCCGATAATGTTCGCCACGTCGGTCAGGATATTGGTTAACCGCTCGGCATTATAGGCCTCATCGATATACTCAATATAGGCACGGTTCTGTTTCGGACTGTTGGCGTAACAGATATCGTAGATATTGAAACTCAGGGTTTTGGTCAGGTTGTTAAAGCCGTGAAGCTTCAATCTTTTTAGCGACCTGGGCATGATGATACGCTCTAGGATAATAAATGCAGGCGGTTATTCTACTGCCGTCTTCCCCTTTTCAGAAACATTATTTCCAGGTCCAACCTTACCTGCGTTGGCAATTGGAGCCGGGCCATCAGTGAAGGCCGAGCGCGGCACAGAGCTCCTGCCAGACCTGCTCCCCATATACCCGTTTGATCATCAGCGGAGGCGGCACCACCCCCTGCCCCAGAAGCCGCATGTGAAAGGACTTGAGATCAAACACATCCGCATCCCGCTCCCGGACTTCCCGTAACCCGGAGATCAGCAGCCAACCGAGCACCACCGCCGGCGCGTCGGCGGGAAAGCGACTGATCTGCAACAGCTCCCTTTCCGCCCGCTGTGGTGAAACACCAGGCAACTCCTGCAACTGCCGCAGTGCCTCGCCGGCATCCTTCCCCTGCAGATGCACCTCCATATCCAGCAGCGCCGCCCGCGTGCGCATGACACACTCCGACAAACGCAATAGTGAGAGCTCGGGCCGGACATCGAAATCCTGTTCAAAGAGCATCTGCTCGGCATATAGAGACCAGCCTCCGATCATGGCCGGCGACTTGTTGATACGCCGCAACAGATTATCCGAAACGGTTCCGCCACTGGCTGACACGTACAACAGATGTCGGCCGGACCACCCCTGGCGGATACAGTGAGCCGTTATGTTCGCCGGGGCAAAAACACCGTTCGGATTCAGGTAAAGCTCACCCTGCAGATCGGGATCTCCGCAAGCCGGCTCCCGATAACCGGAACTACAGGATTCCAGAACCGTCTCCATCGCCGGTTCCAGACACCTGAGGTCGGCCGCGTGGGACGGCAGATCGACCAGATTATTCGTCTGCAGGAATGAGCGCAGACTGCAACACCTGTGTTTCGCGTACTCCAGCGGTTTTTGCTCGCCCTTCCACCCACCATCCGCGAGAGCCTTCATCCAGACCGCAGGATCCTGCCCGTCTCCCTGCTCCCGGCAGAAAAGGTGCAGCTCCTCCACCGCTTGCCGGTGGACACTTTCCATCACCTGGTACAGCCGGTCCGGATCGATGGGAAGAAAATGGCGATGACGTAACAGCTGAAGATAGCGGGAGGTTCCGCATCCTAACTCACCCTGGGCGTTCGGCAGGATCTCCTCTTCCAGAAACCGAAGGTAACCTTCCAGTGCATCCGCGGACTCATCACATAAACCATGAATGCGGGCGAGGTTTTCATATCCGCGCAGCTGCAACCTGCTCTTCTTCAGGCCTCGCAGGTATTCGATATCCGCTTTACCCTGATGTATCGCCCCCTCCACCCAGAACCTCGGGACCGAGGGCGGAAGGGTCGCCAGCTGCCCGCGGGCATGCCGCAGATACTCCGGCACCGCAGCGAGGTATTTTTTCAACGCTTCGCTTCGTTCCACGTGCGGCGCGAGAACCAGCTGCTGCACGCCACACCCAGGAAGATAGCGCAACGGATCCCGATGCCGCGGATCCTGCTCCATCAGGAGATGATACTGTTCCTGACAAGCACCGAACAGCAGCTGCACATCGAGTTGACGGTCGTCGTCCAGGCCGTGGTAATCAAGCTCCTGCAGAGCCATGGTCATGCTCTCCAACCAGGAGAGCAGTGCACCGATCTCGTCATCGTCCACCACCGGAAGACCGCCCTCGTAGCCGGATACACCGACCGTGAGCGCCGCCTGCGGGTAAAACCGGAACCAGCCTTCGTAGAATTCCTGTACCAGGGAGTCGAATTCCCGAACCGCCTGCGACATCAGGCGTCCAGCAATTCGAAATCGTGGGTTATTTCAGCGGTAGCGCCCAGCATAATGGACGCGGAACAGTACTTTTCCGCGCTTAAGTTGACGGCACGAGCAACAACCTTTTCAGTCAGGCCCGGTCCGCCGATCTTGAAGTGGACATGAATACGGGTAAATACCTTTGGTTCGGTCTCCGCCCGTTCGGCTTCCAGCTCCACCTCGCAGACGCTCACTTCATTGCGGCTCTTGCGGAGGATGTGTACCACATCGAACTGGGTACAACCCCCCATGCCGAGAAGCATCATCTCCATCGGGCGCAATCCCAGATTACGTCCACCGTGTTCCGGGGGGCCGTCCATGACCACCGCATGGCCGCTTTCCGACTCCCCCACCATCAAAGTGCCTTCAATCCACTTAATCCGTGCCTTCATCACATCTTCTCTATGTTATCATCGGGCGCAGACTAGCACAGATCGACAATTTACTGGAGTTTGCCTACAATTTTAATCTCTGTGGGCCAAAATTAGAGCGCGCTGAATGTCCATCGTAAAACCGCCACCCCAGGACCCGGATTACCTTCAACCGTTCCTTTCGTTCTGTCATAGAAGGCGTTATCCGTCCAAGACGGATATCATCCGCCCCGGAGATGCCGCCGATACCCTCTACTACCTGATAGAGGGGTCCGTTACTATCCTCATCGAGGATGAGGACGGCCGTGAGATCATCCTTACCTATCTGAACAACGGCGAATTTATCGGTGAAATGGGGCTATTTACTCCCCAGGCGACCCGTAGCGTATTGGTTCGCACCCGCTCCGAGTGCATCCTGGCTGAAATCAGCTATTCGCGGCTGGAGCAGCTTTTCGAAACCGAGCTGAGAAACCACAGCAAGGATATCCTCTATGCCCTGGGGGCACAGCTGACCCAGCGCCTGCTGCACACCAGCCGCAAGGTGGGCAACCTGGCATTTCTGGATGTTACCGGTCGAATCTCCGGCACCTTGCTGGAGCTCTGCAAACAGCCGGATGCCATGACCCATCCCGACGGCATGCAGATCCGTATTACCCGCCAGGAGATCGGACGTATCGTCGGCTGTTCCCGGGAGATGGCCGGACGGGTATTAAAGAACCTTGAAGAACAGGGCCTGATCACCGTCAAGGGCAAGACCATCGTGGTCTTCGGGACCCGCTAGCAGCTGTCTGGAATCCGCTCCTAGACCTCTTCCACCCTCAGGACGACACCGTCCACACCGGTGACCCGGACCTTTGTTCCTTGCGGACAATCCTCGCCGGTAATCTTCCAAGTGGAATCATCCACGCGGATTTTTCCCTGGCCGTTCACAATGGGGGTGTCGATGGTAAAGACCCTATCGACATACTGCTCCCCCCGGCGGTTCAACCGCGGCTGGTCGGTTTTGGTGGGGTGTTTCTTCAAGTGCTGGTGCCAAGCGACGATACTGATGACGCTGAAGACGGCAAACGCCAGTATCTGATACTCCCAGGACATGCCGGGTATCACCGCCACCATCAGGGCAACCACCCCGGCGGAAACACCCATCCAGACAAAAAATACGCCCGGAGACAACACCTCCAGGATCACGAAAATCACCCCCAGCACCAGCCAGTGCCAATAGGTTACCTGCTGCAGCCACTCCATCAGGCTTCTCCTCCACGCCTACCCAAGGCCTCCTTGGCGATCTCGGCGATGCCACCCACCGAACCGATCAGGCTGGAAGCCTCCAGCGGCATCAGGACCAGCTTCTGGTTGTCGGCCGAGGCGATGCTCTGCAGCGCTTCGGTGTACTTCTGGGCAACGAAGTAGTTGATGGCGTTGATATCACCCTTGGCGATGGCCTGAGAGACCATCATAGTCGCCTTCGCCTCCGCTTCGGCCAGCCGTTCCCGCGCTTCCGCCTCGCGGAAGGCCGCCTCCTTTTCACCCTCGGCTTCCAGAATCGTCGCCTGTTTCTCGCCTTCCGCTTTCAGGATCTCCGACTGCCGCGCCCCCTCCGCCTCCAGGATGGCGGCGCGTTTATCGCGTTCCGCCTTCATCTGACGCGCCATGGCATCCACCAGATCTCGGGGCGGGGTGATGTCCTTGATCTCGATACGGGTCACCTTAACGCCCCAGGGAGTAGTGGCGTCATCCACCACGTTCAGCAACTGGGCATTGATACGGTCCCGTTCCGACAACACCTCATCCAGGTCCATGGAACCCATCACCGTACGGATATTGGTCATGGTGAGATTGAGGATGGCGTACTGGAGGTTGCTTACTTCATAAGCCGCCTTGGCCGCGTCCAGTATCTGGAAAAAGACCACCCCATCCACCTGTACCATGGCGTTGTCCTTGGTGATCACCTCCTGGGAGGGAACATCCAAAACCTGTTCCATCATGTTGAGTTTGGCGCCTACAGTGTCGATTACTGGAACGATGAACGTAAGCCCCGGCCGCAGGGTCTTGGTATAACGCCCGAAGCGTTCCACCGTGTATTCCATGCCCTGGGGGACGCGCTTGGCACCAAGTACCAGAATTACGACCGCGAGTACAAAGACGGTGACAGCAAATGCACCTAGCTCCATTATTGTTCTCCTTTCAGGATTCGCTATGCGTGTCTGCCACTATAGCCTTTTTCCCCCTGATCTTCACCAGAACGGGGTTCCCACCGGGAAGCAGGCGGCTGCGGGGCGGGATAGGGCTCCGTCCCGCTCCTGGGATCCATTTAAACCAGGCGAATATTAATGCTCTTCACCGGACAGGGCTCCCTAGTTCCCGCTTCTTAGTTCCTCCACCCTGTTTCGCATGGCGGCGTAATAGACCACCGGAATCACCAGCAGGGTCAGGATAGTGGAGACGAAGAGACCGAAGATCAGAGATACCGCTAGTCCACTGAAGATGGGATCGTCCAGAATGAAAAAGGCACCCGCCATGGCCGCCAGCGCGGTAAGAGCGATGGGCTTGGAGCGCACCACCGCCGATTGGATTACCGCCTCTTCAAAACCCACCCCCGCGGTTACCTGTTGATTAATGAAATCCACCAACAGGATCGAGTTGCGCACGATGATCCCGGCCAGGGCGATCATGCCGATCATGGAGGTGGCGGTAAACTGCGCACCCAGAATGGCATGTCCGGGCAGAATGCCGATGATGGTAAGAGGAATCGGCGCCATGATGACCAGGGGCACCAGGTAAGAACGAAACTGAGCCACTACCAGGAGGTAGATGAGGATCAGGCCGACCGAGTAGGCAATACCCATGTCACGGAAGGTTTCATAGGTGATCTGCCATTCACCGTCCCACTTCAGGCTGAACTCATAAGGGTTTTCCGGTTGCGACAGAAACCACTGCTCCGGTTTACCCCGGTCGTCCAGGATGCCGGATATTTCGAACATACCGTAAAGGGGACTGTCGGTCTCGCCGGCCATGTCTCCGGTAACGTAGACCACCGGAAGCAGGTCCTTGTGATGGATGGAGTGTTCCCGTTGGGCGTTCACGATCTCCACGATCTCCGACAGGGGTATGAGGGTTCCGCTTACGCTGCGCAGGCGCAGGGACAGGACCTGCTCCAGATCCGCCTTGTCTTCGGCACCGTATTCAAGACGGATGGGGACCGCGTATTTGATATTTTTGCCGTGCAGGAAGGTGATGTCCTCACCGCCAAGCACGGTCCCCAGCGCTTCCACTATACTGCTCTGGGGTATGCCCAGGCGGGACGCCTTGGCCCGGTCAACCCGGATAATCACCTTCTCGGAAGGAAATTCCACGCTGTTATCCACATCGACGATGTCGGCAGTGGACTGAAAAACCTCCTGCACCTCCTTGGCGGTCGCGATCTGGCCCGGATAGTCGATACCATAGATCTCAGCCACCAGGGGCGACAGCACCGGCGGGCCCGGCGGGACTTCCACCACCTTGACGTCACCCCCGTATTTCCTGGCGATGGATTGGATCGGCCCGCGCACGGCAAGGGCTATGTCGTGACTCTTGCGGTCGCGTTCACTCTTGTCCGCCAGGTTGACCTGGATATCACCCAGGTTGGATCCCTCGCGCAGATAGTACTGTCGTACCAGTCCGTTAAAACCGATCGGTGCGGCGGTGCCACTGTAGACCTGATAATCGGTCACCTCGTTTACGCCGGAGAGATAATCTCCCATCTCGTCCAGAACCCGCGTGGTCTGCTCCAGGCTTGTGCCCTCGGGCATATCCAGCACCACCTGGAATTCGGATTTGTTGTCGAACGGCAACATCTTCAGGACCACCGCCTTGGATACCACCAGCAACATGGAACCGGCGATAAGGATCAGCACGCCCGCGAGCAGGCGCTTGCGGTTGCGCCGCCCCTCGTTCCCTTCCAGGAACGGGCGCATGGTGCGGTCGAAAAAATCCCGGAAGCGGCTGTTTCCCGGTGTTTCGTGCCCCTGCTGCGCGTGGACCGTGACATGGGCCAGCGCCCGATTGGTAAGCCAGGGCGTCAGAATGAAAGCCACGGCGAGCGAGATCAGCATCCCGATAGAGGCGTTAATCGGGATGGGGCTCATGTAGGGACCCATAAGCCCGGTCACGAACGCCATGGGCAACAGCGCGGCGATAACCGTGAGGGTGGCGAGTATGGTGGGACCACCCACCTCGTCCACCGCCTTCGGAATCGCCTCCAGCAGGCGGGTTGCGCCCAAGGCGAGATGGCGATGGATGTTCTCCACCACGACGATGGCATCGTCAACAAGAATGCCTATGGAAAAGATCAGGGCAAACAGGGAGACGCGATTAAGGGTGAAGCCCCAGGCCCAGGAAGCGAAGAGCGTAATGGCAAGGGTGACCACCACCGCCGCGCCCACGATCAGGGCCTCGCGCCAGCCGAGTGCAAACAGTACCAGCAGCACCACCGACAGGGTGGCGAAAACCAGTTTACTGATGAGCTTCTTGGCTTTGGCGTCGGCGGTTTCCCCGTAGTTGCGGGTGATGGTGGCGTTTACGCCTTGCGGAATAAAAATACCCTTGAGTTGCGAAAACCGTTCGATCACCGCATTTGCTATATCCACCGCATTGGTGCCCGGTTTTTTAGCTATGGCGATAGTGACGGCGGGAAGTTTTCCGGATGCGGCCAGTTCCGGTTGACCGCTTGCCGGACCGCTGCCGATCCAGACATACTGCCGCGGATCTTCAGCGCCGTGGCGGATAACAGCCACGTCGCGTAAAAAAACCGGTCTCCCGGCATGTACCCCCACCACCAGATCACCGATCTCTTCCGCCGCCGTATGGAAGGTCCCGGCCTGTACCAGGATTTCACTGTTACCGGAGACCACGGACAGATCATCGCGGCTGGTGTTTCCGGAGCGCAGAGCAAGACGAAGATCGCTCAGATCGATGTCATAGCCGGACAACGCCTGCGGATCGAGTTGGATACTCACCACCCGTTCCGGACTGCCGATAGTATAGATATCCCGCGTTCCGGGAACCCGCTTCAGCTCCGCCTCTATGGCGTGCGCCACCTGCCCGAGTTCAAAAGCCCCCACTTCAGGATTCTGCGACCACAGGGTCGCAGTGACTATAGGTACGTCGTCGATACCCTTCGGCTTGATGATCGGTTGTCCCACCCCCAGGTTGCGCGGCAGCCAGTCCTGGTTGGAAAAGACCTTGTTGTAAAGACGGACGATGGCGCCGGTACGATCCTCCCCCACCTCGTAACGGACCGTCAGCACGGCCATGCCGGGACGGGAGGTGGAGTAGACATGTTTGATGCCCTTGATCTCCGACAGCACCTGCTCCGCCGGTGTCGCCACCAGCTGCTCGATCTCGCTGGCGGATGCGCCGGGAAAAGGAATAAAGACGTTGGCGAAGGTTACGTTTATCTGGGGCTCTTCTTCCCGCGGTGTAACCAGGACCGCGAACACACCCAACAACAGACCCACCAACGCCAGCAGCGGGGTGATTTCGGTGGTGAGAAAACGCTGGGCGATACGGCCGGAAACACCGAGCCTACTCATGGGCCTGCTCCGCCAGCTGCTCCTTCAGTAATACTCCCGCGGCGATAGGATCGAGGGCCACCTGCTCGCCGGCATCCAGCCCGGCCAGAACCTGGAGCATACCGTCCTGGGACCTGCTGCCGGTGCGGATATGGCGCAGGGAGACTTTGCCGTCCGTGCCGACCACGTAGACGCCCGTCACCTCGCTTCTGTAGACCACGGCCTGTTGCGGAACCATAAGCTCCTTCTGCTTACCCACGACAAAGGCGGTTTTTACATACATGCCGGGAAAGAGGTGTTGAATGCCGGCGGGCAGCTGCAGCCGGACCTTGAAGGTGTTACTGCCGGGCTGGGCAAAGGGGAAAATGGTGATCTTCTGTGCACTGATCCAGTCACCGTCGGGGGTTTGAACACTCGCCTGGTCATGGGCGCGGATGGCCTGGATCAGGCTCTGCGGAACATCGACGTTGACCCGCAGATTCTCCAGGGATATGCCGCTTATGAGTTTCTGGCCCGGCCGTGCTATTTCACCCACTTCCACATGGCGTTCGGTAACGATGCCGGCATAGGGGGCGCGTACCCGGGTGTACTCAAGCTGCTCCCGGGCCTGTTCCAGCCCTGCCTGCGCCGCCTCCAGACGGGCGACCGCGGCCTTCAAAGCCGCATCGGCCTTGTCCATGGCAGCGCGGCTTACCAGTTTTTTCTCGAAAATCCCTTTGATCCGCTGCTGCTCCTTGCGCGCCTCCTCCAGGCGGGCGCCGGCCTCTTTCAGGGTCGCTTCCGCCCGCGAAACCTGTGCCTTCTGCTCCCGGTCCTTGAGCCGGATAATGACCGCGCCCGCTTCCACAAAGTTATCCACATCAAACAGGATCTCTTCCACCTGTCCCTGAGTCTGAGCAGAGATGGTGCCTTGATTGACCGCCTCGATCACGCCGTCAAGAAGATGTTGACGGGGGCGTTCCTGGAGTTGGATGGTTGCGGTCTTCAGGGCCGACTCCGCCTGAACCCCGGCGGCATAACCCAGAACCATCAGCGCGACGGTTAGAAAACGTTTCATGCTATTGCTCTCCCGGCAGCGGCAATATTAGAAAACACTAATATATGATTTTATATCCGTGGTTTCAACCCGGTTTCTCAAAATTTAGCAACGGATCGGTGTAACTGCCCGATTATCTGGCCCGCGGTTCGTCAGACCCCTGACACCGCTTGTGTCATATCCCGCCTTTGCCGTCCCTATCATCATCCGATTGCAGTGATTCCCCCAGCATGAAAGGCCGCATGGCATGTAATAGGTTAGCAAACAGGTGCCTGTTAGTGCGCTCCTCCTGAGCCAGGAGCTGTTTCATATGCTCGCGCTGGGTCGGGGCCGTAAAACAGGCGGGGCAGCTGTCCGGAATGACCGGCAGTCCGGCCTCCCGGGCAAAACTTCCGGTCTGGGTCTCTCGGCAGTAGACCAAAGGACGGATAATACGGATATCCCCCCTGTCATTCAGGTAATGGGCCTTCATGGTTCGCACCTGGCCACCGTGAAACAGCGACATCAGCAGGCTCTCTGCAAGATCATCCAGATGTTGCGCCAGAGCCAATACATTGTAGCCCTCCTGGCGGCAGGTGGTGTACATGATCCCCCGTTTCATGCGCGAACAATAAGCGCAGAAGGAGTCTCCCGACATGCGTTCCTTCGCCTCTTCCATGATCGGCTGCTCTTTATAAAAGTAGGGGATATTCAGGGTGTCATAATAGGCCTTGAGCGGGCCGGGCTCGAATCCCTCCACCTCCGGATCCACCGTGATCGCGGCAAGATCGAACCTTACCGGCGCGTAGCTCCGCAGATGGTGCAGAATATGCAGCAGGGAGAGCGAATCCTTGCCGCCGGAGACCCCCAGCAGAATACGATCGCCCTCCCGGATCATGGCGTAATCGGCAATGGCGCGGCCCACGTTGCGCAACAGGGTCTTCGGGGGTTTTGGATAGTCGGGCATCGAAATGTTCCGGCGCGGTTCGTCTATATCAGGGCGGAATCGGGGCCCGGCCGGGATCCGGGAAGGCGCGGGACCGGGTCACTCCACACATTGATAACCGTTAATTAACTCGCCAACCGTTCAAAGATCCTGAACCCTGCGATATAGGTCCCCGCCACCGACCCCAGGGTACTGAGCATGAATACCAGCAGGGTACGGGAAACCCGGTTTTTCCACCATCCTTTGAGACGGGTGGTATCGTGCCGCAGGCCGCTGAAGTCCCCGACCCGGGGTTTACGCAGAAAGACCTCCACCGCCGCGGTCACCATACCGGCTCCCACCGTGGGATTCAGGGAGGTCAGGGGCGCCGCCAGGAAAGCGGTTATCACCGTCAGGGGATGGGCGGCGGCGAGAAGCGCGCCCAGAGCCGAAAGAGTACCGTTGATCAGGACCCAATCCGCCACCAGTCGCCACCCGAGATCGGGGCCACGGCTGAAACCGATGGCAAAGCCGGTCAATATCAGCGCGACGATCAACCAGGGGATCAACTTCGGCCAACGACGGGGTTGGGGCAGGGCGTCCAGTTCCTTAATGACTTCACCGGGCTGCCCCATTCCCCGTTGCAGATATTCACCGATCCCCTTCATATGACCGGCCCCGACCACCGCGAGCACATGTTCGTGATCGTGCTGCCTGATCTCCTCCAGTAACTGAGCAGCCATATAACGGTCCCGTTCATCGATCAGAGGCAGGTATAGATCCTGGCGGTCTTCGGCGAACTCGGCAAAGGTGGTCTCCAGGATGTCACCCTCTTTCAAGCGCTCGATCTCCTCTTCTTCCACCTCCTCCTTCGATATCAGACTGGCCAGCAGCCCGGAAAAAAGCCCCATTCGCTTCCACCAGGAAACGTTGGCCGCCACCCGCTTGAGGGTAACCCCGATCTCCCGGTCGATCAGCAGTACCGGTCGTTGATTCTCTCTAGCGAAATGGACCGCCTCCCGCTGCTCTGCGCCAGGCTCGATCCCGAACTGCTCGGCCAGACGCTGCTGGTACGCACCCAGAGCCAGGTTGGCCGCAACCATACTGGCCTTGCCCTCTCTTATAACCTTGAACAGGTCCATACGCGCCAGGGCGTCCGGATCGATAAGGGCGTTGTACCGACTGGGACAGAGTTCCACCGCCACCGCATCAAACCTCCCGCTCTCGAGCAGCTCCCGGACCTTCTCTGCGCTTGAGCGCGATACATGGGCGGTACCCAGAAGTGTTATCTGGTTGTCATCAAACCGCAAATTCAGCAACGGCTCGCTCTTATCGGTACTCATGGACTGTCCCCGCCGGAAAAAAGTGCTACATGATAACAGGCGCAGTGGAAATATCGGAGCTAAGGAGCCTCTGATTAAGTCCCTGATGGCCGAGACGCTGCCTTTGCGCCTTGCGATCATCACCATTTGGACACAAACTCGGCTTATCAGCGACTTAATCAGAGGCTCCCTAATGCTGGTTTGTCTGATTGGAGTCGCTTAACATATCGCCAATACCATCGGCCGAACGGCGGGAGATAGTTATGTCCGGAACCTTACGAAACACCGTGCTGCTGTTCCTGGTAGTGGTTCTTGCTGGTTGCCAGTCGCTGCAGGAGAAGCGAATGCAGCGATCCCTGGAAAACACCCTGCGCCAGTACGAGGCTTCCGTGCGTTGGGGTTACCTGGAACAGATCTACGACTTCCTACAGCCGGAACTGGCGAAAAACGCTGTTATCCCCGATAACCTTTCCAATATCCGTGTCACCGGCTATGAGAGGATACGCCGACCCTCCAATATCGATGAACACAACATTACCCAGACTGTGGTCATCCGCTATGTTTACCAAGATCGACAGGTGGAAAAGCAGATTATCGACAGACAGCTGTGGGAGTTTAATGAGGAAGCGGAAACCTGGAGCCGCGCCAATCCCATCCCTGAGTTTCAATAATATATGAACAAGGAGCACCTGCATCCCCACGCCGGAGGTTTCCTCATAACAGCGGCGGCTTTCGTCATCCTGGTGGCGGGCATGCGTGAGGCGCATGACATTCTGGTGCCGTTTTTGCTTTCCGGCTTTATCGCCATCATTGCCGCACCAGCCCTGTTTTTTCTCACCGAGCGGCGCATTCCCCCGATCGTCGCCTTGCTGCTGGTTATCGCCGTCATTGTCGCCGTCGGGATACTTTTCGGCGTACTGGTGGGTCAATCCGTGGATGACTTTTCCGCCCAGCTTCCACTTTACCAGGAGCGGCTCAACGGCCAGACCGACACCCTGCTCAAATGGCTGGCCGGCCTCGGCATAACCATCCCGGAGCAGGCCGCCAGCAAATTCCTGGATCCGGGAAAGGCCATGAAAATGGCGGCGGTTGGACTGAGCAGTCTCGGCAGCCTGTTGACCAACACCTTTTTAATCCTGCTGACGGTGATCTTTATCCTGCTGGAGGCGTCCAGCTTTCCGGCCAAGCTGAAGCGGGTAATGGCTAATCCGGACGAGGGATTCCGTTCCCTGGAACATTTCCTTGAGAACATAAAACGCTACATGGCCATCAAGACCCTCACCAGCCTGGCAACCGGTGTCCTGATCGCTCTCTGGCTCTGGGCGGTGGACGTGGACTACCCGCTCCTCTGGGGCGTACTGGCCTTTTTCCTCAACTATGTACCGAATATCGGTTCCTTCCTTGCCGCGGTTCCAGCCCTGCTGCTGGCGCTCATCCAGCTGGGCCTTGGCAGTACCTTATGGGCGCTGCTGGGTTACGTAGTTATCAACATCGTTATCGGATCAATCGTTGAACCCCGGTTTATGGGACGCGGACTGGGGCTCTCCACCCTGGTCGTATTCCTCTCTCTGGTTTTCTGGGGCTGGGTCCTGGGACCGGTGGGAATGTTTCTCTCGGTTCCTCTCACCATGATGGTGAAGATAGGCCTGGACAGCAAAGAGGAGACACGCTGGATCGCGGTACTCCTCGGATCCGAGGCAAATACCTCCCCCGAGCAGTCCTGAACAACCCGTTGCCTCCCCGCTTCGGACTCAAGCCCGCTGTGATATCCATTGACATTAGTTAACGGTTGAATAGTCCCGGTTCGTATACAATTTACAGAAATAACCTGTTCCTAGACCCGTATACATCATGACCCTTCTATTCAGCCAACAACCCGGTCGCCGCGAACGGCATCTGCTCCGTAAACGCAACAATCCCCTGTTCTCTGAAGAGGAGCAGAGGATCTCCACTTCCGCCCTGCAGGAAGCGCAACGTCTGGACCATGAGGAACTGGTGGCGTTCATCACCGGCTTCCACACCCTGATTCACGATGCGGTCAAACTGCAGCCGAACGAGGACAGTGAGGTAATACTGAACCTGAAAGAGCGTCTGGACCGGGCCTATGAACAGGCGAGCGGCCTCGCTGATGACCAGACCGAGACCAAGACCGCAATCCATAAGCTGGTACGGGTGATCATGTCCACCGTGGAAGCCGGTGCCGGTGATGACCCCCAGGCGCTGTATGAGCTGAAACAGGAAAAGGCGGCCCGTGCCGCTCATTTCGAGTTACTGCAACATCCGATCGTAGCGGATCTACTGGATCCGGATACTCCCATATCCGAAAAGGAACTCGTCCCTACTCTGTTAAGTGAATCGGCGGACGGGCTGCGGGCGGCGTTGGAGCTGTTCGACAATGTCCAGCTTGCCATCCTCTGCGAGGAAGCGAAAAAGATCCTGGAACGTGTGGAAGCAGAGGGCAAGCCGGTAGGGGAGCAGAGACAGAGGCTGATGGAGATGGAGACCCACCTAACCACCGAGGCCTCAGGGGCGGTCAACTGACCCCCAGCAGTCTGCGATACGGTTATTCCTCGGAAAAACGGCGGGATTGGAACAGGAGAGAACAGATACAGAGTTCCGTTGAGACATTCACGAATCACCTTGGTTTCGGGCGCTTCCCGCGTAACTTCTGAAAACACGCTATGAACAAGTCACTGGAAAAAATCGTAAGCGAAGCAGGTAAAATCGTACTGGGCAAAGAACAGGTGATACGCCTGGCCCTGGCCGCCCTGCTGGCGCGGGGACACCTGCTGATCGAGGACCTTCCCGGGGTGGGGAAAACCACCTTGGCTCATGTCCTGGCCAAGCTGCTTGGACTCCGTTATCAGCGAATTCAATTCACCAGCGATCTTTTGCCGGCGGACATCATCGGAGTATCGATCTTTGACCGTGATGAGGGACTGTTCCGCTTTCATCCGGGACCGGTCTTTTCCCAGTTGATTCTGGCGGACGAGATAAATCGCGCCACCCCCAAGGCGCAGAGCGCCTTGTTGGAGGCGATGGAGGAACGACAGGTGACCGCGGAGGGCGAAACGCGTCACCTTCCCGAACCTTTTTTCGTTATCGCCACCCAGAATCCGGCCCACCAGATCGGCACCTTCCCCCTCCCTGAATCACAGCTCGATCGGTTTCTTATGCGTATCCATATCGGTTATCCGGACCGCGGTGCGGAGCGGGATCTGCTGGCAGGAAGAGACCGCAGGGAGATGCTGGCCTCACTGCAGCCGTGCCTGACCCCAAAGGAACTTCAGACCCTGCAACAGCAGGTAAGCGAGGTCCATGTCTCCGCCGCCCTGCTTGATTACTGTCAGGCCCTGTTGGAGTTCAGTCGCACCAGTCCCCGCTTTCACCACGGCCTTTCGCCGCGGGCCGGGCTCGCATTGTTGCGTAACGCCCGCGCCTGGGCGCTGCTGAATGGTCGTTCACAGGTACTGCCGGAAGATATCCAGGCGGTACTGGTCGCCACCGTGGGACATCGCCTTCACACCACCTCTGACACCGGAGTGGATGAGGGGACACAACTTGCTCAGCACCTGCTGGAGTCGGTCCCCATCCCTTGAGTATCTGAGCAATGACGAGGCGCCCTCTGGATCGCATTCTGCGGCTAAGCCGCTCAGAAAAAGGCGGCATCGCGCGTATCGCCCCCCGGAAGATTTATATCCTCCCTACCCGCTACGGGCTCATATTCGGCCTGCTGCTTCTGTTACTCCTGTTCGGATCCATGAACTATGCAAACAATCCCGCTTTTCTCCTTACCTTCCTGTTGGTGGGACTGGGGCTGGTAGCAACCCTGCATACCTGGCGCAACCTGGTGGGACTGGAACTGGCGGCGGGACAGTGCCAACCGGTCTTTGCCGGTCAGGAGGCCCGTTTCGAGATCCAGCTATTGAACCGAAGGGAGGGGGAACGCCCCGCGATCCGCCTGCAGCTGCCTGGGCAGCGGCAGGCCGTTGCGGACCTGGCGAACCACTCCACTCCCCTTTACCTGTCACGCCCCGCCACACAACGGGGCGTACTGCCGCTCGGTCGTTTCGTGGTCTCCACTGAATACCCCCTGGGACTGCTGCGCGCCTGGAGCTACGTGGAGCTGGACGCCTGCTGTCTTGTTTATCCGATCCCCGGCCCCGCCATGCCGCCTTCAGACCTTCCTGATTACCTGCACAGCGCTGAGGGCGACAAAGGCGTAGGGGTAGACGATTTCGTCGGACTTCGCGCCTACCGACCGGGAGATTCCCCGCGACAGATCAACTGGAAGGCACTGGCCCGGGGGCAGGGTTTGCAGACCAAGCAGTTCGGTGGTGACCGTTCCGATACCCTGTGGCTTGATTGGAATATGCTGGATGGAATGGACACCGAGGCCCGACTCAGCCGGCTCTGCCGCGGAGTATTGGATGCCTGCGAACGCCAGCAGGAGTTCGGATTGCGCATACCCGGCGTCGAGATAAAGCCGTCCCGGGGCCAGGATCATCGCCACGCCTGCCTCAAGGCGCTGGCGTTGTTCGGAGCAGCGGAAACATGACACAGGATCGCGCCTCAGCGGTCAGCCGTCCCCTGCTGGCGTCGCTTATTCTGCTGTTGTCCGCGGCGGCTTCACCTCACGTTCTCCACCTCAACGTCTGGATAACGCTGTTTTTTCTCGCGGCGCTGATCCTGCGCATCGCTTCTATCTTCCGCCCAAAACTTGCACCGGGGCGCCTGTTGCTTTTTCTGCTGTCCCTGTTGAGCCTGGCCAACGTCATAATCCACTATCCGGTGCTGTTCAGCGGTGAAACCGCTGTCGCCCTCATGACCTCCATGGTCTGCCTTAAACTGCTGGAGATCCGCAGCCGGCGCGATCTTTACGTGGTGGTGTTCGTAGGTTATTTCCTTCTCATCACCCAGTTCCTGTTTGAGCAGGGCATGCTCATGGTGGGCTATGTCTTTCTCCTGGCGGTGGGATTAACCGGCGTACTGGTGGAGATGAACAGGGTCAACCCCGCCGCCACACCGGTTCGCCCTCTGTCCACGGCATTATCACTGCTGCTCCAGGCCGCGCCCATGATGCTGGTATTGTTCATCTTTTTTCCCCGCCTCTCCGGCCCGATCTGGAGTCTGCCCGGCCAGGAGAAAACAGGTGTTACCGGCGTGGATGATCAGATATCTATGGGAAAATTCAGCGAGCTTGCCCTGTCGGATGCGGTAGCGTTTCGCGCCAATTTTGAAGGAGCTATTCCCGCCCCCAATCTGCGCTACTGGCGAGGACCCGTGCTATGGAAAAGCGATGGAAGAAATTGGACGCCGGGACAACCGTTGCACATCGCAAAAAACAAGTTCGGCGCTCTCGCCGCGCCCATATTCTACAGCGTAACCCTCGAACCTACCGACAACCACTGGATGTTCGCCCTCGACCTGCCGTCCACCCTACCACCCAATACAGCAATCACTCCCGACTTCCAACTTATTCGTGATACGCCGGTGAACCAGCGGATTCTCTATCGGATCGGATCAACCCTGCGATACAACACCGGTCTTCTATCTGACAGGGAACGGCAACGGGGGCTGCAGCTCCCCCCAAATATTACAGCCCGTATGCGGTCGCTGGTGGGTGAATGGCAGAATACCGGCAGGACCAATGCCGAAATTGTCAATCTGGCACTGCGCCACTTTCGGGAAAATGAATACTACTACACCTTCTTTCCACCCCCTCTGGAAAACAACCCGGTCGACGAGTTCCTGTTCGAGACCCGCCGCGGTTTTTGCGAACACTACGCCACCAGTTTTGCCACCCTCATGCGTATCGCCGGCATCCCCGCCCGGATAGTGATCGGTTACCAAGGAGGGGAAATCAATCCCATGGGCGACTATCTCATCATCAGACAGTCCGATGCTCATGCCTGGGTTGAAGTCTGGCTGGAAGGCAACGGCTGGGTTCGAATCGATCCTACCGCCGCCGTCGCCCCCGAAAGAATCGATCGCAGCTTTCAGTTCAATCTGGCGGCCGGTTCCACCGCCATCGGCACACCGGTAAATTTCGATGTTCAGCCCGACCTTTTCCGGCGTTTCGCCCGGCAGATCCGTTGGGGAATAGACGCCATCAACTCCTCCTGGCATCGGTGGGTTCTCGGCTACAGCAGAGACCGGCAATCACATCTAATGAGTCTGCTGGGACTGGACTTTCTGAAAGGGCACCGACTGGTTATCGGAATGGTGGTGTTTTCCGGCATTGTTGTATTGATAACCGGCTTCCTTATCTGGCGACGCGGCAGAAAAAAACCGGATCCGGTTCAGCGGGACTACCTCCGCTTTTGCGCAAAACTCAGACGCAAGGGGCTGCGGAGATCGTTTCGGGAGGGCCCGCGTGATTTCGGCACACGAGCCGGGGCGAGATGGCCGCAGCAGCGGGACACCATCGAACGAATTATTCAGCTCTATATCGACCTGCGCTACGGCAACACTGCGGGAGACAGGGAAAGACAGTTGTTTCACCGTGCTGTAAGGGCGTTTAAACTATGATAACTCCGTGTCGGCCTGATAGTTCGAACCATTCCTGAAGGAAAACGATGGTATGATTTTCTATTACACAACCGCCGCCCATGACTACACCCTTAACGGAATCAGGTCCACCGAACATCCGATTAACAAACGAATCAAAAATATCCACTACGAATCGCTGCTCCTGACCGGATCCGCCCATATCTCGGGGGCCGGCGTGCATATCTTTTCAGACATCGAGCGCCTGCCGGGTTATTTCGTTCCCAGACTTGTACAGTATCGCCACAAACTTATTGAAGAATATGACAAAAACGTCCTTTTCCTGAATCATCCCACTCGCAGCAAACGCCGTTATGAGCTGTTGAAAATCCTGTACCAGCAAGGAATCAACAAATTCAACATCCATCGCCTGAACGAACACTCTTCACCTGCAATATGGCCGGTTTTCGTTCGCAGAGAGAACGACCACATCGGCCCCATCAGCCCGCTACTCCATACTCAAGAAGAGTTGGACGCCTTCCGCTTAAAACTTCATCATGATGAACTATTCACGGACGATATGCTGGTCGTTGAGTTCATAGATACCAGGGAGGCAGACGGTATCTATAAAAAATATTCTGCGACGCGAATCGGAGAAACAATTCTCCCACGGCACCTCTTCCTTTCCGATGAATGGATTGTTAAGAACCGCACCACAATACCTGACAACTCAGGACTGGAGGAAGAACAGGCATTCATGGACCACTTCCCTCATTACGATGAACTAATGAGGATTTTTCATCTCGCCGAGATCGATTACGGAAGAATCGACTATTCGATCCACGAAGGGGAAATACAGGTGTGGGAGATAAACACTAACCCAAAATACTATTCTCTGGAAGACGGCCCGGGCCCTGACGGCGCCCGATTCCGGATGCATATGAATTTTATCGATCAAATGGCTTCTACGCTGGCGTCGCTTGAGCCTGAGAGCTACCAAAACTGATTGCATTACACCAAACAGACCCCCTACCGCCCGAGGCCCCACCGGCTATAAAGTAGCTTCTATTTCTGAGGGAACTCTTGAAACACGTCCTTTATTTGTTTTGTTATAAGCACAAGGTAAACAAACCAGAAATCGAGAATAATTAAAAAGTAGAAGATTATGCTTACATCTCGATCGGAGACCAGAAGTTTATATCCGAGAACAAGGGGATCCGCCGCCAGGGTCAGACAAAGCAGAATCCGCCCCCGCTTCCAGATCCAGCGAAATATGTCCGCGGAATCCGGATGACGTTTCATCATTGCCAAGGCAACGGCCAGGGCAGGAATCATCGTCAACAATATCACAATATCGGTATCCAGCCCCCAAAGGAAATCTTTCAGGGCCGCGGAACGACGGGCACCTAACGCTATGGCGATAACAAATATGTAATGCTTCAGCGCAAAGAGCAAAGTCACGATGAGAAACGCCGGCACCTTCAGGACATCGTGCTCGTTATAATCGTCCGGGGTATATTCCAGCACCTGTTGCTCTCCCGATAATCCAGAACATCCGCGCCGCGCGGAAATTCACAACGTCCCGCTAAAGCAGAACCCGTTCCAACCCACCGGCCGAGACGTGATCAATAAAACGCTGCTGCCACCCTTCGCCCAGTCGCTCCAGCGCCAGTTCCTCAACGATATAGTTGACCTGCAATCCGGTCTCGTCCCCATAACGGTTAAGCCCCTGCTGACATGCCGGACAGGCGGTCAACAGCCGCACCTCACCGCCCAGCACATTTTCGCGACCGGTGTATGCGCGAATTCCGCCCTGCAACTCTTCCAGCTTGCGAAAACGGATCTGGTTGGAGATGTCCGGACGTGAAACCCCCAGCGCCCCCGCCTCGCCGCAACAGCGATCAGAAAGACGCACTTCCTTACCAGCAAGAGCGGCAGTAACCGCGACCGGGTTATAGTGTTTCATAGGGCTGTGACAGGGATCGTGGTAGAGATAACTGACATCCTCCCTAGCGGCCATCTGTACCCCCTTCTCCATCAAATATTCGTGGATATCCAGCAACCGGCAGCCGGGAAAGATCTGTTCGAATTCATATTTCAAGAGTTGATCCATGCAGGTTCCGCAGGAAACAACCACCGTTCGAATATCCATGTAATTGAGAGTATTCGCGACACGATGGAAAAGTACGCGGTTTTCCGTGGTGATGCGATGACCCCGACTCTCCTGACCCGCGGCCAGCTGCGGATAGCCGCAACAGAGGTACCCCGGCGGCAATATCACCTGTGCACCAAGATCATAGAGCATGGCGACGGTCGCCAATCCCACGTTACTGAACAACCGTTCCGAACCGCACCCCGGAAAATAGAAAACCGCGTCGGACTCATCGCTGACCTTTTCCGGATGGCTCAAAATGGGTACCGTGGACCGATCCTCTATCTTTAGCTGCTCACGGAGAGTACGGGTCGGTAGCGCCACCCGCAGCGGACGACGCACCTGTTCCACCAGTTGGGTACCCACCCCCATCCAACCGGTGGTGGCGGCTGGGGGTTCGTTTGCTCTTCCCAACAACCCCAGCTTTCGAAACAACCCGTGACCCAGGGCGACGATCCGATATCCCCACTCCGCCATCCCTTTCCGAAGAATTCTGATGGAACGGGGGTCGGTGGTATTCAGAAAACTCATCACCGCCCGGTTACCGAGGCTTCTGCGCCTCTGACCTCTTTCCGTAAGGATTCTGCGCATCCTGGCAGTAACATTGCCGAAATCGATATTGACCGGGCAGGGTACCAGACACTTATGACAAACCGTACAGTGGTCCCCGACGTCGTTCATCTCTTCGAAGTGACGCCGCGAAAGACCGCGGCGGGTCTGTTCTTCATACAGGAACGCCTCGATGACAAGACCGGTACCAAGGATCTTGTTGCGTGGAGAGTAGAGCAGATTGGCACGTGGCACATGGGTCTCACATACCGGCTTACACTTCCCGCAACGCAGGCAGTGGCGGACATCGTCGTTGAGCGCCCCCAATTCGCTCTCTTCCAGAATAATCGCCTCCTGCTGCACCAGCCGCAGGGAGGGAGTATAGGCCATCTCCAGACCGGAACCGGCCAGCAGCTTGCCGCGGTTGAAGTGCCCTTCGGGATCCACCTTCTCCTTGTAAGCGGCGAAACGCTGCAACTTCTCCTGATCCAGATACTGAATCTTGGTAATACCGATACCGTGCTCTCCGGAAATAACCCCGCCCAGGGAACGGGCCAGGTCCATAATACGGTCCACTACCTGCTCCGCCTCATGCAACATCGCATAATTGTGGGAATGCACCGGAATATTGGTGTGGATATTGCCGTCTCCTGCATGCATATGTAGCGCTACAAACAATCGCCCGTCCCGCACCTCGGCATGGATTTCATCCAACCGCCCGCGTACCGGCTCCATGTCCCGACCGGAAAAGATCTCCTTGAGTCGCCCCTCCACATCACGACGATAGGAGTGCACCAGCGTACGTCGCAGCATAAGATCAAGCAGCGTATCCCCGGAAACGATCTCCTGGAGATCGCCCTCCGGCAACAGCGAACGCTTCTCCTCTACCCTGGCATCCAGATTCTCCAGAATACTTTGCCAACGATCACGGGACTGGCGTACAACCGCTATAGCGGCCTGCTGCTTCGCTGCCAGGATGGCGTTATTCTCATCCGACTCCTCGTATTCGGCGCCCTGACGCGCCTCCTCCATCGGGCCCTGCAGATAAGCCAGCACCGCCGCTTTTATGCGCAGTTTATTGATAATGGACTGCTCGATGTTTATCCGCTCGATCCCGCGGTTATACTCGGCAAGCCGCTCCAGGGGGATTACCACGTCCTCATTGATCTTGAAAGCATTGGTGTGAGCCGATATGGCGGCGGTGCGGGAGCGATCCAGCCAGAACCTGCGTCGCGCCTCCGGACTGGCGGCGATAAAGCCTTCACCTTCCCGGGCATTGGCCAGACGGACTATCTCTTCCGCCGTTCGCTCCACCGCCTTTTCGTCGTCAGAGACCAGGTCCGCCAACAGCACCATCTTCGGCAACTCCCTTCCGGGAGCCTTGGTGGAGTACTTCACGGCACGGACATAACGTTCGTCCAGATGTTCCAATCCGGATATATAAACGGTTCCGCTCCGTTCCACATACTCCTTGATCTCTACGATCGCCGGCACCGCACGGCCCAGATCGGATCCGAAAAATTCCAGGCAGACAGTGCGCACCTGCTCCGGCATCCGATGCAACACGAAACGGGCGGAGGTAATGAGACCGTCACATCCCTCCTTCTGCACCCCCGGAAGGCCGGAAAGAAACTTATCCGTGACATCTTTGCCGAGACCATGCTTGCGAAAGGCGCTTCCCGGCATTTCCAGCAGCTCCGCTTCGGCTGCAGGAGTGACGCCGTCACTCTTATAGCGGCTGATCCGGAAACTGACCTGTTGTTGATCGTGGATCTTTCCCAGATTGTGGTTCAACCGCTCCACCTCCAACCAGTTTCCGTCCGGCGTCACCATGCGCCAGGAGGCCAGATTATCCAGGGTGGTTCCCCAGAGCACCGCCTTCTTGCCGCCGGCGTTCATGGCGATGTTGCCGCCGATGGTGGAGGCATTCTGCGATGTGGGATCCACGGCAAAAGCGAGGCCATGCTCCTCAGCCAGGTCGGATAGACGCTTTGTGACCACCCCGGATCCGGCACGCACCGTCGGTACCGCCTCCGCCACACCCGGCAATCTCAGATACTCCACTTCTCCGAGCTGTTCCAGTTTCTCCGTATTGATCACGGCGGAACGGGCGTCCAGGGGCACGGCGCTGCCGGTATAGCCGGTGCCTCCGCCACGGGGAATGATGGACAGGCCGCTCTCGATACAGGCACAAACGATGGGGGCCACCTCCTCTTCCCGATCCGGGTTGATCACGACGAAGGGGATCTCCACACGCCAGTCCGTGGCATCTGTCGCATGGGACACGCGGGCCAACCCGCCAAAATCGATGTTGTCGTTCCGCGTTACCCGTGAAAGGGCCCGTCCGGCCCTGATGCGCAGCCGGTTATTCTCCTCGAAGCAGGCAGCGAACTTTCCCACCGCCTCACGCGCCGCCTGCAGCAACCGCAATGCGTTCGAATTCCCCGCGGCCCGCCCTTCAAACTGATCCAACCGGTGATTCAACGCTTCTATCAGAGCCTCGCGCCGCTTCCTGTCGGCCTGCAGATCGTCCTGCAGATAAGGGTTGCGGCTCACCACCCACATGTCCCCCAGGACCTCGTAGAGCATGCGGGACGAACGGCCGGTGCGACGGGACCCCCGCAGCGCCTCGATCACCTGCCACATCTCCTCACCCAGATAGCGAATAACGATCTCTCGATCGGAGAAAGAAGTGTAGTTGTAGGGTATCTCGCGGATACGGTTGGTAGCTGGCTCGCTCATACAGGAATTCAGGCTGGGTGGAGAAAAACGGGCATTTTATCCCATAGACACTCAAAATGCTCCGCGCACCGCTCCGAAAGGCTGTCTTAACAGCCACAAAAGCATAGTGGTTACTATGTTGTGGCTTATGGAAAACAGCGCCGCCGGTGGCGCACAGTGGGGCCATATCAATCCCACTCGTGTATCCTTGCGCCGAGATACTTGAAGAGCGCCTCATTGAATATACGGTAATACTCTTCCAGGCGTCTCCGTACATCCTTTTCCATAGGGTCCGTGTAGGGCCTTACATGTACGTTCTTAAAAGGAAGCTCGATTTCCTCAACCCCGAGAAATCTATAAATTCTGCACATCTCCTGCTGCGTATTATTACGCAATCTCTCGGTCACACAGATGTGAATCTTCTCCGGAGGATAAAAACGAAAAAGACTTGCCAGCTGAAATATGTATTTCCCGTTGTTCAATATGGAACTATGGACGTGTCGTGTCGCGCTCAACTCCTCGGAGAAGGCGGTTTCGAAATCAGTAACTACCCAACCCCAATTCTTCGACCTGTCGCTTACCTGGTTGAAGTGATTCCAATGGGAGTAAGCCCTGTCTACCGGATTCCGTACCAGCACTATAAGTTTCGCATCGGGCACTACCGAAGCCATTCTCTCATGGCTTTTTGTGTTGTGCAGATAGTTCGGTGTTTTTTCACCCTGCAGCTTGTCCGGACAGAGGAAATATTTCTGATACCATTCAACGCCCTTCCTCCAATTCGCATCATTATCAAAAAAATGGATTTCAGCAGAATTTACCCCGTCCCTCCGCGCCATATATATATCCGGATGCCTTTCCAAATTGTACCGAAGCGCGGTCGTGCCGGCCTTCTGCGCCCCGACGATTAGAAAATTGGGAAGATTGGCACACCGGGACTGGGCGCCTGTCATAATTTCATCTGACACGTTCATATATCCATCACCTTAGCGCTTCGTCCGCCGATAGAATATTACGATCCTCCGACCGAGGCAGCGACAACAATCAACGAATAGTTGGTGGATACGGCCGACAGTGGAACCACTCATAAATCCGAAGGAATTTGGATCGAGTCCCTTAAAGGCGGGTATTTTAGCCCCTGGAAGTCGAAAATGCCCGAAGGCGGTGTTAAAAATTTAGCCCCTGACCGCGGCGAGGGCGGGCAATGCCCGGCACCCGGAAATTCCCAGGCGGTCAGGGCGGCCTTGAGGTTACAATCATCCCTAAGCAAATCCTATACACCGGAAAGCCCCCCATGCCAGCCGCGAAAGCCGTCTTTCTTGATCTCGCCACCGTCGATTGCGGTGACATGGATTTCTCTCCCCTTGAGGATGCGGTTTCCAACTGGCGTTTTCATGACGCCACGGCGCCCGCGCATACACTGGAGCGGATTCAAGGGGTGGAACTGGCGGTGAGCAACAAGGTGATGCTGGACCGGGGGCTTCTGCAACAGGCGCCCGGCCTGAAACTGATCTGTATTGCGGCGACCGGCACCAATAACGTTGATCTGACGGCAGCCAGGGACCTCGGTATCGCCGTCACCAATGTAGCGGGATACTCCACCCCCTCGGTGGTGCAACAGGTATTCAGCCTGCTCCTCGCTCTCACCACCCGCCTACTGGATTATCACCACCTGGTTTCTTCGGGCGCCTGGCAGCAAAGCAGCCAATTCTGCCTGCTTGACTTTCCTTTCAGAGAACTGGCGGGAAAACGGCTCGGCATCATCGGATACGGGGCCCTGGGACGAGCAGTGGCACGCGTGGCCGACGCTTTCGGCATGGAAGTCATCCTGGCGCAGCGTCCGGGAGGCGCAGTGCAGCCAGGAAGGGTCCCGCTGGAGGACCTGCTGGGAACCGCCGATGTGGTCTCCCTGCACTGCCCTTTAACCGAGCAGACCCGGGGGCTGATCGGGGAACGGGAGTTGGGCCTGATGCAGAAGGATGCCCTGCTCATCAACACCGCCCGCGGCGGTATCGTGGATGAACAGGCCCTGGCTTCTGCCCTGCGTAACGGCATCATCGGCGGCGCCGGCGTTGACGTACTGTTTGAAGAACCACCCGCAGAGGACAATCCCCTGCTTGATCCGAAACTTCCCAACCTGATTATCACGCCTCACATTGCCTGGGCGAGCAGAGAGGCCCGTCAGCGGCTGATAAACGAGATAGGGGAGAATATCAAAGCCTTTCTGGCAGGCGACATACGCAACCGGATCGTCTGACCCGGCGGCAGCTGAGGGTTAAGGAAAGTTCGTCCCGATCTCTTTCTCATCCAGTAGCTGAACTATGGAGCAGGCCGCCGCGTAGGTGCCTTCTTCCTCTTCCAGCGGAAAACAACGGATAACCTCCAGCCTGGCGTGCAAAGGTGGCGTGATATGTTTTCCCGGCATGATTACGATGGAAAGCTGACTGCCGGGCTCCACCTGCTGATCGATCCATAGCAGGACACCGCCGCCGCTCAGGTCCTTGACGATGGCACCGTCCACCTGATCGGAACCCTCCAGCCGAAACTGGGCAGGGCACTCAACGGCCATACGGGGGAAATCTCGTTTTTCGGAATATTCGAGCATTGCGTTTTTGCTCCCGGTTTCTGAACAGACCCGTTTCTTTTTGGGAAACTTCTGCTAATTCTAGTAGACGGCGAGTGGAGTTTCACGCGGAAGATCGGTCACGGTTAACGATCCTTGATACGGATCCATAAAAACCGGCTCAGCCGTCAGCTTCCCGCTCCGCCTCGGCCTGAATTTCCCTTGCCTCCTCCCGAGCCAAAAAGCGCCAGGGCAAGGGAACAAGGGCAGGAACAAGCTTCCGGTAACGCCGGTACGGCTCCCCATGGTAGATCGCGAGTTTCTTCTCTTCCATCCAGATACCGATAATGAAATACAGTGTTATCAGGATAGCCGTGATCAGAAATACCCTGTCCATATCGCGGGTCCAGACCAGCACCAATCCCAGGCTGTACCAGGGATGACGCACGAACCGATGCAGCTCGGATATTTGAAAACGCTCCTGGTCCTCCACCGAGCGCTCCCCCTCCCGCCACTGGCGCAATCCTATGAATTCGCTGCCATCATAGTAGCGCAGTGACCAGACCACTCCACCCAGTGCCGACAGGGCAAGGCCGTTGGCCAGCCACCCGGCAAGCCCTGACCACTGCCAGAGCATGGGACCACGTAGAGAGTAGGTAAACCACAACAGAGGAACCAGCAGTACCAGCGCCTGTAAATTGAACGCCAGCCGGTACAGGGGCATAGCATGGGGCCAACGCCCGGCCACCCACCGCTTCATCCGTAACGAAGCCAGGATAGAGTGGAGGACAAAATAAGCGGTCCATGCCAGCACGAAGATCAGCATATCGGTGAACTCAACTGCGGCCATTCTCAAACCGCTCCCTGAGCACAATCCCACCCGTGAATCCCGGCAGGAGAACATTGCGCAGAAAATATCAAAAAAAAGGCGGCTATGTATTCATAGCCGCCCACATTCGTTCAAAACTGAGTCTATTTAAACAACAATAGTTAGGGACCACTTGGCCGCTGCGGGACTGCTGTCACCGCAACCGCCATAAACAGAGGTCAAGTAGCTGCTGCCGGAGTGCTGTCGCCGTGACCGCCGTGACAGAAGTCAACCGCGCACCAGAACCCTAAACCAACGGCCAGCCCGAGAGCTACTTTCTGCTCCTGGGAAAGAGAGGACAACCAGTCGCCGAAAGACTGGTCACCGTTTGCGTCATAGCCATACCGGCCCATGATATCCAGGACGTTATTACCGTTCAGATTGACGGCGGCCAGATTGTCACCCTTGTATTCAAGGTTGAACAGCGGCGGACGTTCCGGGTTCAAAAGATTCACCGTTCCGGAAGACGCCCCCCCCTGGGTAACACCAAAACCAAAGGACGGAATATTCTGGGTGTGGGTCGTACCACCGAACGGTTGGTTCATATAGGCGAAAGGTACCGCTCCTTCGTCCAGCGGGCTTTCGGCGTGAACTTGTGGAATAACCGCCAACATCGCCGCCAGCGGAGCGTATTTGAATTGCTTCATTATGCAGGTTCCCCCTAAGAAATAGAGCCTTTATTCTCGAAAAATATCGGCTAATGATGTATCCGAGTCCGATCGATTCTACCCCCTAACATATTAGGATACAACGGTTTTTTCATCACCGACCCTCCCCGGGAAAGGCGCCTGGAGGATCCATAATCGCTCCCCCTTTCCAGACAGTGCCCAGCGGATACTTTGCCGGTGTTTTTCAGTAAGTTAAAACTGACATCTAATCTATAATCTAGCCGGTATTTCCGGCTCAGCCGGTCACCCAGCGATCAATCGTCGAAACCGGCCGGCCGTAGCGTCAATCCCAATTCAACCAGCTGATCACTATCAACGTATCTGCTGGAATCCGGGCACAAATTGCTACCATCTCTTGCCATGCCGGCGATTATCCGATGATAACGGGAATACCTCTTCCGGGAGGAGTTACTTCTGCCCCCGATGCGGCTGTCGTCGAGGATCCGCTCGGAGCCATTCGAGAGCTGGGGCTTCTGTGCCAGGGTGAAATGCAGGTACACCCCGGTAACATCCGACAGAATAGCCGGCGTAGTGGAGTGGGGATTCAGAAAACGGATATCTCCCCCGCCCTTTATAATCGAAACCTTTTCCAGTATCTCGATTCCTTCAAACAGCCGCTCGCGCACACCACCCCTCACGACGCGGTAGGGGCACAAGGAATTCCCGAAATATCGAAAACTGTCGTCGAAGTAGGGAGAGTGCTCAAGCAGGTTCCCATCCGGCGGAAAGCTGGAGAATTCCGCTACAGCTTCCGGAAACATATCCAACAGGAATACGGACAACGCCTCATGCCCGTTTCGCTGCATATACTTAAGCAGCGGCCTCAGACCGCATTTTTCCACCCCCGGAACCACCAGGATTTCGTCACTATCGGTCAAAATGCACCAATGGCCCTCCCCATATTCAGCGATCAGATGATTTATCCAACGCAGACCGGAAGCCGTGGTGTAAAAGGCGTCGTCGCTCCAGAACAGATGGACATCCGGTTGCTCCAGCAGAAACGCCGAAGTCCCGTCCGTCGAGTCATTATCCACGATAAAAAACCGCTGCACTCCGATCTTTCGATAGTACTCCAGGAGCCAGGGAAGAGAATGAACACTGTCTTTCACGCAGGAAAAGAGGAACAGCTCGTCCGCACCCGGATCAAGCCGATTTCGATCGATTCTTTTTAGATTGAAGGGGGCATGCAATGCCGGCAGGTAGGCATCATCGGTCGCCGCCAGAAAGATCTCTCTGGCTCTGTCCATGTCGCCGTTCTGTGCATGCAGCCAGGAGCGCAGTTTCTTTGTTTCAAACGACTCCCCGGTATGGACCGGCAGTAATTTCAGCTGTTCCCGCGCCTGTTCTGTGTTGCCGGCATGGATACAGGAGTCAATCCATTTCAGACGGACCCTGTGGGAGTCCGGAAATCGCTTATAGAGTTCCTCCGCGAACCTCACCGCCTGATCCGCCTGCTCCTGGCGCCAGTACCCCATCAGTACATCGATCCTTTTCAGCTCCGGCTCGAGGTTATCCGGATAGGTCTTTATAAGTGCCGCTACCGTCTCCAGCGCGGCATCAAACTCCAGATGAGCAAGGAAACAATCGACCAGACACAGTTTAAATCCCATATCGCCGGTTTTTTCATAGTGCTCCTCACAGAGAGATAGCGCCGTCTCAAAATCCCCTTCGTCGTTAAGACAGCCTATATATCCAAAGGCGCATTCCTTGCGCTCCGGGAATAATCGATACGCCTTTTCCCACCGCTCGTAGGTAAGCGGCCGATCGAACTTCAGCTCGGCCAGTTTCGCCGACTCTATATACGCCTCCGGGCATCCGGGATATTTCCTGATGATGTCCTGCAACAGTTGCTCCGCCTCTCCGAGAAACCCTGCTCTCTTCAGGAGATGCGCCTTATAAGTCTGCCACTCCGGATCCCTTAAACCGGGAAAACGGGCCAGGCATGCATCCATATGCCGGCCGGCGCCCACCCAGTCGCGGAAAGCCTCAGCCACCAAGGCCGATCCATAATAGCCCCCAAAATAGTCCGGGAACATCGAGATCAACTCCCGCGATAGGGCATCCGCTTCCTCTCGCTTCCCAAGCTCAAGCAGCACTTGCAACTTCGCCAGCAATCCTACCGGCTTAGTCAAATCCGGGAACTTGGCAAGGCAGGTATCCCAGAGTTGCAGGGCCAATTCCCAGTTACGCTGAATCGAGATAATCTGAATCAACCCCATATATCCCGCCGGAGAGTCCGGTTGGGTCTCGATCAGACGCCGATACTCTTTCTCGGCATTGGCAAGGAAATCGGCTTTCAAAAATATACCCCCTTCGCTCGCCAGCCGCGTCGAAGACCGGAGCCTGCGACATCAGATAAATATCCTCCGAATGTACAAACACCAATGGGACTCATGAATAGAATTACCACCACAACTCGTGTTTTCCGATCGCCGATCTAAGAAAACTCGTCAGGAAAGATAGTCTGCCGGGCGATGCATAAGCCCGAGATCTACCAGCTGATCACTATCGACATATTTTTCCGAATCTTGGCACAGGAATGATCCGGACTTCTCTAACCCCTCAAATGTCTGCTGATAACGGGAATACCTGTTTTTGCAATATACGGACATATTCTTGAACCGATCATGCTTTGCTATATCCGATGCAGAGGCCACGGACTCAAACTTCTGTGTCAGGGCGAAATGCAGAAACACCCCGGTAATGTCGGAAATCTTCGCCGGCGTTATATGGTGATTGGTCAGATACTTTATTTCACCTCCGCCTCTTATAATCGGCACCTTCTCCAACCACGTCTCTTCATCAAAGAGACGCCTTCTCGCTCCTCCCCTGACGAGCACATAAGGTGATTTAGCCCCTCCGAAAAACCGTTGTGAGTCGTCAAAGTAAGGTGAATGGCTGACCAGATCACCGCCTGACCGGTAGCGCTCCATTTCCGCGCCACTCTCGGGGTACATGTCTAGCATGTATCCGGACATGGCCTCATGGCCTTTGCTCTCCATATAATCCAACAGATACGTCAGACCGCCTGATTCCATGCCGGGGAACACCAGGGCCTCGTCGCAATCCGCAAAGATGCACCAATGCCCCCGACCGTAACGGCCGATCAGCTCATTAATCCAGCGCATCCCGGAAGAGGCGAGGGAAAACAATTCATCTGTCCAGAACAGATGGACATCCGGTTGTTGCAGGAGAAAATCGGTCGTGCCGTCGCTCGAGTCATTATCAATGACAAAGAAACGATGAACACCGAGTTTACGATAATAATCCAGAAACCAGGGCAGGTATTTCAAGGCGTCCTTAATGGTTGAGAACAGAAAGATCTCGTCTTTCTCCGGAGATATGGCGCCCGCATCAAGACGCTTCAGGGAACAAGGCGCATGTACCGCCGCATGATATTTTACGCTCAGCAACGAAGCATAATTCCGGCGTGCCTGCTCCAGTTCGCCTCGCTGGTAGTCACACCAGGCGTATAACGCCAGCAGTTCCTCTCTCTCTTCCAAATCCGACGAAAAGGACTCCATGAGTTCAAGCGCTTTTTTATTCTCCTTATTGTGGATATACGCAAGACCCAGTTGTCGCCGGACCCGCAGCGAATCCGGATATTCCTCCAATAGCCGCTCCAGTTTCGTAACCGCCTCCGCAAGTCTGGCCTGCTCCCAATGACCGATCAGCACCGAACACTCTTTTAGCCTGAACAGTAGATTTTCCGGTTGCGCTTTAAGGAGTTGATACACCTCATCCAACGCCTGTTCAAATCGATGCTGATAGACGCAACACTCGACCAGGCTCAACTGGTAATCAACATCACCGGTATTCTCAAATCCCTGGACACACAGTGAATAGGCCTGGTCAAAATCCCCGCGCTCTCTGACAGATCCTATATACCCCAGCTGGATCTCCTTGTGACCCGGAAACAGTCGCCCCGCCTTCTCCCAGCGCTCGCGGCTAAGCATAAGATCATGTTTTTTATCCGCCAGGACCGCCGATGAAAGATATCCTTCCGGACAACCCGGATATCGCCTGATGACCTCATCCAACAACCGTTCGGCCTCATCAAGCCGGTTTTGCCGGATGAGGGTTCCCGCCTTCTCTGCCTGCCATTCTCCATCCATGACCCCAGGGAACTTTTCGAGGCAGATTTCCAGAAGACGTTCGGCTTCCCGCCAGTCTCGTTTGGCCTCCGCCACCAGCACCATTCCGTAGATACCCCCGAAATAATTGGGGTGTGTATCTTGCAGTTCGCGGCAAAGCTCTTCCGCCCCTTCGATATCCTCCAAACTCAGCAGCACACGCAGCTTCGCCAACAGGCCATGCGGCAGCACCAAAGAGGGGAATCTGGTCAGGCAGATATCCCAAAGCCGCAACGCCTGCTTCCAGTCCCTCTGGAGCGACGCGACCTGGATCATGCCCATATAGCCGGCCGGTGAATCCGGCTGAGTTTGAATCAGCTTCTGGAACTCTTGCTCGGCCTTAATCAGACGCTCTGTATCCACCTACATACAACCTTCTACTTCTAACCTTTTACCACCATCAATCCTCAAACTTACCGCTCTGCAGCCGCTGCGCCTCCATCATTTCCAGTTCTCGGGCCCCGGAGACCACGATTTCCGGATCAGGCACAAAATCGAGATTCGGATTGAGTCGCATATAGGGAACAGAATTCAGAACTACCTTAATGGCGTTAACCCGCGCCTGGTGTTTGTCGTTGGAACGGATGATGGTCCACGGCGCATGGGTGGTATTGGTACGCCTCAGCATCTCATATTTAACATTGGTAAAATCATCCCAGCGTTCCTGGGCCTGTACGTCCACCTCACTCAACTTCCACTGACGCAACGGATCGGTCATGCGCCGCTCGAACCGCCGCGCCTGCTCTTCTTTAGTCACACTGAAATAGAGTTTGATAAGGACCGTGCCCTGCCGCACCAGGTCCTTCTCAAACCCGGTCACGCCCACCATGAAATCCTGGTATTCCTGCTCGCTACAGAATCCGAATACCGGCTCCACCATGGCGCGGTTGTACCAACTGCGGTCGAACAACACCACTTCACCACCGGTGGGGAAACGCCGTACGTAGCGCTGGAAAAACCATTGTGTACGCTCTTCCTCGCTCGGCTTGCCTAACGCAACCACCCGATAGTGTTTTTCGTTCATGTAGCGGGTGACACGGCGAATGGTCCCACCCTTGCCGGCGGCGTCACGCCCCTCGAACAGAATAATCATGCGCGTGCCGCTCTCTTCCAGATATTGCTGCATCCGAATCAGCTCCGCCTGGTAAGGTTTGAGCGCCTGCTCCTGGCGGTACTTGCGGACAGCCTTACGGCCATCCTTCTGTAACTGCCGTACCTCCTTGCGAAAACGCTCGTTCTGCGCCGCCAGATCCTCCAGTGTCATTTCCTGGTCGTCAGCGCTCGGCTGCTCTTGCCCGTCATCACCTTTTTCCGAGCCGACGATGGTGAGATGTTCTCTATCAGTCATGAGGCTGTTCCCCCGGCAAAACCCTATCTGTTAATCCTATGCCAGTTACAGGCAGCTTGCACACATTTTCCTTAATTAAACAGGAATTTTCTAAGGTAAATATAACCCTTTAGCAGTGGCGGGACATCCCGCCGTAAAAGACGGATACACGGCTCCTCCAACCAGCCGGGCCTACGATCACTCATCGTTTTAATTTTACCGTTGTTGCACTATGAGAGTTTGAAGTTTGAAGTCCGAAGTTCTAAGTTATTTACTTTCAGAAAGATGTCACCGGCACCCATTCAATACGGCTATCCGCATACCATGCAGATCGACAATTTAGACGCCTATATTCACGCCACCGAGCTGGAAATCATGAAGCGTACCCTGCCCCTTAGAGGGGCGCGGGTACTGGAACTGGGGTGTGGACGAGCCTGGATGACCCGGCTCATCGTCGAAGAGTTCTCCCCCGCAGCCATAATCGCCACCGAAGTTGACCGTATCCAGCACGAGAAGAATCTGCAGATCGACGATCTGCCCGCGGTTACCTTTATCTACGGTGGCGCCGAAGCGATCAACCAACCCGACGGATCGATGGATGTGGTTCTGATGCTGAAATCCCTGCACCACGTCCCGCCGGAACTTATGGACCAGGCACTGAGCGAGATCGCCAGGGTCCTGAGGCCGAACGGGCTGGCATACATATCGGAACCGGTCTATCGAGGAGAACTCAACGAAATCACCCGCCTCTATAACGATGAAAGGGAGGTGCGCCGGGCCGCGTTCGAGGCCGTACACCGGGCGGTGGCGGATGGCCGACTTGCGCTGGTGGAGCAACTGTTCTTCAACGCCCCCGGCCATTTCCGCGACTTCGAGCATTTTGAGGCCCGTATGTTGAACGTAACCCATAGCGAGCACCGGATCGACCAGGCGCTTTATGCAAAGATCCGCCAGGCCTTTTCCCGGCACATGACGGAAGAGGGGGCCCATTTTCTCAAACCCTCCCGGGTGGACCTGCTGCGCAAGCCCGCTTGAATCCTTACCGACGTGATCCGTCCTGTTCCAAGAGGGGAGAGAGCCGGGAAGCGTTGCCTTTTCGAACCTGCCCACAGGCTCCTTTCCCGGACTGACTTTCCGCTTAAAACACCATAAGTAGTGGTTGATTCCCCGGTCTGCCGATGCTACATTGCAAATAGGAATCATTCTTAATTGTAACCTGATGGTATCGATACAGACAGGAGATTCGGGGGCACCCCTCACCGCCCTAAGCCTTGTCCCGAAAGGGAAACGAGCGCGTATCATTCAGATCCAGGGAGGACAGAAGGTATCGCGGCGTCTCCTGGGACTGGGCCTGCGTGTGGGATCCGAGGTGGAGGTGCTGCATCACCGCGGCCACGGTGTCGTCGTAGCCAATGCCGGTAACCGTATTGCCCTGGGAGGCGGCATCGCCGAGAAGCTGCTGACACAGCTCATATAGCAGCGACGTCTTCCGCATAGAGAGAAACCCCCTGTCCCCAGCTCGGCCTCTGAAGGCATCAGGCCAATGGCAACAACCGATGGAGATCAACGTGCTGACTATCGCCCTGGGCGGTAATCCAAACTGTGGCAAATCCGCCCTGTTCAACCAGCTGACCGGCATCCGACAAAAGACCGGCAACTGGCCGGGTGTTACCGTGGACCGGAAGGAGGGGCGCTTCTCCCTGGAAGGGGAAGAGGTGAAGGTTATCGATCTTCCGGGGATCTATTCGTTGGACGCCGCCTCCCTTGATGAGCAGGTTACCCGTGATTTTCTCCTCTCCCATGAAGCGTCACTCATTGTAAATATCATTGATGCCGTAAACCTGGAACGTAACCTCTATTTCACGGTGCAACTGCGGGAAATGGGATTGCCCATGGTTATCGCAGTGAACATGATGGATGTGGCCCGCAAACGTGGTATTGAACTCGACCTGGACCACCTCGGTGAACACCTGGGTTGTCCCGTCGTCCCCATCGTCGCCACCACCGGGGAAGGGGTGGAGGAACTCAAGCGCCAGATCGGCCTGGTGGCAAAAGACGACAGTTTTTCCGGTTTTCTCGTAACTCACGACGAGACCGTGGAACAGGCCATCGCCGATCTGAAACCGGCCATGGCCGGCAAATGCAGCAAATCCGATAGCCGCTGGATTACCCTGAAACTGCTGGAAGGCGACCCGCATGCGGAATTTCTGGCCGGTCAAGAGCTTTGGCCCAGGGTAACGGAGTGGCGCGACACCATCGAAAAGCGCGCCGGCGAAGAGGCGGATATCTATATCGCCGATGCCCGCTACAGCCACGCCCACACGCTGGCCCGGCATGTCATTCGCGAACGCGGCAAGGCCGGCCGCACCGTTACCGACCGCATCGACCGGCTGGTATTGAGCAAGGTATTCGGAGTACCCCTGTTCCTGCTGGTCATGTATCTGATGTTCATGTTCACCATCAACATCGGCGGTGCATTCATCGACTTCTTCGATATTGTGGCCGGCGCCGTCTTTGTTGAGACTCTGGGCGGCTGGCTGCGCGCCTTGGGCTCCCCGGAGTGGCTGGCGGTATTGTTGGCGGACGGAGCGGGAGGCGGCGTCCAGGTGGTAGCCACCTTCATACCTATCGTGGCCTGTCTTTATCTGTTTCTTTCCATTCTCGAAGACAGCGGGTACATGGCCAGGGCCGCCTTTGTTATGGATCGCTTTATGCGCACCATCGGCCTGCCCGGCAAGGCGTTCGTACCCATGATCGTCGGTTTCGGCTGTAACGTACCAGCGGTGATGGCGACGCGAACGCTGGAGAACGAACGGGAACGTAAGTTAACCATCCTTATGAACCCCTTCATGTCCTGTGGCGCCCGGCTGCCGGTCTATGTCCTGTTTGCCGCCGCCTTCTTCCCGAGCAACGGCCAGAACCTGGTGTTTGCTCTCTACCTAATCGGCATCACCATCGCAGTGCTGACCGGAATGATCATGCGCCGTACCCTGCTCTCCGGCAGTTCCACCGGGTTTATGATGGAACTTCCTCCATACCATCTGCCTACTCTCAAGGGGGTTTCGCTGCGTACCTGGGACCGGGTAAAACTTTTTATCCGGGATGCCGGTAAGGTGATCGTGGTCATGGTCATGGTGCTGAATGTGCTGAACTCCGTCGGTACGGACGGCAGCTTCGGCAAGCGTGAGAGCAACGCTTCGGTACTGAGCGCCTTCGGCCAATCCGTAACACCGGCTTTCGCACCTATGGGTATCAAGGAGGACAACTGGCCGGCAACCGTGGGTATCTTCACCGGTATTCTGGCCAAGGAGACGGTTGTCGGCACCCTGGACTCCATCTATACCCGGATAGCGGCGGAAGAGGCGGGAGGAACCGGGGAGAAGTCGCCCTTTGAATTCTGGCCCACTCTCCAGGAAGCCCTGACTACCATACCGACCAACCTCGCCAAGGTATCGGACCTGCTGCTGGACCCGCTGGGAATGAACGTGGGGGAGATCAGCGACCCCCAGGCGGCGGCCGCGGAGCAGGAGGTCAGCGCAGGCATATTCGGCGCCATGGCCTCCCGGTTTGACGGTCAGGCCGGCGCATTCGCCTACCTGCTCTTTATCCTGCTCTATTTCCCCTGTGTCGCCACCATGGGGGCCATCGCCCGTGAGACCGGCGGTCGTTGGGCCGCATTCGTAGCCGCCTGGACCACCGGTATCGCCTATACCACATCCACGATCTTCTACCAGGCCGCCACCTTCAGCCGGCATCCGGTCGCTTCGGCCCTATGGATTACTCTCCTCGGGATCCTGGCCGTCGGTGTAATAGCGAGTCTGCGTATGTGGGGCAAACGGGGAGAGGGGACCGCCGCATGATACTCGCAGAAGTCAAAAACTACCTCATGACCCGGGGGCGGGCACCGCTCTTCGATATCGCCCTGCACCTGGAAAGCGACCCGGAGGCGGTACGTGGCATGCTCGACCGCTGGGTGCGCAAAGGCAAGGTACGGAGACTGTCACTCAAAAGTTCCTGTGGGCGCAGCTGCAATGAGTGCACCCCCGAAAGCACTGAGATCTACGAATGGCTTGATAGCGACGTAGCGACGGTCGAACAGCAGGTGATCCGGATAGACATCTGCGGAAAATAGCATCCCCGAACGGACGGCGCAGGCAACATCTGCCGCTACCGACTCCACTAGAGTTTCTTCAACTCCAACAGGCGGTTCCCCTCACCCAGAGTGATCTCGAACCTCCCCTGTATCCCATCGCTGGAAACAAAGCGCCGCAGATTGGATGCCGGAAAGCGGATACGCCTTCCGTCATCCGCGGTCACCTGAACCGCCCCCGCTTCTCCGCGGTAGTAACGAAGATACTCCTCCTGGGAGATATGGAGAGAAAACCTGACCCTGGAAATCTTGTCGCCCATTTTCCAAGCGGTTGCGGAGACCTAGAATCTATCCCCTGATCTTCAACACCAGACAGTTGATATTCTGATTCCGCAGACGATTGCGCAGTTTGTTCGCCTCCCTGCGGGTAAGGGGGGCGCTGCGAACCCGGTGAAACACCTCACCACCGTTTACATTCACCTTCTGGATCTCGGCCTCGATGCCCATGAGCGCCAGATTCGCCTTAAGCCGGTCGGCATCAGCGAATCTCTTGAACGACCCCATCTGCACCATATAGGAGCGGGGGGCGTCGGCCACCCCGGCGGATGCCTCGGAGGAAGCTCTCGGCTCCTCTTCCGTTTCCGATACCACCACCTCCATCTCCGGCAGAATGGTATAGAAATCGAAGCGGGGTTTGGGGGCGGTTGACTCCGCCTTCTCCTCCACCTTCGCTACCGGTTGCTCCTGCTGTTGCCGGGCCTTTGGAGCGGAGGAGATACCCGGGGTACCCGTCCCGAGTTTCAACCAGGCCAGCCCGGTAGCAAACACCCCTACCAGGAGGCCGGCAAAGAACCACACCCAGCCCGGGGTCTGCGTCTTCTTCGGCGCCGGCGGATTTGCCCGGCTTTTATAGTCTTTTGCCACTTACATCTTCTCCGGTGCTGAAACGCCCAGCAGATTCAGCCCGTTCCTCAGGACCTGCCGAACCGCAAGGATCAGCTTCAGCCGGGCATCCCGCAGGGTGTCATCGCCGACCAGGAACTGATGCGCGTTGTAATAGGTATGGAAGTCGTTGGCCAGTTCCCGCACGTAATGGGAAAGCTGATGGGGCTCTTCGTTGAGCGCCGCCGCCTCCACCACCTCGGGATATCTGGTCAGGGTCTTGAGCAAGCTCCGTTCATGCTCTTCGCCGAGACACTCCATATTGGTGAGACCATCACTGATCTCCACCGGTATGCCCTTTTCTGCCGCCTGAGCCAGAACGCTGCAGACCCGTGCATGGGCATACTGCACATAATAGACAGGATTATCGCTGGACTGGGATTTGGCCAGGTCCAGATCGAAGTCCAGATGTTGCTCGCATTTACGCATGACATAAAAGAATCGGGCCGCGTCCGTTCCCACCTCCTTGCGCAGTTCGCGCAAGGTCACGAACTCCCCGGAACGGGTGGACATCTGCACCTTTTCTCCACCGCGGTAGAGATTGGCGAATTGTACCAGCAGCACATCCAGCTTCGAGGGATCATCACCCACCGCCTCCATGGCCGCCTTCACCCGGGGCACGTAACCGTGATGATCCGCACCCCAGACATCGATCACCCGCTCGAAGCCCCTCTCCAACTTGTCCATATGGTAGGCGATGTCGGAGGCGAAATAGGTGGTCTGGCCGTTATCCCGCTCCACCACCCGGTCCTTCTCGTCACCGAACTCGGTGGAACGGAACCAGAGCGCGCCATCCTTCTCATATACATGGCCGGAATCCCGCAGCCGCTGCAGCGCCTTATTGACCGCACCGCTCTCGGTCAGGCTCCGTTCGGAGTACCACTCATCATATTTGACTCCAAATTGCTCCAGGTCATCCCGGATATCGTCCAGGATGGTATTGAGGCCCAATTCAAACACGTATCGGTAGCGATTATCGCCCAGCAACTGCCGCGCACGCTCGATAAGGCCGTCGATATGGACCTCCTTATCCCCGCCCGCCGGCTCATCCGCGGGAATCCCGGCGAACAGCTCCTCCGCCGAATGCCGATAGGCATCCCCGTGCTCCCGATGCAGGGTGGCGGCGATATCCCAGACATAGTCCCCTTTGTAGCCGTTGGCGGGAAACACCAGTTCCTCACCGCACAACTCCAGATAACGCATCCAGACACTGGCGCCCAGGATGTCCATTTGACGCCCCGCATCGTTGACATAATATTCCCGGTGTACCTTGTAACCCACCGCCTCCAGCAGATCGGCCACCACCGCACCGTAGGCGGCGCCGCGGCCATGGCCCACATGCAGCGGACCGGTGGGATTGGCGGAGACGAACTCCACCTGCACCCGCTTGCCCCGACCGATGTCACTGCGGCCGAACCGGTGCCCCTGTTCAATGATCAGGGGAACCACGGCGCGGTAGGCATCCGGGGAAAGATAGAAATTGATGAAGCCGGGGCCGGCGATTTCCACCTTATCCACCAACGCCGACGCCGGCACGGCGGCCACCAGTCTCTCCGCCAGGTCACGCGGATTGATACCTGCCGCCTTGGCGGACACCATGGCCACGTTGCTGGCGAAGTCCCCATACCGGGGATCCCGCGCCCGCTCAAAGATAGGCTGAGGTATCGCGTCCGCCGGGATTACACCATCTGCGGCGATCCGCTCCAGGGCCTGGGAGATGAGCTGCTGAATCTGCTGTTTCATGTTTGATTGGAAATCGGGGTCTGCAAGGCAGCGTAGAATACCATAGGAGCGGTTTTCGCTGCAGAGTGAAGAGGGGAATCCCTGCACAATCCCCGGCTAAACGCTGCTCTCACTTCATTTTCGCCTAGGGCAAAGAAAACGGGGCCCGAAGGCCCCGTTACCCTGCTTTAGATACGATAAGACTCAGAATTTATGTACAAGACCAAGGGAGAAACCGTCCCAGGAACCGTCTGTTTGCGTAGGAATGACGTCCTGCCCCTGATCCACATTCACATCGGTGTAAACCAGATACGCCTTGGTGCGCTTGGAGAAGTTGTGGTCGATACCGATGGCCCACTGATCCACGTCGTAGCCGTCATAGATCCCCGGAATGACCGGGGTCCCGTCCGGCAGGGTTGCGGTAACGGTGGCCAGCGCAATGCCGCAGGAGAAGGAGCACTCCACCTCGTTCTCGCCGTACATGGCCTTGATCACGTTGTTACCGAAGGTGTAAGAGCCGCTCAGCTGCCAGCGCTTGGCGTCCAGACCCTGGACGGCGTGATCCTGGTCTTCAAACACGAAGCCCACGTGCATACCGTTGGCGGTATAGCCCAGACCCAAACGCCAGCGGTCTTCATCTCCGATGGCCGGTTGTGCGGCCACATGCACCCGGAGCAACTCTTCCACCAGATCCTCATCGATCCGCTCCCACGCCAGAGAGGCGAAGAAGGGGCCGTTGCTGTACAGAGCGGCCACGGAGTAGGCCTCGGCAAAACCGTCCGCCGCATCGGCATCATAGGGAAGGCTGCCGGTGCGATCCATTCCGGGCTGTACGATGGCGGCGGCCAGGGTCAGGCCGTTGAAGCTCGGGCTGATGTAGGCGATGGCCTGATCCACCCGCAGGTCCACGAAGCCGAGACCCTGCTGGTTGAGCAGCGGAATACTCTGAACAAGCGCAGTGGTAAGCAACCCGTATCCGAGATTACCGGCACCGTTGAGTTCGTCATCCGCGCCGTTGCCGTTGTAGTCGGCGATGGTGTCGGAGAACAGGTCCAGAGAACCGGTGGAGATCTTCATCGGGGTGTCGTGACGGCCGATGACCGCAGTACCCCAGTTGCCGGAGAGACCCACGAAGGTGTTGCGGTAGCTGAGGCCGTCGGCGTTGTTGACGGTGTTGCCGCCTTCGTCGTCATCCGCGTCATCAGAGGCGGCAATGCCCAGCTCGATCTGCCAGATGGCCTTCAGGTCACCCCCCAGGTCCTCACTACCCTTGAAGCCGAGACGGCTGGCGTGGCTGGAGATATCCCAGCCGTCTCCGGTGTCGATCTCGGAGTCATAGCTGGAGGTGGCGATATGCACCTGGCCGTACATGGTAACGTCACCGGCCATAGCGCCGGGAGCAGCCAGGGCGGCGGCGATGGCGGTGGCAAGTAGGTGTTTTCTGTTCATCATTAAACTCCCGCTGAGTGTTTAAATTTAAGTTTGCGCCGACCCCGGCATGCCATTGTCCCTAACCACGGCCCGAAGGCCTCGTCTTCAGGATGCTTCTGCTTGAAGCAAACTCAGAACTTGTGTACCAGCCCGAGAGAGAAACCGTCCCAGGCGTATTCAGTAATTCCGAGAAATGGACCGTTGATATCCGAATCCACGTCCGTGTAAACCACGTAGGCCTTGGTACGCTTGGAAAAGTTGTGGTCCAGACCGATCGCCCACTGGTCAACGTCAACATCAAAGGTCGTTGACCCGGGAACCCAAAATGTAGGTAAGTCGTCGAACTCGTTCTCGCCATACATGGCCTTGATGACATTGTTGCCGAAAGTGTAGGAACCACTGATCTGCCAGCGCTGGGCGTCGGCGCCCTGCATCAGCACATCCTGGTGTTCATAAACAAAACCTACATGCATCCCGTTGGACGTATAGCCCAAACCCATGCGCCAACGGGTATCGTCATCAAGTATCCGCTGTGCATTGGTGTTTGCTCCAACCAGCTCTTCCACCAGATCCTGGTTTACCCGCTCCCAGGCAAAAGAAGCGAAAAACGGGCCGTTGCTGTACATGGCGGCCAGCGAGTAAGCCTCGGCAAAACCATCGGCATTGGTGGAGGAACCGGTGGTGCGATCCATGCCGGGCTGCACGATGGCGCCCGCCAGGGTCAGGCCGTTCCAGGTGGGGCTGATGTAGGCGATAGCCTGGTCCACCCGCAGGTCCACGAAACCCAGACCTTGCCAGATAAAAAACGGTAGCCCCGCACCCATGATATTACCCGCTCCTGAGAGTTCATCGTCGGCGCCGTTGTTGTTGTAGTCGGCGATGGTGTCGGAGAAGAGATCCAGGGAACCGGTGGAGATCTTCATCGGGGTGTCGTGGCGACCGATGAGTGCGGTACCCCAGTTGCCGGATAGACCCACGAAGGTATTGCGGTAGCTGAGACCGTCGGCATTGTTGGTGGTGTCACCGCCGTCGTTATCGTCCTCGTCGTCGGAGGCGGCGATACCCAGCTCGATCTGCCAGATGGCCTTCAGATCGCCCCCCAGGTCCTCGCTGCCTTTGAAGCCGAGACGGCTGGCGTGACTGGAGATATCCCAGCCGTCGCCGCTGTCGATCTCGGAGTCGTAGCTGGAGGTGGCGATATGCACCTGACCGTACATGGTGACGTCGCCGGCCAGTACGGCCGGAGAGGCCAAGGCGGCAGAGACCGCCACGGAAAGAAGTTTTTTATTCATGTCGGACTACCTAAATAGTTAATTATATTTACCCCCACCCTGGTACCGGTTCGTCCTTACTTCAGATCCTAAGCAAACTCAAAATTTGTGCACCATACCAAGAGAGAAACCGTCCCATGAAAGATCCATCGGCGAAGCGGGATTTACGTCCACATCCACATCCGTGTAGACCGCGTAAACCTTAGTGCGCTTGGAAAAGTTATGGTCCAGCCCAAGGGCCCATTGGTCGATATCTATATCCCTGTTCGATACTCCCAGGTTTTCAAATTCGTTTTCACCGTACATGGCCTTGATTACATTATTGCCGAAGATGTAGGAACCGCTGATCTGCCAACGCTGGGCATCAGTACCAGACAACACTGTATCCTGATTCTCGTATACGAAGCCCACATGAAAACCGTTGGCCGTGTAACCCAGACCCATACGCCAACGGGTGTCTTCCTCCAGCCCGGCCTGCGCTGAGGTATTCGCGTCGACCAACTCCTCCACCAGATCCTCGGAGAGCCGTTCCCAGGCAAAGGAGGCGTAGAAGGGGCCGTTGCTGTACATGGCCGCCAGCGAGTAGGCCTCAGCAAAACCATCGGCATTGGTGGAGGCGCCGGTGGTACGGTCCATACCCGGCTGCACGATGGCGCCCGCCAGGGTGAGGCCGTTCAGATTCGGGCTGACATAGGCAATAGCCTGGTCCACCCGCAGATCCACGAAGCCGATACCCTGAAAAACCAGAATCGGGAGCGATGTAAGATTACCGGCCCCGAACAACTCATCGTCGGCACCGTTGTTGTTGTAATCGGCGATGGTATCGGAGAACAGGTCCAGGGAAGCGGTGGAGATCTTCATCGGGGTGTCGTGACGACCGATGAGGGCGGTACCCCAGTTACCGGAGAGCCCCACGAAGGTGTTGCGGTAGCTGAGACCGTCGGCGTTGTTGGTGGTGTTGCCGCCGTCGTCATCGTCTTCGTCGTCGGAGGCGGCGATACCCAGCTCGATCTGCCAGATGGCCTTCAGGTCGCCTCCCAGGTCCTCGCTGCCCTTGAAGCCGAGACGGCTGGCGTGACTGGATATATCCCAGCCGTCGCCGCTGTCGATCCCGGAGTCATAGCTGGAGGTGGCGATATGCACCTGGCCGTACATGGTGACGTCACCGGCCAGCACGGCCGGAGAGGCCAGGGCGGCGGAGACCGCCACGGAAAGAAGTTTTTTATTCATCTCTGACTACCTAAATTGTTAATTATATTTACACCCGCCCTGGTACCGAATCGTCCTTACCTAAGATCCTAAGCAAACTCAGAATTTGTGCACCAGCCCGAGGGAAAAACCGTCCCAGGCCGTGTTGGCAACAATACCTCCTGCCCCGCCGGGATCGCTCAAGTCCGTATCCACGTCGGTATACACCACATAGGCCCTGGTGCGCTTGGAGAAATTGTGGTCCAGACCGACCGCCCACTGGTCCACATCGAAATCGAAGGTTGGGGGTGCCCCGCCCACGTACAGATCTTCAATCTCGTTCTCTCCGTACATAGCCTTGATCACGTTGTTGCCGAAGGTGTAGGAACCGCTCAGCTGCCAGCGTTTCGCATCGGAACCCGCCAACACCATATCCTGATCTTCATATACAAAGCCCACATGAAAACCGTTGGCGGTGTAGCCCAGACCCAGGCGCCAGCGGGTGTCTTCTCCCAGCACCGCCTGCATCGAAGTATTCGCATCGACCAACTCCTCCACCAGATCCTCCGAGAGCCGTTCCCAGGCCAGGGAGGCGTAGAAGGGGCCGTTGCTGTACATGGCCGCCAGCGAGTAGGCCTCGGCAAAACCATCCGCATTGGTGGAGGAACCGGTGGTGCGGTCCATACCAGGCTGCACGATGGCGCCCGCCAGGGTCAGGCCGTTCAGATTCGGGCTGACATAGGCGATGGCCTGATCCACCCGCAGATCCACGAAACCGAGACCCTGAAAAATCATGATCGGAAGCGATGTAAGGGTACCGGCGCCGATCAACTCGTCGTCGGCACCGTTGTTGTTGTAATCGGCGATGGTATCGGCAAACAGATCCAGGGAACCGGTGGAGATCTTCATCGGGGTGTCGTGACGGCCGATGAGTGCGGTACCCCAGTTGCCGGAGAGCCCCACGAAGGTGTTGCGGTAGCTGAGGCCGTCGGCGTTGTTGGTGGTATTGCCGCCTTCGTCGTCATCCGCGTCATCGGAGGCGGCGATGCCCAGCTCGATCTGCCAGATGGCCTTCAGGTCCCCCCCCAGGTCCTCGCTGCCCTTGAAGCCGAGACGGCTGGCGTGACTGGAGATATCCCAGCCGTCACCGGTATCCCGTTCCGAATCGTAGCTGGAGGTGGCGATATGCACCTGACCATATACGGTCACGTCTCCCGCCATGGCGGCGGGGGCGGCCAGGGTGGCGGCGATTGCCGCGGTGAGCATGTTTTCACGTCGCTTCATCTTCTGGATCTCTCCCGCTTGTTGATCAGTCCCTAAAGATCTTCTATCAAACCTTGAAACAACACGGGGCCCGAGGGCCCCGTATTTTCATGCAGCTACTCCATAACAGCTCAAGAACCTCAGAACTTGTGCACCAGGCCGATGGAGAAACCGTCCCAGGAGCCGTTGCTGTCGAGGTTGCTATTTGTGAGCTGGTCCACGTCAACATCCGTATAGACAAAATAGGCCTTGGTGCGCTTGGAGAAGTTGTGATCCACTCCGAGGGCCCACTGACGCACGTCAAACCCCCTGTAGTCAGACGGTATGAAACTGCCGCCCACCAGAAACGTATCACCGTCGTCCAGGGCATCTTGACCGCTCGGTGACACCTCCACCTCGTTCTCGCCGTACATGGCCTTGATGACGTTGTTGCCCATGGTGTAGGAACCGCTCAGCTGCCAGCGCTTGGCATCGATACCCACCACCGCATGATCCTGGTCTTCAAACACGAAGCCCACATGCATGCCGTTGGCGGTGTAACCCAGACCCAGACGCCAGCGGCGCTCTTCCTGGGTATAGCCCTGGCCGTCATCTTCCCAACCAAGAGCTCCGGGACTGGCCCGCATCAGCTCCTCCATCAGATCCTCGGAGATGTACTCCCAGGCCAGAGAGGCGTAGAAGGGACCGTTGCTGTACATGGCAGCCAGGGAGTAGGCATCGGCAAAACCGTCGGCGCTGTTGGCGTACATCTGGGTACCATGAGGAACGTTGGAGTCCATACCCGGCTGCACGATGGCGCCGGCGATGGTCAGACCGTTCCAGGTGGGGCTGATGTAGGCGATGGCCTGATCCACCCGCAGGTCCACAAAACCCAGGCTCTGACCCGCCAGCAGCGGAATGGCCGCCCATTCGCTCCAGGTATCCGTGGGGGAAAATGCGGTCCGGTTACCGGCCCCGTCGAGCTCGTCATCGGCACCGTTGTTGTTGTAGTCGGCGATGGTGTCGGAGAACAGGTCCAGGGAACCGGTGGAGATCTTCAGCGGGGTGTCGTGGCGACCGATCAGGGCGGTACCCCAGTTGCCGGAGAGGCCGACGAAGGTGTTGCGGTAACTGAGACCGTCCGCGTTGTTGGTGGTATTGCCACCCTCGGCGTCATCACTGTCGTCGGAAGCGGCAATACCCAATTCGATCTGCCAGATCGCCTTCAGGCTGCCCCCCAGGTCCTCGCTGCCCTTGAAGCCGAGACGGGTGGCGTGGCTGGAGACGTCCCAGCCGTCGCCGCTGTCGATATCGGAGTCGTAGCTGGAGGTGGCGATATGCACCTGACCGTACATAGTGACGTCGCCGGCCAGCACGGCCGGAGAGGCCAGGGCGGCGGAGACCGCCACGGAAAGAAGTTTTTTATTCATCTCTGACTACCTATAATGGTTAATTATATTTACACCCGCCCTGGCACCGGATCGTTCCTACTTCGAGACCCTAAGTAAACTCAGAACTTGTGTATCAGGCCGAGGGAGAAACCGTCCCAGGAGCCGTCCTTATCGACGTTGGTGTCAGTGCCGGCCTGCTGGTCCACTTCCACATCGGTATAGACGATATAGGCCTTGGTGCGCTTGGAGAAGTTGTGGTCCAGGCCGATAGCCCACTGGCGGATGTCAAATCCCCGGTAATCGCTGGAATCGATGGAGGTACCGTCCACCAGGTAGGAGTCGCCGTCGTCGAGGGCGTCGGCACCGCTCTGGGACACCTCCACCTCGTTCTCGCCGTACATGGCCTTGATGACGTTGTTGCCCACGGTGTAGGAACCGCTCAGCTGCCAGCGCTTGGCATCGATACCCACGATGGCATGATCCTGGTCTTCAAACACGAAGCCCACGTGCATGCCGTTGGCGGTGTAACCCAGGCCCAGGCGCCAGCGGCGCTCTTCCTGGGTATAGCCCTGGCCGTCACTTTCGTCACCAATACCTCCGGGACTGGCCCGCATCAGCTCCTCCATCAGGTCCTCGGAGATGTACTCCCAGGCCAGAGAGGCATAGAAAGGACCGTTGCTGTACATGCCCGCCAGCGAGTAGGCATCGGCAAAGCCGTCGGCGCTGTTGGCATACATCTGGCCGGAGCCGTGCTGGACATTGGAATCCATACCCGGCTGCACGATGGCGCCGGCGATGGTCAGACCGTTCCAGGTGGGGCTGATGTAGGCGATGGCCTGATCCACCCGCAGGTCCACAAAACCCAGGCTCTGACCCGCCAGCAGCGGAATGGCCGCCCACTCGCTGGTGCTGTCGGTAGGAACGAACGCGGTCAGGTTGCCGGCCCCGTTGAGTTCGTCATCGGCACCGTTGCTGTTGTAGTCGGCGATGGTGTCGGAGAACAGGTCCAGGGATCCGGTGGAGATCTTCAGCGGGGTGTCGTGGCGACCGATCAGGGCGGTACCCCAGTTGCCTGAGAGCCCCACGAAAGTGTTGCGGTAACTGAGACCGTCCGCGTTGTTGGTGGTATTGCCACCTTCGGCGTCATCACTGTCGTCGGAAGCGGCGATACCCAGCTCGATCTGCCAGATGGCCTTCAGGTTGCCCCCCAGGTCCTCACTGCCCTTGAAGCCGAGACGGGTGGCGTGGCTGGAGACGTCCCAGCCGTCGCCGCTGTCGATCTCGGAGTCGTAGCTGGAGGTGGCGATATGCACCTGACCGTACATGGTGACGTCGCCGGCCAGCACGGCCGGAGAGGCCAGGGCGGCAGAGACCGCCACAGTGAGTAGTTTTTTGTTCATTTCAGACTTCCCGCGTATTGTGGTTATAAATTTTATTGCGCGCCATACTACCATTGCAGACACCACCTAAACAACACATTTCTGCGCTCAAAACAACGGCCAACAAACTGTTGCAAAAACCACGAAAAAGCCCGGCTGAAACCCTAACCTTTGGCCCCCGGTTTCCCGTCTACAACATCTCCTGAGGATCCACATCCAGAGACCAGCGCACCCTCCGCGCCGAGGGCAGCTCCCGGATCCCGGGCAGCCAGTTCTTCAGCAACCGCTGCAGATCCGAACGCCGGGAGGCCTGAACCAGCAGATGGGCCCGGAAGCGACCGGCGCGGCGCTCCATGGGGGCCGGCACCGGGCCCCATAATTCCACACCGGACGCGACATGATCCTGCGCCTCCGCCAGCGCCTGTTCCAGAAACTCCCTGGGCAACGACTCCTTAGGGGCCTCGGCCCGCAGCAGGGCCTGGAATCCGAACGGCGGCAATCCCGCCGAACGGCGCTCCACCAGGGCCTCCCTGGCGAAGGCATCATAGCCCCGGCGTATCAGGGTCTGAAGCAGCGGGTGCTCCGGATGACGGGTCTGGATGATCACCCGTCCCGGTTTTTCCGCTCGGCCGGCCCGGCCGGAAACCTGCACCACCAGTTGCGCCATGCGCTCCGCGGCCCGGAAGTCGGCGCCGAACAGGCCCTGATCCAGGTCCAGGATCCCTACCAGGGTTACATCGGGAAAATGGTGCCCCTTGGCCAGCATCTGGGTCCCGAGCAACAGGGAGTATTCGCCCCTGCGGATAGCGGTAAGCAGCCGCTCCAGACTGCCTTTGCGCCGGGTGGAGTCCCGGTCGATGCGGGCGATGGCCGCGTCCGGAAAACGTTGCGCAAGGACCTCCTCCAGCCGTTCCGTACCCTGACCCAGGGGGTGCAGTTCCGCACTGCCGCACTCCGGACAGTTCCGGTCGGTACGCCGCTGGGAGCCGCAGTGGTGACACCAGAGGATGTCGCTCCCCATATGCAACGTCATACGGGCATCGCAGCGGCGGCACTCCGCCACCCAGCCGCAGTCGTAACAGGTGATCAGCGGTGCGTAACCCCGCCGGTTGAGAAACAGCAACACCTGATTGCCGGCATTCAGTTCTGCGGAAACCATCCGTATCAGGGCAGGGGAAAGCCCTCCGTCCAGCCGCGACGAGCGTATATCCAGCAGATCCAGCCGGGGAGGCAGGGCCTTCCCCGCCCGCTGCGGCAACAGCAGGTGATGAAAACGCCCCGTGTCCGCGTTGTTCAGACTCTCCAGCGAGGGGGTGGCGGAACCCAATACCACCGGGCAACCCCGTTGCCGGGCCAACACCAGTGCCAGATCCCGGGCAGAGTAACGAAAACCCTCCTGCTGCTTGAAAGAGAGGTCATGCTCCTCATCCACCACCACCAGTCCAAGTTGCGGAACAGGGGTGAATATGGCGGAACGGGTCCCGATTATCACCTGCGCTTCTCCCCGCGCCGCCGCGATCCAGGCCCGCTCCCGCTCCAGATCCGAGAGCCCGGAATGCAACAACGCCATGGGGGCGGCCAGGCGGCGCCGGAACCGATCCAGGAGTTGTGGCGTCAAGCCGATCTCCGGCACCAGGATCAACACCTGTCGTCCGCGTGCCACCACCCTCTCCACCAGCTCCAGGTAGACCTCCGTCTTGCCGCTGCCGGTAACTCCGTCGAGCAAAAACGCCTTGAACCGTCCCTCGCTCTCCAGTACCGCCTCCACCGCCGCCTGCTGGGCGGTATTCAGCCGGTGCCGGGAATCCGCAGACGGTGACGGACAGGCCAACGGCCGGCTGGCCGCGACCTGCGCCGGTTCCACCCAGCCTTTATCAGCCATGGCACGCAGTACCGCCCGGCATTCGTCACAACGCAGGAAGATCTCCTCCTGGTCCAGGACCTCCGCGGACGACGCCTGCAACAGGCGTAGAACCGCCGCCTGCCGCGGCGCCCGCTTCAACTCTTCGGGCGACTGCTCCCGACCTGCCTCGGTCAGGCTCCAGCCGGGACGGGAATCATCCCTGACCGGCTTGCCTCTGCGCAGGCGTAGCGGCAATGCGGAAGCCACCACCTCCCCCACCGGATGCTGGTAATAGTCGGCGGCCCAGAGAAGCAGTTCCAGTTCCGCCGGACCGAGCAGCGGCTCCCGGTCCAGCAGTCGCGATGCCCGCCGCAGCCGGCCGCGCTCCACCGGACTCTCGGCCACCACCTCCACCAGCACGCCGCAGCGTTCTCCCCGGCCGAACGGGACCAGAACCCGCCCGCCCGGCCGCAAATGGGCCGGGTCGGTCCCTTGCGGCGGAAGATAGTCGAAACAGGTCTGCAGGGGTGCGGGAACCGCTACACGCAATACGGCATCTTCTAACATGGGGAGACTCTACTCCAGTTGGGGTCCGCCCGGAAACAGGGATTCCCCTCGCCGGTAACGGGGTGATAAATCACCCACAGTTACTGCTTTTTTCTAAGGACAGGGATTACCAGCAGAAGCTAAGCCACTATGGGTGTTGAAAGAAAAGGATTTTACCGGCGACCTGTGGATAACTCTGTGGAATAAACCGTACCCCTGGGCGCAATATTCCGCGCAGGGGAAACGACAGCCAAATCAGCCTATTTTTACCGATTAGCTATTTACCTTAATAATCATATAGTTACGGATCCGGCACTGATGGACGATGCAGCCAGGGCGGAATTACCCCCCTTTCCCCCCGCTGACACTCCCTATTGTGCATAAGTAACGGCCACGCTTGCATTTTTTCCCTCAACCCACGCACCGAAGAAACATCCACAATAGACGGAAAAGGGGCCGTTTGTCCGTCCGGGGGGAGGGGCCAGCTATTGATCAAAACCGGAGCCGGGAGGAATAAATCCGGTCTGACCCGAATGGCGCTTACTTTAGGGGTATAAGCCGCGAATAACGCCAATCACCGCAAAGTAACGCAAATAGTTTATGTAGGGTACTCCGACATTTAGCGTGAATTCGCGGTGATTTGCGTTCATTTGCGGCCAAGCTTCCTGGGAGCAAATTTTTCAGAATACGAATGATAAACACAATCTCTTTTAAGTAAGTGCCATTCCGGATAACCAACCCACGGCACCCTGCCGAGACAATAAAACGTTTTTCTGTCATCCCGGTCGGATGGGGAACACAGGGCGCATCCCGCATTGCACCTTCCATTGATCCGTGTATTATCGCAACTGGGGTTTGGACTGCTTATTCTCCGGGATTCAGCCTGTGTATCCGTAGGCGGTTAGGGTGATAGATCTTCAGCAAAAAATCCTGCGTACCGACATCGCCGGCATGCCGCTGGGATGGATTGATTACCGCCACGCGGTACGCCTGTATTTTCTCGAGCAGATCGCCTACAGCTGCGGCCGGGTACTGTTCCGGCTCCGCGGCGGTATCAACGCCCGTTCTCGACGGCGCAGTATGGTGGAGGTCAATACCATCATCGCCACCCACGGCAACAGCCGGGTGCTGGATAAGATGCGTGCCGGTTACACCCCGCCCCTCTGCAACGAAACCCTGTTCCAGCGTGACGGTCATCTCTGCCTCTACTGCGGAGAGGCCTTCGGGCCGAAACAGTTGTCGCGGGATCACGTGCGCCCCCTCAGCATGGGCGGCCCGGATCACTGGAACAACGTCGTCACCGCCTGTGTTCACTGCAACAACCGCAAGGCAGGCCGCACCCCGGAGGGAGCGGGAATGGAACTGCTGGCCATTCCGTTCACGCCGACCCATGCGGAGTACATCTACCTTCAAGGGCGTAATATCCTGGCCGACCAGATGGAGTTTCTGCGCTCTCATTTTCCGCGTACCAGCCCGTTGCATGAGCGACTGGAACTCTATCGCTGAACAGATAGGCCGGGCCACCGGTTCCCAGTTCTCCCCGCGGGAACCCCGCGATATCAGTGGCGGTTGCATCAACCGTACAGTACAGCTCAGCGACGGCCGACAGAGCTATTTCGTAAAGCTCAATTCCGCCGCTCTGCTGGAGATGTTTGAAGCCGAGGCGGCCGGCCTCACGGAAATAGCCGCCACCGGTACCGTGCGCGTCCCCCGTCCCGTCTGTTTCGGAAGCGACGGCCATAAGGCCTATCTGGTGCTGGAACACATAGAAATGGGCGGCAGCGGAGACAACGCCGCCGCCGGACGCCTGCTTGCCGCCATGCACCACACCACCCGGGACCGGTTCGGCTGGGATCGGGACAACGCCATCGGTTCCACACCGCAACCCAACACCCCCGACAGCGACTGGAGCGAATTCTGGCGCCACCGGCGTCTCGGGTTTCAGCTACAAGTCGCCGCCTCCGGTGGCCACGGCGGCAGACTGCAGAGCCGGGGAGAAAAACTGCTGGATCTCTTCCCCGCCCTGTTGGACCACGACCCCCCACCGGCACTGCTTCATGGAGATCTCTGGGGAGGTAACATGGCCTATGACCGGACGGGCGAACCGGTGATATTCGATCCCGCGGTCTATTACGGTGACCGGGAAGCCGACATCGCCATGACGGAACTGTTCGGCGGCTTCGGCGGTCGGTTCTATGATGCCTACAACGAGAGCTGGCCCCTGGATCCGGGCTATACCACCCGCAAGACCCTCTACAACCTCTACCATATCCTCAACCACCTCAACCTGTTCGGGGGAGGGTACGGCGGACAGGCACTGAGGATGATCGACCAGCTGCTGGCACAGCTTGGTCATTGATACAGAAAGGCACAAGGGGTGCAGGGGATATCAGATTAGATTCTTTGCGTCTCCGCGCCTCTGCGTTCTCCGCGTTAGAACTCCGGACCCCGTTTCAGGGCCGCGCCGTCCCGGTCGCACTCTCTTCCTCGGCGGGCGCCCCCTGTTCTCCCGCCGCCCTGGTCATCCAGGCATATACACGCCCGACCAGGGTGTCGTCCAGACCGTGAAAGAAATGGTCTGCTCCGGCAACTTCGCTCTGACGGTATCCACCATTTCCCGCCTTGCGGGCGGCGGCGGCCCGCTCCCGCACACTGTTGCGCACCACATCCAGATCACGGCTGCCGTAGATATCGAGTACCGGTATCTTGATCGCCGCCAACGCCTCTCCGGTTTTGATCTGGGATTCCGCGGGTTCCAGCATCATGCCGACGGCCACGAAGGCAGTTATCTCTTTCGGGGTTCCCGCCGCCAGATACTGTGCCCCCATACGGGCTCCGAGAGAGTGACCGACGACAACGATGTTGCTGATCTTGCGCTCCTTGAGAAAAGCCACCGCGGCGGCAATACGGGGAGGGGCTTCCGGAATCAGTTGTTCGTAAACCCAGCTCTCGCTGTCTGTGCCGGCCACCGGCATCTGCAGGGAAAGGGTCTCCCATCCGCGGCTCGCCAGCCCCGTGCGCAGAGGCCAGATCACATCCGGCCAATTGGGATGAGCCCCGCGGCCGTGCAACAGGATAACCGCGCCCTGAGGCCGATCGGTTTCCGCTTCGGCATGAATGGCGAAAAACTCCGTGTCCCCCGCCTTGAGGGTCACGCCGTTCCCCACCACCAACATATCCCGCAACTCTTCCGCGTAACGTTGCTCACGGACCAGGTCCGAGGCAGCCGCGGGAAGGGGGAGTAACAGCAGAATCAGAAAAATCGCTTTCCACATGGTCCGGTTTTCCACGGTTAACTCAACAGACGCCACTGACGAGTCTATCGCTCTATCGTAAGGCCCTCTTGCGTACTTTAGCAGAACCGCCGAACCCGGCGGCAGGCACGCAAGAACATTGCGACCGGCGACCGTCTGGTGGATGAAAAAAACGACTCTTTGCGCTAAAGTTGCGCGCATACCGTTACCACCCTCTCACCAGCCGTTAAGAGAACCGCCATGGCCGATTATCTGCTCGCCCCCTCCATCCTTTCCGCCGATTTCGCTCGTCTGGGGGAAGAGGTGGACAATGTCCTGGCGGCCGGCGCCGACATCGTCCATTTCGATGTCATGGACAACCACTATGTCCCCAACCTGACCATCGGCCCGCTGGTCTGCGAGGCGTTGCGCAAGCATGGGGTGACCGCCCCCATCGACGTCCACCTGATGGTGGAACCGGTGGATCGTATCATTCCCGACTTCGCCCAGGCGGGGGCCGGCTATATCACCTTCCACCCGGAGGCGAGCCGTCATGTGGACCGCTCCCTGCAACTGATTCGTGACTGCGGATGCAAATCAGGGCTGGTATTCAACCCGGCCACGCCCCTCTCTCACCTGGACTACGTACTGGACAAGGTGGACATGGTGCTGATCATGTCGGTCAATCCGGGCTTCGGCGGCCAGAGCTTTATCCCCTCCGCCCTGGACAAGATCCGTCAGGTGCGTGAAATGATCGATGCTTCCGGATTCGATATCCGCCTGGAGATCGACGGCGGCGTCAAGACGGAGAACATCGCGGAGATTGCGGCGGCGGGCGCGGACACCTTCGTGGCGGGCTCCGGCATCTTCGGCAAGGGACGGGAGTCCGATCCCAACCGCTACGACAGCATTATCAAATCCATGCGCGACGCGCTGGCAACGGCAGGCTGAACAGGATGCCGAAGTCCGCAAATGAACGCCAATAAACGCTAATGTATTCTCCCGGCATCTTTTGGTACACCATTCGACCCATCGGATACTCGCCCCGGTCACGCTTTGCAGCGTCCTATTTTAGCCGGACAACGATGGAAATGTGTTTTTTCGTGTCCCGTTGAAGCGGGACCTGCATGCAGAAACAGCGTCTCGGCCACCAAGGAAACATATTTGCGTTCATTTGCGGACCCTTTTTGAAAATGAACCACTGGCTGATGAAATCGGAACCGGATGCCTTCAGCATCGATGACCTGAAACAGGTCAAGGTGGAACCCTGGGACGGCGTACGCAACTATCAGGCCCGCAATATGATGCGGGATGAAATGCGCAAGGGGGACCTGGCATTTTTCTACCATTCCAATTGCGAACAACCCGGGATTGTGGGAATCATGCAGATCGCCCGCGAAGGTTATCCGGACCCTACCGCCTTCGATCCGGAGAGCAGGTATTACGATCCCAAGAGCAGCCCGGACAACCCCCGCTGGCACCTGGTGGACGTGCGCTTCAAACGCCGCCTGAAACGGACCATCACCCTGCGGGAACTCAAGAGCTGTAACGACGCCAGACTGGAGAACCTCCCGCTGCTGCGCCCGGGTAACCGGCTCTCCATCATGCCGGTAACCGAGGAACAGTGGGCATTCATCCTCTCCCTCGAGTAATCGAAGCGCAGTTAACCCGTATTTTCCCATGACCGGACCGGAACTGATCCTGATCGACCTGGACGGGACCCTGGTGGACAGCGTCCCGGATCTGGCGGCCGCCATCGACGGCATGCTGGAACAACTGGGTCGCCCCACCCACGGAGAAGCAAAGGTACGGGACTGGGTGGGCAACGGCATGGAACGGCTGGTGCGCCGCGCCCTGGTAGGCCGACTTGACGGCGAGCCGGACGAGACCCTGTTCCGACGGGCCTTTCCGATCTTCCGTGACATCTACCACAAGCAAAACGGCACCGCCTCGTGTATCTACCCGGAAGTACGGGAGACCCTGGACCTTCTCCTTGCCCGGGGCCTCCCCCTCGGCTGCATCACCAACAAGGCGCACCAGTTTACCCTGCCCCTGCTGCAGGCCCTGGATATGGAGCGCTATTTCCGCATCATCCTCAGCGGCGATTCCCTGCCGGAAAAGAAGCCCCATCCCCTGCCCCTGCTGCATGCCGCCGGGCAGCTGGGCGCGAACCCCGGAAACAGCCTGATGGTGGGCGACTCCATCAATGACGTAAAGGCCGCGCGGGCGGCAAGCTTTCGTGTCGTCTGCGTCAGCTACGGCTACAACCATGGGCGGGACATTCGGGAGGCGGCACCGGACGCGGTGATCGACGGCTTTGCCGAACTCCTCACCCTGATTCGGTAGAGAGCGAACGCCGCGGCAATATCCGCAAGCGGGAACTTAATACACTGGAACGCCGAAACAATTTGGATTATCGTAAGCATTGCTCTGATATAAATTGAATCGATATGTACCTCTTGGAACACATAAAGACCCTGAAGACAGGCTCGCGATGGCGCTGGTGAAGCCCCTCGCGATATATGCCTTTGTCTGAAATCTTTTTGTGGAGAGGAACATGACCCCCGAAATTTTTGCCGCCCTCACGGCTGAGGGCTATAACCGAATTCCCATCATGCGCGAGGTCCTGGCGGATCTCGACACGCCCCTGAGCGTCTACCTCAAACTGGCGGAAGGCCCTTACTCTTATCTCTTCGAATCGGTCCACGGCGGTGAAAAGTGGGGCCGTTACTCCATTATCGGCCTGCCCTGCAGAACCCTGGTACGGGTCCACGGGCACAGGATCGTGGTGGAAACAGACGGGGCCGCTGTGGAAGAGTTGGAAGCTGAGGATCCCCTCGCCTTTATCGAGGCCTTCCAGTCCCGCTACCGGGCCGCGGAGATCGAGAACCTGCCGCGCTTCAACGGCGGACTGGTGGGCTATTTCGGTTACGACACCATCCGCTACGTCGAAACCAAGCTGGCCGACTGCCCCAATCCGGACACCATCGGCAGTCCCGACATCCTACTCATGGTTTCCGACGAAGTAGTGGTATTCGACAACCTGCGCGGCTCCATGTACCTGATTGTCTATGTGGACCCCGGCCAGGGCGGAACCCTGGAGAGCGGTGAGAGACGCATAGCCGAACTGATGGGCAGGATGCAGGGCGCGGCGCCCCGTCGGCCGCATGAGACCCCACGCAGCGTGGAGGAGTCTCATTTTGTCTCCGGTTTCACCGAAGAGGGATTCAAACAGGCGGTGGAACGGACCAAGGAGTACATCATGGAAGGGGACTGTATGCAGGTGGTGCTGTCGCAACGCCTCTCCGTTCCTTTCCATGCGCCGCCTCTGGATCTCTACCGGGCGCTGCGGGGACTAAATCCCTCTCCCTATATGTATTTTCTCAATCTGGGTGATTTTCATATCGTCGGCTCCTCGCCGGAGATCCTGGTACGCCTGGAGGATGGCGAGATCACGGTGCGCCCCATAGCCGGCACCCGCCGTCGCGGCCACACCGAGGATGAGGACCGGGCCCTGGAAGAGGAACTGCTGGCCGACCCGAAGGAACTGGCGGAACATCTGATGCTGATCGATCTGGGACGGAACGATACCGGCCGGGTGGCGAAGATCGGCAGCGTCCGGCTGACGGACAAGATGATCGTGGAACGCTACTCCCACGTCATGCATATCGTCTCCAACGTGATCGGCGAGCTGAAGGAGGACATGAGCGCCATCGACGTACTGCGCGCCACCTTCCCGGCCGGCACCGTCAGCGGCGCCCCCAAGATCCGGGCCATGGAGATCATCGACGAACTGGAACCGGTCAAGCGTGGAGTCTATTCCGGCGCCGTGGGATACCTCTCCTGGAACGGCAACATGGACACCGCCATCGCCATCCGCACCGCGGTGATCAAGGACCGGACCCTGCATATCCAGGCTGGCGCCGGAATCGTCGCCGACTCCGTGCCCGAACTGGAATGGAAGGAGACCATGAACAAAGGCCGGGCCATCTTCCGTGCCGTGGCACTGGCCGAAGCAGGCATTGATTGCGGAGGAACTAATTAAGCACGGATTTTTTAACGCAGAGAACGCGGAGACGCAAAGGACGCAGAGATCATGGATGAAAATAGATTGGCGACCGAAGTTATCGGAGCAGCTATAGAGGTTCATAAGGCCCTGGGGCCCGGTTTGCTGGAATCGGCATATCATGACTGTTTGTGTCATGAACTACGTTTACGACAACTTGATTTTAAGCGAGAGGCGCCTATTGCAGTTGGTTATAAAGGGCTAACCATCAATAATGCATACCGTGCTGATCTACTGATTGGAGGGCGATTGCTGGTGGAGTTGAAATCTGTGGAAAGAATAGAAACGCTCCATAAAGCACAGCTACTTACCTATCTTCGACTAACTGGTAAGAAATTGGGTTTACTGATTAACTTCAATACGAAATTGGTAAAACATGGAATCTATCGAGTTGCCAATAACCTAAATTAACTTTGCGTGCTCTGCGTCTCCGCGTTCTCCGCGTTAAATTACGGAACTAAGCAAATGCTTTTGATGATTGATAACTACGACTCCTTCACTTACAACCTGGTGCAGTACCTGGGCGAGTTGGGGGTGGATGTGCGGGTGGTGCGCAACGACGAGATCGGCGTGGAACAGATCGGAAGGCTCAAACCTGATCACATCGTTATCTCCCCCGGCCCCTGCACCCCGGACCAGGCCGGCATATCGGTGGAGACCATCAAAACCTACGCCGGGCAAATTCCAATTCTCGGGGTCTGCCTGGGACACCAGTCCATCGGCCAGGCCTTCGGCGGTCACATCGTTCACGCCCGGCAGGTGATGCACGGCAAAACCTCTCCCATACACCACGCCGACACCGGTATATTCAGCGGCCTGCCCAATCCCTATGAGGCCACCCGTTACCATTCCCTGGTGATCGAGCGGAAAAGCCTGCCGGACTGCCTGGAGATTACCGCCTGGACCCAGCTTCCTGACGGCTCCATGGACGAAATCATGGGTGTGCGGCATAAAGAGCTGGACGTGCAGGGGGTGCAGTTCCATCCCGAATCGATCCTCACCGAGCATGGACACAACCTGCTGCGCAACTTCATTGAGAATCGGTAAATAACGCGGAGAACGCTGAGACGCAGAGTACGCAAAGTTGGTTATTGCTTTAACCCGCCAGACTAGAAGTGGTTGATAGCAACACGCAGGCTTATCGCCGGGTGAATAAAGGCGGAATAGGCGCGGAATTCCCATCCCGGCGAAAGCCGGGATCCAGTAGAATCAACTTGATGGATTCGGCCCTCGCCGGAACCGTGAACATAGCAGACATGCCATAATAAAAACTCTGCGTTCTCCGCATCTCCGCGCCCTCTGCGTTTTAATCGGGAGCCAAATAAAATGAACATGCAGCAAGCCATCAACCAGGTACTCGCCCGTCATGACCTGAGCTCGGAAGAGATGACGGAGGTGATGCGTACCATCATGACCGGCGGCGCCACCGATGCGCAGATCGGCGGCTTCCTGGTCGGCCTGCGCATGAAAGGTGAAACGGTGACCGAGATTACGGCGGCTGCGGCGGTGATGCGTGAACTGGCCGCCAGAGTGAACGCAAGTTCCGACTATCTGGTGGACACCTGCGGCACCGGCGGCGACGCCTCCGGCACCTTCAACATCTCCACCGCCAGCGCCTTTGTCACGGCGGCGGCGGGAGCCGAGGTGGCCAAGCACGGCAATCGTTCCATCTCTTCCAAGTCCGGATCAGCCGACGTGCTGGAAGCGGCGGGGGTGCGTCTCGATCTCTCCCCCGAGCAGGTGGCGGAGTGCATCGCCGACGTAGGCGTCGGTTTCATGTTCGCCCCCGCTCACCACGGTGCCATGAAGCATGCCATCGGACCGCGCAGGGAGATGGGTGCCCGCACCATCTTCAACGTACTCGGCCCGCTGACCAATCCGGCCGGCGCACCCAACCAGGTTCTGGGGGTATTCAGCGACGAACTGCTCGAGCCGCTGGCCAACGTGCTGCAACGCCTCGGCAGCCGCCATGTGCTGGTAGTCCATGCCCGCGACGGGCTGGATGAGATCTCCATCGGCGAAAAGACCGAGATCGCGGAGCTGAAGAACGGCCAGGTGCGACGCTTCAGTATCCAGCCGGAAGACTTCGGTTTTAAACGTGCCCCCATCTCCGAGATCAAGGCCGGGGACGCCGGGGAGAGCCTTGCCATCATCCGCTCCGTGCTGGAAGACAATCCCGGCCCGGCCCGCGATATCGTACAGCTCAACGCCGGCGCCGCCATCTATGCCGCCGGCATCGCCGACAGCCTGGCCGACGGCATGGAAAAGGCCGATGAGGCCATCGCCAGCGGCGAGGCCCGCAGCCGGCTGGACAAACTGGTGATCCTTACTCAGAGCTTCGATTAGCATCCTCGCTTCGCGAGAAGGCGCACTTCTGACTCACCTGAAGTGGTGGAAATCCCGGGAATAAGTTGTCCCCAACAAACCGCGGGTAAAGAAAAGGCCCCTTCTGGGGCCTTTCTTTTTGAGCCTCGGCTCTGGCGGGATGTCCGATAGACAGAGCCCACGACAGAAACTGTCTTATTGTGATAAGTCAGAAACCGCCGCTTGGTTACACTGTTGACCAGTCTAGCACCCGGAAGCCACGGGTCAAGACCACTCGATCTTCAACTTGCGGTGATGTTCAGCGCAATCACGGAGGTAAAGGTTGATCAGGCTCTGGTAGGGAATACCGCCTTCCTCCGCCATTGCCTTAAAATACTCAACGGTTTCCTCGTCCAGCCGAATCGTAATCTGCCTCTTCAGCCGCTTGGAATAAGGATTTTCCACTGAGCCCGAAAAGTCGTATTCATCTCTCATTTACGAAATTCCTGATACTGTTGCCGCTCTTTTTTCGTCGCCCGGCGTGCCGAGATAATACGAATTTGGCTATCACTCTCGCGGTAGCAATGGCACACCACCAATACTCTCATTTCCGCACTCATACCGAGTAGGAGAAATCGCTCTTCTCCCTCCGAATGATCCGGGTCTGGGATCACACGGGCGTAATCGTCATAAAAGGCGCCCTTTGCCTCTTTGAAAGAGATGCCGTGTTTTTGCCAATTACCGGCCGCCTTTTTGTCATCCCAGACAAAACAGAGATCATCCATAATTAAATTGTAGTTATATTATAGTGTAATTCAAGTTGGTAGGGGTACACCACGCCATCTTGGCGCTTTATCCCTTGTATGATTGAATTATCTGAAACCGCTGATAAACCCACATAGTCAGTAATAATGCTCAGGGAGTATGGATACGTGAGTAACAAACAAATCATCCTCGGCCTCGACCTCGGCACCTCCTCCATCGGTTGGGCGCTTATTGAAGACGATCCCACACCCAAACGAATCATCGACATGGGGGTACGCATATTCCCCGAAGGGGTGGACCGTACCAAAGGAGAAAAATCGCTCAACCAGGACCGCCGGGACGCCCGCTCCTTGCGGCGTCAGGGTTATCGCCGGGTACGGCGCAAAAAGAAGCTGTTGCATGCCCTCCAGGACGCCAAACTCCTACCGAAAAAGCAACAACAGCTCGATGAGATTATGGCGAAAAACCCCTATGAGCTACGCACTCACGCTCTGGAAGAGCGGTTGGAGCCTTTCCAACTGGGCAGGGCGCTCTACCATTTGGGCCAGAGACGCGGCTTTAAATCCAACCGCAAGACTGATTCGGACAAGGAGGATGGCAAGGTCTACGACAGCATCTCTACCATAGACCGAGGGATGAAAGCAAAGGAGTGTCGAACGCTGGGCGAATACCTTAACAGTCTTGATCCTCATCAGGAGCGCATACGTGGCCGCTACACATCCCGCCGCCATTACGAGGAGGAGTTCGATGCCATCTGGCGGGCGCAACAAGCGCACCACCCCAAGTTATTAAATACAAACAACCGCATTCGTATCCGCAACGCCATCTTCGACCAGCGTCCATTAAAGATCCAAAAACACTTGGTCGGCTTCTGCGAATTCGAGCCGGACCGTAAGCGGGCTGCGGCCGCCACCCTACTGGCCCAGGAGTTCCGCCTGTGGCAGAACCTCAACAACCTCAAGGTCACCTTTGCTGACGGCACAGAGCGTTTCCTTTCAGATAAGGAACGCCTGACATTGGGCGTAAAGCTCGCCACTAGCAGGAAGCTGCCATGGGAGCAAATACGAAAAGCGCTTGATTTCCCCGAGCGCTCCACCCTTTTTAACCTGGAACGCACCTATAAATCAGGATTGATGGGCAACCAGACCGCCGCAATGCTCTCCAGCGCACTAGGCAATAAAACCTGGAAAGCGCTGGGGGAGCGTAAGCAGGAGGAATTGGTTACCGACCTGCTAACCATCCATGACGAGAAGGGACTACTCAAGCGCCTGCGCCGCCACTGGCATTTTGATGAAGAAGCGATCGCCAAGCTGCTCAAGGTGCGCCCGCCCAAAGGCTACATACATCTCTCATCAAAGGCGATGCGCAACATCGTACCGCATATGAAGCGATGCGAGACTGAGCACAATCAGGGACTTAATTACGCCGACGCATGCAAGGCAGCGGGCTACGACCACACCAAACCGCAGGAAGGTCGTGCTGATAATGCCCTGCTCTTCCCCGGCAAAGCAGCTAGAGCCAACAAACGCAAGGGTAAAGGGAATATACCCAACCACGCGCCCGAACTGATGCAACCCCACATCGAGATTAGCGAACTGCGTAACCCCATGGTTGAACGGGCGCTTTACCAGGTGCGCCGCGTTGTCAACGCTATCATTCTGCGCTATGGCAAGCCGGATATTATCCGCGTGGAGATGGCGCGCGACCTCAAGGCCAGTCGTCGTCAGCGAAAGGAGATGAAAGACAGGAATGATGCCAATGAGAAACTAAACAAAGCCGCGATCGAACGTCTTGAGGAGTACGGCATCCCCCATCCATCACGCAGCGACCTGATCAAATATCGCCTGTGGGAGGAGTGCGAACACGTATGCCCGTATACCGGCAAGTCGATTAGCATGGATTCCCTATTCGGCCCCGAACCTCAATTTGACATCGAGCACATCATCCCCTACAGCCGCTGTCTCGATGACAGCTACATGAACAAAACCCTGTGTGAGCGCAAAGAGAATGAGCGCAAAGGCAACCTCACCCCGGCCGAGCTCTATTCCAACAACCCAGAGAAATACCAGGAAGTACTTGCGCGGGCGAAGAACCTTCCCTATCCCAAGTTCAAACGCTTCTCCCTGGACGCCATCAAGGACCTGGATGACTTTGTAAGCCAGCAACTCAATGAAACCCGATACATCGCCCGCCAAGCGGTTGCCTTTCTGAGCCAGCTTGGGGTCAAAGTGGAGCCTGTAAAAGGGGGCACAACCGCGTTATTGCGGCACGCCTGGGGTATCGGCAGCCTGTTGAGTGATGATGGCAACAAGACCCGCCTTGATCATCGCCATCATGCAGTGGACGCTCTAGTAGTTGCCCTTACAACTCGTTCGGCCGTTCGCGGCCTAAATACATCCTACCTACGTGACGGACGGCTCCGCCTTGAAGAGCAGCGGCAACCCATGCCGCATCTTCGAGAGCAGGCCATCGATATACTGGACAAAATGGTGGTATCACATAAGCCGCAACGCAAACTTAAGGGCCCACTGCATGATGAAACACTCTATGGTAGCGCCAGAGACGAAGAAGGCATACCCATGGCAGTTATACGGATGAACATCTCTGACCTTAACGAGAAGGACATTCTGGGAACAGGCAGGAAAAAGATTAGAGACGCCACATTAAGAGAGCATGCAAAACGCCATTTACAGAAAAAAGGCTCTCTGAAAGCAGCGTTTCAGGATGAAAACTGTCCATTCGGTATAACCAGTAAGTCCGGGAATTTTAGATACGTATCAAAAGTTCGCGTATTGACCGACCGCTCTATCACGCCCATTGGAACCCAAGAAAGAAACAAGCGTCATGTCTGGACCCGAAGCAATCATCATATGGAGGTATTTGAGATTGATAAGAATGGCGTGCCCCACTGGGAAGCCAGGGTTATCAGCACACTGGAAGCCACTATCAGAAAGCATCGAAAGCTGCCGGTAGTGGACACCAATCACAGCGAGGATGGACGATTCATCATGGCCCTCCACCAAAATGACATGGTAAAACTGACACATAATGAAGAAACAAATATATATCGCGTGGAAAAAATGGACCAAAACAACAACATTTCATTTCGTTTACACACAGATGCCGATAAAAAGGACTGGCGGCTAGCCGTAAAAAAGGTTCCAGAGAGCATGAGAACATCCAATATCACGCTATTGGAAATTGATGTGCTCGGAAATATAAAATAGCCGATGACAAAACGGATTGTCGAAGTCGCCACGGAGGGCTGTTATCTGAAAGTCCGCCACAATCAGCTCATCATTGAAAGCGACGGCAAAGAAGCAGGCAGCATTCCCATTGAGGATATGTCTGCCTTGGTAATCGATCACCCCCAAACTCTAATCACTCAGGCCGCACTCAGCGAACTGATCAAGGCCAATGTCATGGTGATCAGCAGCGACGAAAAGCATCAGCCTATAGGACTGTTCCTGCCGCTGGACAGCCACTCCACCCAGACCGAACGCTTCACCGCCCAACTCGAACTCGGGGCGCCCGCCAAGAAGAATCTTTGGAAACAGATTGTGCGGAGCAAAGTGCGAGGACAGGCACGGGTACTCCGAGACATAACTGGTAGCGACGCAGGAATTGGTCAACTAGCCAAAAAGGTACGCTCCGGCGACCCCGACAACATTGAGGCCCAGGCCGCACGGCGCTACTGGTCCAGACTGTTTGATAGCGAACGATTCAAACGTGATCGGTTCGCCGAGGATCAAAATCGCTACCTCAATTATGGCTATGCTGTGCTGCGCGCCCTTGTCAGCCGATCACTGTGCGCCGCAGGACTACACCCCTCCATAGGAATCCATCATAAAAACCGCTACAACAGCTACTGCCTGGCCGACGACCTGATGGAACCCTACCGCCCGCTGGTGGACATTAACGTCTGGCAGATTGTGGAGGATCATGGCAATGACAGCACAATGGACAGGGAGATCCGCAAAAGACTGATCGAAATCATCAAACGTGAGGTGCAGATGGCAGACGAAAAGCTGACATTTCAGGGTGCGGTACAGAAAAGCGCGCAGTCCCTTGCACGAGTCATGCAGGGGCAGGAAAAGCGCCTGAGCCTCCCTGAATATTGATGGCCGTCTCGCCCTATCAGGCCGTGTGGTTAATCGCTCTATTTGATCTGCCGACCGACTCACCCGACGCGCGCAGGGCGTATACCGACTTCCGCAAACAGCTGTTGAAAAACGGCTTCAGCATGCTTCAATACTCGGTGTACGCTCGCTACTGCCCCAGCGAAGAGAAGGCAAAGGTGCATAGAAACCGTATCAAAAAGGTCTTGCCCCCCGACGGGGAAGTCAGAGTAATCAGCCTCACCGATGTGCAATTTGGCAAAATGAAGGTTTTCCATGGAAAAACAAGAAGGGCGCCTGAAAAGGCGCCCGAACAGATCGAAATGTTCTGACCCTAAATCCGCTTTTGTGCTGATTTCTCAATGTGTTACAGCACAGGTAGTGTAACCAAGCGGCGATTCCCTTCAAACCACAACTGGCATCGAGCCAGTATCGGTCGATGATTTAGTGTAACCAAGCGGCGATTCCCTTCAAACCACAACCATTCACTGCTTGCTGCCTGTACCTGTGCCAGTGTAACCAAGCGGCGATTCCCTTCAAACCACAACGAAGAATGCGGATGGCCATATCGTCCATGTAGTGTAACCAAGCGGCGATTCCCTTCAAACCACAACCACCAGATGGGCTGCCATGGCCAGATAGTGAGTGTAACCAAGCGGCGATTCCCTTCAAACCACAACTGATTTCGGCGGCGTCGATACGCGGCAGGAAGTGTAACCAAGCGGCGATTCCCTTCAAACCACAACATTAGAAGTTGTTGACCATGAAACAGGACGAGTGTAACCAAGCGGCGATTCCCTTCAAACCACAACTGAACTTGCGCAGCAAGCATTATACGAACGAGTGTAACCAAGCGGCGATTCCCTTCAAACCACAACTAAACCGTCTCGAAACCCTTTACCAAACCAGTGTAACCAAGCGGCGATTCCCTTCAAACCACAACGCTGCACGTTCAGCCATCCGGATAGTTTGAGTGTAACCAAGCGGCGATTCCCTTCAAACCACAACTTCAGGCTGCGCTGGCCGGACGGTAATCCAAGTGTAACCAAGCGGCGATTCCCTTCAAACCACAACATTCCCGCCATTCCATCCATTCGTCTGTAGAGTGTAACCAAGCGGCGATTCCCTTCAAACCACAACCTATGAGTGCGATCAGATGTTCTACGAAGAGTGTAACCAAGCGGCGATTCCCTTCAAACCACAACCTTTCTTGGGCATGGGTGCTGCAGCCGCTGAGTGTAACCAAGCGGCGATTCCCTTCAAACCACAACTTGACCTGCAAGGCTGCCGACGGCAAGCGCAGTGTAACCAAGCGGCGATTCCCTTCAAACCACAACTAAGGACGGTGATACGCTACTAGCCGAAGGAGTGTAACCAAGCGGCGATTCCCTTCAAACCACAACCTTGTCTCTTGATATCAAACTCGCGCTTCAGTGTAACCAAGCGGCGATTCCCTTCAAACCACAACGGACGTGGAGGCCTCACGCACTGGTTAGTAAGTGTAACCAAGCGGCGATTCCCTTCAAACCACAACCCATCCATCACACGGATACCCTGGCTCTAGAGTGTAACCAAGCGGCGATTCCCTTCAAACCACAACTCAATTTAGTTGTAGTAACCAGTTCATTGTAGTGTAACCAAGCGGCGATTCCCTTCAAACCACAACCACTTCCTGTGCGTGCTTATAATATGATTTAGTGTAACCAAGCGGCGATTCCCTTCAAACCACAACAAGGAGAAATTATGTTTGAACTACGGTGGGAGTGTAACCAAGCGGCGATTCCCTTCAAACCACAACTCAAACCGATGCTCAATGACATGTCCAATTAGTGTAACCAAGCGGCGATTCCCTTCAAACCACAACTATCGACGTAAGCGCCCCTCCGTCTATGATAGTGTAACCAAGCGGCGATTCCCTTCAAACCACAACGAAGCATATAGAGATTTAATATTTTTAGGTAGTGTAACCAAGCGGCGATTCCCTTCAAACTTCAACCATGAGATCGCGCAGAAGTTTGAGCAGGAGAACACGACCAAAAGCGGGGGCCCTTCAGATTGCAGCACCGGCATTCGCCCTGCCGGCCGAACCCGAACATCGCAACGGACTTTGATCTCTACTATCGAGCTGAGATGCGCCTAATTCCGATCGTCACTCATCACCAGATAGACCCCGAAACCGGCCACCGCGATCCATAGCCCCATGGCGGCGGGACCGAGGTAGTCCCAAAGCGCGCCCATGTTCCACAACATCAGGAACGCCACGGCGAGGACCCCGTTGCCCAGCCAGAAACCGCTTTTACTCTTGTCGTTATTCATAGACCGTAACACCCTCCGCCGGCGTTCCCGGCCCGATCAGCATAAATTGGAAACTCTTCGGGGTCCATCCCGCCGAGGACACAGACCCGATTGACAATTGTCAATCGGGTCCCGCATTGCCGTATAATCCCACTCCAATCGCACCCCGGCAACAGCGGGCAAACGACCCAAATAGAGGCTTTCGAGGAGATTCCATGCAGGACCAGCGACCCGAGTACGATGTAGGCCATACCCAGATGAGCCTGGCTTCCATCCCCCATGACATACTGCTTTTCAACTTTATCGGCAACCATATCCTGATCACGGTTCTGGTGGGTGGTCTGGCCAAGACCTTTCCCCTGCTGCTGACGGTGCCGGTGATCATCTCCGCCTCCCTGATCTGGTATACCCTGTGGCGCGCCGGAAAATCCGCCCAGTGGGACACACCCTTTATCCAGTGCCACTGGTCCGTGGCCGCAAAACGCACCCGGGTGTTTCTGATCATGCTGGCGGTTCTTGCACTGGTGGGCGGATTCGCCGCCCTGGCACATTTTTATATGGGACTGATGCCGGAAGCGGCCCTGGCGCTGGTGGGAGGCGTAGGCCTGCTGCCGGTAATGGTGACTATGCTGATTCTCATCATCATGGAGTCGGAGGCCCTGCATATGGCCAAGCACAAACGAGCCCCGGGATGCCCCGGCATCCTCGCCGAGGAGCATACCGTGGCGTTCAGAGAGAAAGCCGCCGCACACACAACTTAGATGCTACCTTTTTATAAAGAGGCTCCGATTCCAGAAGGGAAACACCCATGTACCAGATGCAAACCGCTTCCGACCTTTCCATTCTTCTTAAGGCCCTGCTGTTTGCCGCTCACAAACATCGTGACCAACGCCGTAAGGACGTGGAAGCATCACCCTACATCAACCACCCTATCGCCCTTGCCAACCTGCTCTGCAACGAGGCCGGCGAGAGCGACACCGCGATACTCTGCAGCGCCTTGTTGCATGATACGGTGGAGGATACGGACACCTCTCCCGAGGAATTGGAGAGTGAGTTCGGTACGGCTATCCGACAGATCGTACTGGAGGTTACGGATGACACACGTCTCCCCAGGCAGGAACGCAAACGCCTGCAGATAGAACACGCCAAGGAGGCCAGCCGGAGTGCGCGGCTGGTAAAACTGGCGGACAAGATCTGCAACCTCAGGGACCTGGCCTCCAGCCCCCCGGCGGGCTGGTCCAGGGATAGGGTGGCGGCCTATTACGACTGGGCCAAAGAGGTGGTGGACGGTATCCGCGGCACCCATCAGGTCCTGGAAGGCCTATTCGACAAAGCTTACGCAACCCGACCCGAAGAATAAGGAACAGGAGCCGTGAGAACAGGCGTCAAACCGGCCTTTTGCTGACGCCCTTTTCCCTGAAGAACTCCACATATTGCATGTCGGTTCCATTGATATGCTGCAACAGCCAGCGGGTCAGATAATCCGCCACATCTTCCAGGACCTTCTTGCCGTGCTCGTCATAGCGCCTTACGAAACCCTCTGCGTACTGCGCCATTTGATCGTGCTGGGCCTTATGCCCTTCGAAATCCGGATAGCCGTACTCCTGCATCAACGCCTCCTCCTTTTCGAAGTGATAGCCGGTGTAGGCCACCAGTTCCTCCAGGGTATGGCGTTCGAACTCCTCACCGGTATTGCAGAGAACCGCCGCGCGCAGATTATTGACCATGTTCAACAGCTGTTTATGGTCCTCGTCAATGGCGTCGATGCCGGTACTGTAGTCGTCGGACCAGACCAGGAACGTATCCCGTTCGCCGAAATGAGTCACGCTAAAATATACGGCCAGCGCCACCAGCAACAGCCAGGGGGTAATGCTGGCGGGGCCCAATTCGACAAACACCAATATCACCGCCATGGCCACGAGCAGGTAGGCACCCAGCAGTTTGAGTCTATTCAGGAGCTTCTTTAACACCGCAGTTCTCCTCTACAGATCCGACGCCTATCGTCCGTCAGGCCCGAACCATGCGGATGTCAGCGGGGGCCGCCACCGTAATCCACCGCCACAACGAAGTAGCGGTGTACCCCGCCGGGGGTCTGAACAACCACCTCGTCGTCCAATCCCCGTTTCAATAATGCCCGCCCCAACGGGGCATCCATGCTGATCCAACCCTTTTGCGGATCAAACTCGTCCGGACCGACGATCCGGTAGACCGTCTCCCCGCCCTCCTCATCTTCCAGGGTCACCCAGGCGCCGAAGAAAATACGCGTGGGATCGGAGGGGGCGTCTTCCACTATCTTGAGATCGGGTAACCGTTTCTGCAGATATCGGATACGCCGGTCTATTTCACGCAGTTCCTTCTTACGATAGATATATTCCGCATTCTCCGAGCGGTCGCCCTCCGCCGCCGCCGCGGCCAGTGCCTTGGTGACCTCCCGTCGCCGCTCCCAGAGGGTCTTCGACTCCGCATGCAGGGTGTCATAGCCGCTGCGGGTAATGTAGGCGGAGCTCTTCGGTTGTGGCGGACGGTAGCGACCCATTCTAACTCGGCCGGGCGGAGCCCGATGCTGTCCTCATTGACGGCGGACGACGACGGCCCGCCCTTCACGAATAAAGATTAGCTGATTTTACCCCGACTTCGATGGTGTAGAATATCATGCCGTTTACAAACCCTATTTTCACGACCGGAAACCGCCAGTCTTATGAGCGACACCCCTGATATCCTGAAAAAGATCCTGCTGCGAAAGCGTGAAGAGATTGCGGGACGGGTGGAGCAACTGCCCCGGCTGCGCCTGGAGGAGGCCCCGCCTGTTCGCGGGTTTGTTTCCGCCATCGAGTCCCGAATACAGGCCGGCGCGGCCGGCGTGATTGCGGAAATCAAAAAGGCCTCACCAAGCAAAGGCGTGATCCGCGAGGATTTTCGGCCGGCGGAGATCGCGGCGAGTTATGCCGCAGGCGGTGCCGCCTGTCTATCCGTGTTGACCGATGTGGATTTTTTTCAGGGTTCAGACCGATACCTGAAAGAGGCGCGTGACGCCTGCTCCCTGCCGGTCATCCGCAAGGACTTCATTATCGATCCCTATCAGGTCTACGAGGCACGCGCCATCGGCGCCGACTGCGTACTGCTGATCGCCGCCTGCCTGAACGATACCGAGTTAAGCGAGCTTAACCGTCTGGCTCATGAACTGGGCATGGATGTGCTGGTCGAAGTGCATGACGCACAAGAACTGCATCGGGCGCTGCCTCTGGGTAACCGCCTGATCGGAATCAACAACCGTAATCTGCGCACCTTCGAGGTGGATCTGGACACCACCCTCGGGCTGCTGGAGCAGATACCGGAAGATCGTATCGTGGTGACGGAGAGCGGCATTCATAGCCGGGAGGATGTACAGCATATGCGCAATCACGGCGTACACGGATTCCTGGTGGGCGAGGCGTTCATGCGTGCCGACGACCCGGGGGAGAAATTGGCGGAGCTGTTCCGCTAACCCCTTACCGAGCCTTAAGGAGATCTCATTATGCGCAAACTATGGAGCACGGGACCGCTTCTCTTGATGTTGTTTAGCCTCACTGCCGTCGCGGCCGAACAACCTCAGACCTACGACCAGGCGGATCTTTCGGTCACCGCCGGTCGTGAGGTGGAAAATGACACCCTGGTCATCGTCATGTATGCCCAGCGGGAAGGCAATAACACCTCGCAACTGGCGACGGAGGTCAACAGCCTGATAGGCAACGCCATTAAACAGGCAAAAACCGTATCCGCCATCAAGGTCCAGACCCTGGAATACAACACCACGCCGGTCTATCGGAAACAGACCCTCGAGGGCTGGCGTATTCGCCAATCTATCCGGCTGGAGAGTAAAGACTCGGCGGCACTAAGCGATCTGGTCGGAAAACTACAGAAGAACCTCGCGGTCGGCAGCATCTCCTACACCGTCTCTCCGGAGCAGCGCCGCAGCGTGGAAGAGCGGCTGATCACAGAAGCTATTGCCGCCTTCAAACAGCGGTCGCAACTGGTGTCCCGGGAGATGGGGCGTAGCGGTTATCGACTGGTGCGCATGCAGGTCAATACCTCGGGAATTGCGCCCCGACCCCAGCTGATGCGGGCCATGGTTATGGAGGGCGCGGCGGCTCCCGCCCCCGCCCTGGAGGCCGGGACCCAGCAACTGCAGGTACACGTCAGCGGCACCATTGAGATGACCCCCTAGGGAACAAACCGCTCCGCATCAGCGGGGCCCGGGACAGGACACCCCGGTCCCGCCCAGACCACAGTAACCCGAGGGGTTTTTCGCCAAGTATTGCTGATGGTACGCCTCCGCGTAGTAGAAGGGCGGCGCTTGGCGGATCTCGGTGGTGATCTCGCCCTTTCCCTTTTCCGCCAACGCCTGTTGATAACGCCTCCGGCTCGCTTCCGCAAGGGTGTGCTGTTCCCGGGTGAAGGTATAGATCCCGGAGCGGTACTGGGTCCCCCGATCGTTCCCCTGACGCATACCCTGGGTGGGATCGTGGGACTCCCAGAAGCAGCTCAGCAGAGCATCGTAAGAGACCCGTGCCGGATCGAACACCAGCCACACCACCTCGGCATGACCGGTCATACCGCTACATACCTCTTCGTAGGTGGGATTGGGGGTATAGCCGCCGGCATAGCCCACCGCCGTCACATAGACCCCCGGCAGTTCCCAGAAACGGCGCTCCGCCCCCCAGAAGCAGCCGAGTCCGAACATGGCCTGTTCCATCCCTGTCGGGAACGGCGGTTGCAGGGGGTTGCCGTTGACGAAGTGGCGCTCCGGCACCGTCAAAGGTTCCGAGCGACCCGGCAGCGCCGTTTCCGGCGACGGCAATTGGTTCCTCTTTTCAAGCAGGGTCATGGTATCGCTCCTCCTTTCCAGTAATCCCTACCGGTTTGACCCCAAGTACAGCTGGAACTGTGACGAAAATAAACCTTAGAAAATTCCGGGACAACCGAACCCCCGCAGAGTGCGGGATGCCACTGACCGCGGCCCGCAGAGTGTGCTAGGTTTCGACCGGGCCTGGGAATCTGCTTCCGGTCCCTTACAGACATACTCACATCAATACCGGAAAGCTATTGCTAGAGCCGGAAGGCCTGCGCCGGTTTTAAGGAGAAAAGGAACCCTGATCATGAAGAAAGTCCTACTGACATCCCTGCTTTGCGCCACACTCCCGGGCCATGTATTCGCCGACGAGGTTACCCAATATACCCAGGAGGCGAGAGGCCTGGTCAAGGAGTTCATGGGATCGCTGAAAGGCGAACTGAAAACAGCCATGAAAGCCGGCGGCCCCATTGAGGCCATCGGTACCTGCAACCTCAAGGCCCCGGAGATTGCCGAGCAGAAATCGCAGCAGTCCGGCTGGGGCCTGGCCCGCACCAGTCTTAAACTACGCAACCGGGAGAATGCCCCGGACGCCTGGGAACAGGAGGTCCTTCAGTCGTTCGAAACCCGCAAAGGGGCGGGCGAAGACATCACCAAGATAGAACTGTCGGAGATCGTGGAGCAGGACGGAAAACGCTACTTCCGTTACATGAAGGCCATTCCGACAGGGAAACCCTGCCTCAAGTGCCACGGCGATGCGATTGATGCGGATGTGGCGGAGAAACTGGATGCGCTCTATCCGGAAGACAAGGCGCGGGGCTTCAAGGAGGGGGATATCCGCGGTGCCTTCACCTTTAAAAAGGCCCTGTAATCCCCTTTTCTCCAACCAAGATGTCCGGGGCGGCGATCCCGCCGCTCCGGACAAAACACCTTTCCCGATTCCTTCCTGCCCATCCGGGCGCTATAGTTAAGGGGCTTCTGATTCGGCCATCATGGACTTGATCAGAGGCTCCTAAAAACCATGCGGGTTTAGCCAGGGATCTCTCCACAACATGCGTCGCCATCGACCGTTTCGGGAACATATCGGCATATTCGGACCGGCGGTTCTCATTACGCTGCTCGGATTCCTTCTGGCCTACCAGTTCGTCGATCCGGCGCCACCCAACCAACTTGTCATCTCCACCGGCGAAGAAGACGGCGCCTACTATCTGTTCGGCCAGCGCTACCAGGAGATCTTTTCCCGCGAGCGGATACAGCTCGAGGTCCGCCAGAGTGCAGGCTCGGTGGAGAATATCCGGCGGCTGGAGGCCGGCGAGGCGGATGCTGCTTTCATCCAGGGGGGCACCGGCGGACTGGCCAGGTCCGGCAAACTCCGCTCCCTGGGCAGCCTGTTCTTCGAGCCGATCTGGCTCTTCCACCGCCGGGATATCCCCCTTTCGCGGATCTCCCAGCTGCAAGGGAAGCGCATCGCGGTGGGGCGGGAAGGGAGTGGTACCCGCGCCCTGGCGCTGCAGCTGCTGGCGGACAACGCCATCGACGGTGACACCTCTGAACTCCAGGCCCTCGGAGGCCAGGCGGCCGCGGACGCGCTAATCAGGAACAACGCGGACGCCGCCTTCTTCGTCGCCTCTCCCCGGTCACCGCTGATACGCGCCCTGCTGGAACACGAGGATATAAGCCTGATGAGTTTCGAACGGGCGGATGCCTACACCCGTATCCATCGCTACCTGTCCCGAGTGGTTCTTCCGGAGGGTGTAATAAATTTTCGTCGCAACCTTCCGGCGGAGCAGGTGGTTCTACTGGCCACCAGCGCCAACCTGGTGGTGCCTGAGGATCTGCACCCGGCGCTGATCGATCTGCTGCTGCAGGCGGCGAAAGAGGTGCACGGGGACGGCGGCTGGTTCGAGCGGAGCGGACAGTTTCCCAATGCCGCCCATCTCGATTTCCCCCTGGGCAAAGAGGCGCGGCGCTTCTACGATTACGGACCCCCGCTGTTGCAACGCTATCTCCCGTTCTGGGCGGCCACCCTGGTGGACCGGTTGAAGGTGATGCTGTTGCCGCTGATCGCGCTGCTGTTGCCCCTGTTCAAGATCATGCCCCCGATCTACCGCTGGCGCATGCGCTCCCGCATCTACCGATGGTACCGAGAACTGCTCGAGATCGACCGGCAGTTCTACCTGGATAGCCCGGACAGTGACGACAGTAATCGATTGCTGGCGGAACTCGATAAGATCGAGCGGGGGATATCGGAGATACATGTGCCGCTTTCGTTCGCGGAGGAGCTGTATGACCTGCGGCTGCATGTCACCCTGGTCAGGGAGCGATTGGAGAAAAAGGGATACGGCAGGCCCGGCAGGTAAAGCACGTGACTCCACGAGGCACCGGCCCGGCCGGGTGTGAAGACATCAAGGCAAACGGCTCCGCGGGGAAGCCGCGCCCCGGCGGTGATTCAGTCTATCTCCGGACCCAGGAGATGTTCCACCACCCGAAACCCGTGATCCTCCAGGGCATCCTCGATGTCCTCCATGCTGTAACCGGATTTCTCCTCCACCCCGGCAATAATCCCGGTCGCGTGCTGAAATGCTTCCTGCTCGGCCACATCTTCCGGGATCTGCACCAGCCTGATCTGACCAAATTCCTTACTAGGTAACACCATTAATTTGGAGGACATGCTCTCACTCCTTAATCTAAACCACATGGCGGGATGCGGGCATCGCACGCCTACTTCCGACTTCTCACGAACAACTTTCTAACATCTCACGTCGGAAATTGGTAGTGAAGCGGATCAAGAAGCGGGGGAATCCACCCTTCGGGTGTTAAACCGAGGCTCCCTTGCCCTGAACGCCGAATATGTCTATTCTCCCGCACCAGCCCGGATCCATGCGCAGACCCACCCTGGAGAGAACGATATGCCCAGTAACGAACAACGCCCCGTCTTCATATTTCCCGGCCAGGGTTCACAATACCCCGGCATCGGCAGCGACCTGCATGGGGAGTTCGAGTCTGTCCGCCTCGTCTATGAAGAGGCGAGCGACGTGCTGGGGCTGGACATGGCCAGACTCTCTTTCCAGGACCCGGAGGGGCAGATCAACCTTACCCGCTTCACCCAGCCGGTATTGCTGACCCATCATATCGCCTGCCTCACCCTCTATCGCGAACTGGCGCAGGACCCCCTGCAGCCGATTGCCGCGGCGGGGCATTCTCTGGGTGAATACTCCGCCCTGGTTGCGGCCGGCTCACTCAGCTTTCAGGACGGCCTGCGGCTGGTGGCAAAACGGGGCGAGCTAATGAGTGAGCACGGTGAAGGGGAAATGATGGCCCTCACCGTTGATCTGGAAAGCGCCCGACCCCTGGCAGACAAACACTACTGCGGCATCGCCGGGCTCAACCTGCCGGACCAGACCGTAGTGGGGGGCGCCGGCCCCGATCTGGATGCACTGGCGTTGGAGATGGAAGAGCGGTTTCCGAAGAAAAAGGCCGTGCGTCTCAAGACCGAGGGGGCCTTTCATACCTATTACATGGTAACCGCCGCCCGCCTGTTCCGGGAGGAGCTGAATCGGGTGGAGTTCACTCCACCTCAGATCAAGGTCCCTTCCAACTATACCGGCGGCTTCCACGAGCCGGATGCCGACAGTATCCGCTCCAGACTCTTTTTTCAGCTCTTCCACCCGGTCAATTGGGTCGGGTGTCTGCAGTGCGCCCTGGACGAAGGCGTCACCCACTTCGTGGAGTTCGGCGGCGGCATCGGCAGCGGCGAGGGCCCGGCGGAGAAACGGCCCAACCTGGAGAGCATCATCAAGAAGTTCACCCGCCGCGCCGACCCCAAACCGGAGTACCTGCCGGCGATCAATCTGGCCACCATTCGGGAGACGGCGGAATTGGCTTGAGCCGATCCTTCGTTTCTTCCCCCTTTCTGAATCAAGGCGGCTACACTTTAAAGCCATATACTTTCGCAAGGAGCTGCCCCCATGAAACACGCCTTCTGGTTCTGGCTCGTCCTCGGCCTGGCCTTTTCCGCCCCTACCCTCGCTGCGGGAACACCGCCGCCGCAAGAGGAGAAGATCGTCGACCGGCTCTTTACTGAGCTGGAAAAGCAGACCATAGAACGCTACTACCGCGACCGCTACGGCAAAAAGATCGACGATGAGGAAAAAGAGAAAAAGCCGAAGGGTAAGAAAGGGGACGGCCAGGGAAAGGGACTACCCCCGGGTCTGGCCAAGCGTGACACCCTCCCGCCGGGCCTTGCTCAGCAGCTGCAGCGCAACGGACACCTCCCGCCGGGGCTGGAGAAAAGGGACATCCCGGATGATCTCCGCTCCCTGCTTCCCAGGCGCCTGCCGGGGCAAAAAAGGGTCATAGTGGACAACGACGTACTGCTTATCGAAGAGGCCACCGGTCTGATCCTGGACATCCTGGAGAATGTTTTCTGAACCGATTCGCCCCTAGGGTCTGTTAACACTACGAGGTTTAGCCGCAAATAAACGCTAATCACCGCGAATCTACGCCAAAATACAGGGGTGCTTTACTGAAGTTGTTTCCGGTGATTGGCGCGCTTTGTGACTTATACCTCCAAGCACCGTATTTTCAACCCTCTTTAGCGAACGATAGTCGACAGCGGGTAGGTAACATTTTTCGAAAACCCCGGTCAAAGAGTTAAGATCCGAACAGACGTCGTCACCGAAGCGTTTATACTGCTCATTCACCCAGGAAACCCCCTGTGCCGCCGAAACACCCCGTCCTCACTTCACTGCTGCTGATTGCGGGGATATGCGGCGCTTTCCCCTTAGCGGCGCAACAGGTGGTGTTTGACGACTATTTCGAGGCATTGCCGGTATTCTGGTCAAGGGTATACGCCGAAGGAGGGGAAACCCTGTACTGCGGCAAACGGTTCGGACGCGACAAGGGACGGACAATCAATGTGGAACATGTCTTTCCCATGAGTTGGGTGATAAAGGAGTTACGGTGCCGAAGCCGTATACAATGTCGCAGAAGCAGCCCTCTTTTTAACCGCATCGAGTCTGACCTGCACAACCTCTACCCTGCGATTGCCGAGATCAACGAGGCGCGGAGCGCCATGGCCTACGGCATGGTACTGGGCGAGTTGCGCCGCTTCGGCGCCTGTGACTTTGAAGTGGATGAGAAACGCAGAAGGGTGGAACCCCGTCGTAAGGTCCGCGGCGATATCGCCCGCGCCATGTTCTATATGCAGGATGCGTATCAGCTAAAGATCTTTCAACGCCAGGGAGAACTGCTTAAACAGTGGCACCGGGAAGACCCACCGGACGCCGAGGAACGACGTCGCAACGACCTGATTGAACAGCTGCAGGGCACACGCAATCGCTTTATCGATCATCCTGAAGCGGCGGAGAAGCTGAGATTTTAGTTGGAAGTTGGAAGTTGGAAGTTGGAAGTTGGAAGTTGGACAAGAGGATAACCCCGCATTCACCTCCCTACACTACCAATTTCTTACTGCCTACTACGAACTACTAACCACAAACTACTAACTTCATACTTCTACTACTTACTATTAACTAAAACCACCGGCACCATCATCTCCTCCCGGCTGACGCCTCCGTGCACCCCGATGTGCCGGTAACGCTTCTCCCCCAACACCCACTCCTTGATCTTATAGTTGTCCTTCATCACCAGGGCATAATGTCCCACCCGGTTCTTCAGTTCCGGATGCGCGGCGCCAAGGCCGAACCAGCCGCCCTCGATCAGCTCCTGACTGGAAAAAAGATCTGCGACCTCGGCGAGCTCGTTCCCCACGTATTCCTTAAAACGCTCAGTTCTGTCGGGATGGACATAACAGTAGGCAAACCGCTGCTCTCCGCAAAGCGGGAGCATCAGAGAATCCGCAAGCTCCGGATGATCGCTCAGCAGAATGGTCCGCTCCGGCGGTGAATCGATAAATCCATGATCGGCGGTCACAATTAAGCGTACACTGCTTCCCTGCAGCTGTTTTAGAAAACGGGAAAACGCGGCGTCGAGCTGCTCAAAATGCCGGGAAACCTCCTCGCTCCCCACACCGTGATTGTGCGCCAAGGTATCCAGATCCGGCCAATAAGCGTAGGTCAGAGAACGAGACTCCCTGACCTTTATCGCCTCCAGGATGGATCCAAACAACCCGTCCATTCCCTTATAAGGCCACATCCTGGCACCATCCTGGAAAGCGGTATTGAAGGCGGATCCCGCCATCCAGTCCGGCACCACCACATGTGAGTTCACCGCGATACGGTCAAACAGGGGAGGAGCACCGCAAAGTGAAGCGGGAGTGAAACTAACACCGCTCAGCGGATCTCCACCGAACCGGGAACGAAACGGCAGTATCGCCAATACGCTTCCGATCTCCCGGAACCAGCTGAACCAGCCGGTGAGCCCGTGTTGTTGAGGAGCGACAGCGGTAAGAAAGGTGGTAATAGCACTGGCAGTGGTAGCGGGACAGACCGAAGTCGCAGCGCCCAGGAGATGTTCCCGCAACGCACCGCCCTTCTCGCAGAGATAGTCGTAGCCGAGACCGTCGATCACCAGCAGGACCACCTTTTCCCCATCACCCAGGACGCCCGGGGACAGGGCGGACAGAGGCGGATACGCCTCAGGGCTACCACCCACGCCAGCCTCAATGGAGGCCATCAGATTTACTATACTGCCGCCTTTATAATCGGGAAGGCGCATCGGGATTTGGCTTTAGAAACCCGCGTCAGGAGATAATCTCCACCAGTTCCAGCTCGAAGTTCAACGCCTCACCGGCGAGGGGATGATTCCCATCCAGCGTCGCCACTTCATCGTTCAGATCGGTTACCACCACGACAAATGCACCACTGGGTCCCTGGGCCTGCAACTGCACCCCCACTTCCAATTCGATCTCCTCAGGAATCCTATCCCGCGGGACCTCCTGCACCAGCTCCGGATGATGCTTGCCGTAGGCCTCTTCCGCCGGAATATGGACGGTCTTCTTCTCACCCACCGCCATTCCTTCCAATCCTTTTTCAAAACCGGGTATGACCTGGCCCTCTCCGAGGGTCAGCTCAAGGGGTTCGCGACCCGCGGAAGAATCAAACTGGGTACCATCATCCAGGGTGCCGGTATAATGGACCTTGATAGTGTTTCCGGTAGTTGCCTGCGTCATATCGATCTCCTTCTTGGCAGTCGAAAGAGGAGCTCGCGAAAACGCCTCTAACAAAAAAGGCCGATCTGGCGGCCTCGGGAGTTATTAATTGTCTCAAATTATCTATGACGTTTCAGCCCCCAATTTTGTGAAGTATTGCCATATCTACAGCCGTTATGCCAAGTAAATCCAGCAGAAGAAGAGATCGCAGACAGGCGTTACAGCGTTATGAGAAGCAGCGCCGCCGCAATCTGCTGGCGAAGCCCGGCGTGCACGATTTCATCATTGTCCTGGATCATCTTAAGGCCTGCTTCAACGTCCCCAAGATCTTCCGCAGCGCTGAAATCTTCGGCGCCCGGGAAGTGCATCTGATCGGCATCGGCCCCTTCGACCCGGCGCCATCCAAAGGCGGATTCAAAAATATCCCCACGCGCTTTTTCGATGAATTTGCCGACTGCTACAGCGACCTGACACAACGTGGTTATACCCTCTTCATCCTCGAGGCGAGCAACGGTGAATCACTGATGACTGCGGAACTCCCGGAAAAAAGCGCTTTTATTTTTGGTCACGAGGAGATGGGCATCAGTTTCGATCCCGACGCCTATGAGGGTATTCGTCGTCTTTCCATTCCTCAGTTCGGACAGATAGAAAGCCTCAATGTCAGCGTCGCGGCGTCGATAGTGATGTATGAATACGCGCGCGGAATGACATCCCGTCCCGACGCCACCTGATCTGCGCCCCCTTAATCGAGGGCATTAAGCAGGTCCCGCTTGTGCTCCTCTTCCTGGATCAGGATATCCTCCAGGATACGGCGCAGTCCGTACTCACGCAGGGACTCCGCCTGGGCGATGCGCTCCTTGTAACGTTCTATAGCGTTATCCTCTCCCCACAGATCCTGCTTCAGCATCTCCACGGCGTCACTGGAAATCTCGCGCCGCTCCACGTCGATACAGGGCACACCGCCGAGAAAGTCGATCTGGTCGGACAACATTACCGCGTGCTGCATCTCTTCCTGGGCATGAATGAGCAGCTCTTTCTGGATGGATTCGTATTGAGCGCCGGAGATTACCGCTGCGTGCTGAGTGTATTGCACGGCCGCCGCATATTCCCACTCCAGATCCTTGTTAAGCTCCTCGATCAGTTTCTGTTTGGTTATCGGCATGACTGGACGTTCCCCGTTTTTGCTTTCAACACCGTAAGCCTAGCCCAACTGATTCCGATTTTGTCAGATCTGGACGAAGCTCGCGCCCTTCGCCTGACACACCGGGCAGATGTCGGGTGGGTTACCAAACTCGATATGGCCGCAGACGGGACAGAGATAAAACGCCGTCTCGGTAAGATCCTCTCCCCGCCGTGCCGCCTCCAATGCCATCTTATAAAGGTTGGCGTGCACCTCCTCCGCCTTGACCGCGTAATGAAACATACGTTTTGCCTTATGCCCCTCTTCTTCAGCCTGCTCCAACATCGGGGGATACATCTGAGTGTACTCATCGGTCTCGCCGTCGATAGCTGCCTGAAGGTTCTCGGCGGTGGACCCGACGGCGTCCAGTGCGCTGAGATGCCCTTCGGCATGGATCCGTTCCGCCTCGGCCGTGGTCAGGAACAGGCGGGCAATATTCGGGAACCCCTCTTTTTCCGCCTTTTTTGCAAAGGCCCGGTACTTCTGGTTGGCCTGGCTCTCACCGGCGAAGGCCTCTTTCAGATTCTCTTGTGTATTTGGCATGCTTGTCTCCAACTGAAATCATATGGATGCGTGTCTGGAAGATACTTCCGCGCGAAACACCGCTCGTTACCCGCCGCGGCGCCTACCCGGCCTGACTATTATATTACGGCGTCAGGAAATACGCGGTGCGTCCATAAGTAATGAACGCACCGCGATCCCCGGCCGGACGCGACCGGCCCGAAGGTTACTAGAAGGGCTTGGGCTGCGGCGTCTTATCCGTCGAAGGCGGAAGTATCGGCAGCGCGAAGGACGGCTGATCGCCGGTCAGGGTCTTGAGAAAAGCCACGACCTGCGCGTTCTCCTTTTCGTTGAACTTCTTGCCGAGCTGCAAACGCCCCATGACATCCACCGCCTCGGTCAGGGTCTCGGCCTCACCGTCGTGGAAGTAAGGATAGGTCATCTCCACGTTACGCAGGGTCGGCACCTTGAACTTGAAGCGGTCCGCGTCCTTGCCGGTTACAGCCACCCGCCCCTCCGCGGGGCTCTTTGCCTGATAGGGTTCCACAACCCCCATCTTCTGGAAGGAGTTGCCGCCCACGGCCGGACCGTTGTGACAACTGGTGCAGCCGCTGTCCTTGAACAGCGCATAACCGGCCATTTCGTCGGCGGATAATGCCTTTTCGTCCCCCTTCAGCCATTGGTCGAAACGGGAGTTGGGAGTAACCAGGGTCTTTTCGAACTCCGCTATGGCGTCGGTGATCTTGTCGATATCGATCCCTTCTTTTCCGAACACCTGCTTAAACTCCGCCACATAGGCCGGAATGGACGCCAGGACATCCACGGCCAATTCATGGCTGAACGCCATCTCACCCGGGTTGGCGATAGGACCGCCCGCCTGGGCCTTGAGATCCTCGGCCCGGCCGTCCCAGAACTGGGCCAGATTCATACTGGAGTTCAGGACCGTCGGCGCATTGATCGGACCCTGCTGCCAATGGTCGCCGATGGAGGTCTTGAGATTATCGGTACCGCCCATGCTCAGGTTATGACAGGAGTTACAGGAGATGAAACCGGATTTGGAAAGTCGTGGATCAAAATAGAGTTTCTTGCCCAACTCCGCCATGGCGCCGTTGACGCCTGCTGCCGGCTCGATGGGCTGAATGGGTTCTTTTGCCGATACGCCGGCGGCTGCGAAGCCTAAGGCCCCGGCTACGACAGTTGAAAGAAGCTTCTTCATTAAAGTTATCCTCCTTAACATTTAAGATAACGCGGTGGCTTATGCTGATAGGGGAGGCGAATTCCCGGTCGCTGTTCGGCAACTCACCCCAGGAGGATTATTAGAGTTGTTCTAAATCTAAATCATTGACAATTATCAATCGCCTCCCCGGTTTTTGCTCCAGGATGGTGCACGAAATCACGTCTGCAGGAATTTGTAGGGCGGGTCCAGCCCGAGACCTGAATTCAACCCAAAAGCAGCGGCAGGATCTCCCCCGCCGGGCCGGAGAGATGGATATCCGCCTGCGGGGTGAGGGGGGTGTGATCCGGATTGATCTCCAGTAGACGGGCGCCGCACCTCTTCGCCGCCAGCGGCAGACTGGCCGCCGGCTGCACCAGAGCGGAGGTACCCACCACCAGGAACAGGTCCGCCTGTTCGGAACGGCTCCATGCCGCCTCGATCACCCCGGCCGGCAGTGACTCACCGAACCAGACGATATCCGGCCGCAGCAGGGCGCCGCATCCGCAGCGGGGCGGTATCTCGGACAAGGGGACTTCACGATTAACCCCCCGAAAGCTGCAGCGGGTACAGCGCACCTCCCAGATATCGCCGTGCAGCTTCAGCGGGCTTTTCGAGCCCGCCAGGTCGTGCAGACCGTCCACATTCTGGGTAATGAGACTGAACCCCGCCCGCTCCTCCTCCAGCCTGGCCAGGGCGTAATGGCCGGGATTCGGCTGCACCTCAGCAACAATCCCGCGCCGCCAGTCGTACCACTCCCAGACCAGCTTCGGATCCCGACCGAACGCCTCCGGCGTCGCCAGCTCCTCCGCCCGGAACCGGCGCCACAGCCCGCCTTCCCCGCGGAAAGTGGGAATCCCGCTCTCAGCGGATATACCGGCGCCGGTCAGCACCACAACCGATTCCGTCTCCCGAAGCCACTGTCGCACTTGCTCGATTTCGCTGTTCATTTGACTATTGCCACGGAGACACAGAGGTCACAGAGTTTATTGATAGTAGTTTAATAGTACGTTCGATTAGTCGAACTTTTACAATTCGTTCGCTTTGTTTACGGCGATACTGCGGTTTAGGGAACCTCTGACTAATCTGATGATTGTCACCTCGACCAAAGGAAAAGATCCTTGTCCCGGGTAACCGCGAGGGATCTTATGGAGATTTCTCACCGGCGCCCGAGACACTGGCGCGGACTTCTAGCTTCGCTCGAAATGACTTTTAATGACAGACTCCTTCGACTATAGAAAGTATGGTTAATCCTCTGTGTGCTCTGCGCCTCTGTGGCAACCCAGTGTGCGGCCAAACAGGCAGAAAAGCAGCAAACCATCTATAATTGCCCTCTTTTTTAAACCAGCGCCCATCCCATGACGAACCGAGACCGCACCGCAGAACTGAAAACCCTGCTCGAGCAGCGCATCCTGATCCTGGACGGCGCCATGGGCACCATGATTCAGCGCCACGGCCTTGAGGAAGGAGACTACCGGGGTGAGCGTTTCGCCGACTGGCCGGTCAATCTCAAAGGGATGAACGACCTGCTGGTACTGACCCGACCGGAGATCATCCGCGGTATCCACGAACAGTACCTCGAGGCCGGCGCCGATATCGTCGAAACCAACAGTTTCAACGCCACCGCCAGCGATCTGGCCAAGTACCAACTCTCGTCTCATGCCCGCGAGATCAACCTGGCGGCCGCCCGTGTCGCCAGAGAGGCAGCGGATAAATACACTACGCCGGAAAAGCCGCGGTTCGTGGCCGGCGTCCTTGGACCCAACCAGAAATCGGCCTCCACCTCCGTGGATGTCAATGACCCCGGCGCCCGTGCCATCACCTTTGACGAGCTGGTTAGCGATTACACTGAAGCCGCCGCCGGGTTGATCGAGGGGGGGGTGGATATCCTTCTGGTGGAAACCATATTCGATTCCCTCAACGCCAAGGCCGCAATATTCGCGCTCACCGGGCTGTTCAAAGAACTGGGTCGCCGTCTACCGATCATGATTTCCGGCACGGTGGGACGTTCCGGCCGAATCGAGATCTCGGGCCAGACCGTGGGGGCCTTCTACAACAGCCTGCGCCATGCCGAACCCCTCTCTATCGGCCTGAACTGCGGTTTTGGCCCGGACAAGCTGCGTCAACACATCGAAGAACTTGCGGAGCTGGCGGAATGCCGTGTCTCCGCCCACCCCAACGCCGGCCTGCCCAACGAGTTTGGCGAGTACGACCTCGATGCCGCCCATATGGCCGACTACATCGGCGAATGGGCCGATGCGGGACTGATAAACATCGTGGGAGGTTGCTGCGGCTCCACGCCGCTGCACATAGCCGCCATTGCCGAGAGGGTCGCCGGCAAGGCCCCGCGCCCGGCTCCCAAACCCGCCCCTGCCTGCCGCCTTTCCGGCCAGGATCCCTTCAACATAGAGGAGAACTCCCTGTTCGTGAACATAGGGGAAAGGGCTAACGTGGCCGGTTCCGCGAAGTTCAAGCGACTGATCCTTGAAGACAAATACGATGAGGCCCTGGAGATCTGCCGCACCCAGGTGGAGAACGGTGCCCAGATCGTCGACGTGAACATGGACGAGGGAATGCTGGACGGGGTGGCCGCCATGCACCGCTTTCTCAATCTATGCGCCTCCGAGCCGGAGATCGCCCGGGTCCCGTTCATGATCGATTCGTCCAAGTGGGAGATCCTGGAGGCGGGCCTGAAGTGCGTGCAGGGGAAAACCATCGTCAACTCCATATCCCTGAAGGAGGGTGAGGCGACCTTCATGGAACGCGCCCGGCTCTGCCGCCGCTACGGCGCCGCCGTTATCGTCATGGCCTTCGACGAGCAGGGTCAAGCGGATAGTCTGGAGCGGCGCATCGAGATCTGCGCCCGCGCCTACCGCATACTTACCGAACAGGCCGGCTTCCCCGCCGAGGATATCATTTTCGATCCTAACGTCCTCACCGTGGGTACCGGCATCGAAGAACACGCCAACTACGGCGTGGACTTCATCGAGTCGGTGCGCTGGATTAAGCAAAACCTTCCCGGCGCCCTGGTATCCGGCGGCATATCCAATATCTCCTTCGGTTTCCGCGGTAACAACCCGGTACGGGAGGCAATCCATGCCGTATTTCTGTACCACGCCATCCAGGCGGGGCTGGACATGGGTATCGTCAACGCCGGACAACTGGCAGTGTATGACGAGATCCCGGAAGAACTGCGCTCGGCGGTGGAGGATGTGGTACTCAATCGCGATCCCGGTGCCACCGAACGGCTTATCGACCTGGCGCCCAAATATAAAGGTGACGGGGGTACGGCCGAGAAGAAGGGGGACCTGGAGTGGCGCTCCTGGCCCGTCAACAAGCGGCTCGAACATGCCCTGGTTAAAGGCATAACCGAATTCATCGACCAGGACACCGAGGAGGCGCGGCAACAGGCGTCCCGAACCCTGGAGGTGATTGAAGGTCCCTTGATGGAAGGCATGAACACCGTCGGCGATCTGTTCGGTGCCGGCAAGATGTTCCTGCCTCAGGTGGTGAAATCGGCCCGGGTGATGAAAAAGGCGGTGGCCTACCTGGAGCCCTATATGGAAGAGGAAAAGGCGGCGTGCGGCGTTCAGTCTCAGGGCAGGATCCTGCTCGCCACCGTAAAGGGGGATGTGCACGATATCGGCAAAAATATCGTCGCCGTGGTATTGCAGTGTAACAACTACGAGGTGATCGACGCCGGGGTGATGCAACCTGCGGACGAGATCCTGAAACGGGCACAGGAGGCACAGGCGGACATCATCGGTCTCTCCGGCCTTATCACACCTTCCCTGGATGAGATGGTACATGTGGCCAAGGAGATGCAGCGGCTCGGCATGAAACAGCCGCTGTTGATCGGTGGCGCCACCACCTCCAAGGCCCACACCGCGGTGAAGATCGAACCGGTCTACGACCATCCGTCGGTCTATGTGCCGGATGCCTCCCGTGCCGTGGGAGTGGCCGCCAGCCTGTTGTCGGTGGAACAGCGTGATAGATTCATGCACACCCTGCGGGCCGAATACCAGGCGGTGCGGGAACGGCGGGCGGCGAAGAATGAGGCGCGCAACCTCGTTCCCGTTGCTGAGGCGCGACGGAACCCGGCCGCTATCGACTGGTCCCGCTTCTCCCCGACGGTCCCGGCCAGGCCCGGTGTCAAGGTGCTGGAGGATATTCCCGTTGCCGAACTGACCGGCTATATCGACTGGACCTTTTTCTTCCACACCTGGCAGCTCAAAGGTCGCTACCCCCAGATCCTGCAGGACCCCGAAAAGGGTGAGGAGGCGACCAGACTCTTTGCCGACGCCCAGGCAATGCTCCAGCGCATCATCACGGAAGGCTGGCTGCGGGCAAAAGCGGTGTTGGGTCTCTTTCCGGCCAACGCCGTGGGAGACGATATCGAGGTCTACGGAGACGTATCCCGCTCCGAAACCCTCACCGTTCTACATCACCTGCGTAAACAGGGCCGACAGCCGGAGGGTGCGGCCAATGACTGCCTGGCCGATTTCATCGCCCCCAAGGTGAGCGGGAAGATCGACTTTATCGGCGCATTTGTCTGTACCGCCGGTCTCGGTATCGACGAGAAGCTGCGGGAATTCGAGGCCGACCACGACGACTACCACGCCATTATGCTGAAAGCCCTGGCCGATCGGCTGGCCGAGGCCCTGGCGGAATGGCTGCACCAACAGGTGCGCAGGGAATACTGGGGCTATGCCCCCGACGAGGCCCTGAGCAACGACCAGCTGATCGCGGAGCAGTACACCGGCATCCGCCCCGCCCTCGGCTATCCCGCCTCACCGGACCACACCGAAAAGGAGCTGTTGTGGGATCTTCTCTCGGTGGAGCAGAACACCGGCATCTGGCTCACCGACAGCAAGGCCATGGTCCCCACCGCTTCCGTAAGCGGACTCTATTTCGCCCACCCGGAGGCACATTATTTCGCCGTGGGCCGGATCGGACTGGATCAGGTGCAGGACTATGCGCGGCGCAAGGATATGGAGCAAAGAGAGGTGGAGCGGTGGCTGGGTCCGAACCTTGCCTATGAGCCGGAAACCTAGGAAATCCACATATTTCCTAGGGAAACCAAACACCCCTCTTTTTGCCGTTTTCTATACAAATTCCAAATATACCCCAGTTGGGACAGGGGTTGATTGCGCCTCTGTTTTTCCCTAAAAAGATCAATCCTCAATATTGAAATATACGAATTTTCCTATTACTCAGCGCAGAGATTGACCGCTGCGTCAGGCAGATATTTACCAATAACAAAGGAGTTAGCCCGTGCTGACATATGACATCTTAATCGTTGGTTCCGGGGGAGCAGGCCTTTACGCCGCCCTCGAATCACGACTGGAGGAGGACGTACAGGTAGGCGTTTTAACCAAGGTCTATCCCACCCGCTCCCATACCGGAGCGGCCCAGGGCGGGGTCAACGCCGCCCTGGCCAACCTGGATGGCACCGACACCTGGCAGGATCACTGGTTCGATACGGTAAAGGGTTCCGACTACCTGGCGGACCAGGATGCAGCCGAAATCATGACCCGCGAAGCACCCATGGTAGTGCGCGAGATGGAGCACTGGGGGTGCCCCTTCTCCCGCACCGACGACGGCAAGATCGCCCAACGGCCCTTCGGCGGCGCCTCCAAGCCAAGGGCCTGCTACTCCGCGGACAAGGTGGGGCATGTGATGCTTCACACCCTGTATGAGCAGGGTATCCGCCACGGCGTGAATTTCCTCAACGAGTGGCAAACCCTCTCCCTGCTGCACGACGGTAAACGTTGTCAGGGGGTGACCGCCCTCAACATCCAGACCGGGCGTGTTCACACCATTCAGGCCAAGGCGGTCATTCTGGCCACCGGGGGACACGGACGTATCTACTGGACCCGCACCTCCAACGCCTACGGCAACACCGGCGACGGCACGGCGATGATTTATCGTGCCGGTCTGCCCATCAAGGACATGGAGTTCATCCAGTTTCATCCCACCGGCCTGCGCCGCACCGGTATCCTGGTATCCGAGGGCGCCCGAGGTGAAGGCGGTTATCTGCTGAATGGTCAGGGTGAGCGTTTCATGAGCCGTTACGCCCCGGAGAAGATGGAACTGGGGCCCCGCGACCTGGTCTCCCGCTCCTGCGAGACCGAGGTACGGGAAGGCCGCGGCGGACCGGAGGGCGAGGTCTTCCTGGATCTCACCCATCTGGGCGAAGCGCGCATTATCGAGCGGCTGCCTCAGATCCGCGAACTCTGCATCGAGTTCGAGGGTGTGGATCCGATACAGGAACCGATCCCCATCAAGCCCACCGCCCACTACTCCATGGGTGGCATCCATACCGATATGAACGGCCAGACCGCCATTCAGGGCATCTATGCCGCAGGGGAGGCGGGTTGCGTCTCGGTCCATGGTGCCAATCGCCTGGGCGGCAACTCCCTGCTGGATATCCTGGTCTTCGGCCGGCGCGCCGGCAAGCACGCCCTGGAGTATGCCCGCAACAGCTACTTCGTGCCGGTAGGCACCGAGCAGGAAGAGGCGGACTCCAAAATGATCGCCGACATGCTGGACGGCGAGAGTGAGATCAGCGTTCCCAACATCCGCCAGGCCATGGGCAAGCTCATGTCGGAGAAGGTGGGCGTTTACCGCAACGCCAAGGATCTGCAGGAAGCGGTGGATGAGCTGGCCGAACTGAAAGAAAAATTCAGCACCGTCCGGGTGGGCGACAAGACCAAGGCCTTCAATACCGAACTGGTTGCGGCTCTGGAGTTGAAAAACATGCTCGATCTGGCGGAGGTAGTGGCGGCGGGCGCCCTGGAGCGCAAGGAGTCCCGCGGCGCCCACACCCGCGAAGACCACCCGGAGCGTGATGACAATAACTGGCTGGTGCACACCATGGCCACCCGAGGTGATGACGGCAGTCCCAAGCTGGACTTCGCACCCGTCACCATCACCGAGTTCCAGCCCACGGCCCGCACCTACTAAGGAGATGCCAGCATGAGCGAAAAAATCACACCGGATCGCAAGAGTATTCTTGCCAATATCCGCGTACAGCGGTTTACCCCGGAAAAACACAAATCACCCTATTTCGACAACTTCAAGGTCAATGTGGAAACCGGCATGACCGTGCTGGAGGTACTGCGCCTGATCAAGAACACCCAGGACAGCTCTCTTACCTTCCGCGCCTTCTGCCGCTCCAAGATCTGCGGCTCCTGTGCCGTACGGGTGAACAACAAGCCGGTGCTGGCCTGCAGCACTCAGTTAATGCCGATCCTGGAGGACTTCAAACAGGAATCGGTGATGATCCAACCGATGAAGAACATGCCGGTCCTGCGGGACCTGGTGGTGGACATCGATCCGGTCATCGAGAAACTGGCCAAGATGCATCCCTACCTGATGGAGAACCACGACCGCATCCCGGAGACACTGGAACAGGAGTCTCTGATGTCCAGGCAGGAGTTTGGTCGCTTCGACTACATCACCGACTGCATCCTATGCGGCTCCTGTTACTCGGCCTGTTCGGCGGTATTCGCCGACCCGGGCTATGCCGGACCACTGACCCTCGGCAAGGCCTACCGCTTCTCCGCCGACGTACGCGACAGCTTCCAGGGGGAGCGCATGCAGGCCGCCGTGGACCAGGGACTCTGGTCCTGCGCCCAGTGCCGCAAGTGCATCAACGTCTGCCCCAAGGATACCCGTCCGGCCATCTCCATTCAGCGGCTGCGCAAGATGTCTATCGACGACGGCATACACGACACCCCCGGTTCCCGCCGCGCCAAAGCCTACTCAGGCGACGTGGCCAAGTACGGTCAGGTCAACAAGCCGATGCTGCCGGTGGTGGTCAACGGACCGAAGGGCTGGGCCGCCATCGAGGCGGCGGACGCCTATCTGAAGAAACACGGAATCGAGCCCGAACGTCAAGTCTGTACTCTGGGCGGTCAGAACCAAACACAAAAAATCTACGATCGGGTTTCTGAACTCGAGTCCAGAGGAGAGAACAAGACATGAGCGAGACCATACGTTACGGATTCTATTCCGGCTGCTGCTTTCAGGGAGCGGACGCCCGTTTCTTCGATATCCTGAAGAACGTGTTCGCCAAGGTCGACGTGGAACTGGAGCTTATCCACGATGCCGTCTGCTGTGGCTCCGGCGTTATCGAGGAGCGCTCGGAGCTGACCTCCCTGGCGGTCAACGCCAAGAACATGGCCCATGCAGAACAGATGGGGTTACCCCTTTATACGCCCTGTTCCACCTGCTTCAACGTCATCTCCAACGCCCAGAAACGCATGCGTGAAGAACCGGAGGTGATGAAACAGGTCAATGAGATCCTGGCCGAAGACGGCATGGAGTATAAAGGCGAATGCCAGATTACCCATACCCTCTGGGTCCTCGCGCAGGATGTAGGGCTGGATAAGCTGAAAGAGCGGGTAACCAATCCCCTCAACGGCCTGAGGGTTGCCTCCTATTACGGCTGTCATACCCGCAACCCGGCTGACATTCAGGGCTATGAGTCGTCCAATAATCCCACCTCCCTGGAGGATGTTCTGAAGGTGCTGGGGGTTCAGCTGGTGGAATATGACACCAAGGACGACTGCTGCGGCTATCACCTGGCCTGGCCCAACAACAAGCTCAACATGCAGATGACCTCCAATGTGCTGGAGGGGGCACACGTAAAAGGGGTCGATCTGATGGTCACCTCCTGCCCGCTCTGCTTCAAGAGCATGGACGGATCCCAGGCCAAGGCGCTGGCTCAGACCGGCAAGCAGTTCCAGTTACCGGTGCTGTTCCTGCCGGAACTGGTGGGCCTGGCCTGCGGCATGTCGGCCGACGACATGATGCTGCAATACCACGGCGTGCCGGTGAACGTCAGACTGTAACCGCGGCCGGGACTCCGGCCCGGCGACACGCCCAAGGGAAAAGCGGATTAGAGAGCTATCTCTAATCCGCTTTTTTCATTCCCTTGCCTTGAATAGGCTTTAAGCATATTCTCCGGAAAGCGCTTAGGGCCAAGTCCCGGCCCACGCATATTTCCGAGTTCCGTTTTATGTCCGTTATCCGCGACCTGCTGAGCAAAATGAAGGAGTCTATGCGGGGAGTCTGATAATCTTCTTCCAGAGCCAATGATCTAGAGAGGACAAGGTTATGCTTAAAGAATTCAAAGAATTTGCCATGCGGGGAAACGTCGTCGACATGGCCGTGGGTATCATTATCGGCGGCGCCTTCGGAACTATAGTAAAGAGCCTGGTAAACGACGTACTGATGCCGCCTATAGGGCTACTGCTCGGCGGCGTTGATTTTTCCGACCTGTTCATTACCCTCAGGGACGGCGCGACGGCCGGACCCTATATGACTCTGGCCATGGCCGAGGAAGCAGGCGCGGTAACGCTAAGCTACGGCCTTTTCATGAACAGCGTAATAAGTTTCCTCATTGTCGCCTTCGCTGTTTTTCTACTCATCAAGAGCTTGAATAAACTCAAACGCGAAGAGACAGCAGCCCCTGAAGAACCGACTGCCAAAGAGTGTTCCTACTGTTTTTCCAGCATTCCGATCAAGGCGACCCGTTGCCCTAACTGCACCTCGGAGCTGTCCGCCACTTAGTTGCGGGACGGACCGCATCCGAAGACCCGACCACCAGGAAAAAGCGGATTAGAGAGCGATCTCTAATCCGCTATTTTACGCCGGCTGAGGAAACTTCCATTTCCCACCCTGCGCACCTTTATTCACCTGCGCAGTCTACTTTTCTTCCAGCAGTTTGGGAGATGCCTTGTCTACGTTCTTGTTGATTGTGTAGTCGCTATCCTTCTCCTGTTTGAGCTTTTTGACTTCCTTCTCTTTAGGCTTTTCACAGCGACATTTCCACTCCCTGGGTATACCGTAACAGACCACCACCAGCGGAGGCTTGCAATCGAGATCCTTTTTACAGAATTCCTCCGCATCCTCTTTTTTTTCCGCGTACGAACGACAAGCCATGGCCGTGGCAATAGAAAAACCCAGCAGAACTACAGCAAAGATAGCGGCCAGAACTGCACGATTACTACGAACGGATACTTTCATGTGCTACCCCTCCATGTGACGACGATAAAAGTTACAGAACCAACAACTTCCCGGGTTGGCATTTCGACTTTCCCAGACGCTCCCTGGATCAAGCATGGATGAGCCTGTATCCAGCGCCCGCGATCAGAATACCCAAGGCGCATACTATTCCGACGGAGATCCAAAGCCAGCGCGGAATATTTGTGTTTTCGTCTGGCGGAGAAACGGCTGTATCAATGAATTGACCCGGATGCAGGCCCCGCCGTTTCAAATTCAGAACCATCCACGTGCAGAATACCCCCACCGCCATGTTCGATTTTGCTGCGGTACATGGCCTGATCAACGCTTTTGACCACGCTCTCCAGGTCATGGCCATGATCCGGGTATTTGCCCATACCGATGGAAATACTGAAATCGATATCGTTTTCCCTGGCATAATCTTCGATCGCCTGCCTGAGACGTAGGGCAACCAGTTCACCGCCTTCCCTGGTGGCACAGGGTAATAATAGCAGGAACTCATCACCCCCATAGCGCGCCACCAGGTCATCGTTACGTACAACCTTTGCAATCCTGTTTGCAACCGCCGTCAGTACACGATCACCCACATGATGACCATGGGTATCGTTGACGGCTTTGAAGCCGTCCAGATCAGCGAACAACACAACTACGCCGCTTTCGTTCTCCCGGCACTGAAAGAGGGGCGAGGACAACTCAATCAAGGCACGCCGATTGAGCAGTCCGGTCAGGGAATCGATATTCCGCTCATGGGTAAGCTTGGCCCGGCCGGACTCGATCTTGGCCGTCAGGGTATAGGAGTAGAGAACAATAATTGCGAAGAAAACGAGAAAGAATATGGAGCTGACAGAGAACAGATCCACGTAATCTGACAGCCGCAGGCTTACGATCAGCACCGCCGCACTGAGGCTGCCCACTACGGCTTCGGCAAACAATCGCAGGCCATAACGCATACCGTTTCCGAGAATCACCATCAGAAAGACCAGAAACCCGGGAGAACTGATGGTGGTATCCGCCAGCACCGCGAAGGAGGCCATAGCGATATCCACCCACATGGTCAGACGCTGACGCCAAGGAGCATGGGGAACCCGTGAGGCGTGGTGCATGAAAAACAGAATTTCGATGCCGAAGGCTATAAAAGCCAGATTGACCACCTGCAGGCTGGTCCAAACTCGTACCTGTTCCGCACCGCCGAAATTGAAATAGAGGAGTGCCAATATGCAAAACAGCAAGCGCGTCCAATACTGGGCACGCTGGTCCTCCCAGGACATCCTGTGTTCGGAACCATGCCCTTCCATCCGGCTCAGCCGGCGTTCCATACCGGACCGCCTGTCCGAACCACGCTGATCGGAATCGATCTGATTCACTCCATTCCCTTTGTCGCTTTCCCTAAGGAGTCTCTGTTTAGGGTTTCTCGCCCATTATGGACCTGATCAGAGGCCCTTTAAACAAGATAGGATAATCATGAACGATTGACAACTCCGCGTTCAGCACCCGAAGGAACGCCCTTGATCGTCCTAGTATTTTTCCGTCCATGAGTATCCAAATTTCAATGGAAAAAGCGGATCAGAGATCTCTCTCCAACCCGCTTTTTCCGGTTCGGCCACGGCCGGGGGAACAGGGCCTTACCCGACCGTCAGCCTATCTCCTTCATTTACGAAGATAGGTAAAGCTGGGACCGGGCCGTCCTACGAAGCAGGACTTGTTGAAGCCGTAGTGCTTGATAATACGCAGGGACTGGCGGGCTTCATCTTCCTTATTACCAAAGTCGAACATCCAGTGGCTGCCGTCCACGATCTTCCAGCTGCCGTTGACATTCTGCACCTGAGTGCTGGCAGGATTGAATCCGACGCAGTCTTCACCCGGCATGTGCCCGGCAGGCGCCTGATTGCCGACCTTCAGATAGGTGAAGGAGGCGTGGGGCCGACCGACGAAGCAGGACTGATTGGCATTATAGGTTTTGATGACACGCAATGCCGTTCTCGCTTCCTGCTCCTTGGGACCGAAGTCAAACATCCAGTGATTACCTTCCACGATCTTCCAGCTGCCGTTGATGTTCTTTACCTCGGTATTGGCAGGATTAAAACCGATACAATCCTCATTCAGCGGCAACACCGGGATCAGCGGACCGGCAGGCTGAGGTATAGGAGTAATCGGACCGATCGGCTGCGGCGCCGGAGCCACATAACCGGCACGAGTCCAGCGGGAACCGCCGAATCCGCCGGTTTTATGTATCGCTACCAGCACATTGCCGTTGTTCCTGATGCTCAGCTTCATCTGTCCGCGGTTCATGATCTGCCCTTTGGGTACGTCCGCCCAGGATCCGTTAATCTGGCCGCCTTGAACGTGGCCGTAATAGACGTTGGACCAGTTCGGATTGTTGGCCGAACTCTCACCATACCAATGAAGGGTGTTCCCCACCTGCCGCAGATAGTAGGTGCCTCCATCGTCACCCTGCCAGGTACCTGTGAGGTCTGCCAGAGCGATAATCGGAGCAAGCAGCAGCAAGGCCGTTAAGATTTTTATTTTTTGCAACATCGTCAGTTTCTCCTTATCCGAAATATTCAGGTTCGGTGGCGCCTTGTAGTCAGGCTGCGTGATTTGCAGTCTTGCCTGGAAGGCGTCCGGCTCAATTTGCGTCGGACCGGGAGGCCATCGCGGGTACGATTCCCCTCTCCCGATCTGACTATGGAGTTATTCTGGTTTACTTTAGCTGAATCGACGCTGAATGTGCGTCATAAGCGTGAAAAGAGATTTGAAATGTCCCCTGAATGCCGGAAAATTTAAATTTTTTTGACCGGTTCTACAAAAGAGAGCGGCAATCCGGAAAGGAAAATTTACGGCTACTGGTGGTAGGGCACACTCAACTCGTGCACCGCCTCCACCAACACGGCGGCGTTATCGGGATTCACATCCGGATGGATCCCATGGCCCAGATTGAAGACATGCCCGGGACCGTGGCCATAACTGTCCAGCACCCGCGCCACCTCTTCCCGTATCCGCTCCGGGGAGGAATAGAGGATACAGGGATCAAGATTGCCCTGTAACGCCACCCGATCCCGTACCTGCACCCGCGCATCCGCCAGATCGGTGGTCCAGTCCACTCCCAGGGCATCGCATCCGCTATCCGACATACGGCTTAACCACTGCCCGCCGCCTTTAGTAAACAGTATTACCGGCACCCGGCGGCCCTCATTCTCACGAACCAGCCCCTGGATGATGCGCTCCATGTAGGCGAGAGAGAACTGCTCGTATTCCCGCGGACTCAACACGCCGCCCCAGGTATCGAAGATCATCACCGCCTGGGCGCCCGCCGCCACCTGGGCATTCAAATAGACAGTCACCGCATCGGCAACGGTAGTGAGCAACTGGTGCATCAGGTCCGGTCGGTCGAACATCATCCCCTTGCACTTAGCGAAGTTTTTGGTGCATCCGCCCTCGACCATGTAGGTTGCCAGGGTCCAGGGACTGCCGGAAAAACCGATCAAAGGCACCCGCCCGTCCAGTTCTCTGCGGATAACGCGTACCGCATCCATCACGTAACCGAGATCCTGCTCCGGATCCGGCACCCCCAGTCTCTGCACCGCGGCCGCATCCTGTACCGGGCGCTCGAATCCGGGGCCTTCGCCTTCTGCGAATTGGAGTCCCAGACCCATGGCGTCCGGGATGGTCAAAATATCGGAAAACAGGATGGCGGCGTCCAGGGGAAACCGTTCCAGCGGTTGAATGGTCACTTCACAGGCCAAATCCGGGTTCTTACAGAGATCCATAAAGCTGCCTGCCGCAGCCCGCGTGGCGCGGTATTCCGGCAGGTAACGCCCCGCCTGACGCATCATCCAAACCGGGGTTATATCGACGGGTTCGCGCATGAGGGCGCGGAGAAGACGGTCATTTTTCAGGGCGGCCACAGACTCGGTTCCTTTTTGCTTTTCAACTCAGGGACCGGATTGTACACCGAAACAGTTGCGGTCTCACGGAATCACCCTGCAGGCATAGCCGGCGGGGCATGGGAACGAGCCGAATCCGTCTGAGGATCAGGTGGGAGCGCTTCACCACCTCAATAGGCTTCTTCGTCCGTCCACATATCGGGGGTAAAGCGGAGCACCCGGTTGCGCCCCGCGTCCTTCGCCTTGTATAAGGCCACATCAGCATATTTGACCACCTGCCAGAAATTGCTGCTGTCATCCGGATATCCTGACACCCCCAGGGACAGGGTTTTCTTGATCACGATGCCTGTCAGCTCGACCTTCATATTTTCGATGGTTTCGCGAATCTTCTCCGCCACCTTCAGCCCGGACTCCGGAGCCGTATCCCGCAGCAGGATCAGGAACTCTTCGCCGCCGTAGCGAATAACCAGATCGGAACCACGTACGCAGTTGGTCAACGCCTTTGCCAGGGCCTTCAGCGTAGCGTCGCCTGCCTCGTGCCCATAGGTATCGTTTACCTGCTTGAAGTAATCCAGATCCGCCATCAATACCGTGAAGTTGCTCTTGTTGCGATCGGTATAGGAGATCAGGATATCCACATATTCCTGCAGGAAGCGCCGATTATGCAGACCGGTCATGGGATCGCGCAGAGCCGACTCGCGCAACGTGCTCATAAGCCGCTTCGCCTCCAGAACAGGGGCGGCCTCACGCAGATAGACCTCGATAAACGGCATCATATTGCAGGCCAGGGCCTTTCGGTCCGGATCGGTAACCACCTGCACTACACCTCCGACCGACCCCGACTGAATCATCGGAATACAGACATGGAACGCTTGCGCATGATCCTCGCGCGGTGAGAACGCGGTACAGATTCCGGGGGTGCTGATACCGTCCACCAGATGGCCGGTTCGTTTGGCGCGGCAGGCATCCGCCCGCACCAGAACCTGCGGATCACACCAGCAGCAGTCCTTGTCGGGAATGCCGTCCACTATCATGGGGAGCAATTTATTCTTGCTTGTCGCCACTTCATAGATGGAGAAGTGATCGATCATGAAATCCTTGCTGATCACCTGAGAAAGCCGCCAATAAACCTCTTCCTTGGTCTCGTCTTCCTCAATGGCGGTTTTGAAACAGGAGACATCTTCCAGGCTCTCCACCATTTCGATAGTAGTGGCGAGCTGGTTGTCTCCGATCGGCTGGGTGTACCGGATCAGTCTGGCCACCTTCTGGGCGATACTCTCCAGTCCCTTGCTCAACAGCACCATCAGGACATTAAGATCCTTGGCGATCTGCCCCACCTCGTCATCACTCTGATATTGGATCCTGGCCGAAAAATCACCGGCGCGGGCACCGTGCACCGCATCCTGCACCGCTCCGGCGGTATCGATCAGGGGCTTGATCAGACGCCGTGAAAACATCATTGAAAGGATGGCGAACAGGGCCACCACCCCGGCCATCAGCATAACGATCATGAGCGCCTGATTGCGCTGCTCGGCGATGGAGAGAAAGATGGTTACCGCACCCAGCACATCGCCCCGCTCCACTTGGTGGCACTGCATGCAATGGGGCTCGGATTCACTCTGCGCCACGTAGGGGATGGTGGCACGAAAAACCTCACCCCTGCCTCTGTCAACCAGGCCGAAATAGGGCTTGACCGTGGCGATCACCTCCTCATCGATAGCATCCCGGCGCTGCTCCGATTCGAATCCGGGTCCGAACTGTTTGACCACGGCAGGACCGCGCACCACCCAGACATCCAGCAACCCTTTCACCCCCGCCAACCGCTCGAGAAAGGTCTTCCGTTTACTGATGGTCCCGTTCACCATGGATTCGGTCAGATGCACCCGGACGATCTCGGCGGCTGTCCGCGCCTGATCTTCCGCCGTACTGAGGGCAAAGTACCGGAAAGAGATGAGACTGGCCCCTACAAGAGCAGTGACCATGATTAAGGTAAGGAAAACAAAGAAGGTTGTTGTCTTTCTTTTTAGGCCCATCTTGGACGTCCCTCTAAGGTTCTCTTAGGACGGGTTTTTCCTGTTTATCGCAACCATATCAGGCATAGCGGCAGAATTTCCCGCTTCTTGAATCTGCGCACGCAATATATCAGCCTGCCATCGCCCGTATTTGGAATCGATCCACCTCCTCTCCCCGGGAAAGTTCTGTGTGCACCAATTCACAGTGCAGGGCCGAACGTGAGCCGCATGCCGTTGATATTCAAGATAAATACACTATAAATAGATAGCAGGATCAGATATAGACTTTTTTCAGGGAGGATATCCATGGTGAAAAAATCCATTGCGTTAGTACTGGTCATGATCTCTTTAGTCGCGGCAGGCGCCACTTTCGCTGCGGGGGATCAAAACCAGGGGACAACCGGTTCGGGTTCCACAAATACCGGCTCCACATCCCAGGGTGCCGGGACACAAACCAGGACGGGGAGATAATAGTCCGTTATGCATAAAAAAAAGGGCTGCTCCACGCAGCCCTTTTTCCCAACTGACAGATCGCGCAGATCCATCAGCAACAGAAAGACCCTTCTTGACTACCGCGGAAGTTCGCTTTCGCCCATCAGATATTCATCCACCGCCCGGGCGCATTGGCGTCCTTCACGGATGGCCCACACCACCAGCGACTGACCACGGCGCATATCACCCGCAGCAAACACCCCCTCTACGGAGGTCTTATAGGCATCCGCACCCTCGGTGATACCCTTTACGTTCCCCCGGGGATCCAGCTCCACACCCAACTGCTGCAGCATTCCTTCGTGAACCGGATGAAGAAAGCCCATGGCGAGAGTAACGAGATCAGCCTTAAGTTCAAACTCGGATCCCTCCACCTCGGACATCTGCCAGTTACCTTTTTCGTCCCGGTTCCACTCCACCTCGACGCAGCGGATCGCCTTGACCCGACCGCCTTCACCGATGAACTCCTTGGTGGCCACGCTCCACATACGCTCGCAACCTTCCTCGTGGGAAGAGGATGTACGCAGTTTGTTCGGCCAATCGGGCCAGGTCAGAAGTTTGTCTTCCCGCTCCGGCGGCTTCGGCAGGATTTCCAATTGGGTTACGGACTCCGCACCGTGCCGGTTGGAGGTTCCGATACAGTCGGAACCGGTGTCACCACCACCGATAACCACCACATGCTTTCCTTCCGCCGAGATAAACTCCTCTTCCGGGATTTCATCCCCCTGTACCCGGTGACTGTTGGTCTGCAGAAACTCCAGGGCGAAATAGACCCCCTCCAGCTCACGACCCGGAATAGGCAGATCCCGCGGTTTTTCAGAACCACCCGTGAGCACTACGGCGTCATACTCCTTCGTCAACTGATCAGCGGGGATATCAACTCCGATATGGGTATTGGGGCGAAACTCCACACCCTCGCTGCGCATCTGGCCCATACGGCGGGTGATAATCTGCTTATCCAGTTTGAAGTCCGGAATCCCGTAGCGCAGCAGACCACCGATGCGGTTGTGTTTCTCATACAGCACCACCGAGTGCCCGGCCCGGGCCAGTTGCTGCGCACAGGCAAGTCCGGCGGGGCCGGAACCCACGATCGCTACCCGCTTGCCGGTACGATGTTCAGGGATCTCCGGTGTAATCCATCCCTCTTCCCACCCTTTTTCGATAATGGCGCACTCGATGGTCTTAATGGTGACCGAGTTATCGTCAAGATTCAGAGTACAGGCCTCCTGACAGGGGGCGGGGCAGATACGACCGGTAAACTCCGGAAAATTGTTGGTACTGTGCAGAACCTGCAACGCCCGGCGCCAGTCGTCACGATAAACCAGATCGTTCCAGTCCGGAATGATATTGTTCACCGGGCACGCGTTGTGACAGAAGGGAATACCGCAGTCCATACAGCGTGCACCCTGCCGATTCAGTTCTTCCTCCGAAAGAGAAATCATGAACTCTTCAAAATGGCTCACGCGATCCGATGCCGGCGCATAGGTCCGGTCCTGGCGCGGGTACTCCATAAAACCTGTGGGCTTGCCCATAACTCAGTAGCTCCAATCTTCTTTAACCGCAAATGAACGCAAATCACCGAAAAAATCCGCGAAGATGATCCTGCCCCTTCGCAGCAATTTGCGTCTATTAACGGCTTCTAAATCTATATCTCAGACGGTTGCGGCAGCCTGCTGTTCTGCCTGCAACTCTTTCAAAGCCCGGCGATACTCCACCGGCATTACCTTGACGAACTTCTTAAGATTCTCGTCCCAGTTGTCCAGGATCGCTCGTGCCCGCTCACTGTTGGTGTAGTGCAGGTGTTTCTCGATCAACTGTTTGAGCCGGATGGCATCAAACCGGGTCATATCATGGCTTACGTCCACCCGACCATGGGTTTCCAGATCACCGCCCTGATGTTCCAGCGCCTCCAGTGCCTCATCTTCCGCCTCGATCGGCTCCAGCTCCACCATGGAAAGATTGCAACGCTTCTCAAAATCACCCTGTTCGTCCAGCACATAGGCGATGCCGCCGCTCATGCCGGCGGCGAAATTGCGCCCGGTTGTACCCAGCACCGCCACCACGCCGCCGGTCATATACTCGCATCCGTGGTCGCCAACCCCTTCCACAACAGCTGTGGCGCCCGAGTTGCGGACACAGAAGCGTTCACCGGCGACGCCGCGGAAATAGCACTCACCGGCGATGGCGCCATATAGCACCGTGTTGCCGACAATGATGTTCTCCTCCGGGACAATAGGCGTTTTGGAAGGCGGATAGACCACCAGACGACCGCCGGAGAGCCCCTTTCCGACATAGTCGTTGGCCTCTCCCTCCAGCTCGATGGTAACCCCGTGGGCGGCCCAGGCGCCCCAGGACTGGCCGCCGTTGCCGTTGGCCTTGATATAGATGGTATCTTCCGGCAGTCCGGCGTGACCATAGCGGCGGGCCACTTCCCCTGACAACATGGTACCGAAGGTACGATTGTAGTTGCGTACCGGGGTTTCGATGCGCACCGGCTCACCCCGCTCCAACGCGGGTTGGGCCTGACGGATAAGCTCGTTGTCCAGCGCCGCTTCCAGTCCGTGGTCCTGGGTCTCGCAATTATGAATAGCCACATCCGGTCCGACCTCCGGCTTGCGCAGCAAGCGGGAATAATCGAGTCCCTGCGCCTTCCAGTGATCGATGGCCTTGCGCATATCCAGGCGGTCCATCTGCCCGATCATCTCCTTAAAGCTGCGAAAACCGAGTTTGGCCATGAGACCACGCACCTCTTCGGCGATGAAGAAAAAGTAGTTGACCACATGCTCGGGTTTACCGGTGAACCGTTTGCGCAGCTCCGGATCCTGGGTGGCCACACCTACCGGACAGGTGTTGAGGTGACACTTCCGCATCATAATGCAGCCTTCCACGATAAGGGGTGCGGTGGCGAAACCAAATTCATCCGCCCCCAACAGGGCGCCGATCACCACGTCCCGACCGGTGCGCAGACCACCGTCCACCTGCACCGCGATGCGGCCGCGCAGACGGTTCAGTACCAGGGTCTGGTGAGTCTCTGCGAGGCCGATCTCCCAGGGAGAACCGGCGTGCTTGATGGAGGTCAGCGGACTGGCGCCGGTGCCCCCCTCATAACCGGAAATCGTAACGTGGTCGGCATGGGCCTTGGAGACCCCTGCCGCCACGGTACCGACACCCACCTCGGAGACCAGCTTGACCGAGATCCGCGCCTGAGGATTGACGTTTTTCAGGTCATGGATAAGCTGCGCCAGGTCCTCGATGGAGTAGATATCATGATGAGGAGGCGGCGAAATCAGTCCCACACCCGGCGTGGAGTGACGCACCCGGGCGATCTGCTGGTTCACCTTATGGCCGGGCAGCTGTCCGCCCTCACCGGGCTTGGCCCCCTGAGCCATCTTGATCTGTATATCATCGGAGTTGACCAGATATTCGGTGGTCACCCCGAAGCGCCCGGAAGCCACCTGCTTGATGGCGGAACGCTCCGGATTACGCGACCCGTCCGGTAGGGGATTGAACCTTTCCGGCTCTTCGCCCCCTTCGCCGGTATTTGACTTACCCCCCAGCTGATTCATGGCACGCGCCAGAGTGGAGTGAGCCTCGTAAGAGATGGAACCGAAGGACATGGCACCGGTGGCGAAACGCTTCACGATCTCCTTCGCCGGTTCCACTTCGTCCAGAGATATCTCCTGATCGGCAAACCTAAATTCGAACAGGCCACGCAGGGTCAGCAGTTTCTCGTTCTGTTCGTCAATGGCACGGGAGAACTCCTGGAAGGTGTTCCAGTCGTTGGCGCGGGTGGCGTGCTGCAACTTGGAGATGGTATGGGGCGTCCAGGCATGATGTTCACCGCGGATCCGCAGGGCGTAATCACCACCCACATCCAGGGCATCACGATAGATCGGTGCATTACCGTAGGCCTGCCGATGCCAGCGTACCGCCTCTGCCGCGACCTCCTTCAGACCCGCGCCTTCCACCGTGGTGGCGGTTCCGGTGAAGAACCTGTCCACGAACTCCGAGGAGAGACCCACGGCATCGAAGATCTGGGCGCCGCAGTAGGACTGATAAGTGGAGATCCCCATCTTGGACATGATCTTGAGCAGCCCCTTGTCCACCGCCTTTATGTAGCGCCAATGGAGGTCCTCTTCACTGATCTCTTCCGGCAGCTTGTGACGTAATTTGGAGAGGGTCTCGAAGGCGAGATAGGGATTGACCGCCTCGGCGCCGTAACCGGCTAATACGGCAAACTGATGAACCTCGCGTACCGCTCCGGTTTCCACCACCAATCCGGACGAAGTACGCAGCCCTTCGCGGACCAAGTGATGATGAACAGCGGCGGTGGCCAACAAAACCGGGATGGCAATATTATCGGCATTCATGGCGCGATCCGAGAGGATCAGGATATTGTATCCCTCGCGTACTGCCTGCTCCGCCATCTGGCACAATCTCTCCAGGGCCGGACCCATACCCTCCGCACCCTGCTCCGCGGGGTAACAGATATCGGCAGTGAAGGTACGGAACGCCCCCTTGGTCAGGGATTCGATACAGCGAATGCGCGCCAGACTGGTGTTGGTGATCACCGGCTGGGTCACCTCCAGACGCTTCTGGGCACAGGACTGGGTCAGCCCGAACAGATTGGGACGGGGCCCGATCTGCGACGCCAGGGACATTACCAACTCCTCCCGAATCGGGTCGATGGGGGGATTGGTTACCTGGGCGAAGTTCTGCTTGAAATAGTTAAACAGGGGTTTCGGCTTATTGGACAAAACAGCAATGGGATTGTCCGCACCCATGGATCCGATCGCCTCCTGCCCGGTGGCGGCCATGGGCATCAGAAGGAACTTGATATCTTCCTGGGTAAAACCGAACGCCTGCTGCCGATCCAGCAGGGTGGCATCGTCCGGCACCATCGGGGGAACCGCGGCAGGCAGAAACCGCAGCTGGATCTGGGTTTCATCCAGCCACTGCTGATAAGGGTGGGCCGAGGCCAGCTCCGCCTTCAGCTCCTCATCATCGATGATGCGCCCCTTCTCAAGATCGATAAGGAACATCTTGCCCGGTTGCAGACGCCACTTCTTGATAATCTTCTCTTCGGGGATATCCAGCACGCCCATTTCCGATGCCATCACCACCAGATTATCGTCGGTAATAAGGTAACGAGCGGGTCGCAGGCCGTTCCTGTCAAGGGTGGCGCCGATCTGGCGGCCGTCGGTGAAGGCCACCGCGGCGGGACCGTCCCACGGCTCCATCAACGAAGAATGGTATTCGTAAAATGCGCGCCGCTTTTCATCCATCAGCGGGTTGTCATGCCACGCTTCAGGTATCAGCAGCATCATGGCATGAGCCAGCGAGTAACCGCCCTGCACCAGCAGCTCCAAGGCGTTGTCAAAACAGGCGGAATCGGACTGTCCTTCCGGTATCAGCGGCCATACCTTGTCCAGGTCTTCACCCAACACCTCGGAAGCCATGGTATGCCGCCGCGCCGCCATCCAGTTGACGTTGCCGCGCAGGGTGTTGATCTCGCCATTGTGGGCGATCATCCGAAACGGATGGGCCAGATCCCAGGTGGGAAAGGTATTTGTTGAGAAACGCTGGTGTACCAGCGCCAACGCGCTGGCCATTCGTGCGTCACCAAGATCCCGATAATAGACCCCGACCTGGTCCGCCAACAGCATACCTTTATAAAGAAGGACGCGGGAAGACATGGAGGGGATGTAAAAACCGCTGCAATCCGCGCAGTTTTCCCTGATCTCGTTTTCTATCTGTTTACGGATCACGAACAACTTACGCTCAAAGGCGTCCTGATCGCTGCAGCTGGAACCGCGGCCGATAAACACCTGGCGGATTACCGGCTCGCACACCTTAACCGATTCCCCGAGACCGCTGTTGTCGACCGGCACATCGCGCCAGCCCAGGAACTTCTGGCCTTCGGCTGCAATATAGTAGGCGATCTTATCCTCGCAGAGCTTACGCGCGGCATCCGAGCGCGGCAGAAACACCATGCCGACGCCGTACTCTCCCGCGGCCGGCAGCTCCACTCCGCTCTCCTCACGCAGAAACTGGTCGGGTATCTGCATCAACAGGCCGGCTCCATCCCCCGCAAGAGGATCGGCGCCGACGGCACCACGGTGCGTGAGATTCTCAAGGATCTCCAGTCCTTGCTCAATGATCCGGTGACTCTGGCGGCCCTTTATATCGGCGACAAAACCGACACCACAGGCATCATGTTCGTTTGCTGGATCATACAACCCATGTTTGGGCGGCAAAGCACCTGGGGTCATCATAAAACCTCATCTTCATCTATCTCGGCCCGCACAGCACTGGGGCGGCAATATGGGCCGGCCAAAAAACAGCCGCCTGCGGCATTGAGAACCGCGGCACCAAATCATAAAAACGTATTAGGGCGACAGAAAAATCGGTCGCGCAGAACCGTGTAGGATATCGGAGAAGTTGAGATTAGGCCAGAGCCTTATTGAGTATTTTAATAACTTGCGTCCATCTTCCCGAATATCACCGGCTGCGGATCTCTTTCTGAACAGACTCCAGGCTGCGCGGCCAGACGTCGGATTTTCTAAGACTTTCCGGTAACTTATCCCGTCCCGCAAGGGCGGCATCCCGATTTGGAAATATGCCGTATAACACCGGGAACCAGGGTTTACCCTGACGGGAAGTACGGAAATAGGCGGTTTGCCCGGGTAGTTTATAACGCTCAAGAAACCGGGCCACCCCCGCCTCGTCCTGCAGGCCGATCAACTGCAGAGTATAGGAGCCGGGGTTCTGCTGCAGCAGCCACGCCTCACTCCCGGCCTTAACCGGGGCAGGTTCCTGTTTTTCCACCGCCGGAACCGGAACCGTTCGATTGACGGTCGGTGCAGCAGTCTCGGTGACAGATTCGGTAACCCCCGGCGCCGGCTCCTTCACAGCTTCTTCGGCAGCGGGGACCGGAACCGCTTCCGGCTCTTCTGCTGCCGGCTCGGGGCCGACGACTTCGGTTGCCGGTTTTTCCACCTTTACCGGCGCTTCCGCTTCCGGTGGCATGACCTCCGGGACCGCCGCTTCCTGGACGGCGGCTTCAGCGTCATCCCTTTCCGCAACCCCCGTCCGAGGCTCCTCCGCTGCCCTGCCGGCCACGGGCAACTCAACAGGTACGGGCTCCGAAACCTGCTCCGGAGAAGAAATCCGGGACTCCTCCTGCGGGGTGGGTTCCGCGTCCGGCGGCACCGACTCCGGGGATCCGGTATCCGCCGCAGGCGCCTCTGTCGGCGGTTGCCGGGGCTCTGCTACCGGTTCCGACGCGGGAAGCTGCAGCGGCACCACTTTACCCCGTAGTGGTGGGGTAGAGGTTGTGGAATCTTCGCCCCCGGGCTCGGTTCCGAAGATCCCGTTGATACTGTCCTGGAACACCAGTATCAAAAGCAGGATCACTAGGGTGACGGCGATCCCGAAGGTCGCCAGAGGTGATCCCATGTTCCCCAGCCGCCAGCGATTTTTTGCCATCCCCGCGAATATGGACTCCAGAACCAGATCCCTTACCCGGCCCGGTAAACCCTCGCTTTCCTGAAAGATCTTGTCGATACGGCCGGAACTCAGTCCCAGTCGTCCTGAAGGATCCTCAGCCAGCAACAGCTGCTTGGCGAACTGTTCCGTCTGAGCCCTGGTGAGCCTGGGCATATCCAGGGCCTGCAGGGCGAGGATATTCATGGCCTGTATCTGCGGGGCCTTCAGGAGGTTGTCGATCTCCGGCTCCGCGAACAGCAGAATACGTACGAGAACAGCGTCCCCCTGGCGACGTTCGTGCAGACGCAGCAGTGTGATAATGGTGGCCTCCGGGAGCAGATGCGCATCATCGACAATCACCACCGGAAGAAATCCGTCCTGGCGCAAATATCCGAACCGCTGTATCAGGTGCTCCATTGAGCGGTCGTCCGCAGCCCTGGAAAAGGTGGTCGCAAGCGCAACCAGCAGCTGATCAGGCTGCATCATGGGATTGGCCTCGATATTCGCGGTCACCCAATTATCTGAGGCAAGCTGCATCAACTGATCGATCAGCGCGCTTTTTCCCGCCCCTTCAACACCTTTTACCAACGGAATCAGCTCGCTGTTCTCCGTGAGGTGCCGCAGCAGGTCCAACCGCTGGATGAGTTCCGGACTGGAGAAGAAAGACGCACCCCTTCCCGCGGTTGCGTCGTAGCGGAATCCCTCGGACTCAGTTGCCGAATTCAATTGTAAACGCCCTTCAGTTTCCATCCAGAGTAGTGCGCAACGTGTTCATATCGAAATCATCGGTAACCAGAGACCGCCCGATCCCCTTGAGCAGAACCAGGCGCAGCCTCCCGTCCACAACCTTCTTATCCACCGACATCAGTTCAATAAACCGGTCCGCGTCCAGTGAGTCTGGTGGGACAACCGGAAGCGCAGCCCGGCCGATGAGATCGACAATGCGCCGTTCCTCATCGGGTGTCAACCAACCCAACCTGGCGGAGAATTTCGCCGCCATGCAGATACCCGCACCCACCGCCTCACCATGCAGCCATTCGCCATAACCGACACCGGTTTCAATGGCATGGCCGAAGGTGTGCCCCAGGTTGAGGAGCGCCCGCTGCCCGGCTTCCAGTTCGTCCGCCGCCACAATTGCGGCCTTATCCTGGCACGACCGCTTTATGGCGTAGGCGAGCACGGCGGGATCCCGCGCCGTGAGCCGCTCCATGTTCTCTTCCAGCCAGATAAAAAAATCGGGGTCGTTGATCAGACTATACTTGATGATCTCCGCAATCCCCGCGGAGAGTTGTCGGGCATCCAGGGTGTTCAGGGTGTCGATATCGGCGATAACACAGCGTGGCTGGTAGAATGCACCGATCATGTTTTTTCCGAGACGGTGATTGACGCCGGTCTTGCCACCCACCGAAGAGTCGACCTGGGCCAGCAGCGTGGTGGGAACCTGAATAAAATGAACGCCACGCTGGTAGCAGGCCGCGGCAAAACCCGCCATGTCTCCGACCACACCGCCTCCCAGGGCCAAAACCGTGCACTGCCTGTTAAACCGGTTACTCAGGAGTTCGTCAAAAATCCTCTGCCAGATCTCAAGCGTTTTGTATCGCTCACCATCCGGGAGAATCACCGTCCTGCTATCGAAGCCCGCAAGGGCCCCCTGAAGCTTTTCGAGATAAAGGGGGGCAACGGTCTCATTGCTTACCACCATCACTTGCCGTCCAGGGATATGACGGCGATAGCATTCCGCATCAGCCAGCAACCCGGCACCTATATATATGGGGTAGGAGCGCTCCCCAAGATCAACCTGCAGTGTTTCTTGTATCAATTCCATCGGTTTTCTGGCCAGACTGCCGGCCATAACTATTTAAAGCGATGACAATTCTTCCAGACTAAGGTTCAATCCGCACGGACTTTCCTGGCAATCTCGCGGGCCACACTCACGGCATTACGTTTCTCGGTGGAAACCACGATGTCCGCGGTCTGACGATACAGCGGATCCCGCTGCGTCATCAGCTCCTGCAACCGCTGCAGGGGATTCTCGGTCTGCAGCAACGGCCTGCTGCGATCCTTCTCCGTTCTGCTGTACTGCTGGTCCGGGGTACAGTAAAGATAAACCACAAACCCTCTGGAAGAGAGCATACTTCTGTTTTCCGGATCAAGCACCACCCCTCCGCCGGTGGCAAGCACCAGCCCGTCGCGCTGTGTCAGCTCTTCCACAACCGCCTTTTCACGCCGCCTGAATCCTTCTTCCCCCTCAAAGTCGAATACCGTCGGAATATCCACGCCGGTACGGCGCCGAACCTCATGATCGGTATCGTCAAACTCCATATCCAACATCTCCGCCAAACGGCGCCCGATAGTGCTTTTCCCAGCCCCCATAGGACCGATAAGAAAGATGTTCTTTGAATACTTCATTACAAATCAGATATGTCAGATCGACGTTGCCGGCACAAGGCCCGGGAAATCAACGGCGCATACTTGTTACGATACCGCCAACAAAGAAAGGGGCCCACCCAACCGGCGCGCCCCTTCCATTTTCCAGCTGACTGCCGCGAATGCTGTCAACGCGCTCCGAGGGTCTCCTTCAGAATCTTGGGGGTAACAAAGATCAGCAGCTCGCGGTTATTATCCGTCTCCGTGGTGTTCTTGAAAAGGTTTCCGACATAGGGGAGGTCTCCAAAGAAGGGGACCCGCTCCACATTGGTGGTACGTTCCCGGGTAAAGACCCCGCCCAGAACCACGGTTTCCCCGTTATCCACCAACACCGACGTCTCGATCTCGCGGGTTACCAGCGGCGGCACCCCTTCCACGGACCGGTCAAAATCGGCCTCGTCATTATTAATCAGCAGATCCATGATAATGCGATCATCCGGCGTAATTTGGGGGGTCACCTCCAGCTTTAACACCGCCTCCTTAAACGCGATGTTGGTTGCGCCGCTGGATGTTTCTTCCTGGTAAGGAATCTCATCACCCTGTTTGATGATCGCCTTCTGCCGGTCGGCGGTGATCACGCGCGGGCTGGAAACCACCTCGCCCCGCCCTTCCTGCTGCATGGCGGAAAGCTCCAGCTGCAGAAGGTGGGAACCGATCTTACCGATTAACAAGTTGATCGCACCACTGGGGCTGGTGGCCGGCAGATTGACCATCAGATTCTCTGCATCGCTGGTACCGACTATACCGGCATGAGTACCCATAAAGGTGCCCGTATCCAGGGTACCGGTATTGTCAAGATGTCCCTGAATACCGCCGGCAACGAGTACCTGATTATTGTCTTGCACCCGACCAGAGGCCGCATTAAACCCAAATCTTACGCCAATATCCTTGGCGAAGGTGTCATCCGCACTCACCACCCTGGACTCGATCAGCACCTGACGAACCGGGATGTCGAGTTTTTTCACCAGACGGTGGATATCATCCAGCTTGGCGGCGGTATCCCGGACCAGCAGGGTATTGGTGCGCTCATCCACTGTGACATTCCCACGATCCGGTGTCAGCAACTGGTTACCCGTCGACTTAAGGAGTCCGGCGATCTCTGCGGCCTTGGCGTAATTTATCTGGATATATTCCGAGTGCAGCGGCGCAAGCTCTTCGATCTGTTGCTTGGATTCCAGCTCCAGCTTCTCCCGCGCCGCGATCTCTTCCGTCGGAGCCACCATGATCACGTTACCGGTCTTGCGCATGTCGAGCCCTTTGGTTTTGAGAATAATATCCAGGGCCTGATCCCAGGGTACGTTCTGCAACCGCAGGGTGATGGAGCCGGTGACCGTATCACTGGTCACCATATTGAGATCGGTGAAATCAGCGAGCAACTGCAGCACGGCCCGCACTTCGATCTCCTGAAAATTAAGTGACAACCGTTCTCCGGAATAAAGCTGCTTCTTCTTCTGAATCTCCTCTTTCTCCGCCAAGCTCAGAGGCCGCAGCTCCACTGCAAACAGGTTGTTTGCCTGATAGGCAAGGTGCTCATACTCACCTGTGGCCGTGATCTCCACGTGGACATTATCGCCCTGCGACGAGACCTCAAATACCTTCACCGGCGTAGCGAAATCGGTTACATCGAACTTCCTCATTAAACGCTCAGGCAACGCCGTGTCGACAAAATCAAGCACAATGCGACCACCCTCTTCGCGCATATCCACCGTCGTCGAAGGGTCGGAAAGCGTGATAAGAATCCTGCCTTCTCCGGTATCGCCGCGCCGGAAATCGACATTATCGATAGCCCGTTCAGTGGCGCTCGCGGCGACGGCCTGGGTCTTTTCCTCCCGAATCGCAGGTGCGGAGGAAGACGTTTCCGCAACCTTTGCCGCCCCGGCATCCACGTTGATGATGACCCGATTTCCGTCAACCCGCATATCATAGGCAACGCTGTCCGCAAGATTGATCACCATCCGGGTTCTTTCGCCGGCTTCGATGGTGTTGATGCTGCGCACCATGCCGATACCGACCGCCTGACTTTTATTTACGCCTCCGCTCTTCATGCTCTGAAAATCAACGGCGATACGAGCAGGATTATCCGTGGAGAAACTTGAAGGCTCGGCAAACGGATTCTCGGCCGTTACGGTGATCTGCACGGCGTTCCCGGGCAATGCCGAGAAGCTGATGTCCTGCAGGGTGTTGCCGGTCTCCGCTTGTAACGCGGAAGCCCCTGCCAGCAGAAACAGGCACAGGAGACCGGACGTCAGCCTGGATACAGTCGAACCCGCGGCGGCAAACAGCCCAAACCGGTTCCATTTTCTAGTGTAGATTGGCTTGTTCATCTCTAATTCCCCTGCTTTATTCACTCAGCGCCACTGAGGCCTGTCTTTCCTGATAACCGCCACTGTGGTTAGGTATGATTTCCGTCAGATCAATCTTATCTTCTGTGATCTGGGTAATCTGACCATGGTTCTGGCCCATGTAATTACCCGCTTTCACGCGATAGATAATCCCTTCTCTAGTTTTCACCAGACCCCATGTGGTCTCTTTCTGCTGCAATGTACCGACCATACGAATGGAATCGAGTGGAAACGCCTCCAGCTCCTCTTTACGACGATTGAAATCCGGAGATATGCCGTCTCCCGCGGCTTGCTGCTGCTGCTCATCCCTGGGTTCTTCCGGCTGGAAAGGATTGCGCCTGTCACCCGCCACATAAGCAAAGGTTTCAACCGGCTTGATCTCCGGAAGCGGCTCTATTCGTCCTGGTTTGCGCGCTTCCACTTCAGCCACAAACTGTTCCAGATCATCCATACCGCTGCCCGAACATGCGGATAAAAGCAATCCGGCAACGGCACTCAATAGCAATTTCACCGATATCGTGGCGGAGTTCTTCATTTCTCAGTCTCCTCATCCAGATAACGGTATGTCTTGGCAATCGCCTCAAGGCTTAAGCTGCCTCCGCCCGCCGCAACGGATTGGCCTTTCTTTACACCCCTTGGATAAATCTTAATTTCATGGATGGTTACGATACGGGGAAGCGCCGCCAAACCACTTATAAATTCCCCAAATTCATGGTAATCGCCATTAACCTTCAAAATGATGGGCAACTCCGCGTAAAACTCTTTCCGAACCTCACCGGTGGGATCAAACAGTTCGAATTCCAGTCCGGCCGCCAGCCCCGTCTGGGAGACATCCACCAAAAGATCCGCAACTTCCGTCTTGTTCGGCAACTGGCGCAGCATCGCGCCGAACGACTGCCGCATATCTTCCAGCTGTTTCTTATAGGCTTCGAGGTTAACCGCCTTGGCCTGCTTTTTCTCGAAGTCCTTGCGTAGAGTGATTTCCTCTTTTTTCACCTTTTCCAGGCGAACCAACTGGTCCTCGGTATCATAGTAGTACCAGCCCACACCCAGCAGAATGCAGAGAACCAAGACCAGTACCACCTTGATCGGTGTCGGCCATATGCCGATATTAGAGAAATCCAGACTGTTAAGATCGTCCAAGTTCACTGTGCTTCTCCCTTGGGCGATTCAACCTTCTTGCTTACCTGATTTACAGACAAGGTGAAATGGCTGAATCCGGTTCCGGTTTGATCTTTGTTTTCTATCACCTGCAGAACTGGAGCACCAATCCAGTCCGACTTCTCCACGTTGCGCATGTACGCGGACACCCGGGCATTGGACTGCGCTCTGCCGTTGAGCGTGACACCTCTCCCCGCCTGCTGAACCCTGGTCAGGAAAGTGCCGTCCGGGGTCGTATTCACCAATTCGTCAAACAGATGAACAACTTCCGGGCGACTCCCCTGCAGCTGCTGAATAACGTTCATACGCGCAAGCAGCCTTGCTTTGGTTTTTTCCAGTTCCTTAATTTCGGCGATCTTGCGATCCACCTCGGCAATCTTCTTCTTCAGAAAATTATTGCGGGCGTTCTGGTGGTCGATCATCCTCTCGACCTGAAAATGCACGAACCCCCCCAATAAGAGGGTCACAACCAGGGCACCTACGGTTGTCAAACCAAATTCGCGCTGACGCTGCTTGCGGAGATTCTCTCGCCAGGGTAATAGGTTGATATGTGCCATTTCAGTCGAAACTCCTTAGCGCCAACCCGCATGCAATCATCAACGAAGGGGCATCGTTGCTTAAGCTCTGGGGCTTTACACTCGATGAAACCGACATATTGGTAAAAGGATTGGCAATAATGGTTGGAGTGCCAATCTTCTCCTCCACCAACTCATCCACCGCCGGAATAGAGGCACAGCCACCTGCCAGAACGATATGATCCACGCTGTTGTGGGCACTGGAGGAAAAAAAGAATTGCAGCGAACGGCTGACCTGCTGTGCCAACGCCTCCTTAAAAGGCTCCAGCACTTCCGGCACATAGTTGTCCGGCAACCCCCCCTGGCGCTTGGCCATTCCCGCTTCCTCCTGGGAAAGCCCGTAGCGTCTCTGAATCTCTTCCGTCAGCTGCTTACCACCAAAATTCTGTTCCCGGGTATAGATGATCTTGTTGTTATGCAGAACGTTCAAGGTGGTATTGGTCGCCCCGATGTCCGCGATGGCGATAGTCTGATCAACACCCAGATCGGGCAGCTGATTTACGATTAACGAGAAGGCCCCTTCCATGGCATAGGCCTCTACGTCCACCACCGCCGCCGTCAGTCCGGCGATCTCAAGAGCGGCGACGCGGTTCTCAACGTTCTCGCTCCGGGACGCCGCCAACAATACATCCACCATCTCCGGATTTTTTTCCGAAGGACCGAGTATCTCGAAGTCGATATTCACCTCTTCAAGGGGATAGGGGATGTACTGATCGGCCTCCAGCTGGATCTGGGATTCCATCTCCTGGTCGGAAAGAGAGGCGGGCATCCCGATAATCTTGGTAATCACCGCCGATCCGGAAACCGCGACCGCAGCCTGCTTGGCACGACTGCCCGATCTGCGCACCACGCTGCGGATAGCCTCACCGACGGAATCCACGTCGGCGATGTTTTTTTCCACTACCGCGTTGGCCTGTAACGGCTCTACCGCATAACTCTCTACCCGATAACGGGCTCCCGCTTTGCCGCCTGAACGACTAAGCTCCAACAGCTTGACAGCGGTCGAGCTGATATCCAGGCCCAGCAGCGCCTGCTTCTGAGAACCAAAGAAGGGTAACATCGGGTGTCCTTCTCCTATTATTACGGCGTTACACTAAAAGTTAAATGTAGTTCTTTAATAAGGTAGCTTAACTATATAGCAGCAAATGAATTTCTTGTGAAGTACTTTGTTCAACAAAATCCAGAAATTTATAAATTCTGTTAATATGTTCGCGTATAGTATTCGAGTATCAAATTTGGTTATTCGTCCTAATTAAATCCGTGATCTAGCGCATGAAGTGGTTAAAAAGGTTTCTTAAATATTTCCTGTACCTTGCGATGTTTGGGGTAACGGCGGGCATTACCGGTCTTTTTTTCGCCTATGCGATCCTCGGTCCCGATCTTCCCTCCACTGAAAACCTGCGAGAAATCAAGCTGCAGATCCCGCTCCGGGTCTATTCCCGCGAAGGGGGGCTGATAGCGGAATTCGGCGAGAAGAGACGCTCACCCGTCAGCTATTCCGAGGTACCGGAGCAGATGGTTCAGGCCTTTCTGGCGGCGGAGGATGACCGCTTTTTCGACCATCCGGGCGTCGATTACCAGGGTATCCTGCGAGCAGGAATCCAGCTGGTTCTGACCGGGGAGCGCCGTCAGGGCGGCAGCACCATAACCATGCAGGTAGCTCGCAATATCTACCTGACGCCGGAAAAAACCTTTACCCGGAAGATCAGCGAAATCCTCCTGGCCCTTCAGATCGAAAGGGAGCTGAGCAAACAGGAGATCATGGAGCTCTATCTCAACAAGATCTATCTCGGGCATCGCGCCTACGGCGTCGGCTCCGCCGCCGAGGTTTATTACGGCAAGAGTATCGATCAGCTCGATCTGCCGCAGATCGCCATGATAGCGGGGCTCCCCAAGGCCCCCTCCAGGGACAATCCGATCACCGACCCGGAACGTGCGCTGGAGCGCCGTAACTACGTGCTCGGACGCATGAAGAAACTCGATTTCATCACCGAGGAGCAGTATACCGAGGCCCTGTCCGTGCCGGTGACCGCGGAACTGCATAGCTCCAAAGCCGAAGTGGAAGCCCCTTATGTGGCGGAAATGGTGCGGGCGGAGATGGTCGAACGCTTCGGCGAGGACGCCTACACCGAGGGGTATAACGTATATACCACCATCGACGGTACGCTTCAGACATCCGCGAACCGGGCCGTACGCCTGGCGCTACAGGAGTACGACCAGCGCCACGGCTATCGGGGAGCGGAACAGCATGTGGATCTCGCCGCACTCGCTGATGCGGAAAGCTGGAACACCCTGCTCGGAAACATACCCGAGGTGGGCGATCTGCGCCCCGGACTGGTGGTGGCCGTAGAGGAAAAGACCGCCGAGGTCTATCTTGGACCGGATCAGCGTCTTACCCTGACCTGGGAAGGCCTGGAGTGGGCCCAGCCCTACCTCAATGAAAACTACCGCGGCGCCAAACCCAAAACCGCAAAAGATATCGTCAAGCCCGGCGACGTCATCCGTGTGACTGAAACCATCACGGAGGAAGGGGGAAAGATCTGGCGTCTCGCTGAAATCCCCGGCGTCGAAGGGGCATTGGTCGCGGTTACCCCGGATAATGGTGCGGTTGTGGCCCTGGTCGGCGGATACGACTACTACCACAGCAAGTTCAACCGGGCGGTTCAAGCCAAGCGTCAGCCCGGCTCGGGATTCAAGGCGTTTATTTACTCCGCGGCGCTGGAGGCCGGGTTTACCGCCGCCAGCCTGATCAACGATGCGCCGGTGGTGATCGATGACCCCGGCCTGGAAGCCGCCTGGCGTCCGGAAAACTACAGCGGGAAATTTTTCGGTCCGACCCGGCTTCGTTATGCCCTCACCAAGTCCCGCAACCTGGTCTCCATCCGGCTGTTGCGGGCGATGGGGATCGATCACGCCCTCAAACATGTGGAACGTTTCGGCTTTAACCCCGCGGAGCTGCCCCGCAACCTCTCCCTGGCCCTCGGCAGCGGCGGTGTCAGCCTGATGCAGATGGCCAGAGGCTACTCGGTGCTGGCCAACGGAGGCTATCTTATAGAACCCTATTTCATAGATCACATCGAAGACGGTTATAAACATACTATTTATAAGACGTCTCCCCTGGAGGTGTGCCCGGAGTGCTCCCAGGAAAAGGCCGAGGAGGCCGGGGCGACGGCAACCATGGTGGAGATAAAGGCGGCGGAAAAACCGGTGGAGTTTGAATCCACAGAGAATACCGACGCGCCGGAGAGCAGCGAGGCCGCGGTCGAACAACCGGCCCCGGAAAGACGTATCGCCGCCCGGGTCATCTCGCCCCAGAACTACTTCCTGATGAACTCCATGATGCGGGATGTAGTGCAACACGGCACCGCCACGCGCGCCCGTTCCCTGGGGCGGCAGGACCTGGCCGGCAAAACCGGCACCACCAACGAACAGCGGGACGCCTGGTTTAACGGCTTTCAACGCTCTATCGTCGCCATTACCTGGGTCGGTTTTGACTCCTCCGAGCCGCTGGGTAAAGGCGAAGTGGGAGGACGGGCCGCCTTGCCGGCCTGGATTGCCTTTATGGAAACCGCCTTGAAGGGGGTACCCGAGCAACCTTTAAACATGCCGGAAGGCATGGTATCCGTACGCATCGATCCCAAGACCGGAAAACTTGCGGCAAGCAGTCAGCAAGACGCCATTTTCGAGTTTTTCCGCACCGACCACGTACCGGGAGAAGGGGGTGCTGCGGCAGTCACGGATGAACCTTTCGGGGGCGAGACGGTCACCCCGGGGGAACAGGGTACCACCCCAACCGATCTCTTCTGACCCCAGCGATCCTGGAACAATGCACGCGGGAAAGAACGGCAATATACGCCGGCGCATCGCGCTGGAAGCGGCGCGTATCCTGGCGGATCTCGGGCACCACGATTACCAGCGGGCCCGTCTCAAGGCGGCACAAAGACTTGGCTGTCGGGACCGGCGTCTGTTTCCCTCGAATACTGAAATCGAACTTGCCCTCCAGGAATACCAGCAGCTGTTCCGGGGCCGTAGCCAGCCTATGGAATTACGGCAACTTCGATCAGCCGCACTCGAGGCCATGACCGCTCTGGCGGAATTCACCCCCCGGCTGGTCGGGCCGGTTCTCTACGGTTCCGCCGACCAAAACAGCACCATTGTACTGCACCTCTTTTCCGATACTCCCGAACAGGTGGTAATGGCGCTCATGGCGAAAAAGATCCCCTGGAGGGACGGAAGCAAAACCGTTCACTACCCCCAAGGGATCGTACGGGAGCATCCCCTGTTCCGCTTCCAAGCCGGAGAGGCGGAAATAGAGCTGATCTGGTTCCCCCCGGAAGGGATCCGGCAGCCTCCCCTCAGCCCCCTGGATGACCGACCGGAAAAACGAGCCTCTGCGGATCAGTTGCGGGGGCTGCTTGAAGATCCGGACAGATAACGGCAACCGCGGCGAAAAACCCGGAAAAACACCGCTTATTTTCGCTCGCTTCCACCTCCTGTAACTTGTTTCCCAACAACCGGATTGATGGACCGGTAACGTCCCCCGCTGCCCTGAAACCCTGGAGGGGGAGATGGGGACGGTCAAACAGGCATTGAAATTTCAAGGCGCTTCATTTTTCCATCATTGGAATTTTCAAGAATAGATGAGGGAATATTCGCGTATGATAGGCGCCGTGTTTTTCCTGAAAACAGGTCAGCGTAGCTGAATTCTAAGACACTAAAACCCGGCCCATAGCTGGCGAAGGCCTGGCAACCCGGATTCCTCAACAACTTTTTTAGGTTGCTGAGGAATAGGGGTTTGTTTGCTTTGCGGCATGCATAAGGTTTTAAAAACTGAGGAAAATACGATGTCCAGAAAAAAAATCGCACTGATCGGGGGAGGCCAGATCGGCGGAATCCTTGCACTACTCGCAGCCCAAAAAGAGCTGGGCGATGTGGTGATGCTGGATATTCCCCAAATGGAAGGCCAGGTAAAGGGGAAAACCCTCGACCAGATGGCCCTGCGTCCGCATGACGGTTATGACGTCAACCTGAGCGGTTCCAGTGATTACGAGGAGATCCGCGATGCGGACCTGATCATGATCACCGCCGGTCTGGCCAGAAAACCCGGCATGACCCGTGAGGATCTGCTCGGCACCAATCTCAAGATCATGAAGGACGTGGCGGAAAACGTGAAACGGGTGGCGCCCAACGCCTTCGTCATCCTCACCACCAATCCATTGGACGCCATGGTCTATGCCTTCCATAAATATTCCGGCATGGCCAGAAATCAGGTGATCGGCATGGCCGGGGCCCTGGACAGCGGCCGTTTCCGCACCTTTATCGCCATGGAAACCGGTCTTTCGGTCCAGGATGTCTCCGGCATGGTGATGGGCGGCCACGGTCCGGAGATGCTGCCGCTGATCCGTACCGCCAACGTGGGCGGCGTACCGCTTACCGCCCTGCTGCCGCAGGAGCGCATCGATGCCATTATCAAGCGCACCCAGGAAGCGGGCACCGAGGTGGTAAGCCTGCTCGGTAACGGCAGCGCCTATTTCAGCCCCGCCGCCTCCGTGATCGAGATGGCCGAGGCCTTTATCAAGGATAAGAAACGGGTGATTCCCTCCGCCGCCCTGTGTCAGGGTGAGTACGGTATCGACGGTCTGTTCGTCGGGGTACCGGCCGTGATCGGAGCCGGCGGAATGGAACGGATCGTAGAATTCGAACTCACCCCCGAAGAACAAGTTTTGTTGGATAAAACCATCGAAACGGTCAAGAAAACTGTCGCCGAAACTGGCATTTAGGAGCAACAAGAATGCAGATAACCGGAATGTATTGGGGGTCCAAGCTCCTCAAGTACGTGGATTTTCCCACGTCCGAGGTACTGGGACCGGAAGCAACCAACGAAGAGATCAAAGGGCTCATCGAGCGCCACGGTGAAGTCTTCATCAAGCCCATGTTCAAGGGCGGCGTTGGCAAGAAGGGCAAGGCCGGCCTGTTGGGTCGTGCCAAGGACCTGTCCACCGCCATGCAGGAGAAGGCCCGGCTGTACTTCGCCGAACACTTCCATAACAACACCTACTCCAAGGCCGAAGGCGTTACCTTTGAAGGTGCGGTACCGGCTGAGTACGAAGTCTACTTCTCCATCACCGACAGTACCGAATTCCGCGCCCCTATGATCACCCTGACCCATCATGGCGGCATGGACATCGAGGAACTGCCGCCCGAGAAGATCGCGCGCATCCCCTTCGATCCTCTTACCGGTCTGAAGGGCTTCGTGATTTCCAATGCCCTGCGGCAGCTGGACGCCCCAAAGGAGCTGGTGAGCCCGCTGGTGCAGAACCTGCCCAAGCTTTGGGATCTGTTCCACAACTACGGCATGACCACTCTGGAACTCAACCCGATCCGCATGATGAGCAACAAGAAGGGTCGTCTCATCCCGGTGGCCTGTGACTTCAAGTGCGCCTTTGACGGCGACGATACCAACGTCGACCGCCTCGGCCTGCCGGAGGATCTGGATGCCTCCAGCTACTCCGATTTCGAACAGGAAGTGAACGCCCTGCGCACCTATCAGGGCCAGTCCGACGTATTCGTCATCAACGAAGAGGGCACCATCACCGCCATGACCTTCGGCGGCGGCGCCAACGCCCTGGTCACCGAACTGCTGGGTGACGCGGCAACCATCTCCTCCGACTTCGGCGGCAACCCGCCTTACGAGAAGATGCATGACATCAGCCGCATCGTTTACAAGTACTGGCTGGAACAGTCCAACGTGCTGTTTATCATCGGCGGCAAGGCCAACAACACCGATATTTACGAGACCTTCCGCGCCATGGCGGACGCGTTACGGGATCACTTCAACACCCATGGCCCGCAACCTCTGTATGTGGTGGTGGGCCGCGGCGGACCGAACCTGATCCGCGGCATGGGCTATATGAAGGACACACTCGATTCGCTGGGCGTTCCCTATCAGATGTTCGGCTTCGATTCCGCCATGAGCGAGGTGGTCAACTACGCCCAGGCAGCCGACGACTGGATGAAGAGCGGGGGTCGCGAGATCGTCGCCAAGAAGATGGGTCTCGCCTGACAGCGGCTCGAAAACTCTGTAAACGAAATTTCCTAGTCGTGATCATTCCTTGAAGATCACGCATGAATGAGGGAACCAAACTATGCATCCGCAAGGTGTAGCAGCATTTCCCCACTACTATGTGGGCATAAACTCTCTGCAGGAACTGGCCACCAAAGAGGACAGGGTCTGCGTACTTAACATCACCGGCGGCGAAAGCCGCACCGTAACCCCTGTGAGCCACGTATATTCCGGCGGCAATATCGTCTGTGGTACCGCTCCCGGCCGTTCCGGCTCCAAAATGAAGACCGCTGCCGGCGATATTCCGGTATACGATAACGTAGCGGAAGCGATAGAAGCCGGTCACGAGTTTAACGTGGTGGTGGTTTACCTGCCGCCGTCCGGTGTGCGCGACGGTGTGATCGAGGCGATTCGCGTCAATCCCAAACTGAAGAAGATCGTCATCCTCACGGAAAAGGTGCCGGTACGGGACGCCCGTGTCATCCGCGCCATGGGCCAGATGCGCGGCATAGACATCTTCGGCGCCAACTGTCTCGGCCTCGCCGACGCCCATAACCATGTGCGTATCGGCGGTGCCTTGGGCGGTAACCACCCGGAGGAGTCACTGCTCCCCGGCTCCGTCGCCATCTATTCCAACTCCGGTAACTTCACCACCACCATTGCCGTCTATCTGGCCACCGCCGGATGGGGCAGCACCGTATCCTTTTCTTCCGGCAAGGATGTCTATATCCACTACGCTGCACCGGAATGGACCCATGCGTTCCACAATGACGACCGCTCAAAAGCGGCTGTCATGTACATTGAGCCGGGTGGGTATTATGAGCACGATCTGCAGTTCGAAAAGCCCGTGGTCGCCTGCGTGGTGGGCCGCTGGAAGGCCAAACTGACCAAAGCCTGCGGCCACGCCGGCGCCATCGCCGGTTCCGGCGACAACGCCATCGCCAAGGAGGAATGGTTCATGGAGAAGTTCGGTGTGGACACCATCTTCTCCCCGGATAATCCGGTCTGCTCCGCCAAGGGCGCCGTGGTGACCAACATCGCCCATATCCCGGCCGCCATGGATGCGGTTATGAAGCTCAACAAAATGGAGCACGACTTCCAGCCGGTGGGAGACCTCTCTCTCAAGTGCTGGTTCAGCAACTCCCAAGGCATAGATCTTCCGGAACACCTGAATCCCCCGGTGGTAAAGGCCCTGGCGCCCTATGACGAGCAGATCGCCGGCCTCGGCGAACAGGTGGGTGCCATCTTCCCGCGCCAGAGCATGAAGGACGCCTCCGGCGCCTCCATGATGGACCCCAAGACCCAGGTGACGCGGATCCACGGCACCAGTGTGCTGGACGCCTCCACCCACTCCTTCGAGGAGAACCTGGTCCAAAGCCTGGTCCGTGAGTATCCGGACGCCAACGGGGCGGCTCTGGCCAATGTGGCCCTGAACGCCTTCGTCAATCAGGCGGACGCCATCGGTCTGGCCGCTGCCGACGCCTCCCGTCATGCGGGTAACAGCCCCAACACCGCCCTGGCCGCCGCCGTCGCCATGGTGGGCCCGAAAGACGTGGAGGTCTCGCGCAAGGCCGCCAGCGCCATGATGGAGCTGTTCAAGAAGTCCGGCATCGGGGATCCGGCCGACACCGGCATGGACATCTCCGCCCAGGTGGCCGCTGCGGACGCCTCCCTGTTCTCCACCGACAGCAGCTGCAGCCGCGGCGAGGCCATGCTGGCCGCCATCGAGGCCCGCGGTGCTAAATCCCTGTTCGTGGAGTTCATCAAGGCCGTGGCCGAAAAGGCCGGCGGACATGTGCGCGGCCAGGTGGTGCTGTCGGCCATCACCCTGCACCTGGCCTGGAAGCCTCTGATGCGCAAGCGTCTCTCCGCCACCACCATCAGCACCATGCCGTGGCACTTCCGTGTCTTCAGCACCCTGATCGGTTCCGCCGCCAGCAGCGGCCAGCAGACCCCGGGCAATTTCTGCGGCGTCTCCGACAAGGAACTGACGGAGAGCTGGAGCTTCACCGAGACCGCTCATCTGGCGCTGCTGGGCCACCGCCCGAACGAGGAAGCGCTGTACGCCTTCTCCGTGCTGCTGGGACTGATCATCTCCAACGGTCCGGGCACCATCTCCGCCCAGGGCGCCAAGGGCGCCGTGGCGGCCGACGGTCCCGAGGCACCGGCACGAGTGCAGGTGAATAAAGGCTACATAGGCTTTCTCACCCACACCGGCTATGCCCACGGGGGCAATGGTTACGAGGCCATCGCCTTCCTGCTGGACCGATTCCGCGATACCGGCCTGAAAGAACCGGGCACAGACAACCATGGTCTAGACCTGGCCGCCATGGCCACCGAATACGCCAAGGAGTATCTGGCGTACAAGAAAAAAGCCAAGGCCGAGGGCAACCTGTCCTACGACAAGATCCCTTGCACCGGTCACCCGGTCTTCAAGGGGGAGGACGTGAACTACGATCCGCGCGAGGTATTCGTCGCCGATCTGTTCAAGAAGCGGGGCGACTACAACGTCTTCCACGAGTTCTACAAAGAACTGGTGCAGGCGCTGTATAAGACCGGCGTGACACGCAATGTCTTCTGCGTCAACGTCGATGCCGTCATCGCCGTACTTCTCCTGAAGATGCTGTGGAAACCCTATGCGGACGGAGAGATCGACGACGCCACCATGGAGTCTGCTGCGTTCACCACCTTCCTGTTCGGACGCATGATCGGCTCCGCCGCGGAGATCGACGACCACACCAACCGTGGTCGCAACATGGACACCCGCACGCCGGCCAGCAAGTGCAGCTTCGTGGGTTAATGAACCAGGGGCCGGACTAAGTCCGGCCCCAAAACTGAATTCCCGCCACGGAGGCACAGAGCGCACGGAGAAATCCCATTGGTTTATGTCTCTGTGTCCTCTGTGTCTTTGTGGCTAACAGAAAGTAACCCTAAATCTTTTAAAACTTGAGGACTGAAAAATGTCGAAGATCATCTGGACCAAAATCGACGAGGCCCCGATGCTGGCGACTTACTCCTTTCTGCCTATCGTGCAGAAATTCGCCAGTGCCGCGGACGTGGACGTCGAAACCCGGGATATTTCACTGGCGGGTCGCATCATCGCCAACTTCCCGGACAACCTGAGTGAGGAGCAGAAGATTCCGGACGAGCTGACCCGTCTGGGCGAACTGGCCAAGACCCCCGAGGCCAACATCATCAAGCTGCCCAACATCTCTGCCTCCATCCCGCAACTGAAAGCCGCCATCAAGGAGCTGCAGGAGAAGGGTTACGACCTGCCGGACTACCCGGAAGACCCCAAGAGCGACGCCGAAAAGAACATCAAGGAGCGTTATGCCAAGGTCCTCGGTTCCGCCGTGAACCCGGTGCTGCGCGAAGGCAACTCCGACCGCCGCGCCCCCACCGCGGTGAAGAACTATGCCAAGAAGTTCCCACACTCCATGGGCGCCTGGAGCAAGGACTCCAAGTCCCATGTAGCAACCATGACCGAAGGCGATTTCGCCGCCAACGAACAGTCGGTCACCATGGCCGAGGCCACCGACGCCAAGATCAGCTTCATCGGCAATGACGGTTCCACCACTGTATTGAAGGAGAGCACACCGCTGGAAGCGGGTGAGATCGTGGACGCCACCTTCATGAGCCGCAAGGCCCTGGTCAAATTCCTGGAACAGCAGGTGGCGGACGCCAAGGCCAAGGATGTACTGTTCTCCCTGCACATGAAGGCGACCATGATGAAGGTCTCCGACCCCAAGATCTTCGGCCACGCCGTGAAGGTTTTCTACGGCCCGGTACTGGAGAAGCATGCCGACGCCATCGCCAGCACCGGTTTCGACGCCAACAACGGTATCGGTGACCTCTATGCCCGGCTGGACAAACTGGACGCCGCCAAAAAGGCGGAGATCGAGGCCGACATCCAGGCCCTCTATGCCGAGCGTCCCGCCATGGCCATGGTGGATTCCGACAAAGGCATCACCAACCTGCATGTGCCTAGCGACGTCATCATCGACGCCTCCATGCCGGCCGCCATCCGCGCCTCCGGGCAGATGTGGGGTCCCGACGGGAAACAGAAGGACACCAAGTTCATCATCCCGGATCACAGCTACGCCCCGCTGTACCAAGCCACCATCGAGAACTGTATCGAGAACGGCGCTCTGGACCCGACCACCATGGGCACCGTGCCCAACGTGGGCCTGATGGCGAAGAAGGCTGAGGAGTATGGCTCCCATCCGACTACCTTCGAGGCCCCGGGCGACGGCGTCATCCGCGTAACCGGCTCCGATGGCAGCACCATCCACGAACAGGCCGTGGATGAGGGCGACATCTGGCGCATGGTGATGGTGAAGGACGCTCCGATCCAGGACTGGGTGAAGCTGGCCGTGACCCGCGCCCGTGCTACCGGTTGGCCGGCGATTATCTGGCTGGACCCGGACCGCGCCCACCACATTGAGCTGAAAAAGAAGGTGGACAAGTACCTCCAGGATCACGACACCAGCGGCCTGGACATCCGTATCCTGTCGGTTTACGAAGCGGCCAAACTCTCCATCGAACGCGCCCGCGCGGGAGAGAACACCATCTCCGTAACCGGTAACGTACTGCGTGACTTCAACACCGACCTGTATCCGATCCTGGAGCTGGGCACCAGTGCCAAGATGCTCTCCATCGTACCGCTGATGAACGGTGGCGGTCTGTTCGAAACCGGCGCCGGCGGTTCCGCACCCAAGCATGTGCAACAGTTGCTGAAGGAAAACCACCTGCGTTGGGACTCCCTGGGCGAATTTCTGGCCCTGGTCCCCTCCCTGGAACATCTGAGCAACCTGACCGGCAACAAAAAGGCCCAGGTATTGGCCAACGCCCTGGACAAGGCCACTGAGGAGTTACTCAACAACGGCAAGTCGCCGAGCCGCAAGTGCGGAGAGCTGGACAACCGGGGCAGCCACTTCTACCTGGCCATGTACTGGGCCAAGGCCCTGGCCGGCCAGAGTGAGGATGCGGAGCTGGCTTCCCGCTTCACCCAACTGGCCGACGATCTGGCGGCCAATGAGGCGAAGATCGTGGAGGAGCTGAACTCTGTGCAGGGCGCACCTGCCGACATCGGCGGCTACTACCGTCCGGAGGAAGCGAAGGTGACCGGGATCATGCGACCCAGCGCGACCTTCAACAGCCTGATCGACTAAGCTGACCGGCGTTAGCAAACGGAAAAGGCGCATCCCGAAAGGGGTGCGCCTTTTTTTGTCTTCCGAACCAACCGGAATATAATTCCGCTTATCTGATACCCTATGTATAGCGTTACTCGACGGAACCAACCCCAGTATTTCCGAGTATATTTATCTGTTTATTCTGGCATACTATTGATAATCACCCCGGATAGTGCCATTAAAGATTGGATCGTTTAATATTAGGCCGTCCGAATCGCGGCAACGGCACCGATATCAGGGTCCAGGTGATCCGAAAGAACGGACATCTCGCATTAAAAGCTTGGCTGGTAAGAGGACCGGTGGCACTGAAATCCTCTCTGAACCCTTATAAATGGGTCTATAAGGGGAATAAATCAGCGATTACTTATGTAGATTTTTCGATCGTGCTACGGAATAATAGCCGGTCGCGATGAACCGGGGCGCACCATATTGGGTCCCGCATAGTATTTTGGATACCACCTGATAAATCAGGTCCGGGAGGCTGAAATGTCCAACAACAACATGGTCACCGTTGACGGGATCGAAGCGGCGGCCCACGTTGCCCACAAGACCAACGAAGTCATTGCCATCTATCCGATCACTCCCTCCTCAGGGATGGGGGAACTCAGCGATGAGTATTCGGCCAATGGCCGGACCAACATCTGGGGCACTGTTCCCAAGGTCGTGGAGATGCAACACGAAGGGGGCGCGGTTGCGGCTTGCCATGGCGCCATTCAGACCGGAGCCCTGACCACCACCTTCACCTCCTCCCAGGGTCTGCTGCTGATGATCCCCAGCATGTACAAGATCGCCGGTGAACTGACTCCGATGGTAATCCATGTGGCCGCACGCGCCATCGCCGCCCAGGCCCTCTCCATCTTCGGTGACCACAGCGACGTCATGTCCACCCGCATGACCGGTTTTGCCATGCTCGCTTCCTGTACTCCCCAGGAGGTGGCGGACCATGCCCTGATGGCCCAGGTAGCCACCCTGGAGTCCCGCATACCGTTCGTGCATTTCTTTGACGGCTTCCGCACCTCCCACGAGGTGGCCAAGGCGGAACTGCCGAGCGATGAGGTCATGCACAACTTGTTGCCGGACGATCACATTCGCGCCTTCCGTGACCGCGCCATGTCTCCGGACCGACCGACCATCCGCGGCACCTCGCAGAATCCCGATGTCTATTTTCAGGGCCGGGAGACGGTCAACACCTATTACGAAAAGGTACCGGAGGTCATGCAGTCGGTCATGGACCGCTTCGCCGCTCTCACCGGTCGTCAGTACAAACTGTTCGAGTACGTCGGCGCCGAGGACGCGGAGCGAGTCATCATCCTGATGGGCTCCGCTACCGAAGCGGCGGAAGAGACGGTGGAACATCTGGTTGCCCAGGGCGAAAAAATCGGTATGTTGCGGGTACGCCTCTACCGGCCTTTCTCTCCCAAGCATATGATCGACGCCCTGCCGGCCTCCGCACGCAAGATCGCGGTATTGGACCGTTGCAAGGAGCCCGGCAGCGACGGCGAACCCATGTATAAGGACGTGGCCACCGCCATTGCCGACTACGTGGTCACCGGCGGTGACAAGTTCGGCGGCATCCCGCGCGTGGTGGGCGGCCGCTACGGCCTCTCTTCCAAGGAGTTCAACCCGGGCATGATCAAAGGGATCTTCGACGAGCTGTCCAAGGACGCTCCGAAGAACTCCTTTACCGTCGGCATCGATGACGACGTGACCCACAGCAGTCTGGAGTGGGACCCGAGCTTCCAGATCATCGACCACAAAAAGGTCACTCAGTGTATGTTCTTCGGCCTCGGCGCGGACGGCACCGTATCCGCCAACAAGAACTCCATCAAGATCATCGGCGAAGACGAGAATATTTACGGCCAGGGTTATTTTGTTTACGACTCCAAGAAAGCGGGGGCGGTGACCACCTCCCACTTGCGTTTCGGTCCCGAACCTATCAGGTCCACCTATCTTATCGGCGACGGTGAGGCGGATTTCGTGGCCTGTCACCAACCGATCTTCCTTGAGACCCTGGACATGCTGGACAAGGCCCGCGAAGGCGGCGTCTTCCTGCTCAACTCGGATGCGGGTTCCGACAGCGTCTGGGACACACTGCCGCGCAAGATGCAGCAACAAATCATCGACAAGAAGCTGGATGTCTACGTCATCGACGCCTATAAAGTGGCCGATGAAACCGGCATGGGTCGCCGCATCAACACCATTATGCAGACCTGCTTTTTCGCCATCTCCGGCATCCTTCCGAAGGATGAGGCGATCGCCAAAATCAAGGCGGCAGCCGAGAAGACCTACGGCAAGAAGGGCCCCGCGGTGGTGGAGAAGAACTTTCAGGCCATTGACGCCTCCGTGGCCGCCATGCACAAGGTGGAAATCCCGTCCGCCGTATCCTCCACCTTCGAGCTACGGCCGCCGGTTACCGACAACGCGCCTGAATTCATCAAAAACGTCTGTGGCGAGATCATCGCGGGCCGTGGCGACAGCGTCCCGGTCAGCCTGATCCCGGCCGACGGTATCTGGCCCCTGAACAGCTCCTCCTACGAAAAACGCAACCTGGCCCGGCATATCCCGGTGTGGGATGCGGAGCTCTGCATCTACTGCGGCAAGTGTGTTTTCGTCTGCCCGCACGCGGCCATCCGCTCCAAGGTATTTCCGGCGGAACTGGCCAAGGACGCCCCGCCCACCTTCAAGTCCATTGAGATCAAGGGCAAGGAGTTCGGCGAAGGCCAGCATATCACCTATCAGGTAGCCCCCGAGGACTGCACCGGCTGCACCCTGTGCGCGGACATCTGCCCGGCCCAGGACAAGGAGAACCCGGAACATAAGGCCCTGGACATGGTGCCGCAACCGCCGCTGCGTGAATCCGAGGCCGTGAACTGGGATTTCTTCCTCGGCATTCCGGAGTTCGACCGCGAGAAGATCCGTTGGGGCACCATGAAAACCGCCATGCTGGCGCAGCCCTTGTTCGAGGCCTCCGGCGCCTGCGTCGGCTGCGGCGAAACCCCTTACATTCGGCTTGCCACCCAGCTGTTCGGCGACCGTATGGTAATGGGCAACGCCACCGGCTGCTCCTCTATCTATGGAGGCAACCTGCCCACTACGCCGTACGCGTCCAATAGCGAGGGCCGCGGTCCTACCTGGAACAACTCCCTGTTCGAGGACACCGCCGAATTCGGACTCGGTTTCCGCGTCTCCATCGACCGACAGGCCGAGATGGCCCGGGTGCAACTGAAGAGAATGGAAAACGAGATCGGCAGCGACCTGGTCAACGAGATTATCGATGCCGATCAGTCCGACGAAGCGGGCATCTTCCGCCAGCGGGAACGTATCGCCAAGGTCAAGGAGATCCTCAAGGGGATCGACTCCGAGGCGGCACGTAATCTCGAGTCGGTCATCGACACCGTTGCCAAGAAGAGCGTCTGGATCGTGGGCGGCGACGGCTGGGCCTATGACATCGGCTACGGCGGTCTGGACCACGTCCTGGCCTCCGGCGAAAACGTCAACATCCTGGTGCTCGACACCGAGGTGTACTCGAACACCGGCGGTCAGATGTCCAAGGCGACCCCCATCGGTGCAGTGGCCAAGTTTGCCGCCGGCGGTAAGCCGGGCCGCAAGAAGGACCTGGGCATGATCGCCATGGCCTACGAGAACGTCTATGTGGCTCAGGTGGCCTACGGCGCCAAGGATGTACGGACCCTGAAGGCGTTCCTGGAGGCGGAGTCCTATGACGGTGTCTCCATCATCATCGCCTACAGCCCCTGTATCGCCCACGGTATCGACCTGGCGAACAACCACAAGCAGCAGGAGCTGGCGGTCAATACCGGCCACTTCCCCGTGTATCGCTACGATCCGCGCCTTCGGGAGCAGGGGAAGAACCCGCTGCAGCTCGACTCCAAGGCGCCGTCGGTGCCGATCATCGAGCAGATGAAGAGCGAGACCCGCTTTTCCCAGCTGCAACGCTCCCATCCCGAGGCGGCCGAGGAGTTCGCCAAACTGGCGCAGGCGGAAGCGGAAAAGCGCTACGCCTACTACGAGAAGCTGGCCTCCATCTCCTTCGAGGAGGAAAAGGGGAACTGATCGGGTAGGTTAAGATCGTTACCAGGCGCCATTCGGAAACGGATGGCGCCTTTTTTCTTTTTGGTGGTTGGTCTCGCGGTCCGTGGTGTTTATAGGAAAGAAAAGGGCACTCCACGACTTGCCCCTACGGGGTACCCTGCGTTCCTCACCGTCCCTGTTGATTTGCTCCAGCCCGGACATACCTGTCCGGGCGTTCGCCAGACTGCAAATGTCCACAGGATTTATGCCCTGTGGGTGCATTTGGTTCTGGCTCACCCCCTCTGAGCCTGATCCCGATCCGGTTCCGGTACTCGGCTACGTCGAAGGAGTTTTGGGGTGCCACCCCCGACCCCTTCGGACCCGTCGAGCATCGCAGGCGCAAGCGGGAATAGCCCGAAGGGGACCGACAG
>JBNKJV010000007.1:0-163561 GCA_050291465.1 Sedimenticolaceae bacterium | reverse complement strand
GGTACTCGTGGCCATTCAAACAATAGTAATAAAAGGCTCAAGATCTAAAGGCCACGAAACTTATTACCGCTACTCAAACGATGCCTTATCAGACTATTGCTGGTGCGAGGCTCCACCCTACATCCTTGAAGGGCAAGCCGGACCTACACCAGAATCGCCATGCCGTGGGGCGGCAGCTCCAGGCGCACGAAGGCGCGTCCGTCAGGGGCCTGCTGCGCGGTGCTGTTACCTCCTGGTTCGAGCAGATTCTGCAGGATCCGACCCGGGGCGCTGAGATTGCGGTCGACGGTAATGCAGTCGTAGCGCGTGCTGTTGCTGAGGTTGAGTGCGACCAATATTTCCTGCGTGTCAAGGATACGTGAGTAGGCGAGGGTGCAGTTGCCGTTCATGGGCGGTCCGAAGTCCGTTCCGTTACCGGAGATGTCGCGGAAATAGAGACGCCCGTAACGTAACGCCGGTTGCTCCCGGCGCACGGCGGCGACGGCGGCAACGGCCCGGTAGATCTCATGCTGCGGATCGAAGAAGTGGTGACCCGCGGTCCCGAATCCACCCCAGCTGCCGCCGAACATGCACTCGCGGACATAACCGTCATCTGTAGAGCCGCCGCCGTCAAACCCCTGTTCGGTACCGTAGTAGATGCAGGGCACGCCCTGGGTCGTCAGCAGATAACCGATGGCCAGGGCCGCTTGGCGTGGATGCGGATTGCCGTGCATGAAGCGATGATAAGGCCGCGCCATTTGATCGTGGTTGTCGACGAAGGTGACGAAGTAGCGCCCGGCGGCGCCGTGGTCGGTGTACTGCCGGTGAAAGGCATGGTAGCGGTCGCGTAACCGGTCGAGATCGCCGAAGCCCTTGATGACCTCCTCCAGCATGAAGTAAAGCGGAAAATCGAGAGCGGCGTCGAGGGCGGGGAAACGTTCCTCGGTACCCTCGATGCGGCTGTTGCGGCCGATATAGCGCTGAATGGTGGCGTCATCGTCGACGATCTCGCCGAACAGGAAGAAGCGGTGCTTGCCGATGCTTTGGGCATACTCCCTGATGGCATTACAGAAGATCGCCACCGCGGAGTCTTCCATATGTTTGACGGTATCGATGCGGAAGCCGTCCAGGTCGGCGGTGCAGATCCAATATTTGTAGACCCTGATCAGGGTATCGAGCACCTCGGGACGGGGCAGGTCCAGTTCCTTGAGGGTGAGGAAATCGCCGTCACGGGCCTCGTTCCGGTCGTACCAGTTGCGGATCTCGCCGCGGCGTTTGAAGGCATCGGGGTTTTGCAGTTCCTTCGGCCAGACGGCGTCTTCCGTCTGCAGACCGGTCGCCGGGTCGCCCTCCCGCCAATGGCCGAAGGGGAACCGCTGGCCCTGCCAGTAATAATAGCGTTTGTCGTCGGGGTAGGCCCAGACGTCCCCGGTGTGGTTAAAGACGATATCAAGCACTACGTACATGCCCCGTTGGTGGGCCTCTCTGGCCAGATTCTGCAGGTCGCTCAGGGTGCCGAAGCGCGGATCGACCTCAAGGAAGTTCTGGATGCCGTAACCGTGGTAACTGGTGTCGCTGTCCTGGCGGTTTTTCAGGATCGGGCTCAGCCAGATGGCGGTGCAGCCAAGATCACGGATATAGTCGAGGCGGCGGGATATGCCTTTGAGTGTTCCGCCCTGAAACAGGCCCCGCGTCGTTGGATCGGCCGTTCCGTTATCCGCTCCGGGCGTGTAAGGAGGGATAGTCGGGTCGCCGCTGTCGAAGCGGTCCACGAGCAGAAAGTAGAGAAACTGATCGCGCCAGTCTTCCGGGGAGGGGTGGGGTGGGGCGGTGGGTTGGAAGTCGAGTTCCGTTACGCTATCCGGAGCAGGCATAGGCACCTCCTGTGCTTAAGGGACTTCTGGAAACAGATGGGGCGGACAAACACGATTATGTGAAAAGCATATGCCTTTCTCCGCAATATTCAATAGATGTCTTTATCGTGTACCGGGGCGTGGAATCATGCGCGCCTCTGACCGAGAGGGATAATCCAACTTGAAAATACGCCGGATATGGACGAATCTTTAGGGACGCTTTGAATAAGTCCATGATGGCCGAGATGCTGTCCGGGGCGCTTGATGAAAACGGATTTCCGCTTCTACGGAGGGAAGCGAACAATGCCCGGTCAATCCCTTTATACGTTAGACGTCGACACGTCAGGCGAGGTTTCCCTGACATCGATTGCTGATCCGGAAAGCGTTCCATCCGGGCTGGCACATTTGATTTCGTTTCCCATTGACGGGCAAATGTATCTGTTCGGTGCGGATTCGAGCGGGAACGCCTTGCTGTTCCGCCTGCTTCCCGCCGCGCCTTTCCTATCCCCCGGTATTCCTGTTCCGTTGGATGTCGGGCGGTTCGATAGGGTACGGGCATTTTTGCTGGCCGATCGGACTTATTTGATCACCTATACGGCCGAGAGCGGGGATCTGAATTTCTTTTCGCTTGATTCTGCCGGCAAAGTGTCAAAGCCCTATCGCTACTACCGCAAACGCCAGCCGGGTCTTACCAGCGGTTGGTCGACCTTTGAAACACTCAACTATCTCAATTTGCCCTATTTCCTGGCCTACAGCGATGACACAGGAGATGTCGAGCTGTTCGGGATCTCCGCCACATCGGCTTCGGTCGCCGATACGCCGCCGTTGATCTGCAACAATGTTTGGTCGTGGACATGGGCCAAAGGCTGGGGAAATTTCGCCTTCTTTCAGTTAGGCGGCGAGAACTTTTTTTTCAAGATCAATCGTCCCTATCCCAATATCAATATCGATCACCTGAGTATCGATCCCGCCAGTCGCTCCAACGAGGTGGGGACCCATCTCCAACTGGCCGATTGGCAGAAAGTAAATATCGTGCATACGCTATCGCTCGATCAGGGTGCCCCTTTTCTGCTCGCTTATCAGGCAAGCGGGAAACTCGCATTCCACCGGATTTTCGCTGACTGCCAGGGATGGTGTGACCAGGCCCCGATCCCCGTTGCGGCAAATGTCAGCCAGATCGTGACGTATCGGCTGGACAGTCAAAGTTTTGCCTTGTTCTATTGATCGGAGGTTTCAAATGACAACACAGGATGATCTTCCTCTCGAGGTGCGACTGGCGAAAGACGTCAGACAGTGCCAGAGGTGCGACTGGTTCTGGAAAGGAACACCACCCTACGGTCCCTATCCCGGCTTTGACTGGTTGAGCGATTATCCGGTCGAGGCGATTGCCGGGCGGCCGCAGACGGCGGACTACATGGAACCCCGGCCGTGGTTGAAAGCGACCTTTACGGAATCCTGTATCGTCGAGCCGGGTATTATGCACGGCTGCCGGATGGCACCCGTCATGACGGTAGGCATTAATCCGAACATGACCGCGTGGTTCCCCTATGCCGGCTCGGCCGGTTGGTGTTATCCCGCTTTTTCCAAGGTCGAGCGCTATGCCTACTATTATCGCCATTTCACGCTGTACCAGGAGAGCGTCTCGGCCGAGACGGTGCTGGAGGGGATCGACCCCGGGCAACGAATATTGGCTGAAGAGGACGGAGAAGTCCTGGGTGCGACCCGGGGCATGGCTCACAACTATATGGAATTGACGGTGCAGTATGACGGCCGTCCGGAACCCACCGTGTACGAGATTGCATTTACCCCGGAAGATCGCTGGGTGATTCTCGTTAACCGGAATGAAAAAGTTGCCAAGGGAACGGTAATGGCGGGTCGCTTCGTTCCCAAGGTCGGTAGCGAGGTTGAGCTTTATGAAAATGCCGCCGGTTATTATCAGCGTATGATCCCGGTGCTTGAGCGTTTTGCGGAGAAGACCGGAATCCCTCAGCAAAAACTGACGGTAGGCGAGGATGTCGCCCAGCACGATATGGTGAGTTGTGCCTCACCCGGATGGCAAAGCAAATACGATATGCCGAAAGACACCCTGGCGCGCCACTGCGTTAACGAATACGGCTGGGTGGTGTCGCAATTCGTCCAGAGCCAGCCTAAGGTGGTGATTCTGGTGGGGGGGTCGGCGCTGTCCATGTTCCGTACCGTGTTCTGGCCCTTTATGACACTTGAAGATAGCGATCGCGATATCTATCAGTTACTCGAGGAAACCTGCAAGCGCCCGACTTACGTCGATATCGACATCGGTCCGGTCAAGTTCAAATCACGGTTGCTGACACCGCCGCACTTCTCCTATTCCGATAACTTCAAGGCCCAGGTTCGTTTGTCTCCTCAGGCCTGGGAGGCGTTCACGGCTGATTTCGCTAAAGATGCGGAAGTGCTCGAGAAGAATCATCGTGTCTATACCCCTTCGAGCAGCGGTTATGTTCCCATCGAAATCAGCGGCGACGGCGATCCGATCAGAACCAGTATCAGCGTTGCCGGTTGGCAAGTGTTGATGGCCTATTACCTGGATCCCCTCGATATGCTGGCTCAGGCATTGGCAGATGAAGAACAGGCCGGCAATTTAACCTTTGATACTGCAAGTGGTCATCTCCAGCGTACCTCGGGGCCATGCCATTTCTGTGTCAACGATGCCTGGTCTTTCCCTGAGGGTTGTGCCTACGGCAAGACGGAATTGCCCCCCAATCCCAAGGGGGCGTTGGAGCAAGTGGTACAGGAGATCCTTGCCCGGGCGCAACAAAAGCCGGCTACCGAAGATATGCGAAAGGAAACGCCATGATCAAACAGCTTCCCCGTCACGATGTTCTGTTGAACTACAATCCGGAAGCGCCGGACAAACGTTTTATCGAAGCGGGTCACGAGCATGCGCGGCTCAGTCGTTCCGAGCGCATGCCGGCCCAGGTCCCCTGGCCTGACGGTCTCGCGCCGGTCGCGGCGCCGCTTGACCCGGAGCCGGATGAAAAAGACAGTCTGGATCGTTTTAAAGGCTACGATGCGGTGGTAATTACCTGGACCGCCGCGGAAGCCGCCACCCTGGCCGCTTTGCTCTCGCCGGGTTATCCCTCAACCGATTGGTATGAGTATCGCCACAATGTGGAGGCCTATACCCCATTGGTCACCGGAGCGCATGCACCTTTCAATGATAAAGAACTGACGCGTTACTATCATAGTCTGGCTCTCTATTTTCCCTGCAGGATCGGCGGCCGCAGAGTGTTGCTGATGAAGTCCGGCCTGCATCTCGATTATGACGGACCGGCAACCCCGGTTTATAAACTGATCCAGGAAATCATCACCGCGGTCCAGCCGAAGATGTTGATCACTACCGGTACGGGCGGCGGTATCGGCGCCGACGTGGCCTTGGGCGATGTAATCATCGGTGCGTATACACGTTTCGATTGTACGACACAGTTTAAGAACGAACCCTGGGCGTCAGACAGTTATGCGACCTCGCCCCTGGCATCAGGTGTTTTGCCGGCTATCACACCGGATCTGACGAGGGTTAACGCCGCGAAAATTGATGGTTATTATGGCGCAAGAGATATACCGAAGATCTGGTCCGGCGGTGACACGGCGATCGCGACCACCGATTTCTTCGGCTTTGATGATTCTACCGATCACTATAAGCTTCAGGGCAAAGGGCGGGCCTGTGACATGGGGGATGCGATGGTTATAAAAGCGGCCGGGGAAAGCTCAACCTCCACCCAATACTTCGCCGTGCGCAATGCCTCGGATCCGCAGATCAAGAATCCGTCGGGAGATATGAAGAAGGCGGACGAGGAAGCGGGTTATATCTACCGCAGGTTCGGGGTCTACACCACGGCGGCCAGCGTGATCGCCAGCTGGGCCATCATTACCAACAGTTGAAGTATCCTCGGAACCGGATCCCTTCGCGATCGGTAATTCGCCCCCGGTTACTGTGGTTATCATTCGGGCAAATACCGGGATGGGGTGGGTCCGGGATGTCTGCGGCTGCGATTTTTCCACGGTTTTGCGCCGGATCCTGGAAGCATCCGTGGCAAGAGCTGTATTCATAGTTCATAATATTCTACTTCGAGGGCCGATACCGGGTATCCGCGCAATGTGAACAAGCCCGGGTAGTACCGACGTTTGATCCGGTACCTGTTGCCGGACAATCCGGGCGCCGGAGGTGCCGTACCACCCTTGAGAGCATAACCACGCGCGGGAAGCGCTGTCCCCGTGCCCCGAGGAGAGTAACTATGAGTTTTTCCGTTCCCCGACTGCCGGGCAAGGAACGCTTTTTTCCGTTCCTTGAATGGCTGCCGGGTATCAGCAAAGGAGATCTGCGGGCAGACCTGACAGCCGGGTTGACGGGCGCGGTCATCGTGCTGCCGCAGGGGGTGGCGTTCGCCACCATCGCCGGCATGCCGCCGGAATACGGTCTTTACGCCGGGATGATTCCGGCAATCATCGCGGCCCTGTTCGGCTCTTCGCGGCTTCTGGTATCGGGTCCCACCACCGCCGCATCCATCGTGATGTTTTCCGCTCTGAGCGTCTTCGCCGAACCGGCCTCCGGCGACTACGTGAGCCTCGCCCTGACCCTGACCTTCATGGTGGGGGCGATCGAACTGTTGTTGGGCCTGGCGCGCATGGGGGCCCTGGTAAACTTTATCTCCCACTCCGTGATCGTCGGCTTTACCGCAGGGGCGGCCATTCTCATCGCCGCCAAGCAGCTCAAGCATTTCTTCGGGGTCGAGATCGCCCGCGGAGGTCATCTCCATGACATCCTCCTCCGGTTTGTGGAGCAGATCCCGCAGATCAATCCCTGGGTTACGCTGGTTGCGGCCTCCACCCTATTGAGCGGCATTATCATTAAACGCCGGGCACCCCGCTGGCCCTACATGATCGTGGCCATGGTGGTGGGTAGTCTGGCGGCGGCGATCCTGAACCTGTTACTGGGAGCTGACGTCACGGGAATTCAGACCGTGGGGGCGTTACCCAGCACTCTGCCGCCCCTGTCCGCGCCGGATCTCTCCATGGAGGCCATTAAACACCTGGCACCCGCGGCGTTGGCGGTCAGCCTGTTCGCCCTTACCGAGGCGGTATCCATCGGCCGCTCCCTGGCGGCCAAGACCGGCAACCGCATCGACGGCAATCAGGAGTTTATCGGTCAGGGTCTTTCCAATCTGTTCGGGGCCTTTTTTTCCGGCTACGTGGCCACCGGATCGTTTAACCGTTCCGGACTGAACTATCAGGCCGGTGCCAGGACGCCGTTGGCGGCCGTGTTCGCCGGTGTGATTCTGATGGGGGTGGTGATTCTGGTGGCTCCTCTAGCCGCCTATCTGCCCAATGCGGCCATGGCCGCGATCCTGTTCATGGTGGCCTGGGGGCTGATCGATTTTAAGGAGATCCGGCATATTCTGGGCGCCAGCCGTACCGAGACCTCGGTGCTTGCCGTAACCTTTTTCGGCGCGCTTTTTCTGGAACTGGAACTGGCGATCTTCGCCGGTGTATTGCTCTCCCTGGTGTTGTACCTGGAGCGGGTTTCGCATCCCAGGATTGTCTCCCGGGCACCGGATCCCCGCCTCTATAAGCGTACCTTTTCGGATGATCCGGACCTGCCCGAGTGTTCCCAGTTGAAGTTTCTGAGTATCGAAGGACCGATCTTTTTCGGTTGCACCAATTTTATGCAGGGCGTATTCGATCGAATCCGTGCCACCCAACCTAAACAGAAACATCTGCTTATCCTGGCACAGGGTATCAGCTTCGTTGATCTGCAGGGGGGGGATGCGCTGGCCGCGGAAGCGAGACGTCGCAAGGCGGCGGGCGGCGGGCTCTATCTGGTCAATGTCGGACAGGAGCTGTGGGACTCGTTGGAACGCAGCGGCTGTCTGGATGAGATCGGTGCACGCAACGTGTTTCAATCCAAGACCGCAGCCATTCACGGTGTTTTCCAGAAGCTGGATAAGGCGGAATGTGCCGGTTGTAACGAGCGTATCTTTCGCGAGTGTTTTTCTCTTACCCCGGATGACAGCCGGAAAAAAGAGTAGAACCGGGATCTATGTCTCGACGCCGTATAGTCTGCCGTCACAAAACTGTTACCGTGTTTTTCGGTCCAACGTGTTGTTCAATGGTGAAAAGATGCTGCGATCGATCAAACAGTTCTTCGATAACCACCTGAATCCGCAGGTTGAGGTCCCGGCCCCTGACAGTGAGTATGTCCTGCGCAGGGCGGTGGCCGCGTTGTTGCTGGAGGTTGCGGAGTCGGATTACCGGGATCACCCGGCGGAGCGGGCGGCGATACTGGATGCGGTAAAGCGCGATTTCGATCTTAACCGCGGCGAGGCTGAGAAGTTGATGGACCTGGCGGAAGCCGCCAGAGAAGAAGCCACCGACTACTTTCAATTCACGTCCCTGATAAACAGAAGATACAGCCAGGAGCAGAAGAGACGCCTGCTTGAGACCTTGTGGAAGGTGGCCTTCTCGGATGGGAAATTGCATAAATATGAAGAGCATCTCATCCGTCGACTTGCGGAGCTTCTGCACTTGCCTCATAAGGATTTCATCCTTGCCAAGCACCGGGTAATGGAGCGGAATTGAGGAGGGTCGAGCCCCTATCCTGGGAACGGAAAAAGGGGTTAACGTGGGGTAACTGGTATTAACCTGCAGTGAAAAGTACTTAAAATGCTAGAACAGGAATAATCAGAGATCCCACCGGAAGGCTAATATAGTTAAACGCTAAAATATCCCGGCCTGCCCCTCAAACGATTGCCCCCCATCGAACGCCCGTGGTAAAGTTTCGGCCTCAGAAACAAGACCCCGGTTTACCGGGGTTTTGTACGTTTATGGCGGCCTGTACCGGTCCCCTCGCAACGATAAGCTGTGAACCCGGTCAGGCCCGGAAGGGAGCAGCCGCAGCAGTGGTCTCGTGTGCCGGGGTGCGGCTGGTGCGGGTCGCCAACCAATAAGGTGCCCCAATGAGGGCTGGTTTGTTGCTACCGAATTACCGACTTCAAGATTAAACCCAACTCATGTCTTATCAGGTCCTGGCACGTAAGTGGCGTCCCCGTCTGTTTAGCGAACTGGTCGGCCAGGAACATGTGGTTCGCGCATTGGTCAACGCCCTGGACCATGACCGTCTGCATCACGCCTATCTCTTTACCGGGACACGGGGTGTCGGTAAGACGACCCTGGCGCGGATCTTCTCCAAATCCCTGAACTGTGAAACCGGCGTCAGCTCCATTCCCTGCGGTCAGTGCAGCGCCTGCCGGGAGATCGATGAGGGGCGTTTCGTGGATCTGCTGGAGGTTGACGCGGCCTCGCGGACCAAGGTGGACCAGACCCGGGAGTTGCTGGAGAACGTTCCCTATGCCCCGGTGAGAGGCCGCTATAAGGTCTATATCATCGACGAGGTGCATATGTTTTCGGACAGCAGCTTCAATGCGCTGCTGAAGACCCTCGAAGAACCGCCCCCCCATGTTAAATTTCTCCTGGCCACCACCGATCCCCAGAAGGTACCGGTCACGGTGTTGTCCCGTTGTCTGCAGTTCAACCTGAAGCGTCTGCCCTTGGAGCAGATCCGTGAGCGGCTGGAAAACGTGCTGCAACTGGAAGAAATCCGCTACGAGGCTTCCGCTCTGCAGCACCTGGCGCGGGCGGCGGATGGCAGCATGCGTGACGCCCTGAGTCTCATGGATCAGGCTATTGCCTTCGGGGGAGGCGAGGTCAAGGAGGCGGATATCCGTACCATGCTGGGCAGCGTCAGCGGTGATCAGGTGTATGAACTGCTGGAAGCGCTGGCCGAACAGAACGCCAGGAGCGTCATGGAGATAGTCGCAGGGCTGGCGGAGAAGGTTCCGGATTTCACCGGTATTCTGCAGGAGCTTCTGAGCCTGCTGCACCGGATTGCCGCCCACCAGACGGTTTCGGATCTTGCAGACGACTACGCGGGAGATCGGGATAGGCTTCTGGCCCTGGCGGAGAAGATCACTCCGGAGGATGTGCAACTCTATTATCAGATCGGCCTGATCGGCCAGCGGGATCTCTATCTGGCGCCCGACCCCCGCAGCGGATTTGAGATGGTATTGTTACGGATGCTGGCCTTTCGACCCGAAGGCGCCGGTACCCCCTCGGGAAGGGCCAAGAGCAGACCCGAGGGGTCCGCCAGGGGTGAGGCGGGGCGGCCGGAGCCGGTCTCCCGGGCGGCCCCCTCCGCGGAGCGGGTTGTTTCCCGACAGCCGGCACCGGCAGCGGGAGCCGGCACCGAGAACCTGGCCGATTGGCACCAGGTGGTGGCAAAACTCGATATCGGGGGTATCGCCAGGCAATTGGCCAGCAACTGTCAATATGAAAGCTGGGATGGAAACCGGCTGTTGCTCAAGCTTGGCCCCGCCCATGAACATCTGCAGGTGGACAGCTCGGAGCAGCGGTTGCGCCGATCGCTGGAGGCCTATCTCGGATGCGGTATCAAACTGGATATCCGGATTGGGGAGCCCGCTACCGAAACCCCGGCGGAACGGGAGGCAAGGGCGCGATCTGAACGCCAGAAACAGGCCGAGGCGACCATAGCTGAGGATCCGCTGGTGCAGGCCGCAGCCGAACAGTTTGGCGCCCGGGTGATTCCGGGGTCCGTCAAACCCATCGATTAACCGAATTTGAAGGACGAGGATACCCTGATGAGAGGTGGTTTAGGCAATATCATGAAGCAGGCCCAGAAGATGCAGGCCGATATGCAGAAGGCCCAGGAGCAACTGGCGCAGAAGGAGGTGACCGGAGAGTCCGGCGGCGGTCTGGTCAAGGTGGTGATGAACGGCAAGCACGAGGTGCGGCGCGTCTCCATCGATGAGAGCCTGGTGGGCGATGACAAGGATATGCTGGAAGATCTGGTGGCTGCCGCGGTGAACGATGCGGTTAATCGCGTGGCGGCCATGGTGCAGGAGAGTATGGCGGGGGTCACCGATGGGTTGGGGTTACCGCCGGGATTTAAAATGCCTTTCTAGCAGGTGTTGAAAAACTCTCATGCGTGCCTGACACCTTTTCAACCGCCTGCATATAGATTAATGAATATTTCATACCCCCGGCCATGAGTGAGAGACCTTTACTCAGCCAGTTGATAGACGCCCTCCGCTGCCTGCCGGGTGTCGGTCCCAAGTCGGCGCAGCGCATGGCGTTTCACCTCCTGGAGCGGGACAGGAGCGGGGGATGCAAGCTGGCGGAGGTGTTGCTGGAGGCGATGGAGAAGATCGGTCACTGCGATTCCTGCCGTACCCTCAGCGAAGTCTCCGTCTGCCCCCTTTGCAGCAATCCCAACCGGGACGACAGCACCCTTTGCGTGGTGGAGACGCCGGCGGAGATGATGGCCATCGAGCAGGCCACGGGCTACCGTGGGCGCTATTTTGTTCTGGGGGGTCGGCTTTCACCCCTGGACGGTATCGGTCCCAAGGAGATCGGGCTGGATATTCTGGAACGGCGACTGGAAGAGGGGCGGGTGGCGGAGCTGATACTGGCCACCAATACCACCGTGGAGGGGGAAGCGACGGCCCATTATCTGAACGAGATGGCCCGGGTCCGCGGTATCCGTACCACCCGCATCGCCCACGGGGTACCCCTAGGAGGGGAGCTGGAATACGTGGACGGGGGGACGCTCTCACACGCCTTCGCCGGACGTCAGGAACTGTAACAGAGGAGCGAACAGATGTCTGATTGTATTTTCTGCAAAATGGCGTCCGGGGAGATCCAGCCGGATAAGGTGCTGGAAACGGAGGATGTGCTGGCCTTCCGGGACCTGAATCCCCAGGCCTCCACCCATGTCCTGGTTATCCCCAAACGGCATATCAGTACCCTCAATGACCTGGAACAGGGCGACGCGGAGCTGATCGGCAAGCTCTACCTGGCGGCGAAGGAGGTGGCGCAGCGGGAAGGGTTGTCGGAACCGGGGTATCGCACGGTCATGAACTGCAACGCCGACGCCGGACAGACGGTATTCCATCTGCATCTGCACCTTCTGGGCGGACGCTCCTTCGGATGGCCCCCCGGCTGACAACCTCTTGTCCGGGAAGGAATTTTAGCTATCCTTAAACAGTAATCTCCCTATCCGGAACAGAATCACCCAGTGGTCTCGGTCAACAACAAAATCTCATACCTGGTACCCAGCGCACTGCAGAAGACGGATCTGGCGCCGACCCAGAGGAGCTTCCAGCTTGAGGACCAGCCGCAACAGCAGGGCCGGCAGCAGTCGTTGCCGGTAGCTGTGGGAGAGGGTCTGCGCGAACAGTTGCAGGTGCGCGCGATCATTCTCAGCCGCGATAACAACCTCTCCGGTATCTCTACACGGGGCAGAGAGGCGGTCGCCACCTACAAGTCGTTGCAGACCAGGGACGAAAAGGATTATCTCAGTGAATTGCTGGGTGTTGATGAGTACGCCTGACCCATAATCTTCTTCCAGGGGCCGCATCCCCGGCCGCCTGCTACTGTTCCACAATCCCCTGATGCTTACCCAGAAACTGGGTGCTCATCTCGACAATGGTGCGCTGATACGGGAATTCGTCGTTGTGCTGCGGCTCGATGGCTTCCCGTACCTCGCGTCGGCTGATCCCGGTGCGGCAGTTGTGCAGGTGCAGATCGATGCGCGGCCAGTTTGATCCGGAAATATTGGTGAAGGAACTGATAACCCTGAGGTCGCCGAGATAGAGAACGTCGGCATGGACCTGGTTGCAGATTTCCGCATATTTTTCCCTGCCCTGGGGTAGTTTGGAACGGAGTTTCTTAAACTCCTCCTGCCTGACGCTCAGCCTGGAACCGAACAGATTTGCGGCATGGGTGGCCAGCTCCTGGCGTATCTTTTTCGGGTAGCCGCTGCGGGATTCCCCCTGCATGCCCGCCAGCGGATCCACATCCGCCTGTACCAGGACCACGAGCGCACGCTTGCCGGTGTTCCCGGAGGCCTTGGCGGTATCCGCTGCTGCTTTGGGTTTTCGCGCGGCCGTTCCTCCCGGAACCAGGCCCTGATGACTGCCGAGGAAACGGGTGCTCATCTCTGCAATGGTGCGCTGATAAGGAAACTCGTCGTTGTGCTGCGGTTCGATGGCCTCCCGTACTTCCCGGCGACTGACCCCGGTGGTGCAGTTGTAGAGATGGAGATCCATGCGCGGCCAGTTTACTCCGGATATGTTGGTGAAGGAGTTGACGACCTTGAGGTCACCGATATAGAGGATATCGGCATTGAGCTGCCCGCAGAGTTCCGCATATTTTTCCCGGCCCTGGGGCAGCATGGCGTGCAGGTCATCATAATCCTCCTGCCGTATGGAGGCCCTGGCTGCGAAAAGGTTACCGGCGTGAGCGGCCAGTTCCCGGCGGATCTTCTTCGGGTATTCGGAACGGGATTCCCCCTGCATACCCGCCAACGGGTTCACGTCCGCACGGGCGAGGACCACTATCGAGACGCCTTCTGAAGCGGCTGCAGCCTGCGGCGGGAGGGTGGACGCCAGCAGTCCCAGGAGTGAGGTGGCCAGTAATACCCTTGATATCATCGTTATTCTCCCCGCACCGTTTCTCTTTCTACAAAAAGATAGTGCAGGAGCGATGATCTTCCAACCGGGGGGCGGCAGGTAAATGGCGGGTGCAGCCCGCCCTACGACTGCAGGTCCCGCTTCCACCCTTCGGGTATAAAAGCGGGACGCGAAACTACACTCTAAACGCCGTTGTCCGGCTGGCAAGGGTTGTTCCCTACAACCCTTTTTGCATTCCCTCTGTCCCTGGAGGTCAAGCCGGACCTACAAACATCAAACTTCCAACTTCAACCTATCAGCAGGGAAATTGAGGGTGGCGAAATAGTCATCCAGGGTCTCAGCGCGACGAATCAATTCAACCGATCCGTCCTCGCGCAGAAGCAGCTCCTGGGGTCTGAGTCTGCCGTTGTAGTTGAAACCCATGGCGTGGCCGTGGGCGCCGGTGTCGTGGATCACCAGCAGGTCACCGTCTTCCACCCTGGGAAGGGGGCGTTGTACTGCGAATTTGTCATTGTTCTCGCACAGGGAGCCGGCCACGTCCACCACCTCTTCATCGCCGCTCTTTCCTGCTACGGTGATGTGGTGATAGGCGTCATATATGCCGGGGCGCATCAGGGCGGACATGCAGGCATCTACACCCACATAAGTGCGATAGATCTCTTTGCGATTGATGGCGCGGGTCACCAGCACGCCGTGGGGGCCGGTTATGTAGCGGCCGCTCTCCACAAACAGTTTCGGCGCATAGCCGTTGCGCTGCTTGAACTGAACAAAGTGCTCGGTGATCTCGCCGGCCATGGCATCGATATCCAGAGGCCTGTCTTCCGGGCGATAAGGGATACCCAGGCCGCCACCGATGTTTACAAATTCGAAGGTGATATCCAGCTCTTTCGAGATGTACTCCACCATCTCCAGCAGCATATCCGAGGTCTCCACCATGTAGCTGTAATTCAGCTCGTTGGAAGCCAGCATGGTGTGCAGGCCGAAGCGTTCGATCCCCATCTTTCTGGCCTGGCGGTAGGCGTCCAGGATCTGGTCGTAGGTGACGCCGTACTTCGCCTCCAGCGGATTTCCGATGATATGGTTGCCGGTCCTGCGCTCACCCGGGTTATAGCGAAAACAGATCAACTCAGGTATGTGGGGCATCTTCTGCAACAGGGAGATATCGTCCAGGTTCAGGATACTGCCGCCATTCGCATGGGCGCAGTTGAACTCCTCCTGATTGGTATTGTTGGAGGTGAACATGATGTCCTCACCCCGTCCCCCGGCCGTGCGGCTGAGCTGCAGCTCAGGTATGGAGCTGCAGTCGTAGCCGAAGCCCAGAGAGTGCATGATCTGGAGTATGGCCGGGTTTGGCAGGGCCTTTACCGCAAAGTACTCGCGAAACCCCTCTATCCCGGAAAATACCTCATTCAGGTGGCTTCCGGTCTGCTTGATACCTGTCTCATCGTAGATGTGAAACGGCGTGCCGAAGTGCTCGACGATCCGCTTCAGTACCGGATTGAGCCGCTCCTGAAAATCCTGTGGCATTGGCATTCGGTGATACCTCTATATAGTTTCTATCCGCTAATGAACGCAAATAAACGCGAAATATGTAATCCCAACCGCTCGCCTGTTAACCGACTACTCTACGAAAACAGGAGAAAGAGTAAATAAGCCGGATCCGAAAGGCAGCAAAAAAATTTGCGTTAATTAGCGTTCATTTGCGGACTCTATTTCAAAGCCTGTCCGATGCGCTCCATGGCTTCGGTGACGTTGTCGAAGCTGTTGAAGGCGCTGATACGGATATAACCCTGCCCGCATTTTCCGAAACCGGCTCCGGGAGTACAGACCACCCCCGCCTTGTTCAGCAGCAGATCGAAAAACTCCCAGGAGTCCATGCCGCCGTCGATCCAGATGTAGGGCGAATTGTCGCCGCCGATACAGTCGTAACCCAGCGTCTCCATATGCTCCCGGATGTAACTGGCGTTTTTCAGATAATAGGAGACCAGCTCCCGTACCTGGGTCTGGCCCCCGGGGCTGTAGACCGCCTCTGCGGCGCGCTGTACCGGGTAGGATACACTGTTGAACTTGGTGGTGTGACGGCGGTTCCAGAGATCGTAGACCGATGCCTTTTCCCCGTTTTCCGTGTATGCCGTACACTCCCTGGGAACCACGGTAAAGGCGCAGCGGGTGCCGGTAAAGCCGGCGGTCTTGGAAAAACTGCGGAACTCAATAGCCACTTCCCGGGCGCCTTCCACTTCATAGATGGAGCGGGGCAGGCTGTCGTCCTGAATAAAGGCCTCGTAGGCGGCGTCATAGAGGATCAGCGCCTTGCTCTCGCGCGCGAAGTCCACCCACTTTTGGAGCTGCGCCTTGGTGATGGTGGCGCCGGTGGGGTTGTTGGGGAAACAGAGATAGATAAGATCCACCGCCTGGTCGGGCAGATCGGGTACGAACCCGTTCTCCCTGGTACCGTCCAGGTAGACGATACCGTCATAGCGGCCGTTGCCCCAGTTGCCGCTGCGTCCGGCCATGACATTGGTGTCTATATATACGGGATAGACCGGGTCGGGGATGGCGACCCGGATGTCCGTGGAGAAGATCTCCTGAATATTGCCGGAATCGCACTTGGCACCGTCACTGACGAATATCTCATCCGCCGCTACGTTTGCGCCCCGTGCCTGGAAATCCTCACGCGCGATCACTTCGCGCAGAAAGTCGTAGCCCTGTTCCGGGCCGTAGCCGCGGAAGGTGTCTTCACTTGCCATCTCATCCACTGCGGCGTGAAAGGCCTGGATGCAGGCGTCGGGCAGGGCGCGGGTAACATCGCCGATACCCAGTTTTATCACCTTTTTATCCGGATTCGCCTCCTGGTGAGCCGCTACTCTTTTGGCGATATCGGAAAAGAGGTAGGAGGCCTGGAGCTTGCGGTAGTTTTCGTTGATCTTGATCATGTGTTACCTCGGAATCTGGATCGGGATTTTTACTCAACTCGTCGCCGGGGATCAGTCCGGCTGTACATACGGGATATTACCGTTGCTTCGGGAAGAGGAGCGGCTGTGCGGAAAGGACCTGTTACGGAGTGCTTCGCGCCACCCAAGGCCGCGTAGTATAGGCTATCCGGGGCGCGCAAACCAACGCTGGTCAACGAATCGTTCCGGGTTCAGGACTTCTCTGCCGCATTTTTCCCGAGCTGTTCAAGAATCCCCTGTTCCACGCATCGTAACAGTGCGGGGTCGGTGAGGGGGCAGTTGTCGTGGTCGGTGATAAAAAAGGTGTCCGTCACCTCGGCGCCTACGGTGGAGATCTTGGCGTTGTGCAGGGAGATGCCGCAGCGGGCAAAGACTAGACCGACCTCTGCCAGAAGACCGGGACGGTCCGAGGTGATCAACTGCATGATGGTGCGCTGGTTGGTTTCATCCTGGCAGAAATCGACGCGGGTGGGTACGGAAAAATGTTTCAGCTGACGCGGGATGCGCCGCTGGACCTTGAGGTCTATGGACTCCGGATTGTTCAGCCCCCGTTGCAGTTTCTCCATGATCTCCTTTTCCCGCACCTTGGAACGGATGGTCTTGTCGTTTTCCTCCAGCACCGAGTAGGTGTCCAGGGTGGTGCCGTCGTCCGCGGTCTCGATTCTGGCGTCCACGATATTGAGCCGCAGGCGGTCGAGGAGGGCGGTGATCAGGGCGAAGAGCCCCGGCTGATCCGTGCAATAAAGGAATATCTCCGAACAGCCCCGTTCGCTTTTCCTGATGATGCGTATAACGGGTAACGGCTCTCTGTCCTTCGCCAGGATGGTTTCCGTGTGCCAGGCGATCTCTTCCGGTGAGGCATGGAGAAAATAATCGATACTGAGGTTCAACCACAGATCGTGCGCCTGTTCCTGGGTCACCCCTCTTTCGGAAAGCAGGCGGAAGGCCTTGCGCTGCTTTTCCTGGAGAAGGTCATCGGTTCCCTGCTGGTAGCTCAATCCGCGCAACAGGGCGCGCTGGGTCTCCATGTACAGTTCTCTCAGCAAGGCATCTTTCCAGGAGTTCCATTTCTTCGGGTCCGTGGCTCGGATGTCGGCCACGGTCAGCAGATACAGGTAGTCAAGCCGGGTTAGACTCTTCACCTCCTGGGCGAACTGGTGCACTACTTCCGGATCGCTTATATCCTGGCGTTGGGCGGTAATGGACATGATCAGGTGTTTTTCCACCAGCCAGGAAACCAGCTCGGCGTCATATTCGCTCAACTGGTGCTGGAGGCAGAAATCCCGGGCATCCTGGGCCCCGAGCAGAGAGTGGTCTCCCCCGCGTCCCTTGGCGATATCATGAAAAAGTCCCGCCAGATAGAGCAGTTCAGGTTTCGGCAGGCGATTCATGATTTCGCTGCAGAGGGGGAACTCGTCGGTGTATTTGGGTACCGCAAAACGACGCAGATTGCGCACTACGAAAAGGGTGTGTGCGTCCACGGTATAGACGTGGAACAGGTCATACTGCATACGTCCCACGATGTTTCCGAATACCGGCAGGTAGGCCGCCAGGATACCGTACCTGTTCATGCGCCGAAGTTCATGGGTAATGCCCTTCGGCTGGCGCATGATCTCCATAAACAGGCTGCGGGCGCGGAGATCGGCGCGGAATCCGTCGTCGATGCGGAAGCGGTTGGCCCGTATCAGACGAATGGTACTGGCGCGCACCCCCTGCAGGTCGGGATAGAGTTGCAGCAACAGGAATATCTCCAGCAGCGCAAACGGGTAGCGCCGGAAGACGTTCTTGTTGGTCACCTCGATGAAGCCGTTGCGGGCCTGGAAACGGCTGTTGATGGGTAGGATCTCCGCCTCCTGATCATGGTGCAGGATCGCCTCCTGAAACAGCTGCAGCAGGCGTTCGCTGAGCCGTTCCAGCCGGATGGCCGTTCGATAGTACTGCTGCATGAACTGTTCCACCGCCAAGGCATGATCCTGATCCACAAACCCGAACTGTTCCGCCAGGGTGCGTTGGTAGTCGAACAGAAGTCGGTCCTCCCGCCGGCCGGTAAGGGTATGCAGAGCGAAACGTATCTTCCACAGGAGTGAGCGGCCTTCCATCAATGCGTCATATTCCGCCTCGGTCAGGAATTCATGGCGCACCAGGCCGTGCATGGTTTCGCAGCCGAAATGGCGTTTTGCCACCCAGCCCAGGGTCTGGATATCACGCAACCCTCCGGGACCCTCTTTGAGGTTGGGTTCAAGGTTGTGCGCGGTGTCGTCATATTTCTGGTAGCGGGCCTGCTGTTCCTTCCATTTCTCCCGGAAAAAATCCTCGCTGGACCAGATCTCGTCGGGTCCGACGGCATTGCGCATGTCCTGAAACAGCTCCCAGGGTCCTGACAACAGGCGCGATTCCATGATGTTGGTCATGACCGTGATGTCCTGCGCTGCCTCCTGCACACAGTCGTTGATGGAGCGCACGCTGTGTCCGACCTCGAGCCCGATATCCCAGAGGAAGGTTAGAAACTTCTCGATTCCCTCCTTCAGGGGCTCGGTCTCTTCGGCGCCCAGCAGAATCATCAGATCGATGTCGGAGTGCGGGTGCAGCTCTCCACGACCGTAACCGCCCACTGCAACCAGGGCGGCCACCGATTTATCCTGGATATGGAGATTCCACGCCGCGGTAAGCAGGGTGTCCACCAGTTTGGTACGCTGGGATATCAGCGTAGTGACGGGTATCGATTTACCGAAACCGCTGTTGATGGTTTTTGTACCGTGATCAAGGGCGTTACGGAATACGGTAAGCGGCGGGTTGTCCCCGGCGAGAGCCTTTTCGAGTTCCGAGGTATCGAATATCTGTTCCATTATCCGCCTTGCAGGAGGTTATTCTTCGGTATCCGCGTTTTCATTCTCACGTAAGGTGAGGATTTCAGCGCCGCTGTCCGTAACCAGGATGGTGTGTTCCCACTGGGCGGAAAGGGATCGGTCTTTTGTGACCACGGTCCAACCGTCCGGCAGCAGTTTTACCTGATGCTTGCCGGCGTTCACCATCGGCTCGATGGTAAAACACATTCCCGGCTGCAATATTACCCCGGTATTTTGAACGCCGTAATGCAGCACCTGGGGTTCCTCATGGAATTCCCGGCCGATGCCGTGGCCGCAATATTCCCGCACCACCGAGTAGTTATTGGATTCCACGTGCCGCTGTATGGCGTACCCGATATCACCCAGGCGGGCGCCGGGTCTGACCTCGGCAATCCCGAGAAAAAGCGCCTCCCTGGCTATCCGCACCAGGCGTCTGGCCAGCACGGAAGGTTCTCCGATGCAGAACATCTTGCTGGTATCGCCATGAAAGCCGTCTTTGATGACTGTGATGTCGATGTTGACAATATCGCCGTTTTTCAACCGCTTGCCGCTCGGAATCCCGTGGCAGACCTGGTGGTTGACCGAGGTGCAGATAGATTTCGGGAAACTTCGGTAATTGAGGGGGGCGGGGGTCGCGCCCTGGGTATTGACGATGTAGTCGTGGCAGATCCGGTCCAGCTCCTCGGTGGTTATGCCGGCCTGAACATGGGATTCGATCATCTCCAGCACCTCTGCGGCCAGCCGGCCGGCGACCCGCATTTTCTCTATCTCTTCCGGGGTCTTGATAATGATGCTCATGGAATGGGTCTCGGTATCGGATATATGGCCAAAAACAAGGTGTTGGGATAAATACAATGATTGTGATGACAAGCGGCGTATGGTATAAAACGCGCCCTGGATCCGCAATTGCGGATTCCGAGATAAATCCACACATACACCGTCACGTGTTGGTGGGGTGCCCGGTTCGCCGGGTCGCCAGCCGGGGTGTATGGAGGCTTAACCCTGGACAATTCGGAGTTATATCATGAGTGCAGTGTCTATGCGCCAGATGCTAGAGGCTGGCGTGCATTTCGGGCATCAGACCCGTTACTGGAATCCCAAAATGGGTTCCTACATCTTCGGTCAGCGCAACAAGATCCATATTGTAAATCTGGAAAAAACGCTACCGCTTTTCAATGAAGCCATTAATTTCCTCGGCTCCCTGAGCGCCAACGGCGGGAAGATCCTGTTTGTCGGTACCAAGCGGGCGGCCCGTGACACCATACGGGAAGAGGCGGATCGATGCGGTATGCCCTTCGTCAACCACCGTTGGCTGGGCGGAATGCTGACCAACTTCAAGACCATCAAGCAGTCGATCAAGCGGCTTAAGGACCTTGAGGCGATGTTCGAGGATGGAAGTGTCGAGCAGCGCTTCAGCAAGAAGGAGGCCCTGGGCCTGCGGCGCGAGAAAGAAAAACTGGAACGCAGTCTCGGCGGCATTAAGAACATGGAATCGCTTCCGGATGTGCTGTTCGTGATCGATACCGGACACGAAGATATTGCGGTGAAAGAGGCGAAAAAACTCGGTATCCCGGTTGTCGGTGTGGTGGATACCAACAACGATCCTGATGATATCGATTACGTCATTCCGGGCAACGACGACTCGATCAGGGCGATTCAGCTGTACACCCAGGGCGTTTCTGCCGCCGTGTTGGAAGGGCGAGCCAGTGCCGCGCACCTGGGCGGCTCCCGGCAGGCGGCTCCCGCGGTAGAAGAGAAAGAGCCTGAAGCGAAAGCAGCGGCGGAAGAGGACGAGTCCGCAGCCGAGTAGCTTCCTACCGGCGCCCATTAAAATAACGGCCCCTGTAAAACCCGGGAAACGGTACGGGGGCCTGTTCTTGCTTTGAATATTACGAGGAAAAGATACCATGGCCATTACAGCCTCTTTGGTAAAAGAGCTGCGTGAACGTACCGGCTCGGGCATGATGGAATGCAAGAAAGCGCTGGTTGAGACCGACGGGAACGTCGACGCCGCCATTGAATTGATGCGTAAATCCGGACAGGCAAAGGCCGCGAAAAAAGCGGGACGTGTAGCGTCCGAGGGGATCATTGCGATCGAGTTCAGCGATGACGGAAAACGCGCAGCAATGGTGGAAGTCAACTGCGAGACCGATTTCGTGGCCAAAGACGAGAATTTCACCTCTTTTGTCGATGCGGTGGCGGAGCGGGCCCTCAACTCGGGCGCTTCTGACGTGGAGACGCTGATGGGTGAGGCGCTGCACGAGGGTGAGGACACCACCATCGGTACCGCCCGTGAGGCGCTGGTCGCGAAGATCGGCGAGAACATGAATGTCCGGCGTTTCGAACGCTTCGAGGCGGCGAACGGGCAGCTGACCAGCTACCGTCATGGTGTGCGGATCGGCGTGGTGGTGGAGCTGGAAGGCGGCGACACAGCTCTGGGCAAGGATATTGCGATGCACGTTGCGGCCAGTAACCCGGTTTGTGTCTCGGAAGCGGAGGTGCCCGCCGAACTGCTGGAGAAGGAGCGGGAGATCTTCAAGGCCCAGGCCCTGGAGAGTGGTAAACCGGAAAATATCGTTGATAAAATCGTCGATGGCCGGGTACGTAAATATCTGGCGGAAATCACGCTGCTGGGTCAGCCGTTTGTGAAGGATCCGGATCAGACGGTAGAGAAACTGCTCGCCGGAGCAGGTGCCAAAGTAATCCGTTTCAAGCGATTTGAAGTGGGTGAAGGTATCGAGAAAAAGCAGGAGGATTTTGCCTCGGAAGTGATGGCGCAGGTTCGCGGAGAATAAGCAGCGGAATTCGGACGCCCCGCACGGAACGGCCGAAGAATTTCCCGTCATCGCGGCTTCCCAGACACTAAAAACCAAATCATGTCTGATCTTATTTGCCGGCGTATACTCCTGAAACTCAGCGGTGAGGCGCTGATGGGTCAAGGTGACTTTGGTATCGACCCGGAGGTGATCGCCCGCACCGCAGCGGATATCCGTGATTTATGCCAGGCCGGCGTTCAGGTCGGTCTGGTAATCGGCGGCGGCAACATCTTCCGGGGTGCGGGTCTCGCCCGGGGAGGGATCGACCGGGTATCCGCCGATCACATGGGTATGCTGGCCACGGTAATGAATTCCCTGGCCATGCAGGATGCCCTCACCAAGGCAGGTGTCGAGGCGCGGGTGATGTCAGCCATGGCCATGGATCAGGTCTGTGAGTCCTATACAAGCCGTGAGGCGATCCGCCACCTGGAACAGGGGCGAGTCGCCATTCTGGCTGCCGGAACCGGCAATCCTTTCTTTACCACCGATTCGGCCGCAAGTCTGAGGGCTATCGAGGTGGGCGCCGAACTTCTGATCAAGGCCACCAAGGTGGATGGCGTCTATTCCGCCGATCCGGTCAAATTTCCTGATGCGGAGTTTTATCCCTCCCTGAGCTATGATCGGGTCATCGCGGAGGATCTCAAGGTGATGGATACAACGGCGATCGTACTATGCCGCGATCATTCCATGCCGTTGCGGGTTATGAACATAAATAATAAAGGTGCCCTGCTGCGCCTGATGCGCGGGGAGAATATCGGTTCCCAGGTTACAAGTGGAGGCTGAAGTGATTGATGACATAAAAAAAGATGCAGCCGTACGAATGGGTAAAAGCGTCGAGGCATTAAATCAGGAATTGGCCAAGCTGCGGACTGGTCGGGCTCATCCAAGCCTGCTGGATCATGTCACGGTCTCCTATTACGGTTCCGACGTGCCGCTTAACCAGGTGGCAAACATTAACGTGGAAGACGCACGCACCCTTGCGGTATCCCCCTGGGAGCAGGCTATGGTAGCCCCGGTGGAAAAGGCCATCCTTAATTCAGATCTCGGATTGAATCCGAATACGGCAGGCAACGTCATCAGAGTACCGTTGCCGCCACTGACCGAGGAGCGGCGTAAAGATATGATTCGTATCGTGCGCCAGGAAGCGGAACAGGCACGAGTGGCGGTACGGAATATTCGGCGCGATGCTAATCATAATCTGAAAGATCTGGTAAAAGATAAACTCATCTCCGAGGACGATGAGCGTCGCGGCGAGGAGATTATCCAGAAACTCACCGATCAGCACGTCAAGGAGATAGACGAACTGCTGGAAAAGAAAGAAGCTGATTTGATGGAAATCTGAGCCTGGTCAGTTCAGGTAGTCAGGGTATGGTTACAGAGGGAACCGAATCAGATAACCCGGGGCGGCAGCGTACCGAGGTCCCGCGCCACGTCGCCATAATCATGGATGGTAACGGCCGTTGGGCGCAGCAACGGAAATTGCCGCGACACGCCGGCCACAAGGCGGGCGTAAAATCGGTCCGGTCAGCGGTGGAAGAGTCTGTCCGTAACAACGTTGAGGTCCTGACCCTTTTCGCTTTCAGCAGTGAAAACTGGAAGCGCCCGGAGGAAGAGGTCAGCATGCTGATGGAGTTGTTTATGATGGCCTTGCGGCAGGAGGTAAAGCGGCTGCGGAAAAACAACGTCCAGCTCAGGATAATCGGGGATGTCAGCGCTTTTCCCGAAAAACTGCGAGCCGCGATCAAGGCGGCTGAAGGGGAGACGGCTGCGAATACAGGCCTCGTTCTGCAGATTGCGGCTAATTACGGCGGCCGTTGGGACATAGCTCAGGCTACCCGAAGGATCGCGGAAAAGGTGCGTACGGGGGAATTGGAGCCTGACGCGATCACCGAATCAACCATCACGGAATCACTCTCTTTCACCGATCTTCCGGATCCGGACCTTTTCATCCGCACCGGTGGTGAAAAGCGTCTGAGCAATTTCCTGTTGTGGCAGTCCGCTTATACGGAACTCTATTTTACCGACACCCTCTGGCCGGACTTCGATGCCGTCGCGTTTCGGCAGGCGCTACGGGAGTTTGGTGGGAGGCAACGACGTTTCGGCCTCACCGGTGAGCAAGTGGTTACCGGCTCTGCGGATTCGGTCGTCAGGTAGATGTTCGGTAGTTCCTTCAGGAAGCGAGTAGCCACGGCCCTGGTGCTGATGCCTCTGGTGGTGGCCGGTGTCCTGCTTTTACCCACTCCCTACCTGGCTCTTATCTTCGCCGCCATAGTCCTTCTGGGAGGAATGGAGTGGACCCGGTTGGCGGGAATCCATTCGTTTCCGGGAAAGATCCTCTATCTGGCGTTGCTGGCCACCCTATTGTGGCTGACGCAGGTTCTGGTGGGATTCCCCCGGCCGGCCGGTCTGCTGTTCGCCGGCGTGGGTGTCTGGTGGGTCGGGGTGACCCTCTACCTGTATCGTATCCGGGAACTGAGCAAGGACAGGGACGGCTTTCATCCCCTGCGGGCCGCCGCCGGCATTCTGGTGTTGGGGCCGGCCTGGGCGGCGTTGGTAATGATCCACGGGTCGGGGGAAGCCGGCCCGCCGCTGGTGGTATTTCTGCTGTTTCTGATCTGGGTCGCCGACAGCGGCGCCTATTTTACCGGGCTTCGCTGGGGACGAAATAAGCTGGCGCCCGTCATAAGCCCGGGAAAGACGCGGGAAGGTCTATACGGCGCGTTGGCGGGGGCGGTGCTCTGCGGTGCTTTGTTGTCCTGGTTGCTGCGGGGGGACGTATCGCCGTTCCTCCCGATCCTGCTGTGCCTGGCCACCGTGCTGTTTTCGGTGGTGGGGGATCTTTTTGAAAGCGTTCTAAAACGTAAATCCGGGCTCAAGGACAGCGGAAATCTGCTGCCGGGACATGGCGGAATGCTGGACAGGATCGACAGCCTGACAGCGGCGGCTCCGGTATTTCTGTTGGGTCTGATGCTGTTGGGCGTGGCATGACCGGTATCACTATCCTCGGATCCACCGGCTCCATCGGTGTCAGTACCCTTGATGTGGTGCGGCGACATGGGAGGCGTTTCCGGGTGGAGGCGCTGACGGCCAATAGTGATGTGGCGAAACTCGCGGAACAGTGTCGGGAATTTCAGCCCCGGTACGCCGTTTTGGCCGACGCTGCTCATGCCGCGGAGCTTGAGGCGCGGCTGCATATCGCAGCTCCTGATACCGAGGTTCTCACCGGGATGGAGGGGTTGGAGATGGTGGCGCAGTTGCCCCAGGCCCCCTACGTCATGGCGGCTATTGTGGGTGCGGCGGGCCTGCGTCCGGCGTTGGCGGCGGTACGTGCCGGGAAGCGGGTACTGCTCGCGAACAAGGAGGCACTGGTGGTTGCCGGTCCCCTGTTTATGCAGGAGGCCGTGGCCCACGGAGCGGAAATCCTTCCGATAGACAGTGAACACAACGCGGTATTCCAATGTCTCCCCCCTGATTTCGGACGCGGATTGGAGGCGATCGGGGTCCGGCAGATCCTGCTGACCGCCTCCGGGGGGCCGTTTCGGCGACTGCCGCTGGAGGCTTTGGCCGAGGTAACCCCGGAGCAGGCCTGCGCCCACCCCAACTGGAAAATGGGTCGCAAGATTTCGGTGGACTCGGCCACCATGATGAATAAGGGGCTGGAGGTGATAGAGGCGTGTTGGCTCTTCGGCGCCAGCCCGGAAAAGGTACGCGTGGTGCTGCACCCGCAGAGCATTATCCACTCTCTGGTGGAGTACACCGATGGTTCGGTCCTGGCGCAGTTGGGGAATCCGGATATGCGTACCCCCATTGCCCACGCCCTGGCCTGGCCGGAACGGATCGAGTCGGGAGTGGACAGCCTGGATCTACTGGAGGTCGCACGGCTCGATTTTGAACCGCCGGATCTGCGGCGTTTTCCCTGTCTGCGGCTGGCCTACCAAGCCATAGGGAAGGGGGGCGACAGCCCCGCAATCCTGAATGCGGCCAACGAAGTGGCCGTGAGCGCCTTTCTGCGCGGTGCTTTGAGGTTTACCGCCATACCGGAGCTTATTGAGCACACCCTCTCCCGGGTGTCCCATGGGAGCAGCGACGGATTGGAGGGGCTGATGGAGGTCGATGCCAGGGCCCGCTCGGTCGCGGAACAAGCGCTGGCAAACTGGGTCTGAGAATCCATGGAATCCGTACTCTCCCAAATCTTCTTTTTCCTGATTGCGATTGCTGTACTGATCACGGTGCACGAATTTGGTCATTTCTGGGTGGCGCGCCGCCTGGGGGTCAAGGTTCTGCGGTTCTCCATAGGTTTCGGCAAACCCCTGTGGAAACGTGTGGGAAGGCGGGATGGAACCGAATATGTGATAGCCGCGGTTCCTCTCGGCGGGTATGTCAAAATGCTGGATGAAAGGGAGGGCGAGGTCCCGGAGCAGGAACTTCACCGCGCTTTCAATCGTCAGTCGCTACCGGTGCGTTCGGCCATAGTGCTGGCGGGGCCCTTGTTCAATTTCCTTTTTGCCATTTTTGCTTTCTGGCTGGTGTTTGTCTCCGGAGATTTGGGTGTGCGGCCCCTGGTGGGGGAGGTTAAGGAGACGTCGCTGGCGGCACAGGCCGGTTTCCAGATGGATGACGAGATACTGGCCATAGGTGACCGCACGGTTTCCTCCTGGGAGCTGGTGGTCTACACCCTGTTGTCGGAAGCGGGGGAGGACGGGAACGTCAACGTTCGTGTACGCGACGAATTTGGGTCCGAGCGGATACGGGTACTGCCGGCCCGTGAGCTGGCGGGGAAGACGGAGGAGGGGGACTTCCTGGAAAATCTGGGGCTGACCCCGAAAAGGCCCGTCGGGCCGCCGCTTCTGGGTGAGGTGGTCGCCGGGAAGCCGGCAGCCCTGGCGGGGCTGCAGGAGGGTGATCGGATCATCGAATATGACGGAGAGCCGGCCGCCGATGCCGACGCGTTCGTCGTTTATCTCCGCCAGCACCCGGGCCAGGATATCCGCTTGCTGGTGGATCGCAACGGCGCGCACCTTGATTTGACCTTGCGTCCCGCGAGAGAGGAGGAGAAGGGGGAATCCGTAGGGAAGATAGGGGCAGCTGTAATAAGGGATGTCCCGGAGCAGGAACTTGCCCAGTTCCGGGTCGAGGTGAAGCTGGGGCCGGTTGACGCCGTGGGGGTATCCGTCAGAAAGACCTGGGATATGTCCACCTTTATGCTTCAGATGCTGGGCAGAATGGCCATCGGAAAGGTGTCGATTAAGGGCGTGCTGGGCGGCCCTCTGACCATTGCCCAGGCGGCGGAGAGATCGGCCAGTTACGGCCCGGTCTTTTTCCTCAAATTTCTGGCGCTGGTGAGCATCAGTCTCGGGGTGCTGAATCTGCTGCCGATACCGGTGCTGGACGGGGGTCATCTGGCCTTTTTCCTGGTTGAGGCGATCAAAGGGGGTCCGCTCTCGGAAGAGGTGCTGATCCAGGGGCAGAGGATCGGCCTGGTTATCCTCCTTCTATTGATGGGGCTGGCCTTTTATGTTGATATCGCCAGACAACTGGGATAGCGGTGCAAGATCATCTATACTAGGCCCCCTCCCCGGCGTTTGGGCGTGTTGGCGTGCCCGCGCTGCTTGGTCGAAAAGTCATTAAAAAGCGAGAAGTTATAAAAAATGGCACGGATAAAAATTCTTCTTCAACCGCTACTGCTCTGGGCGGTCCTGCTGGTGCCGTTGGCGGCTGTCGCCGAGCCCTTCGTGATCCAGGATATCAGGGTGGAGGGGCTGCAGCGCATATCCGCGGGAACCGTTTTCAACTACCTTCCGGTCCGGATCGGAGAACGGATCGAATCGGATGAGACCGCCTCTATTATCCGTGCCCTGTACAAGACCGGCTTTTTCAAGGATGTAAGGCTGGAGCGGGAAGGCGATGTCCTGATCATTTTTGTTTCCGAGCGTCCGGCAATCGCCCAGATCAATATTACCGGCAACGAGTCCATGGAGACCGAGCAGCTGATGCTTGGCCTCAAGGATATCGGTATGGCGGAAGGTCGCGTATTTAACCGCTCGGTGCTGGATAAGATCGAACAGGAGTTGCGGCGCCTCTATTTCAATCAGGGTAAGTACGGAGTGAAGCTGCAGTCCACGGTGACGCCCCTTGAACGCAATCGGGTCGCGGTGGATATCGACATCATGGAAGGAGAGACGGCCCGTATCCGGCGCATCAATATCATCGGAAACGACTCATTCGATGAAGATGATCTATTGGATGAGTTTCAACTCGGTACCTCCAACTGGACCTCCTTCATAACGAAGAACGATCAATATTCCCGCCAGCAGCTTTCCGCCGATCTGGAGACCTTGCGTTCCTATTACCTGGACCGGGGATATATCAACTTCAAGGTGGATTCGACCCAGGTATCCATAACGCCCGACAAGAAGGATATCTATATTACGGTCAATATTTCCGAAGGCCAGGTATTCACCATCAGTGATATTAAACTCGCAGGTGACCTGGTTGTTTCCAAGGAGGAGATATTTCCACTGATTCAACTGAACCGTGGGGACATATTTTCCCGCAAGGAAGTGGTGGGTAGCGCCGAGAGGATAAACGACCTTCTGGGGAACAACGGATACGCCTTCGCCAACGTCAACAGTATTCCGGAGATCGATAACGAGAAGCGGCAGGTTAATATCACCTTTTTCGTGGATCCGGGGAAACGGGTCTATGTCAGACATGTCAATATAAGCGGTAACGGCAACACCCGTGACGAAGTGCTGCGGCGGGAGATGCGTCAGTTGGAGTCGGCATGGTTTTCCACCGAGTTGGTGAATCTCTCGAGAGACCGCCTACAGCGGCTGGGCTATTTCGAGGATGTCAGTATAGAGACCCCCGCTGTCGCCGGTTCAACCGATCAGGTTGATGTCAATATAAAGGTTAAAGAGAAGGCGACCGGTAACCTGATGGCAGGTGCGGGCTATTCTCAGTCTCAGGGTCTGATTCTTCAGGCGAGCATTTCGCAGAATAACTTCCTGGGTACCGGTAAAAGGGTTGCTTTTGCCGTCAATAACAGTGATGCGAATCGCCTCTATCAGCTGGGTTACACTAATCCGTATTACACGGTGGACGGGATCAGCCGAGGTTTCGATTTGAAGTACAAAGAGACCAATTACGCGGATGTGGATATCGCGGATTATGCCACCGATATCGCGAGCGTGGGCATCAACTTTGGAATCCCTCTCAACGAATTCGATCGTCTACGGTTTGAATTCAGTATTGTCAGCACCGATTTCATACTGGGGAACGATGCCTCTACCCAGATAACCAATTTTGAAAACACTTACGGCGATTCTTTCCTGGATTATAAAGCGGAGCTGAGCTGGACCCACGATTCCAGGGACAGCCATCTGTTTCCGACTCGCGGTGGACTGCAGCGACTGGCTGCAATGGCCTCGGTGCCTGGAAGTGATCTTACCTACTATCGAGTGGATTACAGAAACCGGCACTATTTCCCTATTACCGATGCCCTTACGTTTTCGCTCAACGCGGATCTCGGATACGGTGACGGATACGGGGATACTGGGGAGCTGCCGTTTTTTGAAAACTTCTTCTCTGGCGGAACCAAGTCGGTGCGCGGGTTCAAGGATTTCAGTCTCGGTCCCCGGGATGATAACGATGAACCGCTTGGGGGTAATTTGAAGGTTGTGGGTAATATGGAACTGCTGTTCCCGGCGCCGTTTAACCTGGCCCCGAAGTCATTACGACTGGGTACGTTCGTTGATGCAGGAAACGTATACGATACCACCCATGATGATTTCGACTTTGGGGATATACGGTATTCCGCCGGTGTTTCAATGGTCTGGCTGTCACCTATGGGAGCGCTCGGCATCAGCCTGGCCGCCCCGTTAAATGACGAGAGTGGCGATGAAACCGAGATGTTCCAGTTTACTTTTGGTTCCACGTTTTAACTAATTCGGAGAACGGTTTTGAAAAAAGCAGCGATATTGGTAGCGATATTGGCCCTTGGGGTTGCATGCAATGCAAGTGCCCAGAAAATTGTGGTCATAAATTCTCAAAAGGCCGTCGAGAGTTCCCCGCAGTTTGCCGCCGTACAAAAGGCGCTTGAGAGCGAGTTTACTAAGAGAAACAAGGAACTGATGGCTACGCAGAAGACCATCAAAAAGCTTGAGGATCAGTTGAAGAAGGACAAGGATGTAATGAGTTCCGCCGAGGTCAAGCGTCTTGAGCAGGATATCAGGTCCCGCCGGCGCAAGTTGCAGTTTGATCTTCAGGAATCCAAGGATGACTTCAATATGCGAGCCAATGAAGAACGCAGGAAGTTGATTCGGCAGGTGATCGAAGTTGTGCAGGAGATCGGCAAGGAAGAGAATATTGATGTCATACTGAGCGACGGGGTGGTTTATGCCAGTAAAGGCGCGGATATTACCGACAAGGTTATTGCGCGGCTGAAGGCGAAGTATTCGAAGTAGCTATCTGTTCTTGTGGAGAGGCCAGTTTGGGCTTTCGACTGGGTGAATTGGCGCGGGTCAGTGGCGCGGAGCTGCATGGGGATGCTGACTGCCGCATTGAAACCGTAGCCACCCTTGAGGACGCCGCTGACGGCGCGATTTCCTTCTTAACAAATTCCAAGTACCGGAAATATCTGCAGGGTACCCGGGCGGCAGCGGTTATTCTGGGGAGAGAGTACCTGGAGGAATGTCCGGTCAATGCACTGGTAAGCTCCAATCCCCACCTGACATACGCACGGATCAGCAGTTACATGTTTCCTGAGCCGGAACAACGGCCGGGACGGCATGCGTCAGCGGTTATAGCGGAATCGGCATGCATCGATCCATCGGCGTGGGTCGGTCCGGGCGTCATAGTGGAAGAGGATGCCGAGATTGCCGCGGGGGTTTTTATCGGACCGGGTTGCGTCGTGGGACGCGGTGTCCGGATCGGAAAGGATTCCCGGTTGGTGGCAAACGTCACGCTCTGCCATGGCATCAGTTTAGGTGAACGGACGCTTATCCATCCGGGCGCGGTTATCGGAAGCGATGGTTTCGGGCTGGCGAATGATGCAGGAGTCTGGATCAAGGTGCCGCAATTGGGTAGCGTGCGGGTGGGGGATGATGTGGAGATCGGCGCCAATACCACGGTCGATCGTGGGGCGTTGAATGACACTGTCCTGGAGAACGGCGTAAAACTGGATAATCAGATCCAGATCGCTCATAACGTTCGGATAGGCGAAAATACCGCGGTTGCGGGTTGCGTAGGTATCGCCGGATCAACCCACATCGGACGTAATTGCACCATTGGAGGCGGTGTCGGTATTGCCGGCCATCTGGAGATAGCCGACGGCGTCCATTTTACCGGACAAAGTCTGGTGACCCGCTCGGTGACGAAGGCCGGTCAATACAGCGGTAATCTGCCCGCTGTGGAGAATAAGGACTGGCGCAAGAGTATCGTGCATATCAGGCATCTGGATGATATTGTCCGGCGCCTTAAAACACTGGAAAAGCAGGTCCTGTTGCTTTCCGATGATGAGAGTCAACAGGACTAGATAGAGCAAAATATATTTGCGGTTAATCGCACCGTACGTTATCGGGGGAAAGGTTTTGGCTAGCATGGATATACACAAGGTGTTGAGCTTGTTGCCGCACCGCTATCCTTTTTTGTTGATCGACCGGGTGTTGGAATACGAAAAGGATAAGCGCCTTCTGGCAATAAAGAACGTCACCTATAACGAGCCCTACTTTAACGGGCATTTCCCGATACGGCCGGTGATGCCGGGGGTGCTGATTATTGAGGCCATGGCTCAGGCCACCGGTCTTTTGGCGATGGAGTCCAATCCGGAAACCGTGAGCGAGACGTCGATATACCTGTTTGTCGGGATTGATAAGGCGCGCTTCAAGCGACCGGTGGAACCGGGGGATCAGCTGCGGATTGAGGTTGAGCAGGTTGGGATGAAGCGGGGAATCGGAATGTTTTCGGGGACCGCAACGGTAGATGGAAATATAGCCGCGACCGCGGAAATCATGTGCACCGCCAGGGATTTTGCTGAGTGATCGACTCGCGCGCGGTTATTGATCCCAAGGCGGAACTGGACGAGGGGGTTACCATCGGCCCCTTTGCTGTAATCGGATCCGGTGTGCGCATCGGCAAGGGAACCAGTGTCGGACCGCATACGGTTATCCAGGGCAGAACCACAATCGGTGTCGAAAACAGGATTTATCAGTTCGCGTCGATCGGTGAAGCACCGCAGGATAAAAAATATGCCGGTGAGGATACCCGGCTGGAAATCGGTGACCGAAACCATATCCGGGAGTTTGCGACCATTCATCGGGGTACGATTCAGGATACAGGGGTAACCCGGGTGGGTTCCGATAATCTGTTGATGGCCTATACCCACGTGGCACATGACTGCCGTATCGGAGACCATGCGATACTGGCCAACGCGGCTTCGCTGGGGGGGCACGTCGAAATCGGCGATTGGGCTATACTTGGCGGTTTTTCCATTGTGCACCAGTTCTGCCGAATCGGCGCCCACAGCTTCAGTGCCATGGGTTCCGTTATTGCAAAGGATGTCCCGCCCTATGTCACGGTTGGCGGTCACCCCGCCGCCCCTCATGGCATAAACTCGGAAGGACTGCGTCGCCGCGGGTTTGACGACCATGTGGTGAAGAAGATAAAGCGGGCGTATAAGTTGTTGTATAAAGAGCATCTAAAACTGAGTGAAGCAATAGATGCGTTGCGGGAGATGGCAGGGGAGTATCCGGAAATCTCCGTTATGTCGGAATTCCTGGACAGCAGCGAACGCAGCATTGTCCGATAATTCTACGAAGCTTCGTATTGGAATTGTCGCTAACGAGGTTTCCGGCGACATACTCGGCTCCGGCCTGATACGTGCGCTTCGTTCCCTAAGACCGGAAATCCACTTCGAGGGAGTCGGTGGTCCGCGCATGATCGCGGAGGGATGTAACTCCATCTTTCCCATGGAACGGCTTTCGGTGATGGGCCTGGTGGAGGTTCTGAAACACCTGCCCGAACTGCTTTCCATCCGGCGCGCGCTGATCAGGCGTTTCCTCGCCGATCCGCCGGATCTCTTCATAGGCGTGGATGCGCCGGATTTTAACCTGGGGTTGGAGCGAAGGTTGAAAAGGGCGGGCATTCCCACGATTCACTACGTCTGTCCTTCGGTATGGGCTTGGCGGCCGAAACGGGTGAAAAAGATTCGGCAAGCGACCGACCTGGTGCTGAGTATTCTTCCATTCGAGCGTGAGTTTCTGCAGGAACACGGAGTGGAATCCTCCTACGTAGGCCATCCCCTGGCCGATGATATTCCTCTGCAGGTGGAGCGCGGCGCGGCGCGGGACGATCTGAAAATCCCCAGGGAGGCGACCGTGGTAGCGCTGCTGCCCGGAAGCAGGGTCAGCGAGATCGAGTCCCACGGGTCGCTATTTCTGCGGGCGGCCCGGATCTGTCAGGAACGTATCCCGGGGGTTCGGTTTCTCGTGCCACTGGTTAATACGGCGACGGAACGGGTCTTTCGCAAAACGCTGCAGAGCGTCGCGCCCGACCTGCCGTTAACAGTGGTAATGGGGAACAGCAGGGATGTCATGTCGGCCGCGGATGCGCTGCTGCTGGTATCCGGGACCGCAACCTTGGAAGGCGCACTGCTCAAGCGGCCGATGGTGGTCGCTTACTGCATGCACTGGCTTACCCACTGGATTCTTAAGACCTTTAATCTGGTCAGGATCCCCTATATATCGCTGGCCAATCTGGTGGCCGGAGAGGAGATCGCCCCGGAATTCATTCAGCACCGGGCGACCCCGGAGGCGCTGGCCGCAGCGATCATCAGGATCCTGGAATCTCCGCAGCGGGTGGCTTACCTACACGACCGCTGCCAGGCATTGCACCGGGAGATGCGGCGGGATGCCAGTCGGACCGCCGCGGAGGCCGTGCTGGGGCTGCTCGAGAAAAGGGGGGCTTGTTAATGTCCTTCATTCTTCACCACGGAGGACACAGAGGGCACTGAGATTATTAGGAAAATGGGGTAGGTCACGTTGGGTAGTTACGTAACTGTGTTTGGAATGACTATTTATTATTACCGCTGAGGACGCCGGGGTGCGCAGAAGCGTATGCTTTGGCCGGACCTATAATTAAGTCCCTCTCTGCGTTCCTCTGTGTCCTCTGCGGTGAGAATATTATGAATGATTATTGTAATAAGGTGTTGTTGACGTACAAGCTGACGCCTTCCAAATCGCGAAGGTATTAATCGTAATTTTTGGGCGTTCTTGCAGTACTTTGCGTTATTTTGCGGTAACAGTTATTTAATGAATAGAAATCCTAACGCTATTTATCTGGCGGGAGTGGACGAGGTGGGGCGCGGTCCCCTGGCGGGGCCGGTGGTGGCGGCCGCGGTCATTCTGGATCCGGATCGACCCATCGAGGGTCTGGCGGATTCGAAGAAGATCTCGGAAAAGCGGCGGGAGCTTCTGGACCGGGTGATCAGGGAATCGGCGCTGGCATGGGCCCTCGGTCGGGCGGAGGTGGAGGAGATCGATCGCCTGAATATCCTCAATGCCAGTCTGTTGGCCATGCGGCGTGCGGTACAAGGGCTCTCTCTGCTTCCCGACCATGCGCTGGTGGACGGCAACCGTTGTCCTGAGGTCCCCTGCAGCGTCGAGGCCGTGGTCGGGGGAGACAGCACCGTCCCTGCTATCAGTGCCGCCTCAATAATCGCCAAGGTGGCCAGAGACCGGGAGATGGTGGAACTGGACCGACGCTACCCCGGATACGGACTGGCGAAACATAAGGGGTATCCCACCAAGGCCCACATCGAGGCGTTGCAGAAGCTCGGGGTCAGCGATATACATCGCCGCTCTTTCGGTCCGGTAAAACGCGTTCTAGGTGTTGAGAGTTAGGACCTGCGGAAATCTTGCATCCCATAACTTATTGACTGCGCAGTTGAAAAAGATCCCTCCCGGCGGTCGAGACGACAATAACCAGGATCAGTAGGCAGTTCTCGGGAAAACCGGAGAGCCTGACCCCCTGAGGAGTGCAGGAATGAGGTAACATACCCACGTGCACCCGGTCCCTAGAACTTAGCTGTTGGAACCCAGAACCCCTATATCTATGGAGCCTTCCTTCGTCCATCTCAGAGTCCATTCGGAATACTCACTGGTAGACGGGTTGGTGCGTATCAAGCCGCTGGTGAAAGCGGTGGCGGGAGCAGGGATGCCGGCGGTCGCCGTTACCGATCAAAGCAATCTCTTTGCCATGGTCAAGTTTTACCGCGCGGCGATCAAGAGCGGTATAAAGCCCATTATCGGGGTGGACTGCTGGCTGCGTAACGAACAGGACGCCAACAAGCCCAGCCGCTTGCTGCTGCTGGTACAGAACACCGAGGGATACCGCAATCTCACCCGATTGATCTCTCGCAGCTTCACCGAAGGACAGCATCTGGGGCGGCCCATGCTGCGTCGTGACTGGATGCGGGGCAACAGCAACGGATTGATCGCCCTTTCCGGCGGACGGGAAGGGGAGGTGGGGCTCGCGCTGCTCAGCGGTAACCGGCAGCAGGCGGAGGAACTGCTGGAGGAGTGGTTGGCCCTCTTCGGGGATCGATTCTATCTGGAACTGAATAGAACCGGTCGGCCGCAGGAGGAGGATCTGCTGCATGCCAGCGTGGAACTGGCCATCGCCAAGGACGCGCCTGTAGTGGCCACCAACGATGTGCGATTTCTTCACCCTGAGGACTTCGAGGCCCATGAAATCCGGGTCTGCATCCACGACGGCCGTACCCTGGACGACCCCCGCCGGCCGCGCAGCTACAGCGAGCAGCAGTACCTGCGCAGCGCTGAAGAGATGGCGGAACTTTTCGCCGATATTCCCGAGGCCCTGGAAAACAGCGTTGAAATCGCCAAACGATGCAATCTGGAGCTGAAGCTGGGAGAAAATTTTCTCCCCGATTTTCCGGTTCCCGAGGGGATGAGTGTGGAGGAGTATTTCATCCAGGAGTCGCGCAAGGGGCTGCAGCGGCGGATGGCCCACGCCTTTGCCGGCGGATCCGCAGAACAACGGCAGCTGTATGAAAATCGTTTGCAGGTGGAGTTGGATGTCATCATCGGAATGGGGTTCCCGGGTTACTTTCTTATCGTTGCCGATTTTATAAAGTGGGCCAAGGAGCACGGTATTCCGGTGGGGCCCGGAAGGGGGTCAGGTGCGGGTTCCCTGGTGGCCTATGTCCTGGAAATCACGGACCTTGATCCTATCGAGCACGAACTGCTGTTTGAACGTTTCCTGAATCCGGAACGTGTCTCCATGCCCGATTTCGATATCGATTTCTGCATGGAAGGGCGGGATCGGGTGATCGAGTATGTAGCAGAGCGCTATGGCCGTGAATCGGTGTCGCAGATCATTACCTACGGAAGCATGGCGGCCAAGGCGGTGGTACGCGACGTGGGCCGGGTGCTCGGGCACTCCTACGGCTTCGTCGACCGCATCGCCAAGTTGATCCCGTTTGAGATCGGCATGACCCTGGACAAGGCGCTGGCGGAGAGCGAAGACCTGAAGCAGGTCTATCGTGATGAGGAAGAGGTTGCGGAACTCATCGATATGGCGAAGAAGCTGGAGGGGCTCGCCCGCAATGCCGGTAAGCATGCGGGAGGGGTGGTGATCGCTCCCACGGTGTTGACCGATTTCACACCTCTTTACTGCGAGCCCGGGGGCGACAACCTGGTTACCCAGTTCGACAAGGATGATGTGGAGGCGGTGGGACTGGTTAAGTTCGATTTTCTCGGTCTGCGGACCCTGACCATTGTTGATTGGGCCCTGCGAACCATAAACCGGGAGCACGTACAGCGCGCGGAATCCCCGGTGGATATCAGCGCCATCCCGATGGATGATCCCGCGGCATTCCGGTTACTTAAAAACTGTGAGACCACGGCGGTATTCCAGCTCGAATCCCGGGGTATGAAGGAGTTAATCAAGAAACTCCAGCCGGACTGTTTTGAAGACATAACGGCACTGGTGGCCCTGTACCGCCCCGGACCTCTGCAGTCCGGGATGGTGGACGATTTTATCGCCCGTAAACATGGGCATCAGAAGGTGGTGTATCCTCACCCGGCCCTGGAGCCGATTCTTAAACCCACTTACGGCGTTATTCTCTATCAGGAACAGGTGATGCAGATCGCCCAGGTATTAGCGGGATACACTCTGGGCGGCGCCGACCTGCTGCGTCGCGCCATGGGCAAGAAAAAACCGGAAGAGATGGCGAAGCAGGGCGAAATCTTTCGTAAGGGCGCGGTGGAACTCGGCGTGGAGGAGAAGACCGCCAGATACATTTTCGACCTCATGGAGAAGTTCGCGGGATACGGTTTCAATAAGTCCCACTCCGCTGCCTATGCCCTGGTTTCCTATCAGACCATGTGGCTTAAGGCTCACTACCCGGCGGCGTTTATGGCAGCGGTACTGTCCGCCGATATGGACCATACCGACAAGGTGGTCACCATGATCGATGAGTGCCGTGCCATGCGGCTGAAGGTGGAGCCGCCCGACGTCAATCATTCCGAGTATATGTTCAGCGTCGACGGGGAGGGGACCATCATCTATGGACTGGGCGCCATCAAGGGAGTCGGGGAATCCGCGATTGAAAGCATTCTTGAAGCAAGGGGAGCGCAGGGGAAATTCCAGGACCTTTTCGAGTTCTGCCGCCGTATCGATCTGCGCAAGGCGAACCGCCGGGTACTGGAGTCGTTGATTCGTGCCGGAGCCATGGACGGGATGGGTACAAACCGAGCCACCCTGATGAGCCAGCTGCCTCTGGCGGTGAAAATGGCGGAGCAGTATCACGCCACGCGGGAAGCGGGACAGAACGATCTCTTCGGCATGGCCGAACCGGGCCCGCAACCGGTGCCGGAAAACCAACTCCTGCCGGAGGACAGCGAGGAGTGGGAGGACGATCAGCGACTGCAGGGCGAGAAAGAGACCCTGGGGCTCTATCTGACCGGCCATCCCATCGACCGTTACGAAGCAGAGTTTCCGGGACTTGGGATCACCCGTATCTCCGCGATACAGCAGGAGGATGGGGCGGCTAACGGCAACGGGGGCAAACGCCGTTACGACAGGGAACGCGTGATGGTGGCCGGTCTTGCGCACGCCGTGAGTCACCGTCAGACCCAGCGCGGCAGGATGGGCACCCTGGTCCTGGATGACAAGAGCGGCCGTATCGAGGTTACGCTCTTTTCCGAGGCCTACGAGGCCCACCGGGATCTGTTGCAGGCGGATCGCATCCTGGTGGTGATGGGTACACCCAGCTATGACGAGTTTCGCGGCGGGATGAGCATCCGGGGCGATCAGGTCATGGAGTTTGAGCAGGCGCGGAGGCTCAATGCACGGGCGATACAGCTGGCAACCGATGCGAGCTTCCTGGAAGAGAATGGGTTATCACAGGGTGGTTTTTTGCGGCAACTGCAGGAGATGCTCGCGCCCTATCGTGGCGGATCCTGCAGCGTGTGTCTGGATTTGAAAACACCCGGTGCCCGGGGGCTTCTGGAGTTTGGTGAAGAGTGGCGGGTTAATCCCAGCGATGAACTGTTGCGGCGTCTGGAAAGGTTTCTGCACCAGGACGCGGTGGAGATTCTCTACAATCGCGGCAAACAGAATCTATAATTCGAATTTCTAAACCGGTAAGATCATCTTAAATCGCGGTAAGCGCTAAATAGAATCTATAATTCGAATTCCCAAACCAGTATGATTACCTTATGGATCTGAACTTCCTAGAATTTGAACAGCCTATCGCCGAACTCGAGGCGAAGATCGAAGAGCTCCGATTGGTGGGCGATGATGCCGAGATCAATATTCAGGACGAAATATCCCGTCTGGAAACAAAGAGTCGCTCCCTCACCGAATCGATCTTTTCCAATCTCAAACCCTGGCAGATCGCCCAATTGGCGCGTCATCCGCAGCGTCCCTACATGATGGATTACGCCAAGCTGATCTTTGATGATTTTCTGGAGTTGCATGGTGACCGGGCCTATGCCGACGATCACGCCATTGTCGGCGGGGTTGCACGCCTGGAGGGGCGTTCGGTGATGCTGATCGGTCATCAGAAGGGGCGCGATACCAAGGAGAAGATCCAGCGCAACTTCGGCATGCCGCGGCCGGAAGGGTATCGCAAGGCACTGCGCCTGATGAAGACTGCGGAACGTTTCAACATGCCGCTGCTCACCTTTATCGATACTCCGGGCGCCTATCCGGGAGTGGGAGCGGAAGAACGGGGCCAGAGCGAGGCCATCGCCCGTAACCTGCTGGAGATGGCCGGACTGAAGATCCCCGTCATCTGTACCGTGGTGGGTGAGGGGGGATCCGGCGGCGCCCTGGCCATCGGCGTGGGTGACCGGGTGCTGATGCTGGAGTACAGCACCTATTCCGTCATCTCCCCCGAGGGATGCGCCTCCATCCTCTGGAAGAGCGCGGACAAGGCGCCTCTCGCGGCGGAAGCCATGGGCATTACCTCCCAGCGCCTCAGGGAGCTGGGGCTGATCGACAGCATCATTCCGGAACCTCTCGGCGGAGCTCACCGGGATGTGGACGCCACGGCACGCAACATAAAACATTCCCTGCTGGAGGGATTGGAGTATCTTACCCAACTGCCTACCGATAAACTTCTGGAAGACCGTTATCAGCGGTTGATGCGGTACGGGGAATTTGGAAGTTAAAAGTTTGAAGTTAGTAGTGAGTAGTTAGAAGTGCGAAGTTGAAGGTTCGTGCCCGAGATGTGATTCAACCACCCGCTTCTAACTTCAAACTTATAACTTCCTACTTCAAACTTAAATGAGCTTCTCTCCGGAACGACTCCTGAAAATTCTTTCCGACCTGCCGGCGGCCTCCCGCTACTGGGTCGCTTACAGCGGTGGCCTGGATTCCCAGGTACTGCTGCATGCCCTGGCCGCTCTGCGCCCCCGGATCGAGGCCGAACTTCGGGCCGTTCATATCAACCACGGGTTACAGCCTGAGGCCGATGAATGGGCGGCACGGTGCGAGGCGTTTTGTGCGCAACAGCGGATCCCGATCTCGGTGGTGCGGGTGAAGGCCGCCGCCGCGAAGGGGGAGAGTCCGGAAGCGGCGGCCCGGGAGGCACGCTACCGGGCCCTGGCGGAACTGATGGAAACCGGGGATATCCTGTTTACCGCCCAGCATCAGGACGATCAGGCGGAAACGGTACTGCTGCAGCTGCTGCGCGGGAGCGGTCCCAGCGGACTGGCGGCCATGCCCGCCTGCAGCCTATTCTCCCCGGGTTATCTCGCACGACCCCTGTTGCAGTTCTCCCGCCTGCAGCTTGCCGACTATGCCGGACGGCAGGGGCTGAGCTGGGTGGAGGATGCGAGCAACAGCGACACCAGCTTCGACCGTAATTTCCTGCGTCGGGAGGTGATCCCGCTGCTGCGGACCCGTTGGCCGGCCCTCGGCCGTACCCTCTCCCGCAGCGCACGTCACTGCGGTGATGCGCAGCGGCTGATCGATACCCTGGCGCAGGAGGCTCTGGACGGATTGCTGGATACCGGGGAGGGGAGTCTGGAGCTCCCCGGCCTGGCGGCCCTGCCGCCGGCGGAGGGCCGGGCGGTACTGCGGACCTGGATTCGCAACCGGGGGTTTTCCCTTCCCGACACCAGTCGTCTGGATCGTATACTCCAGGAGATGACGACGGCGCGGGAAGACCGTAATCCCCTGGTTCACTGGCCGGGGGCGGAACTGCGGCGTTTCCGGGGGCGGCTCTACCTCGGGTCTCCGCGGCCGGACCTGGATCCGGCCACGGTCCTGGAGTGGGACGGCAGGACGCCCCTGGAGCTTCCGGCGGGCCTGGGAAGACTCTGCTCCGAGCAGGGCCCGGACGGCATCTCCCCGGTCCTCTGGGAAGGGGGACGTATCCAGATACGCTTCCGAACGGGGGGCGAGAGGTGCCGGCCGCGGGCCGGGGGAAAGACCCGGGACCTAAAGAAATTGCTCCAGGAGTTCGATATACCACCATGGGAGCGGGAACGTATTCCCCTTATCCTTATTGACGGCCGGTTGGTTGCCGTCGCCGATCTGCTGTTGTGTGAAGCGTTTCAGACCGGGGAAGGGGAACAGGGTATCCGGCTGCGCTGGGAGCGGGCTTGATGTTTGCGGACGCCTGGCGTAGCGTAGTTGCGGATAGGTAACGTCCCTATTCTCTGTACAATCTGGTCCGATAGGGACCGAATCAAAGCGGAAACTCCGAATGCCACAATACCGATACAAAGCACGGGACAGTCGCGGAGAGGCGATCTCGGGAGAGATGGAGTCCAGCAGCGCGGACTCGGTCGCCACCCTGCTCCTGAACAGCGGCGTCACCCCCATCGATATCATGGAGGTGGAAAAGGGGGGTGGAAGCTGGGTCGAGCGCAAGCAGCGGTTGTTCACCGGGAAACCGGGGGTCGAGGACCTGGTGCTCTTCTGCCGCCAGATGTACAGCATCACCCGCGCCGGCGTGCCCATCGTCCGGGGCATCAACGGGCTGGCGGAGACCACCCGCAATCCGATCCTGGCCGAGGCCCTGTTCGGGGTCCGCAATGAACTGGAGGCCGGGCGGGAACTCTCTATGGCCATGGGGCGCTACGGGGATATCTTTACCCCGGTCATGATCAGCATGGTCAGGGTGGGGGAGACCACCGGTCGGCTGGAAGAGGCCTTTCTGCAGCTTTCTCAATACCTGGAGCTGGACCGGGATACCCGCAACCGGGTCAAGGCGGCTCTGCGTTATCCCTCATTCGTGATCGGGATGATGATTCTGGCGGTGGCTATCGTGAACATCTTTGTCATCCCGAAATTCGCTGATGCGTTCCAGAGGATGAAACTGGAGCTGCCGTGGCAGACCGAGCTGCTTATCGGTACCTCGAACTTCTTCGTCGCTCATTGGCCGCTGATGCTGGCGGCGGTTATCGCCACCTGGTTCGGGGTGCGTTTCTATGTGCGGACCAGTGAGGGCAAGTACCGCTGGGACCGGCTGAAACTGCGTCTGCCCATGGTGGGCGGTATTATCCACCGTGCCACCCTGGCCCGCTTTGCCCGTTCCTTCTCCATGTCCATCAGCAGCGGCGTGCCGCTGGTGCAGGCCCTGACCGTGGTCTCCCGCGCCGTGGACAACGAGTATGTGGGCAGTCGGGTATTGAATATGCGTAACGGCGTGGAACGAGGGGAATCCCTCACCCGCACCGCCACCGCCAGCAACCTCTTTACCCCCCTGGTGATCCAGATGCTGGCGGTGGGTGAGGAGAGCGGCGCCGTGGATCGGATGCTGGCGGAGGTGGCGGATTTCTATGAGCGGGAGGTGGACTATGACCTCAAGAACCTTGCTTCCGCCATCGAGCCTGTCCTTATCATCGCCCTGGGTATCCTGGTTCTGATCCTGGCCCTGGGTATCTTCCTGCCCATGTGGGATCTCACCCAGCTCGCCAGACGCTAGAGGGGTTCCGCCCATGTTGCGACTTCAGCGACGGCGACAGCTCGGCGCCAGTCTGACGGAACTGGTCATCATGGTCTGCCTGATCCTGATATTCATCTGGACCGCCGCGGAAAAGATCTGGGAACTTCGGGTGGCGGCGGAACGCACCGGCGTCGCCTCCACCATCGGCACGTTGCGCAGCGCCCTGGGCATGCAGGTGGCGGGCCGGGCGGTTAAACAGGGTATCCCGGCTGTCCTAACCCTCGAGGGAAGCAATCCCATGGATCTGCTGCGGGTCCCGCCCCCCAACTACATAGGCGAGCTGGCGAACGTGGATCCCTCTTCCATCGGCGGCGGTCGGTGGTATTTCGATCTCGATAAAAGAGTGCTGATCTACCGGGTTCAGTTCGAAGAAGGCTTTTCCTCCTCTCTGACGGGGCCGGCCCGCATCCGGCTCGCCATAAAGGTCGCCTATGGCGACACGGACGGGAACGACCGATTCGATCCCGGCCGGGACCAGTTGCGCAACGTCTCCCTGCATCTGCTCGAGCCTTACCGCTGGGCGCCGGCGGATTAGGGACGAGCGCCGGTTTGGGTTGGCGATCCTCGAGGTTTTTTACTATAATCTTCAAACGGTTATGGCGTTATTTTTGAATAAATATCCATGCATTAACCCTATCCGTCTGATTTTAAATATAAAAATAAATTTCACACGGAATTAAAGTTTTTCTGGACGTTGACGCTAGATATAAGCGAAAGAAACATCTCCGCAAGGAATCTGGAGAAGGTGCGGCGGTCTTGAGGTTGCCGAGTCAACGCCCGCAGGAGATGTAAGACGATCGAAACAGCGACAAATAGTTGCAAAAATTTGCGGAGAATACACAGATGATGAAGAAACAGAGTGGTTTTACCTTGATTGAGCTGATAATGGTAATCGTCATACTCGGCATACTAGCCGCCATGGCGCTGCCGCAGTTCGTCGATCTGGAAGATGATGCCCGGCAGGCGGCGGTCGAAGGTCTGGCGGGAGGCGCCACCTCCGCCTTTGCCATCAATTACGCCGCGGTCCAGGTGGGCAAAGGAACCGATCTGTCAACAGATGCGGAGTTGTGCGACATGACCACCATCAACGGTCTGCTCTCCAGCCCGATCGATACGGTGGATTACGAGATCAGCGCAGGTACCCTGAACTGCACCACCGCCAACAACGGTGATGACGCCACCTGTACTTTGCGGGACACGGCGGATAACGCCCGTACCGCCAGCATTACCGCGGTATGCGCCAAGTAACTTAGACAATTTGGAGTACTTCAGCTGGCAGTCGCGTGCTGATCAGCCGGAAAAGGGAAACGGGCTGGGGATCTGCTCCAGCCCGTTTTTGTCTTTTGGGCCGGGTGCCGGGACTGCGCGGTTAACCGATGGGGTGATCTTTAGGTACTCAAGTCCATGACGGCTCTACGCGACAGGCGGTTTTCCAGACTTTTCGGCAGGCTGTTGTTACTGCTCCTGCTTCTGGTCTCGTTCGAGGTCAACGCCTGGTGGAATACCAATTACTCAAGCCGTCAGCAGCTGCTTATCACCACCGGTGCCACCGCGCCGGATAAGGGCTACCAGGACTACACCGTCCGCCTCACCGGACTGGATACCCAGGCACTCATTTCCGGTGGTCAGATGCAGGCCGACTGCGATGACCTGCGGGTGGTTTATTACGACGGCAGCAACTGGAATGAGGTGGACCGGCATGTGGTGAACTGCAACAGCGCCACCACCGAGATCCGTTTTATGCTGCAGGCGGACATCGCCGACAGCACCACCGACAGCAGTTATTTCATCTATTACGGCAATCCCTGGGCCTGGCCGCCCAATCCCGTTTCCACCACCAACGTCTATCTCTGGTATGACGACGCTTCTATTGATCGCAGCGGGATGTATGTTCACGGCCGCATCGATGCCTGGCACGGCACCGGCTGGGACAACTCTCTGGTCTGGAATTTTGGCGGCTATTACACCTACGACAACGGCGACAACTACAGCAGCGGTTACCGCAGAGAGGTGGATGAACGGGATGTGCTGATAGAGGCGGAGTTCTACCACACCGGATGTTACGAAATTAACATGACCACGGGTGTCATGGTGCGGGGTATTATCGACAGCGGCAGCGGAGGTTCGGAGGCGGCCAGCCACTATTACGCCACCAACCGCGGCCAACAGTCGTCCTGCGGCAACGGCTATGCCAATGACGGCGATATCGTAAAATCGTTTCGGGAAACGATCGCGGTTGACGGCACCAATCCCGGGGGTGTCGCCACCAACCAGTGGCGCAAGCAGGCCCTGGCCGCGTGGGGAGGTGCGCCAACAAACCTCAAGTACTGGGACAGCGACAGCGGCTGGACCGCCATGGGCTGGCCGGATGCCGGTTCCCTGCATGTGAGCGGTACCGACAGTTCCTATCAGGGTCGCGGCTTCGCCGCGGTGATGACGGCGCAGGATCGCGCCCGTCTGCGTAACATCGTCATCCGGCGTTATGTGGAAGATGAACCGGTGGTGGCACTGGGGGCCGTGCGTCCCTACTCGGAGTATCGCTTTGACGAGTGCCAGTATACGGGCGCCGCGGGTGAAGTGATCGATACCTTCGGGCATGCGAATGGAACGGCACAGTTCGGGGTGGACACCAATATTCCCGGTTTCATCAATCGACATCTGAACAGCGATGACCGGCGGGACTACGTCTCCACTTCGGTTCCCCTGGGAAGCGAATGGACCATCTCCAGCTGGTTTCAGACCCCCTTTACCCAGGGACACAGTCAGTACTATGTATTGGGTGCTGTGGCGGGCGGTGGTGATGTGATGTTTCTCGACCGTGGTACCGGACCGCCTTCCCAGCGCTACCGCTGGGGGGTATACACCACCGGCGGGACCACCTACGGGAACTTCCGCTTCGGTTCCCTGAGCGACGGTTGGCACCATGTGGCGCTGGTGGGCTACGGGGGTAGAACCTATCTCTATATCGACGGTACCTATATCGAAAACGTGTTCCGCCAGACCACCGGTACCTTCAGTTATCTCGGGACCTCCTTCGACAATGTGGGTTCCAACGCGGCGCAGGGTTTTCGTGCGCCGCTGGATGAGTACACCATCTATAACATGGCCCTCTCTTCCAGTGAGATTTCCGCCGCCTATACCAATCAGCTCGCGGGCAACAACTACGACGGCAGCGCGCGCCCGGCGGTAAACTGCGGCGGGGTTCTTCTCGATCACTATGTCATCACCCATGACGGCTTCGGCATCAACTGCGCCACCGAGACCATAACGGTCGAGGCCATGGATGACAGCTCCCCCAGCCAGCCCTTTGACGCCGACGGCCTTACCATCACCATCGATACCCAGTCCGGCCGGGGAGACTGGTCACTGGTTACCGGTTCCGGAACCTTTTCCAACGGCACCGCGGACGACGGCATAGCCACCTATACCTTCGCCGCCGGGGAGACCAGCGTGGAGTTCGGACTGGACTACCTGGAGGGGACCAGTCCCATAACCCTGGCGGTCAGTGACGGAAGCGTAAGCGACGACGGTAGCCACGGGCCGCTTCCGTTCAGCCCCAGCGGTTTTACCGTTACCTCGTCGGCTATCGGCAATCCCCCGACGATCCCCTCTCCCGCCTTCAGCAGCCAGATCGCGGGTACGGATTTCCCGATCTATATCACCGCTTACGGCGTTACCCCGGCCGATCCCGTCTGCGGGGTCATCGAGGCGTACAGCGGGCAGAAGGCGTTGCAGTTCTGGTCCGGTTACGACAATCCGGCCAGCGGTACCGTCCAGGTATCCGTGACCGATGACAACGACACCCAGTCCATCGGTACCTCCGAGGCGGCGGCCACGCCGCGTACGGTTACCTTTACCAGCGGTCAGGCGCAGGTCACCGGCAAGTACAAGGATGTGGGTCTGATAACCGTCAGCATGAAGGACACCAGCGTCGCCGATCCCGATCTCCCCAACGGTATCCGTGGTAACGCCCAGTTCGTGGTCAAACCGGACCATTTCGATACCTATGCCATCCAGTGCAACGACGGCACCAGTAATCCGTTACCCCCGGCCACCGACTATACGGGGGATCCGTTCTGTCCTGCCGGGGAGGACTTCACCGTTACCGTCGCCTCCCGGGACGCCGAGGGGGACACCACTCCTAACTTCGGAAACGAAGGGGAATCCGCGAGGTTGGCGGCGATCGCCTGGAGCGGCTCCACCGCCTACGGTCTCGGTGACGTGGTCGTACCCACCAGTCCCAACGGCCACTCTTACCGGGTGGTTACCGCCGGGACCTCTTCCGGCAGCGAGCCCACCTGGCCCACCGGGGGCGGTTCGGTCACCGACGGGGGCGTCACCTGGCAGGACTATAGCGGTTACTTGCCGGAACTGATCGCTCCGGATGACGGGGTCAACCCGCCTCTGGTGACCGGCGGTGCGCCCGCGTTCAGTAACGGTATCGCCACCGCAACCTATAGCTGGCCTGAGGTGGGGATTATCCGGCTGACGCCCCATATCTGGGACGGCGACTACCTGGGTGCGGGGGATGTGGCCGCAACTACGACGGTGAATATCGGCCGCTTCTATCCCGACCACTTTACCACCGCGGTGGGTAGCGGAGACTTCGCCAACGGTTGCACCACGGGCGCCACGCCCTTTACCTATCTGGGACAGAACTTCGGTTACGGTATCGCACCGACGGTGGTGATCACCGCGGAAACCACCGGTACCGCCATAACCGCGAATTACACCGGCGACTTTGCCAGGCTTACCCTGTCCGGTATCGGATTGAACTATCCGACGGCGGACAACACCACCCTGGACGAGGGCGGAAGCAATATCGCGGTGATCAGCACCGAAGGCACCCACAGCCTGGCGGATAACGGCGACGGCACTCTGACTCTCACCCTCGGAGGAGCGGCCGCTGATGCATTTCAGTACGAGCGGGCCAGCGGGCGTATCAGTCCGTTCAGTGCCGATCTGACCATAGACCTGGTTTCGGTCTCGGACGGTGAGGCCGGTGCCAGCGATCTGCCGGCACCGGACGGCAAACCGATCACCCCGACCGGGAACGAGCAGCGCTTCGGCAGCGCCTTCGCCAACGACGTATACGGTACCATGGCCCAGGTAGGGGAGAGCCTGATCATGCCTGTGGGCGTGCAGTATTATGACGCCTCCGGGAATTGGGTCATCAATAGCGACGACAATTGCAGCTCTTACACCTACACGGTGACCGATAGCGGCATTACCACCAACAGCGCCCCGGTGTCGCCGGTGTCCGTTGCGGCCGGTGTCGGCGATCTGACCATCACCATCGCCGCGGACGACGCCACCCCCGGCGGCAGCAGTCTGGTGGATACCGTCTGGGATACCTGGTTAAGGTACGATTTCGACGGGGTGGATAATCTTCCCGCGGACGGCAATCTATACGATGATAATCCCTCGGCTACCGCCACCTTCGGTATATTCCGCAGTGACGACCGGTTTATCTACTGGCAGGAGGTCAAGTGACGGCGCAGCGCGGGTTTACCCTTGTGGAGCTGATCCTGGTCATCGTTATCGTGGGGGTGCTGGCGGTCTACGCCGCTCCACGTTTCGACCGCGACGCCTTTGATGTGGCTTCCGCGGCGGATGAGCTGATCGAGGCGATCCGCTATACCCAGGAGATGGCCATGTCCCACTCAGGTATTGACGATGACGGTGACGGCAACCCGGACAACTACCGCATCACCCTGTCCGGCGGCGGCTATACGGTCAGCCTGGTGGACAGCAACTCAACCACCAATGTTCCCAATCCGGTGACCAACGCGGCCAGCTATACCGAAAGCTGGAGCGGTATATCCCTGGGTCCCGCCACCACCATCAACTTCGATAGCCGCGGCCGTCCCGATTTGGGTGCGGACGTCACCATTACCCTGAGCAGAAGCGGGGAGTCGGCGACGGTCGACATCGAACGCGCTACGGGGTTCGCGCGATGAACGCTCGGCAGTGGGGATACAGCCTGTTGGAGCTGGTGATCTTTATCGTCATCGTCAGTGTTGCGGTAGGCGCCATTGCTCTGCAGTTCAGTCAGAATGCCAGTCATAGTCACGAACCGTTTCTGCGGCAGCGGGCGCTGGCGGTGGCCGGGGCCTATCTGGACGAGATCATGGGTAAGCGCTGGAACGAAAATACCCCCATCGGCGGTGGTTGTGTGGATACGGCGAGTCCCACCTGCACCGGAGGACCCGCGCCCACCGGTATCGGCGCGGAGGAGGGGTCCCGCTCGCTGTACGATGACGTGGACGATTATGCGGCGATCTCGGGAGAGAGTCCCCCCAGGGATTCCCAGGGAAATGTCATGACCGGCTACGGCGCTGATTTTACGGTGGACGTCTCGGTGACGCAGCCGGCAGCCGCCTGGAACGGTATAAATGCCAATGACGTGCGGCGTATTACGGTGGATGTTCAGACCCCCACCGGCGAGACCATTACCCTGACCGGGTACAGGATAAACAACTGATGACCGGAAAGCAGCGATTGCAGCGAGGCTTTACCCTGACGGAACTGGTGATGACCATCGTTATTCTCGGTATTCTGGCCGGGGTGCTGGCGCCGATGATTGTCGAATCCATGAGCGCATACGATGATACCAAGGAGCGGGCGAGACTCGTGGGTATGGGCCGCCTCGCCCTTGAACGCATTGCGCGGGAGGTCCGGCACGCGGTTCCCAACAGCTTGTCGGAGATAGGCGGCGGGGTTGGGATCGAGTTTCTCCGGGGTCGGACCGGAGGGCGTTACATCGAACAGAAAGACAATTATGGTACCGCCTTTATCCAGATGCCGAGGCGTTTCATAAAAAACGCAAACAAAACGGAGCTGTACAAGATCGGTACGGATTACTCCTTTGCCGCGGGTGACATGCTGGTGATCGGCAACACCTCGCCGTCGGATCTGGTCGTCGGTTCTCCCTCCTCCATTGTCGCTTTGACCGGTGTCGCTTCCACCAGCCTCGCCGCCGACGGGACCACGGCCGGCCAGGTGTTGCAGTTCGGCGCCAACCGGTTCCCTTACGATTCTCCGGGCAAACACTTCTTCATAGCCGACGATGTGATTGAAGTGGGTCTGTCCGGATCTTCCCTGTACTGGCATGAAGGGGTTTTTTCGGCCGGCCTGTACGATCAGGCCCAGGACTGGAACGCCGCAGATCCGGTGCTGGTGAACGGTGTCAGCAATATTCAATTCCGCTATACGCCGGGAAACACCGCATCCACCGGATTACTCCAGATCGAGCTGTCCCTGGATTTCGGGGACGAAACCATCGATCTTTATCACGAAGTGCATATCCGTAATACACCGTGAACGGGAGCGGCATGAACAAGATCAAGCGACAGTTGGGCGTCTCATTAATCACCGCCATATTCCTGATAACCGCGCTGGCGGTTCTTGCCGCATTGATGACTCACTACATGATCCTCGGCAGCAAAGAGACCATCAACGAGTGGTATTCCAGTCAGGCCCTGGTGGCGGCGGAAAGCGGCGTTGACTGGGCGGTATACGATATTCTGTACGCGGCCGGAACGGGGGCGGTGGTGGATGCGCCGGTGACTACCGGGTCGTCCTGGTTTACCACCAGCGTTACCTCGGTTACCGTCGCGACCAAAACCGAGTACACCATCACCAGTACCGGGGAAGCGGGCGGAACCGCGGGTAATCCGCTGGTGCAACGGCAGATCGTGGTCAAGTTCATGCCATAGGTCATCGGGCGGTGATTGTGGGCCTACGACGGAAAATCAAGTACGGAGGCACCGGTTGTGTCAGGTAGGCATCTCTGTTAATAATTGTGAGGTACACGCTTGCGAAACGGCTTGGGGGCAGCAATCGGCGTTCAAAAACGCATCCGGGATGTCAGGTGCGGGTTTCCCCCTGCGCTGACGACACCGCGGCTCGACTGAAAGAAACAGTAAATTTTCCTATTATTTCAATATAGTTGGGTTATAATATTGAGAATTTACTATAGAATGTGGGACAAACCTTTCTAGGGGATTCTGTGGCGCTATCACTCCAGAAAAAGGTGCGGGAAGGGCTCCAGGTGGGGATCGGTTTTCACCCCGACGGGGTTTCCGTCGCCGTGGTTCTGCAAAGGGAGGGGAAAACACCGGTACTGGAGCGTATGGCCTTCAAGGCCTGTGCCGGGCCGAAGGCCTATGGCGAAACCTTTTCCAGTCTTGCGGTCGACCTGAAGTTGAAGGGTATGCCTGCGGTGTTCGTTCTTGAGCCCGGTGACTATTCCCTGTTGCAGGTGGAATCCCCGGCGGTTGAAGCGGAGGAACTGCTGAATGCCGTGCGTTGGCGCATTAAGGATCTTATCGATTCCCATGTGGACGATGTCACTATCGATGTATTTGATCTGCCGGAGCCGAAGCGGGCGGGCGCCACCCGTATGCTGTCGGTGGTGGCGGCCAAGAACACTCTGATCCAGGAGCGCGTGGATCTTCTGGATGACGCGGGTCTGGAGATCGCGGCGATCGACATCACGGAGCTCGCGTTACGCAATCTTGCCGTGTTGACCGAAGAGCCGAACCGCGCCCAGGCCTTTCTATATCTTTCCCCCCGCTACGGGCTGATAGAGATCACCGGAAATTCGCTGCTCTACCTGAGTCGTAATATCGATGCGACGGCACGGGACCTGGAGCAGATGGCGGTGGCCGGGGAGGGGGTGTTGAGCAGCGCCCTGTACAGTTCCCTGGTGTTGGAGATCCAACGTTCCATGGATTTCTATGAAAGCCAGTTCGGTGAAGGGGTGGTATCCCGCGTGACCGTGATACCGGTGGAAACTTCGGCCACCGAGCCGCTGATCAGATACGCGGAAGAGAATCTGACGGTTCCCGTCAGTCTCTATAACCTTTCAGAGTGGATAGACGGTGTGGAAGAGGTTTCCTCCGAAGAAATCCTGCGCTGCCTGCCGGCGCTGGGTGGCGCGCTGAGGACACAGCGATGAGCAGAACACTGCAGCAGATCAATCTGTATCAGCCGCTGTTTCGCAAGCGTAAGATTCCGTTTGCCGCCGCAACGGTGGGCAAGATTCTCGCGCTGATGGTACTGGTGTATGCACTGATCTACGGGGCGTTTCTGTGGAAAGTGGGGGGACTTGATGCGCAGCTGGAACAGGCGCGCGCAAACCACGATGCACTGGAACAGCAGGTGGCGGAGCTGCGGGAGCAGTTGCCTCACCGGGAACCCAGTCTGGCGCTCGAGCAGGAACTGAATCAACTGGTGGAGCAACGCAAGTCAACACAGGAGGTGTTGAACCAGCTCAACCAGGAGATGGAGCGGGATAAGGTGCCGTTCTCCGATTACTTCACGGGATTGGCCCGGCAGGACATGACCGGGCTGTGGCTCAGCAGCATCCGGATACGGGAGGGCGGAGAGAAACTGGAGTTGGGGGGAGGCGTCTCCCGACCCGAGCTGGTGCCTAAATTTCTTGGAAAGCTCGCGGACGAACCCGCCTTTCAGGGAAAAACGTTCCAGGTTTTGCAGCTCAATCGTGACGAGGAGGAGGTGTTTGTTGAATTCAATTTACAGACCTCCGCGGAGGAGGAGAAATGACGCCTCTGAACGAAAAACTCGCCAAGCTTGTTAATATCATTAACGGTTTCAGCCTGAGGGAACGGGCTCTGCTGGTGGTGATAAGCGTCGTGATTCTTCATCTCGGCTGGGAAACCTATTTCTTTCAGCCGTTGCAGCGGGAAGCGAAGGAGATAACCCAGAAAATCACCGAGACCAATAAGGCCGTGGAGCGTATGGAGCAGGAGGTCCAGGGTTTTCGGGAGATAATCCAGAACGATCCTGACGCGGAAAACAAAGGGCGGATCCAGGCGGTACAAAATGAAATAGCTCAGCTGCACCTGCGTATTCAGGAAGTGGCGGAGGTGTTGATTGAGCCGGAACAGATGGCGCGCCTGCTGGAAGAGCTGCTGGTGCGTGAACAGGGACTGAAGCTCATAAAACTGGAGAACCTGGAGCCGCGTTCCTTTTTTGAACAGGCGAATCCGGAAGATCCGCGACCGCAGAAGGGTGTCAACCTGTTCCGACACGGCTTCGCGATCGAATTCGAGGGGGATTTCCATTCCACCCTGTCCTACCTGAAAGAGCTGGAGAAGCTTCCCTGGCGGTTTTTCTGGGACGCGGTGATTTTCGATGTTCAGGAATATCCCAAGGCCAAGGTGCGGATCGAATTGCATACGTTGGGACTATCGGAGGGGTGGATCGGTGTTTAGGTGGATTCCACTGCTCTTTATAATTTGGTCGCTGCATGCGGTTGCGGAGCAGTTGCCCGATCCGACCATGCCGGACGGATATACCGCCGGCCCCGCGGTCGGAGACGCCGAGGCGCTCGCCGCCCCGGATTTCCGGGTGACGGAGATTGTTCTCTCCCCCGACCGGCGTATGGCGGTAATAAACGGCCAGCGTCTGGAACAGGGCGACAGCTACGCCGGTGGGCGGTTGGTCGCCATCCAGGCGGATAAGGTCACGATTGAAATGGGGGATGAGCGGATCGAAGTTCCGCTGATTCCCTTAAAGGTTAAGAAACCGGCCGATACCGGCAGGGGTGAAAAATGAAGTGCCAGATAAACTCTCTATTCAAACCATTGGCTTTGTGCCTGGTTCTGTTATTGAGTGCCTGTGAAAGCATGGCCCCGGAAAAAGGGCCGGCCATAGACAGAATCCAAAAGGCCCTGGAGGAGCAACCGGGTGACGCCGGAGTACAGCCGACGGAACCACCGGCGGAGGTGGCCGCCGCCCTGGTGCCGGAAATAAGCCTGGCTGTCGCATCCGGCGAAGAGCAATCAGACTCGCCCCGCTTCGATGTCAGTGTGGTTGATGCGCCGGCCCGCGACTTCTTCATGAGCCTGGTGGAAGGCACCGGTTACAACATGGTTGTGCATCCTTCAGTACAGGGTGGTATTTCCCTGAATCTGAAAAATGTAACCATTCCCGAGGTGATGAAAATCCTGCGGGACGTGTACGGTTATGAATACGAGCAGAATGAGGGTGGCTTCTATGTGCTTCCCATCCGGCTCCAGTCCCGGGTGTTTCAGGTGAACTATCTGAACGTAAAGCGGGCAGGCCAGTCGCAGACTCGGGTCAGTTCCGGGCAGGTCAGCGGGGGAGATCAGAGCGGAGACAGTTCGGATTCGGATTCCGGTTCGGACTCCTCCAGTTCCGACAGCAACGGTTCAACCTCGGGCAGCCAGATCTATACCACTAGCGAAACCGATTTCTGGCAGGAATTGACCCAGTCACTGACGGCCATCGTGGGTAATGGAGAAGGACGCTCGGTCGTGGTTTCCCCGCAGACGGGGTTGGTGGTGGTTCGTGCCATCCCGTCCGAGCTGCGCGAGGTGGAGGAGTACCTGGATTCCACCGAGCAGACCATGCACCGGCAGGTCATTCTTGAGGCAAAGATCCTTGAAGTGCAGTTGGACGACGGATACCAAGCGGGTATCAACTGGGCCAAGCTCATGAGGCAGAACGGTACCACGGTCTCCATCGGGCAGTCCGGCGGCGGTGAACCCTTCACCTATCCCTCCATGGTCGGGATCGACACCCGCACCGGGGGTATCGTGGACCCCACCACCGCTTCGCCGGTGGGTTTCACCAGCTTTGAGGCCTTTGGCGGATTCTTCGGTGCCACTATCAGCACCACCAATTTTCTCGCCTTCATCGAGCTTCTGGAGTCGCAAGGAAACGTGCAGGTGCTTTCGAGTCCCCGCATCTCCACCCTGAACAACCAGAAAGCGGTGATAAAGGTGGGTACCGATGAGTTCTTCGTTACCGACGTGGACAGCACCACCACCACCGGAACCAGCACCACCACGTCACCGGATATCACCCTGACGCCTTTCTTCTCGGGTATCGCTCTGGATGTCACGCCGCAGATCGACGCCAACGGTGGTGTGACCCTGCACGTCCATCCTTCGGTCAGCGTGGTACAGGATCAGCAGAAGGATATAGTCGTGGGCTCTCTTGAGCAGAGCGTACCCCTGGCGTTAAGCACGGTGCGTGAGTCCGACAGTATCGTGCATGCCCAGAGCGGGCAGTTGGTGGTTATCGGTGGATTGATGCAGGATACCACCGCGGAGGACGTGGCATCGACACCGTTCCTGGGGGATATCCCGATGGTGGGTAACCTGTTCCGCTCCACCAGTCAGAACGCCAGGAAGAGCGAACTTGTAATCGTCCTGCGGCCGCTGGTGGTGGATAAACCGGAAGTATGGAAACAGAGCATCTCGGGGAGTTCCCAGCGTTTCCGCAAACTGGATAGGGAATTTCACTTCGGCAGTAAGCCGGAAGTGTTCGATACCCATAGAGATTCAGCACCCTGACCATGCCGGTGCCATGTACGAAAGCCATTTCAACCTGCGCGAACCGCCTTTCGGACTGACTCCTGATACCAGTTATTTCTATAACTATGCCGCCCATCAGGAGGCGTTCAACGTCCTGTTGGTCGCGTTGCGTATGGGGGAGGGGTTTATCAAGATCGTCGGAGAAGTGGGTACCGGCAAGACCCTGCTCTGTCGTAAGCTTCTTAATGCACTGAACGGTGAATTTGTAACCGCCTATATTCCAAATCCCTATATGGAGCCCACCACCTTCCGTTATGCGCTGGCGGAAGAGTTGATGATCAACCCGAAGGGCAATGTGGGGCAGCACCGCTTACTTAAACTGATTACCGCGAAATTGATCCAGCTGCGCAGGGAAGGAAAACGGGTGGTACTGTTAATGGACGAGGTGCAGGCGATGCCCGAAAGGACTCTTGAAGCGTTGCGTCTGCTGACCAACCTGGAAACGGAAAAGGCCAAGTTGTTGCAGGTTGTCATGTTCGGCCAGCCGGAGCTGGACCAACGCTTGAACCAGCCGCAAATACGACAACTTCGCCAGCGTATAACCTTTTCCCATCGCCTGCTGCCCATGAGTCGCGCGGGTGTGGAAGGTTATCTGAGGCACCGGCTGGATATCGGCGGTTATCAGGGATCCGATCTGTTCGCCCCCAGGGCCATGAAATTGCTGTACAAGGCGAGCGGCGGGATTCCCAGGCTGGTCAATATCCTGGCACACAAGGCGATGATGGCCGCCTATGGGGAAGGACAGAAGCAGGTGCTTGCGCCTCATGTACGCCGGGCCATCGCGGATACGGAAAATGTCCGGAAGAGATCGGTTTTTTCCCGTTTCCTGACCCTCGGCACCAGCCTTTCCGGGTTGGCGGTATGGGCCACCGTCGCCTATTGGATTGAACAGATCGCGGGGTGGCGGATATGAGCCTGATCAACCAGATGCTCAAGGATCTGGATCGGCGGGAAGGCCGCTCCGGGACGGGTGATAATGCCGTCCCCGAACCGATACCCGTCGCACCGGATCGGCGACCGGGTGGCAAGTTCCTGATCTTGGGGGCCGGAGGTGCGGCGCTCCTGCTGATTGCGTCCCTGGCCTTCTGGATGAATCAGGCCGATTCCCCGAAAAAGGGGGAGGCGGAGCAGGGTCTGGCGGGACCTGTGCAGACAAACACCGAGAGTCTCGATGCAACCGGTGCCCCGATCGAGGAACAGCGAGAGAGTTTGGCGGAACCGGAGACTGTTGCGGAGACCCCGGCGGTATTTGAACCACAGGTCAGAGAGAACCTGGTGCAGGCTGCGCCGGAACCGGAGTCTTCCACGCCCCGGCAGGGGGGTGCTGCATCGGAATTGCCGCAACCGGCAGCGGTGGAGGTTGCTGAAGAAACTGTCGCTCATGAGGAGCAGGTGGATGCAGCAGCAGGGAAACCCCTGCCGCCCATCGAGCCGGTGCTAGATACGCAGCCGGAGCCTGCTAGATCCCTGTCCAAGCCGGTCAAGCAGGCGGCTTCCAGGAAGGAGAGCAGTTTCAGCAGGGCACAGCGTTACCTGCGGGAAGGTCGACTGGCCGAGGCGGAGGCCGACCTGCGAATTACTCTGGAGCAGGCCCGAAAGAATCACAGGGCAAGGGAGTTGCTGGCGGGGCTTCTGATCCGCGGCGGTCGCGACCAGGAGGCGAAGGACCTGCTTAATGAGGGAATGGTTCTCGCACCCTATCATGCCGGCTTCGCGTTACTGCAGGCGCGCATAGCCATGCAGCAGGGGGATCGTTCCGGAGCCGTCGAATTGCTGGAGGAGGTGCTGAGGAACGGCAAAGGCAACCGGGAGGTGGTCGCACTGTTGGCAGTGCTCTACCAGCAACAGAAGCAACATGATCGTGCGTTGGAACTCTACCGTATGCTTGTCGGACGGGAACCCGGATTGCCGTCCCACTGGGTCGGAGCGGCGATCTCGCTGGAAGCTCTGGGCAACCCGGAAGAGGCGCTGGCTGCTTATCGGCAGGCGGTAAATTTGCCGAATCTGGCTCCGGCGCTGCGTACCTACGCAAACGATCGCATAGAGATATTAGGGTCTGTTAACAGCAATTAGAATATCGTCGCTGGCGGCCTTTTTTTCCTCCAGTAAGGCGGAAGGAGAGGAGTTTAGTGACGCTACATGATCGACTGACAACACAGCCGGACGAAAAATAGGACGGAACAGATGAATACGCCGGATATGAATACCCCAGCCGGAGGAGCCGAGCGCGCGCGACGGAAGATAAGGATCGGTGATCTGTTGGTGCAGCACCGCATTATTTCGGAAACCCAGCTGGAGGCGGCGCTGGCGGAGCAGAAACGATCCGGACACAAACTGGGCATCACCCTGGTGGAGCTCGGGTATATCAACGAAAAGCAGCTTTTGGAGTTCCTCTCCCAGCAACTGAATATCCCGTTTATCGATTTGAAAAAATTCAAGCTCGACCCTCAGGTGGTGCAGTTGCTGCCGGAGGCCCAGGCCAGGCGCTATCGTGCGCTGGTGCTGGAGGCGGGTGCCCAGGACGCCCTGGTGGGGATGGCGGATCCGACGGACCTGTTTGCGTTTGACCAGATATCCAGTCTGCTGAAGCGACATGTGCGCCAGGCCGTGGTCTGGGAATCCGATCTGCTCAGAGCCCTGGATCTTACCTACCGGCGAACCCAGGAGATAACCAGTCTGGCAGGAGAGCTGGACGAAGAACTGTCCCAGGGCGATATAGACCTGGGGGTCATGATGGAGACCGGAGGAGAGAACGAAGCCCCGGTTTTTCGTCTCCTCAGGACCCTGTTTGAAGACGCCCTGCAGGTCAATGCATCCGATATCCACATAGAACCGGATGAGGATGTGTTGCGTATCCGGCAGCGGGTGGACGGTGTGCTGCAGGAACAGGTGATGAATGAGCTGCGTATCGCGCCGGCCCTGGTGCAGCGGTTGAAGTTAATGGCGCACCTGGATATATCGGAAAAACGACTGCCCCAGGACGGTCGTTTTCAGATAAAGGTCAAAGACCATAGTGTTGATGTGCGGTTATCGACCATGCCGGTACAACATGGTGAAGCAGTCGTCATGCGGTTGCTGGATCAGAGTGCCGGTATATTGAGCCTCGATCAGTTGGGTATTCCCGAAACCATACGCAAAGAACTACGTGAACTGATCCATCATCCCCATGGTCTGGTTCTGGTTACGGGTCCCACCGGAAGCGGTAAGACCACCACACTTTACGCCGCCCTTACCGAGCTCAATAAGCCGGAGAAAAAGATCATCACCGTGGAGGATCCGGTGGAGTATCGCCTGCCCCGGGCAAATCAGGTGCAGGTGCATGAACAGATCAAATTAACCTTCAGTTCCATATTGCGCACGGCTCTTCGTCAGGACCCGGATATCCTGCTGGTAGGTGAAATACGTGATACGGAAACCGCCCAGATCGCCGTACGTGCCTCCATAACCGGGCATCTGGTTCTCTCCACCCTGCATACGAACAGCGCCATCGGAACCGTGGCCCGTATGTTGGATATGAACGTGCCGGGCTATCTGCTCGCATCCGCCCTGCTGTGCATTGTCGCGCAAAGATTGGTGCGGAGAATATGCGAGGACTGCAAGGAACCGGTGCAGCCGGACGAACAGCAACGGACCTGGTTGGAAAGCAAGGGTGCCCAGTATGCCGGGGTTCAGTTTTATCATGGGGCCGGCTGTAACAGCTGTCAGAACCGGGGTTATCGGGGAAGAATCGGTGTGTATGAACTGTTGCAGATGGACGCCGGGCTGGCCCGGGCGCTGCGGGACGAGGATCTCCAGGGTTTTTCCGATCTCGCCAGACAGGCCAGGGGGTTCAAGATCCTGGAACAGGCGGCGCTGGACTATGCGATTCAGGGCATAACCACCCTCGACGAGGTGATCGGTATCGCCGGTGATGTGGAGGCGGTTGATCGCGCCTGACGGCGGTAGGCTTGTCGGATTGGATTAGCCGCAAAGGAACGCAAACAACCGCGAATGCCCGCAAAGGCATGTCGGGTCTGAGTTACCCTAAATTTCGCGCAGATTTGCGGTGATTCGCGTTTATTCGCGGCCGAGTGGATGTTCGGCCGGGGATCGAGCTCAGGATGAGCTGCCGGAAAGCCCGCCCTTCAGTACATAAACATCGAGACCCCGCTGTCCCAGCAGGAAGGCGGCCGCCGAACTGCGCTGGCCGGTGTCGCAGTAGAGGATGTATTTTTTGCTCGGTTCCAGGTAGCTGGATTTTTTGCGCAGCTCATGCAGGGGAATATTGAGCGCATTTTTCAGGCCGGAATTTTCATACTCGCTTTCGTGCCGCACGTCGACCTGTTTCGCGCCATCCGCGACCATGGCCTTCATTTCTTTGTTGTCCACCCACTTGAGGATAGGCTCATTGAGCAGTTCGATGAAATCCTGTTTGGCCAGGCGCATCAACACACCGTCGGTCAACATGGTCACCGAGGCGTTGCGTGGTTCATCGGATAGTAGCGCTTCTTCACCGAAGCAGTCGTTCTTCTGCAGTTCCGCAAGGACCTCCTGCCTGCCGTCCTCGTGGCGGGTTACCTGACAACGTCCTTGTTTAATCATGTAATAGTAATCACCCTCTTCTCCGTAGTGAATGATCTCTTCGCCTGCCGAGACCTTCAGTTCCTGCATGCGAGAAAACAGTTCATGGATATTGGAGGCCGGCAATTTGAGAAAGATACCGGTGCGGAGCATGGCCATCATCCACTCGCTGTCCGTAGCGGAGGCGCCTTTGCTCTCTTCCGTGGGAGTATCCCATTCGGCGAGGGGAGCCGCCTGTCCCCAGGCCAGCAGTTTTTCCAACAGCATGGCGTCCACCCGGGCGATGGTGGCGCTGTCAGAGACCACGAAAGCGTTAAACTGACGTGGGTTTACCGTGGTCAGGGCATATTGGGCCGCATCGCTTCCCGCAGTAACGGAGTGCACATGGGTCTCATCCAGGTCAATAGCTACGGTGCCGGACATCAGGAACAGAGAGTCGGGATCCAGGTCGCCGATACTGAATACCTTTTCTCCCTTGGAGAATCGTTCAACCCGGGTCTGCTCGGCCAGCTGCAGCAGGTTATCCTCATACAGGGCGTTAATCGGTATGAGGGTTCTGAATTTGTTTAGATCCAGTTCCATAATCAATCCGGGAGCTGTTGTTATTTCGCTTGTGGAAAAGCGTTTTCTATATTTATTTGGATAGGAGCATAACCTATCGACGGCTGAGTGGGAAAGATTTAGGTTCGCCGGGGAGTAACCACATACCGGCTGTTTTACCCCACATCCAGGTAGTGTAATATGCGCGATTCCTTTTTTTTGAGGCACAGTATGCAGGATCTCAATCCAATCACCGGCAAAATCGGCGAACTGCAAGGGCGTAGCGACTCCCTGAGGGGGTATCTTTGACTATGCCGGCAAAAAAGAGAGGTTGACCGAGGTTCTGCGCGAACTGGAAGATCCGGATATCTGGAACGACCCGGATAAGGCCCAGGCCCTGGGTAAGGAACGTGCTTCCCTGGAGGGGGTGGTGGACACCCTGGAAGAGCTGACAAAAGGACTTGCCGATGCCCGGGACCTCCTTGATATGGCGGTGGAAGAAGGCGACGAAGAAACCGTTGACGCCGTGGTCGCGGATCTCGAGGGGTATGAAAATCTCGTCTCCGACCTGGAATTCCGACGCATGTTCTCCCGCGAAATGGACCCTAACAACGCCTTCCTCGATATTCAGGCCGGCTCCGGCGGTACCGAGGCGCAGGATTGGGCGGAAATGCTGTTGCGCATGTACCTGCGCTGGGGCGAGGCCAAGGGGTTCAAGACGGAATTAATGGAAGTCTCTCCGGGCGAGGTGGCAGGAATAAAATCCGCCACCGTCAGGGTTGAAGGGGATTACGCCTTCGGTTGGTTGCGCACCGAGATCGGTGTTCACCGCCTGGTACGAAAATCACCCTTCGATTCGGGAAACCGGCGTCATACTTCATTCGCCGCGGTGTTTGTCTCTCCGGAAATCGATGATTCCATCGAAGTGGAGATAAATCCGGCCGATCTGCGCATCGACGTTTATCGGGCCAGCGGGGCCGGTGGGCAGCACGTGAACCGGACCGAGTCGGCGGTGCGTATAACCCACAACCCTTCCGGGATCGTGGTGCAGTGCCAGAACGACCGCTCCCAGCACAAGAACAAGGATCAGGCGATGAAGCAGCTCAAGGCCAAGCTGTATGAACTGGAGATCCAGAAGCGCAATGCCGATCAGCAGGCCGTGGAGGAGTCCAAGTCCGACATAGGCTGGGGGAGCCAGATTCGTTCCTATGTGCTGGATCAGTCGCGTATCAAGGATCTGCGCACCGGCGTGGAGACCGGTAACACCCAGGCGGTGCTGGACGGCGGCCTAGATATCTTCATCGAAGCCAGCCTTAAAAGCGGATTGTAAATGGGAATATGAGCCACGGAGGCACAGAGAACACAGAGTTGACTTGGTATTTTGCGAAGGTTCAATTTGGATTCATGCTGGACCATTAAACGGTTGTTTCTCTGAGCCCTCCGTGTCTCCGTGGCAATTTAACTTAGGCGTTAAAAGATGACCAATCAGGAACAAGACGAGAACAAACTCATTGCCCAGCGCCGCGAGAAGCTGGCCAGGTTGCGCGAGAAAGGCGTTGCATTTCCCAACGATTTTCGCCGCAATGTAATGGCAGGCGAGTTACACGCCGAGTACAGCGAAAAGAGCAGCGAAGAGTTGGAACAGTTGAATGTCCGGGTCTGTGTCGCCGGACGCTTGATGAGCCGGCGCATCATGGGTAAGGCCAGTTTCGCCCACATCCAGGATATGTCGGGCCGAATCCAGCTTTTTGTCCAGCGTGACAGTCTGCCGGAGGGTTTTTACAACGAGGAGTTCAAGAAACACTGGGATCTCGGGGATATCGTCGGTGCCGAGGGACAGCTGTTCAAGACCAAGACCGGGGAGTTGTCCGTGCGGTGTGACGAACTGCGGATGCTGACCAAGGCGCTACGCCCGCTGCCGGTGGTGAAGGAGGCTGACGGTAAGGTGTTCGACGCCTTTTCCGACCAGGAGCAGCGTTATCGCCAGCGTTATCTCGATCTTATCGTGAACGAGGTTTCGCGCCAGACCTTTCTGGTGCGTACACGGATGGTGCAGTTTATTCGCAATTACCTCAATGAAAGGGGATTCCTAGAAGTGGAGACCCCCATGATGCAGGCCATCCCCGGTGGGGCGGCGGCCCGGCCCTTTGCCACCCGACACAACGCCCTCGATATGGAGCTGTTTCTGCGCATAGCGCCGGAACTCTATCTTAAGCGGTTGGTGGTGGGTGGTTTCGAGCGGGTCTACGAGATCAACCGGAATTTCCGCAACGAAGGACTCTCCACCCGGCATAATCCGGAATTCACCATGTTGGAATTCTATGAGGCGTACGCGGATTATAACGATCTTATGGATCTGACCGAGGATATGTTACGGGCTCTGGCAGGGGAGATCGTGGGTTCCACCACCATCAGTTACCAGGGCGAACAGTATGATTTCGGCAGCCCCTTCGCGCGTATGACGGTGAAGGAGTCCATCCTGCATTTCAATCCCGAAATTTCCGCGGCTCAGCTGGACGACCTCGGGCAGGCGCGGGCTCTGGCAGAAAGCCTGGAGATTCCGCTCAAGGATTCCTACGGCCTCGGTAAGGTGCAGATCGAGATCTTCGAAAAGACCGTGGAACACAGGCTGATGAACCCCACTTTTATCACCGCCTATCCCACCGAGGTTTCGCCTCTGGCGCGCCGCAATGATAATGATCCCTTCGTCACCGACCGCTTCGAGTTCTTTGTGGGGGGACGGGAGATCGCAAACGGATTCTCCGAGCTGAACGATGCGGAGGACCAGGCCGACCGCTTCCGGCAACAGGTGGCGGAGAAAGAGGCGGGCGATGACGAGGCGATGCACTTTGACGCCGATTACATCCGGGCCCTGGAGCACGGTATGCCGCCCACCGCGGGTGAGGGTATCGGTATCGATCGTCTGGTGATGCTGTTTACGGATTCACCAAGTATTCGGGATGTTTTGTTGTTTCCACATATGCGGCCTGAATAAGGAGGGTGCATGCCGTCCCTGGCGCGACATTGGTGGTTTTTTCGGCACCAGCCGGCACATCCTTGTGCCGGCGTTCGTCGGGCTGCGAAGGTCCACAGGACCTTCGGTCCCGCCTCACCCACATATGCGGCCTGAATAGGATCTCCCAATGCTGCCCCGGGTGAAAATTATCGGTTCGCTCCTGTTGATTTCACTGATAGTCGGGTGTGCCGGACCACAGGGCAGGCCGGCGGACGTGATTATCCGGGACGCCCACAGCGGAGGGAGTGCCCTGGCCATCGATCCCCGTGCCGAGCTTCTCGCCTCCGGAGACTGGGACGGCCGGCTGCGTCTCTGGCGTCTACAGGGGGGTGTTCCGGCGGCCGGCTGGAGAGCGCACCAGGGGACGGTGAACGGGATTCATTTTATTCGACGCGGGCGGAGGCTGGTTACCGCCGGGTATGACGGCATGATCGGGGAGTGGGATCTGCAGGGCCACATGAAAAAGGCATGGCAGACCCCTTCTCCTATCAGTCATATGGTCGCCCATGAAGGGGTGGACCGGATAGTGACCGGACACGCGGATGGAATGGTCCGGTTATGGCAGCTCTCCAGCGGTGCGTTGCTGCGGGAGTGGAAGCTGTTTCCGGAAGAGGTCGAGACGGTAGCCGTGGACGGGAAGGGGCGGCACCTTGCGGCTGCGAGCCATAAGGGTGGGCTTGCCTATTGGGCAATCCAGAGTGAACCCCGCTATTTTGCCCGTTCCCGCAACAGTTCGGCTACCCTCGCATTTGCACCGGACGGCCAGCACCTGTATGGGGCGGGCTGGTTTGATCTCTACCGCTGGAACCTGCGGAGTGGAAGTCTGGAAGAGATACGAACGGAGCATGGGGGCAGAATCAACGATATCCGGTTTTTGCCTGACGGCCGCCGTCTGGCCAGTATCAGCCGACAGACGGACAGCTCCGTTCTGATCCTTGACCCGGAAACCGGAAAAACCCTGCAGCGTCTGCAGAAACATGATTTGTGCGGTGCCGCCGTGACGGTTTCACCGGATGGTCGTTTCCTGGCCACCACCAGCGACGACGCCAGCGTGCGGATTTGGGACCTCTCGGAAATTAAATCCCCTGCAAACAGTGTTGAATAACACCGTTTAATAACGGTTTTTACGCCCACCCGACCGCTTCAATTTGATATCATTACGCCCCTTTACGACGGGTCTGCCCAAGGGGGGCGGTCCTTTCTCTCGGATTTCAGCGTCAAGCCAACCTTACTTTTCAGGAGCAGGTAGATAGATGAGCACCAAGACCAGCGAACAATATCTTCAGGAGTGGAAGGGCCGCCAGAACCTGGCGGAAAAGATGATTCCGCTCGTGGGCCAGATGTACCGGGAAAACGGTGTGGTCATCAGGATTTTCGGGCGCCGGCTCATGGGGCATTCTACTATCGATATCCTAAAGGCACACCGCTTTGCCCGCCAGATGGTGGGTGAGGAACTGGATATCACCAGAAGTTACGAGATGCTGGAGACCATGTCCGCGATGGATCTGGCACCTGCCAGAATCGATCTGGGCAAGTTGTGTCATAACTACATTCACTCCGGCGGAACAGAGAGTGTCGCCGATTACCTCAAAAGGGAACTTGCCAGTGTCAACACCGGCAGAACCAGCACCCTGGAAGAGCCACAGGATATCGTGCTGTACGGGTTCGGTCGTATCGGTCGTCTGCTGGCGCGTATGCTTATTGCCCGCACCGGTGCAGGTAACAAGATGCGGTTGCGTGCGGTCGTGGTCCGCGGTGGCAAGTCGGGAGATATCAAGAAGCGGGCCAGTCTGCTACGTCGGGATTCCGTGCACGGTCCCTTTAACGGATCCATCCGGATCGATGAAGAGAACAACGCCATTATCGCAAACGGCAATTACATCCAGTTTATCTATGCCGATTCACCGGCGGATGTTGACTATACAAAATATGGAATCGACAACGCCCTGGTGGTGGACAATACCGGAAAGTGGCGTGACGAGGAGGGACTTGGTCAGCACATCAAGTGCCCCGGTGCCTCCAAAGTGATTCTTACCGCTCCCGGCAAGGGTGAAATAAAGAATATCGTCTACGGGGTGAATCAGAGTGATATCGTATCCACGGATACCATTCTCAGCGCCGCTTCCTGCACAACCAACGCCATCACCCCCGTCCTCAAGGCGATCAATGATGAGTTCGGTATCAGGAACGGCCATGTGGAGACGGTTCACTCCTATACCAACGACCAGAATCTGATCGATAACTACCACAAGGGAGATCGTCGCGGCCGCAGCGCCCCGCTGAATCTGGTGATTACCACAACCGGAGCGGCCAAGGCGGTGGCCAAGGCGCTGCCGGAGCTTGCGGGCAAACTCACCGGTAATGCCATCCGGGTACCGACCCCGAACGTCTCCATGGCGATAATGAACCTAAACCTGGAACGGGAGACCAGCAAGGAGGAGGTCAACGATCACCTGCGTGATATCGCTCTTCACTCGCCCATGCAGGAACAGATCGACTTCACCGCCTCCACGGAGCTGGTATCCACCGACCTGGTGGGTTCATCGCATGCCGGCGTGGTGGATTCCCAGGCCACTATCGTGGACGGTGATCGACTGGTGCTGTACGTCTGGTACGACAACGAGTACGGATACAGCGCCCAGGTGATACGCTTGATGCAGGACATGGTAGGACTGAAGCCGCCTAAACTGCCCGCGCATTAAACTATCCGGGCTAAGCTCCGTGGTTCCCCCCGCAAGGGGGGATAGAAACGGTCCGCTATTTTGCCTTTCCGCTTGTTAGGATTGTTCGGAGGCATCCGTCAGAGATGCATCTTTACGTCCGGACTCCAGTTGAAGGCGTCGACATTCGCGGTGGTTACCTGGTGTTTTTCAAAGGCCAGTCCCTCGGCGGGGTCTAATGGGATAAGCTGCTCCACCTGCGCTCCCCAGGAGTTGATCTCCCGTCCGGAGCGGAGGCCTTCGAGGATTTCGTTGATTTGCCCCTCGCTGCCGGAAAGAAAACAGCTGACGCTGCCGTCGGACAGGTTTGTGGCGGCGCCCCTGAGCCCCCTTTTTTGCGCCGCACGAATAAAGGTCTGGCGGAACATTACACCCTGGACCCTGCCCAGAACCCGGAAATAGCGTTCGGTATTCATAAGCAGTTTATTCTCAATAAAAAAGGCCGGGATGCAACGGCTACGTTGCATCCCGGCCCGATCCCATGCTTCTGTGGTCAGGAACCCGGGGGATCCTGCCGCAAGTCGAGCAAAGATCAGCCCGCCAGTTTCTCCTGGATGGCGGCGACCACGGCGTCACTGGAGGTGGCATTCACGTCCAGCAGCAGGCCTTCGTTCTTGTAAAAATCCACCAACGGGGCGGTTTTTTCGTTGTAGACGTCGAGGCGGTTGGATATGGCTTCTTCAGTCTCGTCGTCACGCTGCACAACCTCAGCGCCGCACTTGTCGCATTTGCCTTCCACCTTCGGGGGCATGGACTTCACGTTGTAGATGGCCCCACAGCCTACACAGGTGCGGCGGGTGGTAAGGCGGTCGAGGATGACGTCCCGCGGTACGTCCAGATTCACCGCCGCTTCCAGGGTGATGCCCAGGTCGGCCAGCAGGCCCTTCAGCTGTTCCGCCTGCGGAATGGTGCGGGGAAAGCCGTCGAGCAGGAAACCGGCCTGGCAGTCGTCTTCTTTCAGACGCTCTTTCATAATACCCATGATCAGTTCGTCCGGGACCAGGTCGCCGGCATCCATGAAGGCTTTGGCCTGTTTGCCCAGGTCGGTGCCGTCTTTTACGGCGGCGCGCAGGATGTCGCCGGTGGAGATCTGTACGGAGCCATCCAGCTTGGTCAGCATCTTGGCTACAGTACCTTTGCCCGCGCCCGGGGCGCCCAGAAGAATAAGTCTCATCGGTTTTCCTCTAACATTCTTTGCAGTGTCTAATTAATACGGTTGAATCCGAAATCAGGCCGTGCCTGCGACCGTTTCGCCCAGCCGCGCATTGTGCCTTCTGAAGGGAATATAATCAATAAGTTATGGGGTTTTTCCGGGTATCGGGCGGGAGCGCCGCGGAAACTTCGCACGGCGGGCGCCGGGATCCCGGGGAAAGAGGGGCTGCGAGCCTGATAGAGAGCTTGTAATGTCTGTGATCGACCCAAGGTATTGATCCATGACACCGCTTTGGGAGACCCGTCATGAAGGCGTCCGATATCTTTGTCCGCTGCCTTGAGGAGGAGGGGGTCGAATACGTGTTCGGGATACCCGGGGAAGAGAACCTGGACCTTCTCGAATCACTGCGCAGATCCCCAATTCAGCTGGTTCTGACCCGGCATGAGCAGGGTGCCGCCTTCATGGCTGCCGCCTATGGCCGGTTGACGGGAAAGGCCGGGGTTGCGCTCTCTACCCTTGGTCCGGGGGCCACCAACCTGGTGACCGGTGTCGCCTATGCGCAGCTCGGTGGCATGCCGCTGCTGGTGATCACCGGTCAGAAACCCATTAAGACCAGCAAGCAGGGGCGTTTTCAGATCGTCGACGTGGTGCAGACCATGCGCCCGTTGACCAAGATGGCGGAGCGGATCCATTCGGCGGAGAAGATACCTTCCCTGGTCAGACAGGCCTTCAAGCTGGCGGAGAAGGAACGGCCCGGCGCCGTGCACCTGGAGTTGCCGGAAGACATCGCCCGGGAGGAGACGGAGAACAAGCCGCTGCGGAAGATCGCTTTCCGCCGGCCGACACCGGATAGGCGATCGGTGGAACAGGCGGCGGAAATGATTATGGCAGCCACACGCCCGCTGCTGATGATCGCCGGGGGAGGTAACCGCAAGAGGATTTCCAACAATCTGGAGGCCTTTATCGAGAAAACCGGTATTCCGTTTTTTGTCACCCAGATGGGCAAGGGCGTGCTCGACGAACGACACCAGAAGTATCTGGGTACCGCCGCCGTTACCGAAGGGGATTATCTGCACTGCGCTATCGATCGCGCGGACCTGATCATATCCGTCGGCCACGACGTAACCGAGAAACCACCGGCCATCATGGGGCATAACAATACCGCGAAGGTGATCCATTTTAACTTCGATCCGGCGGAGGTGGATGACGTCTATTTTCCGACCCTGGAGGTGATTGGTGATATCTCCGACGGCATAGAGATGTTATCCGATGTGGTTGTCCCCCAGGGGCATTGGGAGTTCGATTTTTTCCGCCGAATGCGGGAAGAGACACATAAGATGGTGGCGGAGAAAAGTGATAGCGACGCCTTTCCCATTATTCCGCAGCGACTGGTTCATGACCTGCGGCACGGGATTCCGGATGACGGCATCATCACTCTCGACAATGGTATCTACAAGATCTGGATCGCACGCAATTACCCCGCCTATCAGCCTAACACCGTGTTGCTGGATAATACACTCGCCGCCATGGGAGCCGGTCTTCCGGCGGCCATTGCGGCAAAGATCGCCCGGCCGGATCGCAAGGTCGTGGCTGTATGTGGTGACGGCGGTTTCATGATGAACTCCCAGGAACTTGAGACCGCGGTGCGGCTGAAGCTGGATCTGGTGGTGGTTATCCTCAACGATAACGGATACGGCATGATCAGGTGGAAACAGGAGGACGCGGGATTCGCCGATTATGGGTTGGATTTTAATAACCCGGATTTCGTTCAGTATGCTCAGAGCTATGGAGCATTCGGCCACCGTGTTACCCGTGCCGATGAGTTTATCCCGATGCTGGAGATGTGTCTTGATGCCGAGGGTGTACACTTATTGGAGGTACCGGTGGATTATTCAGAGAACAAACGGGTGCTGACGGAGGAACTCCGGCAAAAGGTGTGCCTGATTTGAGTGTAGGGTTCCGGTACCCGGAGGAGCAGAACATTCCCGCCCCTGCATCGACAACTGACAACTGTTAACTGACTTTAGATGGGAAAGAGTGCATTTATGTCCGGTGACCCTGCACCCCGCATACAGCTGCTTTTCGTACATCCGTTTCCGCACCGTTCCAGGGTGAACCGGGCGTTGCTTGACGGTGTGCGCGATATCCCCGGTGTGGTGGTGAACGACCTTTACGAGCGCTATCCCGATTTTCATATCGATATCAAATTTGAGCAGGAGTGTTTGCGGGCTACCGACCTTTTGGTGGTGCAGCATCCCTTCTATTGGTATGCGGCCCCGGCTCTGTTCAAACAGTGGCAGGATGTGGTGCTGGAGTACGGGTTCGCCTTCGGGACCGATGGGGATGCATTGTGTTGTAAGGATTGGTTGTCGGTGGTGACGGTCGGACAGAGTAAGGAGGCCTATCTGCCTGACGGGCACAACCGCTACAGCGTCAGCGAGCTGATGCGGCCTTACGAGTGTTCCGCCAACCACTGTGGGATGCGTTATCTGGAGCCCATAATCATTCATAGTTCCCACCGGCTGAGTGACCGGGAACTGGAAGATTGGGTGCAGACCTATCGCAGCCGGTTGTCGCAATACCGGTCGGGAGGGGAGCAACAGGGAGAATGAACACCCTATGCTTTTAAATGCGATCATTTATCTGGCGGCGGCGGTCATCATGGTGCCTCTCGCCAAGCGCCTGGGTCTGGGTTCGGTGTTGGGTTATCTCGCTGCCGGAGCGGTGATCGGGCCCTGGGGTCTGCGCTTGGTGCAGAATGTGGAAGATATCCGCCATTTTGCCGAGTTCGGGGTCGTGTTGTTGCTGTTTGTCATAGGCCTGGAGCTTAATCCGAAGCGGTTGTGGGCCATGCGCCGGCCTATTCTGGGGATCGGCGGCAGCCAGGTGTTGTTGACCACTGCGCTGCTTACCGTGACCGTGTCCCTGTTCGGATTTTCTTTCAGCGTGGCACTGGTGGTGGCAATGGGGCTTTCGCTTTCGTCCACGGCAATAGCCCTGCAGAGCCTGAAGGAGCGCAACCTGTTTTCAACCCAGGCCGGCAGTTCGGCGTTTTCCGTGCTGTTGTTTCAGGATATGGCGGTTATTCCCATGCTCGCGCTGTTGCCGTTGCTGGGTGTGGTATCGGCGTCGGGAGAGGGCGGCAGTCCCTGGCTGGGAATACTGAATGCGGTAGTTGTGATAGCCGTGATTATTGTTGGCGGGCATTATCTCACGCGTCCGGTGTTCCGTTATATCGCCAAGACCCGGATGCGCGAGATCTTCACCGCCTTTTCCCTGCTGCTGGTATTCGGCATCGCGCTGCTGATGGCGGCGGTGGACATGTCCATGGCTCTGGGCGCCTTTCTCGCCGGCGTTCTGCTGGCAGAGTCGGAATACCGTCATGAACTGGAAGTCGAGATAGAGCCTTTTAAGGGGCTGCTGATGGGACTGTTCTTTATCTCGGTAGGAATGTCCATCGACTTCGGGCTGCTGCTGGCGGAGCCGGTTCTGCTCCTGGGGCTGGTGTTGTTGCTGGTCGCGTTCAAGGGCGTGGTTCTTTGGGGTCTTTCCCGTTTCTGTACTATTCCGAGCAGTCAGAAGAGTCTGTTCGTATTCTTGTTGGCGCAGGGGGGTGAATTCGCATTTGTCCTTTTCGGTGAAGCCGCCGGTAGCGGCATCCTGGACACCGGGACCGCTGACCGGTTGGTGGTCGTGGTAGCCCTTTCCATGATCATGACACCCCTGTTTCTGCTCTACTATGAACGCGTCATAGCGCGCCGCAACGTTACATTGCATCAGCCGCGCCAGCCGGATGTGGTAGAGGATCGGGGACATCCCGTCATCATCGCCGGGTTCGGCCGTTTCGGGCGCACCGTGGGGCGCCTGCTGCATGCCAACGGGGTTCCCACCACGATTCTTGATCATGATCCGGATCAGATCGAGGCGGTGCGTTCTTTCGGATATAAGGTCTACTACGGTGACGCCAGCCGGCACGATATCCTGGAGGCGGCGGGCGCCGAGGAGGCGCGTCTTCTTATCGTCGCCATCGATGATCCGGAGATGGCGTTGCAGGTGATCGATCAGGCGAAAAAATATTTTCCCCATCTTACGATCCTCGCGCGCGCGGAGAACAACGGCCATGCCTATGAACTTCTGCGACGTGACGTCACACTGTTTCGCAGAGAGTATTACGCCTCCGCCCTGCAACTCGGGGAAGATGCGCTGAAACAGCTCGGTTTCAGCGCCTATCGGGCAAAGCAGGCGGCGCACATTTTTAATGATCACGACCAGGCGCTGTTGCGGGAGCTATATAGAACCGAGGCACCGGAAATCAGGCGATCCCTTTCCCTGCAGACGCGGGAACAGCTGGAACGGGTGTTGACGGCGGACAAGGAGGAGATCGCCCGTAGCAACCGTGAGGGTTGGGAATAGCGCTATCGGGGGGGCGGTCGCTACGCTCCGAAGGTAAAATCCTCTACCAGTACCTTCCGCAGGCGGCTGATCATGTTCGAGATACAGTCTTCGCAATAGGGTTCCGGTTTTACCTTGCCCCAGATCGGTTCCGGCCAGGCCGCGTCGTTCCGGTAACGAACCACATGGTGAATATGCAGTTGCGGTACCACGTTTCCGAGGGCGGCGACATTGATCTTGTCCGCCTTGAATTCCCGTTCCAGCGCCGCCGAGAGATGGGAAGACTCCCACATCAGCTGCCGCTGATCCTCCTCCGTCAACTGATGGATCTCCGTGATCCCCTCCCGATCCGGCACCAGAACGAACCAGGGGTAATTGACATCCAGCATCAACAACAGCCGGCAGAGGGGAAAGCGCCCGATAGCCAGACAGTCTTTTTTAAGTTGTGGATGAAGTTCCGCCAATATTTTACAAGCTCTTCAGCTGTTACGAGCTTCCTGCTCCGGCAATAAGTTTCCGCTTTTCAATACGTTTCATCCGTTTGATCTCGTGCTCCCGTCTGGCGGCATCGGACCGGTTGGCGAGGGTTTCAGTATAGACCAGTTTCACCGGTCGCCGCCCCCGTGTGTACTTGGCACCCAGTTGGTCATCATGGTTATGCTCCTCCAGGCGCCGCTCCACATCCTTGGCGATACCGGTATAGAGACTGCCGTCGGCGCAGCGGACGATGTAGACGTTCCAGGACTTCATGGTTGTGGGAAGGATACGGACATTAAGGGTATAGTACGGTATACATACTCCAGTTGTAACACGCTTTCTTGACCGCAGAATACCCGGACCCTGTTGTGAATCCTTCATCCACGTTTGATGTGCTTCTGATCGGACAGGGGCTGGCCGGTACAGTGCTGGCCTGGAAGCTGATGCAGCGCGGGCAGCGGGTGCTGGTGGTGGACAATAGTCATCGTACGGCGGCGTCGCGGACCGCGGCCGGACTTATCAATCCGGTGACCGGTATGCGCCTGGTAAAGACCGCGCGGGTGGAGGAGTGTCTCCCGGCAGCAAAAGAAACCTACCGGGAACTGGAACAGCTATTGAACCGCGAACTCCTGTTCGAGGTCCCCATGTTGCGTCTGATTCGCAATCCCGGGGAAAAAACCGCGTGGGAGAAGCGATCCGGGGATCCTGCTTATACCCCCTTTCTGGGGGAACGACTTGCGGAGCAGTCCTGCCCGCAAGGTCTGATCGCACCGGAAGGGGGGTTTATTCAGCTCCAGACCGGTTATATGGATACCTGCGCACTGATGGACGGCTTCCGTGATCATCTGCAGGCAACGGGTGCCTACGGCGCGGGGGAGTTTTTCCACCGGGATCTGAAAATCACGCAACAGGGCGTAAGCTGGCAGGGCCTGTATGCCCGGCAGGTCATCTTCTGCGAGGGCTATCGGGGGATGCATAACCCGTGGTTCGGCTGGTTGCCGTTCCAGCCGGCAAAGGGGGAGATACTTTCCCTGGAGATCGCGCAGCAACTGCCCCCCTATATCATCAATGCCGGCTGCTGGCTGATGCCCCGGGGAGATGGAAGCTATCGCCTGGGCGCCACCTATGATCGGGAACATCTGAACGAGGAACCCACTCCCGAGGGATGTGAGACCCTGCTGGCGGCACTGGGGGAGCTGTTCCTGAATCCACCTCGGGCGAGCCTTGCGGCACATCAGGCGGGGGTCCGTCCCAACACCCTGGATAAGAACCCCTTCATCGGTATGCATCCTGAGCAATCCAGGGTCGGGATCTTTAACGGTTTCGGTTCCAAGGGGTCCCTGCTCATGCCGTGGTATGCGGACCGCTATGCCAGTTATTTGCTGGAAGACCGTCCGCTTCCCGAAGAGTGCGATATCCTGCGTTACTGGAAAGATGGGAAACCCTGAACGCCAATCCCTGGTCCATCGGGCCCATCGGCTGCTTGCAGAGCGGTTGCAGGAGGGCGACACGGTGGTGGATGCCACCACCGGCAACGGCCATGACACGCTGTTTCTCGCCCGCCATGTGGGTTCCGAGGGGACGGTATACGGTTTCGACATTCAGGGATCGGCATTGGAGGCCACGGCTGCAAGGTTGCGGGGTGCCGGGTTTGCAGCGCGGGTTCGGCTTATGCTGGCCGGACATGAGCGGATGTCCGAGCATCTTCCGGATGAGGAACGGGGGAGGATAAGGGCGGTGCTGTTCAACCTCGGTTATCTGCCGGGGGGTGATAAGGAGATTGTTACCGGCCCCGGCACCACCGTTGCGGCCCTGACGGATATCGTGGAGTGGCTGGCCCCCGCGGGCGTGATTTCGGTTATTGCCTATACCGGTCATCCCGGAGGGCGGGAAGAGGCGGAACAGGTCAAACACTGGGCGGCCGGGCTTCCCGCCTGCTGGAAGGTTTGGAGCGAGATTCCTCCGAGCAGGAGCGGCAATGCCCCTGAGTGGATTCTAATGGAAAAGGCTACATGACCAGCTATCGTTTTATCGCTACCGTCCCCAAACATATGGAAAACCTCCTGGTGGAGGAGTTGCGGGGCCTTAATGCCGCGGAAGTGGCGGAGATCAGGGGCGGCGCCTCTTTTACCGGCACCCTGGAGACCGCTTATCGCGCCTGTCTCTGGTCACGGGTAGCCAACCGTATTCTGTTACCGCTGGCCGCCTTTCCCGCCGCCACCCCGGAGGCGCTGTATCAGGGTGTGCGGGAAATCTCCTGGCAGGAGCATTTTGGTCTGGAGAACAGCTTCGCCGTGGAGTTCAACAGCTCCCGTTCCGCTATCACCCACAGCCATTTCGGCGCCCTCAAGGTGAAGGATGCCATAGTGGATCAGTTTCGCGAGCAGACCGGGGAAAGGCCCTCGGTGGCCACCGAGCGGCCGGACATCCGCATCAATCTCTATCTGCTGCGGGATCAGGCCAGCGTGAGTCTGGATCTCGCGGGGGAGTCGCTGCATCGGCGGGGTTACCGGCAGCAGGGAATGGGGGCGCCCCTCAAGGAAAATCTGGCCGCCGCCGTCCTGCTGCGCGCGGGTTGGCCGGAAATCGCGAGGCAGGGTGGGGATCTGGTGGATCCCATGTGCGGTTCCGGCACCCTGCCCATTGAAGCGGCGCTGATGGCTGCGGATATCGCCCCCGGCCTGCTGCGCAGCCATTGGGGTTTTCTGCGCTGGAAACAGCACCCTCAGGAAGTCTGGGAGGCGTTGTTACGGGAGGCGGAACAACGGCGGGAGGAGGGTCTGGAACGGCTTCCGTCCATCACCGGATACGACCAGAACCACAAGGCGGTGGCTATCGCCGGGGATAACCTGAAACGCGCCGGATTAGAGGGGCGGGTGCGGTTTGTGCAGAGAGAACTGGCCCAGGCCCGGCCCGGGGATGGAAAAGGATACGGCCTGGTGGTGGCCAATCCGCCCTACGGGGAACGTCTTGGCGGCGGTTCCGATCTCCCGGGCCTCTACAACCGTTTGGGTGGGACATTGAAGAAGCATTTCCCCGGTTGGCGCGCTGCCGTACTGACCGGCAATCCGGAACTGGGGAAGAGTCTTGGTCTGCGGGCCAGGAAGATTCATACACTGTTTAACGGGGCCATCGAGTGCAAGCTGCTCCACTTCGATATCACGCCGGAGTGGTTTCTTTCCGATCGCAGGTTTCCCGCGCCCCTGTCGGCCGAGTCGCGCAGCGACGGTGCCCGGGCGTTCGCCAATCGGCTGCAGAAGAACATGAAACATCTGGGCCGTTGGTTAAAACGGGAGGGGATCTCCTGTTTCCGCCTCTACGACGCGGACCTGCCGGAATACGCCCTGGCGGTGGACATCTACGATGGGGAGAAGCGCTGGGTGCATGTGCAGGAGTACCAGGCGCCGGAGAGCGTCGATCCCGCCAAGGCGAGGCGGCGTCTGCGCGAGGCCCTGGGCGTGATCCTGGATACCCTGGAGATCGGCGAGGATCAACTGTATTTCAAGGTGCGCAAACAGCAGAAGGGAAGCACCCAGTATCAGAGGCTCGACGACAGTCGGCATTTTAAACAGGTGCAGGAGGGGGGGTGTGACTTCTGGGTGAATCTTCAGGACTACCTGGATACCGGTCTGTTTCTGGATCATCGGCTGACACGCCGGATGCTGGGAGAACTGGCGGCGGGGAAACGGTTCCTGAACCTCTTCGGCTACACCGGAACCGCATCCGTGTACGCGGCGAAGGGCGGCGCGTCGGCCACCACCACCATCGATATGTCCAATACCTATCTCGATTGGGCGCGACGCAATATGGAGCTGAACGGCTTCCGCGGGCCGGAACACCAGTTTATCCGCGTGGACTGTATAGAGTGGTTGCGGCGGGGTGGCGGCGGAAAGCGTTATGGGCTCATCTTTCTTGATCCCCCGAGCTTTTCGACCTCCAAACGTATGGAGACTACCCTGGACCTGCAACGGGATCACGTGGAGCTTATCCGGGATGCGCTACGGCTGCTGGAACCGGACGGCGTTCTGATCTTTTCCAACAACCTGCGGCGTTTCCGCATGGATCGGGAGGCCTTGGCGGATCTGGAGGTGGAGGAAATCAGCCGTGCCACCCTGCCGCAGGATTTCGCACGCAATCCGAAGATCCACAACTGCTGGCGGATCCGCAATAGGACGGTCTCCGAGTAAAACCCCTTACTTGTATTTCGACGCGGAGGCCGCAAAGAACGCAAAGGGCGCAAAGAAAATGACAGTTTAAGGAATCTCCTTAGAGGTATAAGCCGCGAATAACGCCAATCACCGCAAAGTATCGCAAATAGTTTATGTAGGGTACTCCGACAGTTGGTGTGAATTCGCGGTGATTTGAGTTCATTTGCGGCCAAGCGTCGTAGGGGCAACTTCTTCGCATCGGCGATTTCCTACGTCAACAGCGCGGTGCTGAAATAACGCTCGGCGCGGTCGGGCAGGACGGTGACGATATTTCCCTGCATACGGTCGGCCATCTGCCGGGCGGCCCATATATTGGCCCCGGAAGAGATGCCCACCAGCAGGCCGTGTTTTCGTCCCAGTTCCCGGGTGGTCTCGATGGCGTCCTCATCTGTCACCTCGATCACATCGTCCACCAGCGACACATCAAGGACATCCGGGATAAAACCGTCTCCGATACCCTGGATCCGGTGCAGGCCGGGTTCATGACCGAGGATGGCGGAGACATCCTTCGGTTCCACGGCGATGATCTTGATCCCCGGTCGATGCTCCCTGAGGAACTTGGCTACCCCCTGCAGGGTACCGCCGCTGCCGACACCGGCGACGAAGCAGTCCACTTCGCCGCTGGTCTGGCGCCAGATCTCGTGGGCGGTTTCCTCGTAATGAACACGCGGGTTGTCCGGATTCTCGAACTGCTGGGGAACGAACACCTTTGGATCCTCCGCTCGCATCTGCTCCACACGTTCCACGGCGCCGCTGATACTCTCTTCCGCGGGTGTTAGGACCAACTCGGCTCCGAGGGAACGGACCAGCATTTTGCGCTCCTCGCTCATATTCTCAGGCATCACGATGCAGACCCGGTAGCCCTTAAGGGCGCCCACCAGGGCCAGTCCGATACCGGTGTTGCCGGAGGTCGGCTCCACGATGATCGAGCCCGGTTTGAGTTTCCCGTCCCGCTCCGCACCTTCCAGCATCGCCAGTGCGATCCGGTCCTTGATGCTGCCGCCGGGATTCAGGAATTCCGCCTTGGCGTAGATGTTTTCGTTTCTGAGACGAACCAGGGGGGTGTTGCCGATGAGATCGAGAATATTATCTGTCAGCATGTTCTATAGAGCCTTTGTGTTGCCTGCCGGCGCGCTATCTTACGATCTTTCCGCCGGGATCGCATTATGGATTGGTATCTACCACCCCTGCAGCCATAACCGCAACAGGCGGAATGAGATGAGAAACAGGGCGAGGCTGGTGGAAAAAAAGAGCAGCGCAAGCAACCAGTACCAGAATCGATGCAGGCGACGCACCAGGCGTTTGAAGAAACCTTTCCGCGCCATGTCGCTTTCAGGTACGGAGCGAAAATTGAGGATAAAGGCGTATCCGCTCAGGGACCAGAGCAGAGTGATTAAGGAGGGTATAAGAAACCGGTCACCCACATGGGTGGTGGAGGTCAGGACGATATAGACAAGGGCGATCAGGCAAACCAGCGACAGCAGCAGAAACGGAAGCCTTAGAGACTGTATCCGAACAGCAATTTTGCGCAGGGTATCAATCAGCATCAGTATGCCGGCTCCGTCAACCGGAGGGTCCATGTGGTCTCTACGGCGGCCATGGTATTCCGGCCGGCCGGAACGGGTACTGTCCCGGACCCCGAACTATATACCCAAATTCCGGAAAATTCGCGATTTGGGGATCGGTCAGGTTTCCTGTCACATGATTTTGTTGTAGTGTGTAGGCCACACATACTGGCCGGGATGCCGGGATGCCGGGATATCGCAGCGTCTCGTCCGCGCAGGGAATAACAAGATTAGCGTAGACGATGACACTATTTCAGAAGCTGCTTGAGAGTTACAGCGTAACTGCCGCAACGGTGCTGGTAACGGCTGCTTCCTGCTTTTTCGCCGCGGTCCTGGTGGTGCTGTTCGATCTGTTGTTCAAGGGCCGGGTCTCCGCTATTGATATTGTTATCGCGGTACTGATCGCACTCGCTATCGTAGCTGCCATAACCCACGGTCTTCTATCCCTCGCCGGTGGTCTTAGACAGGCGAATTCCGATCTGGAACAACACGCGAAATACGATTATCTGACCGGGATTCTGAACCGGCGCGCATTTATGGAGCAGGCGATACAGGAGGTGGGGAGGGCTATAAGGTATCAGCGGCCGATCGCCATATTGCTGATCGATGTGGACTATTTCAAGCAGATCAACGACCGTTTCGGGCACGCCGCCGGTGACTCCACACTGATTCAGTTTACCGCGGGTTGTAGTGGAGAATTGCGTGAGTGCGATATTTTCGCGCGGTACGGAGGGGAGGAATTTATTCTTCTGCTACCGGAATCCGATCTGGAGTCCGCCCTGCATGTGGCCGATCGTTTGCGTCAGCGAGTGAAATCATCCCATTTTCGGCACAACGGTGCGGAAATCGACATCACCGTCAGTATCGGTGCGGTTTCCGTTATACCCGGAGCGTCCCGGGATGCACCGGCCCTTCTGGAGGCGCTGCTTACGGCGGCCGACCAGGCGATGTATGAAGGCAAGGACAAAGGCCGGGATCAGGTGATCACCAAAACCGTGATGTTGTAATTCCCGGTTTTTCCAGTAGTTGTTCGGAACACAATTCCTTTTTCTCAACAAAACCCCCGGCAATTCGTGCACAATTACCCTAACAGCCCTTAGCGGCAGCAGGGGAGCGGAATCATGGAGCAGCCGAGTACCACCATTAAATGTCCGAACTGCGGTCAGGAAATCGACGTCAATGACATTCTCTATCATCAGCTGGAAGACGAGCTGAAGAAGAAGTACGACGAAGAGCTGGCCAAGGAACAACAAAAATTCCAGACTCAGGCGGACGCCGTGCGTAAGGAAAAGGCAGCACTGGAGTCGCGGAAGCAGCTACTGGAGGAACAGATAAGCCGGGGAATTCGCGAAGGCGTAAAGGAGGAGAGACGGAAACTGGAGCAGCAACTGCGCGGCCAGATCGAAGAGGAGCAGTCGGAACGTATCGCCGCCATGCGCAAGGAACTGGAGGGTAAAAGCAAGCAGTTGAAGGAGTTCAATAAGGCCAAATCCGATATTGAGCGGCTGATGCGGGAAAAAGAGGAACTGCGGGCGGCCATGGAACTGGAGACGGAGAAGAGGCTCAACAGCCTGCTTGCCGAGGAACGGGAGAAGATCCGCAAGACGGAGGAAAGCCGTGTTCAGCTTAAGGTGTCGGAACGGGACCAGGTGATCTCCCAGTTGCGGGAGCAGCTACAGGAGGCGCAACGAAAGGCGGAGCAGGGTTCCACGCAGTTGCAGGGGGAGGTGCAGGAGCTGGCCATAGAGGAGTGGCTGGCGGATCAGTTTCCCCTCGACACCATAGAGGAGATCAAGAAGGGTCAGCGGGGCGCCGATTGTTTGCAGATCGTCAATACACACAGTCGCAGGAACTGCGGGAGCATCTATTACGAAAGCAAGCGCACCAAGGTGTTTCAGCCGAGCTGGATCGAAAAGTTCAAGAGCGATATCCGGGAAAAAGGCGCGGATATCGGGGTCCTGGTCACCGAGGCCATGCCGCAGGACATGGAGCGTCTCGGGCTGAAAGACGGGGTGTGGATCTGTAACTTCGAAGAGTTCAAAGGGTTATGTCAGGTACTACGCGAATCACTCATCCTGCTCAGCAGGGCGGTGGCGGTTGAGGAAAACAAGGGTGATAAGATGAGTATGCTTTACGATTACCTTACCGGTAACGAGTTTCGTATGCAGGTTGAGGCTATCGTGGAGGGGTTCACCCAGATGCAGAGCGATCTGGAAGCGGAAAAGAGATCGATGCAGGGGATCTGGAAAAAACGGGAGAAACAGATCCAGAAGGTGCTGCTTAATACCAATCATATGTACAGCTCGGTCAGAGGGATTGCGGGAACCGCAGTTCAGGCGGTGCCGCTGCTGGAACTCCCTCCCGAGGGAGAGGAAGAAGAGTGACCGGCCCCTATGCCGGGTGGTTGAATGCGGGCAAGCGGATACTCGTTATTGTTCTGGTAGTGATTGGCGGCTTCGGCCATATGGCGGTTTACGCGGGAACGACGGAAGATGGAACACGGACAATCCGGTCGGCGAAGGGGATCCATAAATTCCTCCACAACGGACGCGAACGAACGTTTTTTCTCTACTTGCCCGAGGCATATTCGGATTCTGCATCCTTGCCTCTGGTGATTGCGCTTCACGGCGGCGGAGGTTCGGCGAGGAAGTGGCCGGCATATACCAATAACGGGTTTGAACGGCTGGCGGAGAAGGAGCCGTTTATTCTGGTGTATCCCGAGGGGTTGCGGGGTAACTGGAATGATGAAAGGGAGTACCCGGCATCATATGCGCATACGCATAATATCGATGACGTGGGGTTTCTCGTCGCCCTGATTGACCACCTCGTGGAAACCTATTCCGTGGATAGGAGCAGGGTGTACGTTACGGGTGCGTCGAACGGCGGCATGATGGCGCATTATCTGGCCGCTATGGCCTCAGACAGGATCGCGGCAATTGCGACGGTTATTTCAACCATACCGAGAAATCTCATCGGTAGGCTCAATCCCGGTGAACCGGTTTCCGTATTGATGATTAACGGGACGGACGATCCGCTTGTTCCCTGGGGCGGAGGGCCGGTTAAGTTTGGTAAGCGGGTAAACGGCTACGTAACCTCGGTGGAGGATACGGTAGAATTCTGGGTTGATCGGAATAAGTGCAATCCCGGGTCAATCGTCAGCGCGTTGCCGGATAGAGACAGGAGTGACGGTACCGTTGTGAACAAAACCAAATATTCGGGAGGGCGGCGGAATACGGAGGTTGTTTTGTATACCGTGCACAACGGCGGGCATACCTGGCCGTCTTTTGAGGAGAAAAGGTTTTCACTGCGAAAGATACTTATGAATAAATTGGTTGGCAGGAAATCCAGAGATATTGATGCCTGTGAGGTTATCTGGAACTTTTTCAAGACACATCCAAAAAAACACATATAATCGCCGCTGGCGCGGAAGACAGTTGTCATCGAGCTCGTTGCTGAGAATATTTAGGGAACCTCTGATTAAATGTCATTTCGAGCGAAGCGAGAAATCTTGTACCTGATATCTTTTTGATGACTCATTTGAAAAATAGATCTCTCCCTGCGGTCGAGATGACAATTATCAAATTAATCAGAGGTTCCATAGGTAAGCCTGCGGTTGGATTGTTCCTTTTTCTGTCCCGTAACGACGGGATCTGCAGAGAGATTCTATAAAGTTAAAGATTATGGCCAGTGGTATTTTTGCAATTCTAGATGACGTGGCGACCCTGCTTGATGATGCGGCGACCCTGAGCAAGGTAGCGGTAAAAAAGACCGCGGGCGTACTCGGCGATGACCTGGCGGTCAACGCCGAGCAGGCGATCGGATTCCATGCCAGCCGCGAGCTGCCGGTGATATGGGCTATCACCAAGGGCTCCTTGCTCAACAAGATGATTATCCTGCCGGTGGCGTTCCTGTTGAGCGCCTATCTTCCGTGGCTGATCGTTCCCATTCTGTTGCTCGGCGGCGCCTATCTCAGCTACGAGGGAGCAGAGAAGGTGTACGAGTGGTTCGGGAAACACGAGGCCAGGGAGATCGCGGCCAAGGTAACCGCGGATCGCCGGGAGATTGTGCGGCGCGAAGCGGTCAAGATCAAAGGGGCGATTCGAACCGATTTTATTCTCTCCATCGAGATCATCGTTATCGCCCTGGGTACCGTTATGGACAGCTCCCTCACCGTCCAGATCATGGTGGTCAGTCTCATCGCGCTGTTGGCGACGGCCGGGGTTTACGGTCTGGTGGCACTGTTGGTGCGCATGGATGACGCCGGAGGTGTCCTGATCGAAAGGGCGGGGGATATGGAGCCGGGCTCCGGAGCGCGTGCTCTGCGCTTTAGCGGGGAACTTCTGGTGGCGGCCCTGCCGAAGGTGATTCGTTTGCTGGGCATTGTGGGGACCCTGGCTATGCTGCTGGTAGGAGGGGGGATGTTCGTGCATAACATCCAGGCGTTGCATCATCTCCTGGCCGTCCTGCCCACTCTGGTCGCGGATCTTGCAGTCGGGTTGTTGGTAGGGGGTGTGCTATTCGGGGTATCGCACCTTGTCAAAGGTACGCGATCCGGTGATGAAAAGGCCCCGTCGCCCTGAATCCCTAATCGCCAACGGCGGGAATCCGGAATCGGATTGCGCAGGCGGTCCCTGTCAGTGGGCCGGCGTCCCGGCTATAACCCGCGGATTTCACCATCGTCCGTGAGATCCAGGCGAAAGGCCGCCGGTTCCCGCGGCAATCCCGGCATGGTCATGATATCTCCGGTCAACGCCAGCAGGTATCCGGCGCCGGCGGCGATACGCACCGACTCCACCGGCAGAACGAAGGCATCGGGAGAACCCACCCGCCGGGGATCGTCCGTCAGGGATAGATGGGTCTTGGCGATACAGACCGGTAGCCGCTGGTAACCGAGGCAGTTGATCCGTTCCAGCTCTTTTCCGGCGGTACGGCTGAACTCGATATCGGCGGCACCGTAAATGGTGCGGGCCACGGCGGTGATCTTCTCTTCCGGCGATTGCTCCAGATCGTACAGGAAGTGCGCGGGGGGTTGCGGCCGGGAGGCGGCGGCAACCACCGCCTCGGCCAGTTCTTCGGCCCCCGCGCCGCCCTCGGAAAAGGCGGTGATGCGGGCCACGGTCAGCCCCCGTTCCCGGCACCCCCGCAGGACCGCCTGCTGGTCCTCTGCGCGGTCTTCGGCAAAACAGTTAAGAGCGATGACCGGTTCGAACCCGAAGGTCCGTACGCTGCGGACATGGCGCTCCAGATGCTCCATGCCGCGGACGATCTCTTCCACCGTTCCCGTGCCCTGGGGGTCGCCGCAACCATGGATGCGCAGTGCCCGCACCGTTGCCACAAGCACCACGGCGCTGGGCCAGAGGCCGGCACTGCGGCATTTGATATCGAAGAACTTCTCCGCCCCCAGGTCAAAGCCGAAACCGGCTTCGGTCACCACGTAATCGGCCCTGGAGGCCGCCGCCCGGGTTCCTGTGACGCTGCTGCAGCCATGGGCGATATTACCGAACGGGCCGCCGTGTACAAAAGCGGGAACCCCCTCCGTGGTCTGTACCAGGTTGGGCAGCATCGCATCCTGCAGCAGGGCGGACATGGCCCCGGCGGCGTGCAGTTTCTCCGCGGTTACCGGGTCCCCGGAGCGGTCGAACCCCACCAGGATGTTCCCGAGCCGTTGCTTGAGATCGGCGAGGTCCTCCGCCAGACAGAGGATCGCCATGACCTCGGAAGCGGCGGTGATGTCGAAGCCGTCCTCGCGCGGTACCCCGTTCTGTCGCCCGCCGAGGCCGATCACCGTGCGGCGCAGGGTGCGATCGTTCATATCCAGCACCCGCCGCCAGAATATCTGCTGGTGTTCCAGGTCCAGTTCGCTGTGGAAATGGATGGCGTTGTCCGCCAGGGCCGCCAGCAGGTTATGGGCCGATCCCACGGCGTGGATGTCGCCCGTGAAGTGCATATTGATACGCGTGGAGGGTTCCAGCCGGCATTGTCCGCCGCCGGTGCCGCCGCCCTTCATACCGAATATAGGCCCGAGAGAGGGCTCCCTCAGGGCCAACACCACCCGTTGGCCGAGTCGGCGCATGCCCTGGGCCAGGCCGATGGAGACCGTGGTCTTGCCTTCCCCGGCGCGGGTGGGATTGATGGCGGAGACCAGGATGATCTTTCCCGCGGGGTCAGCGCTTCGCGCAGGAAGCGCCTTGAGGTTGAGCTTTGCCATCTCGTTCCCGTAGACCATCAGATCGGTAGTTGAAAGGCCGAGCTCGGCGGCGATATCGGTTATAGGGCGCACCAACAGATAATAGCCCTGCTCTACGGTATGTTCTAGAAAAGGGTGAAGACCGGGGGAGAGCGTAAAAGGGCGATAGGGGTTGTCCTTCAGTCCCGGTATGCCCGTCGGACCCTATTTATCGGTAATAGGAAGTGTCAGCTGGAACTCCGCGCCGGGGTCGCGATTGATCACATCAATCTTTCCATTCATTCGTTGCGCCAACTGGTGCACCAGCGCCAGTCCTATGCCGGTGCCGACGGTTTCGCGGGTGAGTTCGTTTTCCGATCTGTAGAAAAGTCTGAAGATCTTTTTCATCTGATTTTTCGCTACCCCCGGTCCGTAGTCGCGTACCGCGAACACCGCCGTGTCATCCCGGCGCCGGGAGAAGTTGATATCGATTACCCGTTTTTCCGCCTGGGCGGCGAACTTTAGTGCGTTGTCCACCAGATTAATAATGATCTGCGCAAAGTGATCGATATCCACATTCACGGTTACCTCTTCCAAGTCGCCGGCGGAATTCAGGTTGAGCTCGAATCCGGCCCGCTCCACCTGGGAAGAGATCTTGGAACGAATGGTATCCAGCAGTTCGGCTGCGCCGGTGGGTTTAATTTCCGCCTGTACCTTATTGCGGGTCAGACGCGCCAATTGCAGGACGTTGTTGATCAGGCGCGACAGCCGCTCACTCTCTTCAAATATGAAATCGTAATAGCTCTTTTTCTTTTCTTCGCTGGTCCATCCTTCACGCAACATTTCGCCGTACATGCGAATAGAAGTAAGCGGCGTTTTCAGCTCATGGCTGACCGCCGACACGAAGTCCTGCTGCTGCAGGGTCAATTCGATCTGCTTCGAACCCAGACGATACATGAGAAAGAAACCGCCGCAGAGCACCAGCAACAGGATCGCCGCAAGCCAGGTGACCACGGAAGCCCCTGGGCCGCTGGGCAGGTGATTGATACTGAAGATCAGTTCCAGGTCGCTCATGGGGTCGGTCAGTCGCGTGCGGTACAGCAAGGCCCCTTTCAGTTCCTCGGCGCTGGCCAGATAGCTGCCTGTTTTCTGGCCGTTGAACACGGAAAATACCTCACCCTGGTAGGCGACGATCAGGTCACTCATGCGGGAGAGAGTGGTTTCCTGAAATGCTGAATCGATGACCCCCTGGAGAAAGGGCTGCTGCTCAATCAGTGCGCCCTGGATAAAGCGCTGTCCGTCCCGCCATACCTTGCGGAACAGTACCAGGTGGCCGCTATCGAGCAGACTGAATTCAAACGGGTCGATCTCACTTTCGAAGGTGCGGATGCGTATCCCGGATTGGATGACATCCGCGATTTCGTTCCCCTCAAGGGCCGGGGCCGTACTCGGTTCAGGCAGGGTGATGAGTTCCTTGCGCGCCCTTTTTTCCGGGACGGGGGCCTTGGCGGCAGCAGGGCTTGGCAGGTCCTTGACCGCGGACTCCGTCTGATAGCGCTGGTCCAGTTTCAGGTCTTCCACCCGGCCGAGGGTTTTGCCCGCTTTCTGTTTCTTTTCCGCTTCGCTCAGGTTGCGGGCGGTATTAAGGCGGTCAAAGGCGGCCTGGGCCGGGATCTCTTCCGCCGGTTGGGTGACTTGGGAAAAGGAGGAGGAAAGGTCAAAGTCCTGCCTTGTTCCCCCCGTGTCCTGTTCCGTCTTCGCCAGTCCGGACGCCGTTGCGTCGAACTCCTTGTCGCTTGGGGTCGTCTCCCGGCTCCGTACCAGTTTGTTGTCGCTGAGTATTTGGCGGATTCGATTCTGCAGCGCCAGGCGTTGCTGACGTTCGGCTGCGGGGATGCCGTACCCGGTGGCGGTGTCCGGGGCCTTGGGCAATAGCGGGGTGGTGAAAAGACCGTTCGCATCCACCTGAAAGTATCCGATCAGGCCGGGTATGGACGGTTTGACCGGATAAGTTGAGAGTGGCGACCGCTGTAACAGATTCGCCGCGGAATTCTCCGCCACATTGAGGAAGGCATAGTCGGCGAAGGATCGCGTCTCTTCCTCATTGATCAGTTGTACCAGTCGTTGGTCGATTCGCCCGGAAAGTTCCTCCGCCAGAACACGGTGCTGATGAAACGCCTCCCACTTGAGTTCGCTGAAGGCCTGGACGATCAGAATAGTGGTGGGTACGGCGAGGGCCAGAAAAAACAGCAGCAGCCAAAGCCGTAAGCCTTTTTTATCCAACCCCGATAGAGATGTACCAAGCATGTTTACCGCTCGCCGTCGGTTGTAAGCAGTCGGTAACCCCTGCCGCGCACGGTAATCAGGAATTGCGGTTGTGCCGGGTCGGGTTCAATCTTGCGGCGGAGTTTCGCGATATGGATATCTACCGTGCGGGTCTCGAGATCGGCATTCTTTGCGTAGCCCCAGACCTTGTGCAGCAGTTCGTCGCGGGAGACCGGTCGGGAGGCGTTGGATTCCAGAAACTGGAGAATCTCCATTTCGCGCCGGGTGAAGGAAAGGGTCTGCTCCCCAAGCCGGCCGGTAAGGTTGGCGGTGTCGATCTCGATTGTGTCACCCAGACGAATGGTCCTGTTCAAATCCTTTGCCGCGCGGGATCGCCTTAGAACCGCCTGGACCCGCAGTACCAGTTGCGCCACGGAAAACGGTTTGGCGACATAGTCGTCGGCGCCCAGGGTAAGTCCCTGGATGATGTCGTCATCACTGGTCTTGGCAGTCAGCATTATGATCGGCAGATCCCGATCGTTGGTCCGGATACGGTTACAGATCTCGAAGCCGTCCATGCCGGGAAGCATGACATCCAGCAGTACCAGATCGAAGTTGCCGTTCAACGCCTTGTTTAAACCCCCGTTACCTTCATCTGCATAGTCGACTTCATAGCCGTGATAGATAAAAAGATCCATAAGGCCGGTACGGATGGCCTCTTCGTCTTCGACGATAAGGAGTCGGAGTTTTCGATTCATGATGATACGGATTCCAGGGATTGCCCGCTCTGTTTCCGAAAGTGGTACGAATTCTTCTTACTATAAAGCCTAGCACTGCTGTTTATCGCACATGTAAATCTTTTGTAAAAGACACCTTAAAGCTTTTACCAAACTGTGCCTACAGTCCTGTCGGGCGTCTTCCTAGACTGAAATCACGATTCAGATTGTTCGACAGGAGGAAACGACATGGCACTGATTACGCGGGTATCAAGGTTATTCCGGGCCGACCTGCATGCGGTACTCGATCGCATCGAAGAGCCGGACGTGCTGCTTCGTCAGGCGGTACGTGAGATGGAGGATGAACTGGCAAAAGATGAACAGCGCATGGCGCTGCTGCGCCACGACCAGCAGCAGTTCATCACCCACCAGGCGGACATGGAAAATACCCTGCAGGAGATAGAGGAGGAGCTGGATCTCTGTTTCCGCTCCGGTAAAGACGATCTGGCCCGGGCCCTGGTCAAGCGCAAGCTGGAGGTGCTGCAGCTTCAGAAATCCCTGGCGCGAAAGAAAAGGGAGTTGGATCAGGCATCAGGCGTCCTGCAAAAGCGGCTGGATGAGAACAGGGAACGCCTGACCGGCATGCGACAGAAAGTGGAGCTCCTGGTCATCGAGAACGAGCAGGAAGCGACCCGGGACAGTTGGGATTTTCCGCAGACCCGCATAGGGAAAGAGGAGGTGGAGGTGGCCTTCCTGCGGGAGAAGGAGATAAGGAGCCGGTCATGAGAAAGCCTACCTTTTTTGAGGGGGCCGGTGTGGCCCTTATCGCCGCTCTCGCCGGCAGCGCCCTGTATGCCGCTCTGGACGCGGTTTTTCCCGGCGTGCTGGTAATGCGGATAGTTGTCGCAGGTATCGGTCTTGCCTATCTGCTCTATCTGTTATCACGCAGCGACGAGCGTATCGGCCGGATTACCATGCTTGCGGTCTGGTGTTTGGCGACGGTCGCCATCTGGTTTCTGGTGCCGTCCAGCGCGCTCTATCTGCTGCTGCATATAGGTCTTATCTGGTTGATAAGGTCGCTCTACTTTTACACCGGCGTGCTCTCGGCCCTGCTGGATCTGGGGCTGAACGGGCTGGCGCTTGCGGCCGCGATCTGGGCCGCCCTGCAATCCGGGAGCATTTTTCTGAGTCTCTGGAGCTTCTTTCTGGTGCAGGCGCTGTTTGTCGCGGTTCCCACAAGCATCCGGCAACGCAAAGCCGGCGGGCAGCAGCAGAGACAGAATGAGGACCGCTTTCAACAAGCTCACCGGGCCGCGGAGTCGGCGCTGCGCAAGCTGTCATCGGTCCGATAGATTAGCGAGGAAAAGATCATGAAAACCAGGATTATTGCATTGTCCCTGTTTGTCTTCACCGCAGCGGCGGTGGCATTTTACCCCACCGCCAGGACGGCGGTGACTAACCATAATACGCCGGTCATTGTTCCGGTTCCGAATGAGCAGGCGAGAATCGACGTGGTGTTCGTGCTCGATACCACCGGCAGCATGAGTGGCCTGATAAACGCAGCCAAAGAGAAGATCTGGTCTATCGCATCCACCATGGCCGCGTCCCAATCCGCTCCGGTAATCAGGATGGGACTGGTAGCCTACCGGGACCGCGGTGATGCCTATGTGACACGGGTGTTTGATCTCTCCGCGGACCTGGACTCCATGTATGCCGCGCTGATGGATTTCGCCGCTGACGGGGGCGGAGACGGACCGGAGAGTGTAAACCAGGCGTTGTACGATGCGGTGCATAAGGTCTCCTGGAGCCAGGATACGAATACTTATAAGGTGATATTCCTGGTGGGTGACGCGCCTCCGCATATGGACTACCAGGATGACGTGAAGTATCCGGATACCCTTTCCGCCGCCATGCATAAAGGTATCGTGGTCAATACCATTCAATGCGGCAACGACGGCGGTACCACCGGTAACTGGGTACAGATAGCCCAGATGGGGCAGGGACACTATTTTCAGGTGGAGCAGGCAGGCAGCGCCGTGGCCATAGCCACGCCTTTCGACAGGGATCTCGCCACGCTCTCCATGGAACTGGATGATACACGCCTCTACTATGGCAGCGGCGAAGAGAAAGAGCGACAGATGGCCAAGATGGCGGCAACGGACAAGCTCCACACGGGCTCGTCTTTGGAATCCCGGGCCCGCCGTGCCGCGTTCAACACCTCGGCCAGCGGCAAGAGCAACCTGCTGGGTGAGAAGGAGCTTGTGGACGACGTAGTCAGCGGCCGGGTGGATCTCTCCGACATCGATCGCGAGCAGCTTCCGGCCCCGATGCAGGCCATGAGTCCGGAAGAGCAGGACACCGTTATCAAGGAGACGGCTCAGCGTCGCAATGAACTGCAACAGCGGATCAGAAAGCTGGCGGATCAACGCTCGGATTATCTCAGGAAGAAGGTGAAGGACTCCGGTGGCGCCGAGGATTCGCTGGACGAGAAGATCTACAGTGCGGTGCGCGAGCAGGCGGAGGAAAAGGGTATCCACTACGCAGCGGAAGCCGCAGATTATTGATGTGCCGGAACTCGCTCCTGCAGGATCCAGAGAACCCTCTCTTGTTCTGTAGGAGCGAGTGATACCTGTGATAGATAGAGACCAGGCCGTACGTGATTATTTCGTGACTATTTTGTGATGGGATCGGGAATATGCGGGGCTTAAATAGATTATGCGAGATGGGCTCGCACCGATATTTCCGAGGAGATCAAACGATGAAAAAGTCAATGCGTACGGTTGTCACCATCATGGGATTCGGCCTTATGGGCATGGTGCCCTTGGCGGTTGCGGGTGATATGGCGGGCGACAAGGATACCATGATGGAAGAACAGGTGATGGGGCAGAAGGGCATGGAGACAGGCGCCATGCAGGAAAGCTCTATGGAAGATACGATGATGAAGGAGGGAGCCGAATCAACGATGAAGGCGGAGGAGGGGAAAATGATGGAGGAACAAAAGGAGATGGCCGACGAGATGAAAGAGAAGATGTAGGTCGGTATTTATTTGTCCTTCACAATCTGTCCGGCAGGGCAGGGATGGCCGGCGGGGTGGATCAAAAGACAAAATCCACTCCGCCTGTTTTTGCGTATCTGGTAAAGGAAGGAAAAACCGAAGTTATGCAACCTGCTATCATCAATTGCAGGACAACTGGAAGGCCGGGGCAGGATATGCGACGCAGAGTATTGATTATTGAAGATGAGCCGGATATAGCCCGCCTGGTGCAGACACACCTCGGCGATATCGGCTGTGACTCGGATATTGCCGGGAATGGTGGCGATGCGCGGCAACTCCTCCGGAAGAATGATTACCAGCTCATCATTCTTGATCTGATGTTGCCGGATACGGACGGGCTCACACTCTGCCGTAGTATCCGCGAGGCAGGTGGTTATGTTCCGATCCTGATGCTGACCGCGAAGTCCACGGAACTGGATCGGGTGCTGGGGCTGGAGGTGGGGGCCGACGACTATCTGACCAAACCTTTCAGTATTCCCGAGCTGTTGGCGCGTATTAAGGCGCTGTTTCGCCGCGTTGAGGCGTTGAGCGGAGATGCGTCGGAAGAACAGGCGACGGAGAACATCCAGCGCGGCGGGTTATATATTGATGTGGAAAAACATCTCGTGCGGCTTGACGGCAGGGAGGTGGAGCTGACAGCGCGGGAGTTTGATCTTCTGCTATTTTTCGCGCGTCATCCCGGTAGGGTATTCAGTCGTATTCAGTTGCTGGATAAGGTCTGGGGATACAACCATGACGGATATGAACATACCGTCAATTCCCATATCAACCGATTGCGTGCAAAGATCGAGCGTGATCCTTCAAAACCTCTCTATATTCTTACCGTCTGGGGGGTCGGGTATAAATTCGCGGAGCAGGATACCTGAGAGAGCACAATGTTTCGTACCCTCTACGCTCGTCTTTCCCTGGCCCTGATTCTGTTGTTCCTGGTGATCGGACTGATCTACACGCTGATAATCACCTCCACCACGGAACGCTATATGCAGGAGATCACACAGCACTTCAACCGCGACCTGGCGCAGCGTATCGTGGCGGACCGCGAATTGGTAGCGGATGGTCGGTTGGATGACCGGGCTCTGAAAGCCACTTTCGCGGCGTATATGGAAATCAATCCCAGTATCGAGATCTACCTGCTGGACAACAACGGCGGCATCCTCGCCTATTCAGCGGATCCCGGAAAGGTAAAGCGCCAGGCGGTCGATCTTGAACCCATAAAGGCGTTTTTGCGGGGCGAGGCTTTTCCTCTGCTCGGGGATGATCCCCGTTCTCACGATCGTCGCAAGGCCTTTTCCGTAACTCCGATACCTGCGGGAGATATGCCGGCCGGGTATCTCTACGTGGTACTTCGAGGTGAACAGTACGACAGCGCGGAGCAGGTGGTACAGGAGAGTTATATTTTTCGCCTCAGTGTCTGGGCACTGGGGGGAAGCCTGGGGTTCGGTCTATTGGCCGGTCTGATGCTTTTCCATTTTCTGACCCGGCGTTTGCAGCGTCTGTCAGGTGTTATGGGGGCGTTTCAGCGGAACGGATTCTCCCGGCACACGCCCTACGGGTCCGGTTCCCATGCAGGCTATGACGAAATTGATCGGTTGGGTGCGGCTTTTGACGAAATGGCGGCGCGCATCATTGCGCAGTGGGGGGAGTTAAAACAGCAGGATCATCTGCGGCGGGAGCTTGTGGCTCAGGTTTCTCACGATCTGCGTACGCCGCTGGCGGTGCTGCATGGATACCTGGAAACCCTGAAAATGAAACAGCAGGATCAGGCGCCTGAAGCATGGGAAGAGTATCTCGGTATCGCACTTCGCCAGAGTGAACATCTGAAGCGGATGGTAGAAGAACTGTTTGAACTGGCACAGCTTGAAGCCAGAGAGACACGGCCAAGCTGTGAACCCACGGCGCTTCCGGAACTGGTGCAGGACGTGGTGCAGAAATTTCTCCTGCAGGCGAACGGTGCTTCCGTTTCGCTGCGGATGGAGGCGCAGCCGTATGTGCCGCTGGTGTATGCGGATGTGGCCCTGACGGAGCGGGTACTGGATAATCTCATCGGAAACGCCATAGACCATACGCCGGCCGGTGGCCGGATAGATGTACGGCTCGAGTCCAACGGAGAGGCGGTGTCGGTATCGGTGGCGGACACCGGTCCGGGTATCCCGGAGATTGATCTGCCGCATATCTTTGAACCCTTTTATCGAAGTTCAAATGCCGGCAGGGAAGGTGCCCACGTCGGTCTGGGTCTCGCCATCGCCCGACGGATCAGCCTGCTCCAGAACGGGGACCTGAAGGCGGAAAACAGGTCTTCGGGAGGAGCCCGCTTTGTATTTTCACTGCCCATCGTTAAACCGTGATTTTTTCGTGATTATTCCGTGATTTCTTCTCGATCATACTGACCCATACTTGTTACTGACAACCGGGATACCGGTAACGAAGAGCCGATTCAGGTGCGTTCCGGAAAGATTCCTGTCTATGTAATAAAGAACGAGGATGGAGAGATGAACCGACGTCGATTTGTTGCCGCCCTGGGGGGATTGGCACTGTTGCAGATGACACGAGGCCGATTGCAGGGTAAAGAGATGGGATCTTCCGACAATAAACTCATTCTCCCGGAGGAGGAGTGGAGAAAGCGTCTGACGCCCGCCCAATTTCATGTGCTCCGGGAGGAGGGTACCGAGGAACCTGGAAGCAGTTCGTTGCTGCAGGAAAAACGGGAAGGTACTTATGTCTGTGTGGCCTGCGATAATCCGTTATTCGATTCTTCCACCAAGTATGATAGTGGAACCGGGTGGCCCAGCTTTTTCGACAAGCTGTCGGGTGCGTTCGAAACCAAGCGGGACTTCCGTTTGATATGGCCGCGAACCGAGTATCACTGTGCGCGTTGCGGCGGTCATCATGGACACGTATTCGATGATGGTCCGGAACCCACGGGTCTGCGTTACTGTAATAATGGGGTTGCGCTGAAGTTTATCCCGAAGGAATCGTAACGGGTTTTGCGTATGGTCCGCGTTATTCTCGCTGTGCTTCTGGCGACGGCACCGATGGCGGATGCCGCCCCTTCGAAATATGAAAGTGGTGAGGGGCGCGTCCAGGTATTGGAGTTGTTTACTTCCCAGGGCTGCAGCAGTTGTCCGCCCGCGGAAGCCTGGCTGGGTCGCCTGGTGGATCGTCCGGATCTGTGGCGGCGGCTCATCCCCATGGCTTTTCACGTCGACTACTGGGACAGCCTCGGCTGGCTGGATCGGTTCGCTTCCCCCGGACACAGTAGTCGCCAGCGCGCGTATCACCGGAACGGCATCCTGCGCTCCGTGTATACGCCCGGCTTTGTTCTGGATGGAAAAGAGTGGCGGGGCTGGCTGCTTAACGCTTCACCCGAATATTCGCAAGCCGAGAAGGTCGGCAGATTGCAGGTCCAGGTGGAGCCGGGGAAGAATGCGGCAGCGACATTCCGGCCCGGGGATCAATCAGCGCCGAAAAAGTATACAGCGCATCTGGCGGTATTGGGTTTCGGTCTGCACAGCACCATAGGGGCGGGGGAGAATGCCGGCCGCACCCTGGAAGAGAACTTCGTGGTGTTGGGGGTAAGTACTGCGGTAAGCGGCGGAGGATCCGGTTCGCAGACATGGTTACTGCCCTGGCCGGAACTGAGTTCAGAAAAATCCAGTCGTCTGGCTGTGGTGGTATGGCTCAGCAGCCCGGGCAACCCGGCGCCGGTTCAGGCCACAGGTGGATGGTTGCCCTGATGTCCGTTTGCAGGGAAAGACGGGCATAAGCGGGCGTCGTAGCTGCGATCAAATTCCTTAGACCTTCGGGGATGATGAATGATCCAGCTTCCTAATCCTTTTGTCGAATTCCGCTTGATTGATCTCTCCACGTTCCAAACGTTTTTTCAGGGACTTGACCAATAGCTTCTTTTCTTCCGGGCTTTTGTTCTTTGATGTTCCCCACCTGATGGCCAGAGCGATGCCCCCGATAGCGGACGCCCAGAAGGCAAGCATGGCCCAGATGCCGAACTCAGATGATTCCATCACAGATCCAGCTTGAGGTAGAAGAATACGAACCGTCCCTGCTCGATATCGATCTTAAGGCTTGCGCCGCGGTAAAGGGCGTAGTCCACGTACCCGGGAATAGCACTGTCAGCGTGGCATTCGCTGGTGTGCTGCGGCGACTCGAAGTCCCGGTCCCGGTCGTACCAGGAGAGCAGCATATGATCGCCGATGCGTCGCTCCGCCTCGGCATTGGCCAGATCCATCCCCTGCAGATAGTCGTCCAGCGGAGGTTCCGGAGAGAGCTCAATGATGGTGACTCCGGAATAGTCGGCTTCCCGTCGGATGTTGCAGGTCGAACCACTTTCAGGTGTTGTCTTCGGCATAAGTAAATAAGCTCGGAATTGCGTTCTACCGATCAGGGACCAGGGCAGTTTATCAGTTCTTCGGAATTCACCCTATCGGCCTGGAATTTCCCGGAGTCCGGATGCAGGCGCAGCCCCTGTCTCCAGCGGTTTTCGGGATAGGCGTTATACTTTTACCTATGAAACGTCTTACCCTTGTCCGCCATGCGAAATCCAGCTGGAAGGATCTTTCCGGGGGTGATTTCGAGCGCCCCCTGAATAAGCGGGGCAAGCAGACGGCGCCGTTGGTGGCCCGGCATCTGGCCAGCGGTGTAATCCCCACGCCGGACTGTATTCTTTCCAGTCCCGCGCGAAGGGCCCTGGCAACCGCCAGGATTATTGCCGGGGAACTGGGGTTCAAGGGCGAGGATATCATGCTGGAACAACGTATCTATGAGGCCCCGTTGATTTCGTTGCTGGAGGTTCTGAGAGAGGTGGATCCGGGCTGTGGGCACCTGATGATGTTTGGGCACAATCCCGGATTTCAGATGCTGGCACACTCACTGTGCGGATATGACCGGGAAAACTTTCCCACCTGCGCGGTGCTTTCAATGGAACTGGAAATTCATAACTGGGCAGAGATATCGGAAGGAGGCGGGAGGGAGGTTTTCTATCTCTATCCAAGGGATTTGCTTTAGCGCTGACTCGGTCTTCTCCGCTGATTATCCGGGGCGGGCTAGGTGGTGTAAGGACCGTCTTCCGGTGTTCTGTTCCGTGCCTCCCGACCGTGTTCCCCGGCTGCCAGTAAACCGGCGACGATAACCATTAGGCTGCCGATGACCGTAGACCACGTCAGGATTTCTCCCCAAAGCATCCAACCGTATAGCGCGGCGAAGATTACTGAAAAGTAGGCGAATATTCCCAGACGCCCCGCTTTGGCATGGGCAAAACCACGGGTCATGAGCATCTGTCCGGTCAATCCGAAAACGGCGAGCAGCAGTAACCACAAAAGGGTGTGGAGGGAAACCGGTTGCCAATAACGAAATAAGGGGAAAATGGAAAATAGGGTGCCGGTCAAGGCAAAGTAGAATACTGTCCTTTCCGGCGGTTCGGAGAAGGCAAGCTTGCGGATGGCGGTTTTTGCGACGGCTGCAAGTAAACCACCCAGCAAAGCAACCACCCCCGCCGTGCCCAAAGTTTCGTAATCAGGTGCCAGGATCAAGATTACGCCGGCGAAGCCCAGAAATACCGCATAGGCCACGAACCGGCTGAAGGATTCCTTGAGCCAGAGCATCGCTACTAAAGGAATGAATAGCGGTGCACTCATCTTCAGAAGCATGGCGTTGGCTAAAGGTATGTTGGCGATGGCGTAAAAGAAACAGTACATGGCGCCGACTCCCGCCAAGCCGCGTAACAGATGATATTGTGGAATGGCGGTTTTGAGCCCGACCCGGCGGAATCGGGTCAGCAGCGGGAACATCAAAAGAAGAACGAACAGATTTCTAAAGAAAACCACCTGAGCGTTGCTCAGCTCCGATGAGACGATGCGCACGACAACGCCCATGGAGGTGAACATCAGTTCGGCCGCAATGATCAGGAGAGCGCCGCGAAGAAAGGAGTGATTGTCTGACACGTCGGAGATGAACGAAAGGGGTATTTTACGTATATCGGCGCCGGAAACCAAATCGCCCTGCCGGACGCGTTAAATAGATCCCATATTGCCTGCCCCTTGGGTGGGACACATCCGTCCAAACCGGGTAATATGTCGCATGGTATTATGTGTCCCCCGGGGTATTTGTCGGAAAACGGGCATTTTCGCAGGGTGGCGTGAAATGAAAGAAGACGGGTAAATGCAGCTAGAAAACTACTATTCCGAGGAGAATGGACAGATCGGTTTCAGTCGTCAACAGGCCAGCGCCTTTGCCAAAGAGATCGCGGATGACTTTAATCCGATTCATGACCCGAATAATAAGATGTTTTGCGTCCCGGGCGATCTTCTATTCTCAGTAACTCTCTCGAAGTTGGGGTTGAGCCAGCAGATGCGCTGCACTTTTACCGGTATGGTAAGCGATGGGGTATTGCTGCATTTCCATGATAGTGGTTCGGACAGCCTTTCTATCAATGACCAGGAGGGCAAGGCCTATCTGACCATTGAGCGCTCCGGCGATGTTTCCCATGATCAGGATCTGATTCGGGGATTGGCGCTGAACTACGTACGATTTTCCGGGCACAATTTTCCGGATACCCTTGTTCCGTTAATGGCTGAACATGGAGTCATGCTTAATCCGGCCCGCCCGCTGGTGATTTATAAGAGCATGGAGCTGGATCTGATAAGTTTGAATATCGATAGCCCGGAACTAAAACTTACCGGTTCTTCTTGCGATGTAGACGGCAAGAAAGGAAGTGTCTGTCTTGATTTCTCTTTGTTGTCTTCGGGGGAGGTGGTGGGCAGTGGCACCAAATACATATCACTGCGTGGACTGGTTCCCTATGATCAGCGGGCCGTAGAACAATTGGTCGAGGGGTACAAGGCGCACAAGGCGCAATATGCGCGCTGATACCTATTTGGAGGGATTTGTCTGAATTTCAGACGGACGTCGCTCGAACCGTGCCTAGACTCTGTGTTGCCGATAGATCTCGATGCGAACAGGGCAGGAGCAGATATAGCCGCTGCCGAAACTGATGCGGTAATCGCAACAACTGCCTTTCGTTCCACAAACAAAATGCACCTCCCCGTTTACACACTGAGTGATGGTGCACATTTTATGATCGGCGTCCGCCAAGCATGCCTTGCCCTGGTGGCAAAACGATGCCTGGGTGGAAACTTCATTGTCGATCAGAAATTGATTGGCTCCGTACATTGGATCATCCGTCTAATTTGTTTTTCTTCTGACGCTAACTATAGCATCCGAAGTGTATCTGCATAGACTGGAGCAGGTCTACCCTTGGGCCTATTTGGGTGGACTAAACGCAGAACTCAACACCGATGCCATCCGGTTGTTTCCAGACTACTTTGACCTTAAGTTCCGGTGCTTCTACCGGCATATCAAGGGCCTGAACCTGCATAACGGTGCCGATTGCGGGGAACTCCAGGCCATTGCTTTTAATAAACATTCCACCATTGGAGATATTGCCGATACTGCAGATGCGGGAGCCGAAGGAGGGGTGTCTGACTTCGACACGTGCGTTCAATGGTGAGCGGGGGTGTACGCGTTGATCTTTAGTGCCGTGCATAGGGTTTAAATTCCGATTTCGGTCCAATTACTTAAATACTGTATTCCTGGATTTAAAATCAAAAAGTTGGATCGACCTAACATATAAATAATTATCAATGGGTTAGTATTCAAGTGACTGCTGACGAATTGGCCGCGGGAGATGAACATTACGGTTAGGAAAATTCCTACAGAAAAATCGGATATATCCTAACTAGTTGGCGGTCCGAATGTCGATAACCAGTATGCTTATCACTTATCCATCTCGGAGTTTATCAAGGAAAAGATTATGAAGTGCTTAACGGAGATGAGTCCTTCCGAACGGATGGAGTTCTACAGGGCAAAGATAGATCGTGTAACACCGTCCAAAACCATTTATGAACAGCGTATGCGGATGGTTTATACGAAACTTCTTGAAGAAGAAGGCCAGCAACGATCACGTAGTGGGAAACGGGGTATATAGATACCTTTAGTGGTTCCTTGCTGTCGTTTCATCAACACCCCTTAATATTATTACCTGTACGGATATGCGCCTTTGCGGTGTTGTCGTTTCATTGCTCGAAGATCAGCTGACAGGAAAAAAGTGTCAGTTTTTTTTACAGGAATTCCTCCTGCCATTTTTTGCGGAAGTTAACTCTTTGATTTAAAAAGAGGCAAAAAAATGGAACAAAAAATGCTCGCAATTCGTTCAGTTTATGGAGATACGGGGAAAGAGTGTCGATATCCCGGATCTGTTTGCTGGAATGAGTTTAAATTGAGAGTAGGATCACGCTGAAAAGTGGACTGGCTGCTGTTACTTATAGGTATGACCGCCCAAGGAGGGTGGACTGTTTCTCAGATCCCGTTCCAATCAAGGGAATTGTGCGAGACTGCCAGATTGCAGATAGAGGAAAAGGTCGGGCACGAAGATACCGGATCATTCAAGGTTTTGTGCGTGCAGACTCAGGGTACTTACGGATCTTTTCGTAAGGGTGTTGGCAAATAACAGGTGAAAAGAAACCCTGTTAACGATAAAGCTGTGAAATCGGATATGGAAGGACCTGAGACTTTAAGCAAAAAAGAGCGCGAAGCGTTTTACAGGCAACAGATAGAGCGGCTTACTCCACCGGAAACCGAGCATCATGCGGCGTTGCTTCGGGCCTATAAAGGCCTGCTGGAGGCGGTTTCAGATGCGGAGGAGGAGTCGGATTCCAAATAAATAGCAACTATTCCGGCGCAACGCGGCAGGAACCCCGCTCAACAGCGGGGTTTTGTTATATAGTGGATTTGCCGGTAGACTGTGCACTCCTATCGCCTAGAACTTGGTAAGCACATATGTATAAAACGATCGTTGGGCTCCTTTTTATGTTACTGATTGCATCACCTTTGGCTGCGGAAGAGAACCAGGTGGAGCGTTTTGGTGACTGGGGTAAACAGTGTGAGCAGGCAAACGATGGAAAGGAGATCTGCTATCTTTTCCAGATCGCCTCCAGCAAGGAAGACGGCAAGGTGGTATTGAGAGTAAGGATTGGCTACAAACCCGGAGATGATGTCCCGTTGATTGTGGTCACCGTGCCTCTTGGTACTCTGCTGCCGGCAGGGACGGCTCTGATGATGGAAGGGGTGGAACCGCTCAAGATGCCCTATCTGACCTGTGCCACCGAAGGTTGTATTACAGCGGGTACCCCGCTTCCGGCCGAAATGATAGAAGCCATGAAGGAGGGCGAACAGGCCACGGTACGTGTTGCCACTCTCGGAAAACAGGTGGTCCCGCTTCCGATCTCGCTCAAAGGATTTTCCAAGGGACTGGCGGCCATCAAACCCTGAAGCATCGTCGTAACTACATGCGAAACCCCGTCCAGGTGACGGGGTTTTTTGTTCAAGCGATGACGGGATCCTTATAGTCCCTCATTTTACTACGAGGTTTGATCAGGCTCAGGTGGATGTCGAAGAGGTCGGATTGATGATATACAGGACCTCAAGGCACTCCAGGTTGGCCTCGGTAATGATATCGTCCAACTCCTCCATGGTAAGACCCAACTGCTGCAATTCGTTGGGGTCAATATCGAGACTGCTGAGATCTGTTGTTGGTTTTCCCTTCAATTCCGGATTCATGCAGTCGGTAAGCATTATCGCCAGGTGAAGTATCCTGGTTTCGGTTGCGTGCGCTCGAGCCATTTGTGGATGATCCTGGAAACGGATCGGCTGGTAGAGATTCTCCCCAAGTTGCCACCGTTTGAGCAATTCGGCTCCAACCTCAGGGGAGGTAAAACCGAATACCTCTCGCTCAACGACGTGCAGGGGTTCCTGGTTTTTCTGTGCCCTGTCTAGGACGTGATTCATTTCCTCGGGAAGGCGGCTGAAGAGTACGATCTTTCCCACATCGTGCAGCAGTCCGGTAAGAAACAGGATCTCTCCTTTCCCACGCCGGTTATGGCTGCAGATCTTCTTGGCGGCCAGGCCGGCGTAGACGCTTCTGTGCCAGAAGTCGTTCATATCGATCAGCTCCGGTGCGATCCTGTTGAAGACCTTGGTGGCCGAAGCGGACAGGATCAAAGAGCGGAGTTCCCGAATGCCGATGACACTGATGGCACGAGAGAGGGTGTCGATCTTGTTGGGGAAACTGTAGAAGGCGCTGTTGACCAGCCTCAGGAGTTGCGCCGAGAGGGCGGGATCGAGACTGACAACCTCACCGATCTCTGCGGCGCCGGCATTCTCGGAATCCAGCAGTTCGTTGGCCCTGAGAACGACATCCGGTAGAGAGGTGAGGTGCGCGACGTCCTTGATGATCTCCTGCGGCGTCATAATCCTGTTTCCTGAAACGAGATTCCTCACCCGCGTCCGGTTGACCCCGGATCGTTTACGGGTATGTATTTATGGTGGGCGGTACTGGGATTGAACCAGTGACCCCTGCCGTGTGAAGGCAGTGCTCTCCCGCTGAGCTAACCGCCCTGAAGAGGTGGAACTTCAAGGAAAGCAGGATGTTACACGAAGGGGTGCGACGGCTCAAGCGCTCAAATTTGCGACAACGTGGTGTTTTTTCGGCCTCGCTCTTCCCGACGGGTTTCGATTTCGGGTTGGATTCTGCGATTTCCACATGAATCTTCAGGACGAGGTCGCGTTTCGCCTTCAATATGGATGTCCGTCTGCTATATCCTGGTGTATGGGATGAGGACCGGGAAAGAGATGCGTGAGCAACGAGGCATAGCCGTTCAGGTTCGTGGTTTGGTGCAGGGCGTCGGGTTTCGACCCACGGTCTGGCGCCTGGCGCGGAAGCTGCAGCTGGTGGGAGACGTGCTCAATGACTGCCAGGGAGTGACTATCCGTATCTGGGGCAACAGCGAGAATCTGGAGAAATTTCTTCTCCGGCTGCATTCGGATTCTCCCCCCCTTGCCCGGATCGACAGCCTGGATACGCAGCCCCTCGATGAACCGGCCCCCGGGGACGGGTTCCGGATTCTTCCCAGCAGGGAAGGTGAGGTCCATACCGGAGTGGTTCCGGACGCGGCCATATGTCCGGACTGCAGGGCGGAGGTGTTGGATCCGAAGAATCGCCGCTATCGTTATCCGTTCACCAACTGCACCCACTGCGGGCCGCGCCTGTCGATTGTACGTGCCATCCCTTACGATCGCGCCAATACCAGCATGGATCGTTTCACCATGTGCCCGGCCTGTGAGCGTGAGTATCAGGATCCGGCGGACCGGCGTTTTCATGCGCAACCCAATGCCTGTGCCGTCTGTGGGCCGCGGCTCTGGCTGGAAGGGTGTGACGGGGTGGAGCTGGAGACCACCGCGGAAGAGGATGCCGTTCATATGGCGGCCCGATTGATCCTGCAGGGGAAGATCGTGGCCATAAAGGGGATCGGCGGCTTTCATCTGGCCTGCGACGCCACCAGCGAACCGGTTGTCCGGCGGTTGCGGGAGCGCAAGGGACGCTACCATAAACCCTTCGCCCTGATGGCCGGAGACGAGGATATGGTGCTGGAGTATTGCCGTCTGGGTGACCTGGAGCGTGCCCTGTTGCAGAGCCCTGCGGCGCCTATCGTGCTTCTGGAAAGCCGTGGCGGGGAGCGGCTCGCTCCTTCCGTGGCGCCGGGGCAACGTACCCTCGGCTTCATGTTGCCCTATACGCCGTTGCACCTGCTCCTTCTGGAACATATGCCGGTTCCCATTGTACTGACCTCCGGGAATCTGAGCGAAGAGCCTCAGGTGACGGGCAATCCTGAGGCCCGTTCCCGGCTCGCCCCCATTGCCGATTATCTCCTGATGCATGACCGCCATATCATTAATCGCGTGGACGACTCAGTGGTGCGGATAATGGGAGATGAGGCGCGCTTGCTGCGGCGGGGGCGAGGTTATTCCCCCACTACGCTGCCGTTGTCTCCCGCTCCGGGCGGCAACCCCTCCGTCACCGCATTGGGAGGCGAACTGAAGAATACCTTCTGTCTGCTGAAGGACGGCCAGGCGGTGCTGTCTCAGCATCTGGGGGATCTGGAGGACGCGGAAACCTATAAGGAATACAAGGCGGCTCAGGGGCTCTATAGTCGGCTGTTCCGGCACCGGGCGGGGACAGTGGCGGTCGATATGCATCCCGGTTATCGCTCTACCCGCTATGGCCGGGAGCTGGTAGAGAAATCAGGCATGGCCCTGGAACAGGTCCAGCACCATCATGCCCATATTGCCGCTTGTCTGGCGGAAAACCGGTGGGGATCGGCGGACGGCCCGGTGCTCGGTATCGCCCTGGATGGGTTAGGTTATGGTCCCGATGGCACCCTCTGGGGTGGGGAGTTTCTACTTGCCGATTATTCCGGCTACGAACGGCTGGGTCGTCTTCGCTCCTTCCCGCTGCCCGGGGGATCGCAGGTAATGAGAGAGCCGTGGCGTAGCTGCTATGCGCAACTGAGTGAATGTCTCGGTGGGGACTGGCTGGAACAGTGGGACAGTCTGGAATTGGTACGGTATCTGCGTACCAGGCCCCTGGAACTGCTGGATCGGATGATAGCGGGCGGTATCAATTCTCCCATGAGTTCCTCCGCAGGGCGTCTTTTCGATGCGGTGGCGGCGGTCTTGGATATCTGCAGGGAACGGAGCCATTACGAGGGGCAGGCCGCCATAGAACTGGAGGCGTCGGTCCCGGCCGGTCTGATCGGGAGCGTGGAACCCTATCCTTTCGCTGTCGGGGGTGCCGCGGATATGGCCGTCCTTGATCCGGCCCCCATGTGGTACGCGTTGCTTGACGATCTGAAGAGAAAACGGGAACGGGAGGCGATAGCGGCGGCGTTCCATGCGGGGTTTGCGGACGGGGTTGTGGGATTGGCCATCCGTTTATGTCGGGATCGGGGTCTGTCCGTCGTCGCCTTGTCCGGAGGCGTGTTCCAGAACCGGCTGCTGTTTGAGCGGGTACTGGAAGGGATGAAACATTCCGGTATCGAGGTCCTGACCAATCGTTTACTCCCCAGTAATGACGGCGGTATCGCCCTGGGACAGGCGGTAGTAGCGGCTGCGCGTCGCATCAGGCACAAACCCTGAACAGCGGTAGATGCGATGATGGGCCCGGGAAGGTTTCCGGCTGCTGGAACGGGTAAGACGGGTTCATTGAGGAACGGACCTCACCGTATCCCTCCCGGGTCTGGTAGAATCCCGCTTTTCTTATTTCAGGACCCTGTTGATCCATGACCGTTCGTACCCGTTTCGCCCCGAGTCCCACAGGTTATCTCCATGTGGGCGGTGCCCGCACCGCTCTTTTCTCCTGGCTGTTTGCCCGCAAACACGGCGGCCGGTTCGTGCTGCGTATCGAGGATACCGATCTGGAGCGTTCCACCGCCGAGTCGGTCAACGCCATACTCGAGGGAATGACCTGGCTCGGTCTGGAGTATGACGAGGGTCCTTTTTATCAGACCCAGCGTTTTGATCGCTACGCGGAGGTGATCCAGGAGTTGCTGGATAAGGGATTGGCCTACCGCTGCAACTGTCCCAGGGAGAGGCTGGACGAGTTGCGCGAAGAGGCCATGAAACGCAAGGAGAAACCCCGTTACGACGGGCATTGCCGGGGCAAGGCCGTGAGTCCGGATGAACCTCACGTAATCCGGTTCCGCAATCCCGACAGTGGCACGGTGGTTGTTGAAGATATGGTACGGGGGCGGGTGGTTTTCGAAAACGCCGAGTTGGACGACCTGATTATCAGGCGTACCGACGGTTCACCGACCTATAATCTGACGGTTGTGGTGGATGATATGGATATGCAGATCAATCATGTGATCCGCGGCGACGACCACCTGAACAACACCCCGCGGCAAATCAATATCCTGCAGGCCCTGGGTCAGAAACCGCCCAAATATGCCCATGTCCCCATGATCCTCGGTGACGACGGCGCCCGGCTCTCCAAACGTCACGGTGCGGTAAGCGTCATGCAATATCGGGAGGAGGGCTACCTGCCGGAGGCGCTGCTGAATTATCTGGTGCGTCTCGGCTGGTCACACGGCGACCAGGAGATCTTTTCCCTGGATGAGATGATTGAGCTGTTCGATATCGATCAGGTGAACCGGGCCGCCTCCGCCTTCAACAGTGAGAAGCTGATGTGGCTTAATCAGCACTACATCAAATCCGATAATCCGGCCCGCATCGCTCATTTGCTCAGTCCGCACATGGGCAGGCTGGGTATCGACCCTGCCACGGGTCCGGATCTGGTGGAAGTGGTTCGGGTGCAGCAGGAGCGGGCCAAGACCCTAGTGGAGATGGCGGAGATCAGCGCCTTTTTCTACCGGGACTTCGACCAATACGAGGAGAAGGCGGCGAAAAAACATCTGCGGCCGGTGGCGCGGGAGCCGCTGGAGAAGATGCGTGAGACGCTCGCGGGATTGGAGCAGTGGACCCCGGAGGTACTGCATCAGGCGGTAAACGCTGTTGCGGAGGGGTTGCAGCTGAATATGGGTAAAGTGGCCCAGCCGCTGCGGGTGGCGGTGGCGGGTCGCGCCGCTTCCCCGGGTATCGACGACACTCTGTTTCTGGTGGGCAGGGAAGCGACTCTGCGGCGCATCCACCGGGCGCTGGAATTCATCCGCGAGCGGGAAGAGAGCACCCGATAGGGGTATCCGCAAATCCCTTTTTTGATAGCCACAGGGACGCAGGGAGCACAGAGACAGGACAAGGACGCATGGAGAAATTGCCCACGGGAAGTGAAAGCCAGTGATAAAAGGTAATAGTTCGACTAACCTGAATAGAAAATCTCCGTGTACTCGGTGCCTCCGTGGCAACCGTTTTATTTTGAGAAACTTTTAAACATGAGCGATCAGGAACCAATCCGGCCCAGTAACTTCATCCGCCAGATCATAGATGCCGATCTGCAGGCAGGGAAAAACGACGGTCGTGTCCATACCCGGTTTCCTCCGGAGCCGAACGGCTATCTGCACATCGGACACGCCAAATCCATCTGTCTAAATTTCGGTATCGCCCGTGACTATGAAGACGGGTTGTGCAATCTGCGTTTTGACGACACCAATCCCCACAAGGAGAACGTGGAGTACGTCAATTCCATTATCGAGGATGTGCGCTGGCTCGGGTTTGACTGGGAGGATCGCCTCTATTACGCCTCCGACTATTTCGAGGAGCTGTACGGTTTCGCCGTGGAGTTGATCGAAAAGGGGAAAGCCTATGTCTGTGATCTTAGTGCGGAGGAGATCCGCGCCTATCGCGGTACGCTAAAAGAACCGGGTAAAGACAGCCCTTATCGGGAGCGTTCCGTGGAGGAGAATCTGGACCTGTTTCAGCGCATGCGCACCGGTGAATTCGAAGACGGCAGCCGGGTATTGCGGGCAAAAATCGATATGGCCGCTCCCAACATGAATATGCGCGACCCCACCCTCTACCGTATCCGTCATGGTGTGATTCATCACCAGACCGGCGGTGAGTGGTGCCTGTATCCCATGTACGACTTTACTCACCCCATATCCGATGCCCTGGAGGGGATCACCCATTCCATCTGTACTCTGGAGTTCGAGGATCACCGACCGCTCTATGACTGGGTGCTGGACAACATTACCATTGGTTGTCACCCGCAGCAGATAGAGTTTTCGCGCCTTAACCTGCAGTACACGGTAATGAGCAAGCGTAAGCTCACCCAGTTGGTGGAGGAGGGTTTTGTGGAGGACTGGGACGATCCGCGCATGCCCACCATCGCCGGTTTGCGTCGCCGCGGCTACACGCCTGCTTCACTGCGTGAGTTCAGCGACCGTATCGGTGTCACCAAGGCGGATAACTCGGTGGAGATGGGAATGCTGGAGGCCTGCATTCGGGAGGATCTGGACAGTACCGCACCCAGGGCCATGGCGGTACTGCATCCCCTGAAGGTCGTGATCGAAAACTACCCGGAGGGACAGAGCGAAGAGCTGGAGGCCCCCAACCACCCGAAGGATGAGGGAATGGGGAACCGCAGGTTGCGGTTTACCCGCGAGGTCTATATAGACAGCGCCGATTTTCGCGAGGAGGCGAACAAGAAATACAAGCGTCTGGTCACCGGCGGTGAAGTGCGGTTGCGTAACGCCTACGTTATAAAATGCGATCGGGTCATCAAGGACCAGGAAGGAGAAATCATCGAACTGCGCTGCAGCTATGATCCCGATACCCTCGGCGCCAACCCCGAGGGACGCAAGGTCCGGGGCGTGATTCACTGGGTCTCGGCGGAGCACGCCATAAAGGCCGAGGTGCGCCTCTACGACCGGCTTTTCAGTCATCCGATGCCCGATGCGGACAGAACTGTGGACTCCTTCCTGGAGCATCTCAATCCGGATTCCCTGCATACTCTGACCCACTGTTACCTGGAACCGAGCCTGGCCGCGGCGCAACCGGGTGATCGTTTCCAGTTTGAGCGGGAAGGGTATTTCTGTCTGGATACCCGTGATTCCACACCGGAGCGAATGGTCTTCAACCGCACCGTTACCCTGCGGGATTCCTGGGCCAAGATCGAGCAGCAGGGGATGTAGGTCGGGTTGTGGGTTGGCACTACCCGACAATAAACGTCTATAGATCTCACCGCGGAGGACGCAGAGGAACGCAGAGAGGCAACAGCTCCAGTCCGCGGTGAAATGCGCGCCGCTACGTATTCCAGCGTCCTGTGCGATAAGCCTGAAATCGAGGCTGCCTGGATTTTGGCCTGAGCCGAGATGACCGGGGTTGTCCGGCGGCTGCAGAGCCGCTTCTACAGTCTTCCTTACCGGGGAGGATACAGATGCTCCCGCCGAGGAATTAACCTCTGCGTACCTCAGCGCCCTCTGCGGTAATACCAACGAAATTCGGGCGGTAAAGCGCCGAAAGATTCAGGACGCGGGCTAGACAAAAAGGCTTGCTTGGCCTAATATGCGCGTCTCGTTTTTGGGGCTATAGCTCAGCTGGGAGAGCGCTACACTGGCAGTGTAGAGGTCGGCGGTTCGATCCCGCCTAGCTCCACCAAATTTATAAAGTAAGATCCGGATCCGCGGTATAGCGGATTTTTCTTTATAAAACAGATATGTCCCGTTCATCTAGAGGCCTAGGATCCCAGCCTTTCACGCTGGTTACAGGGGTTCGACTCCCCTACGGGACGCCATCTAAACCCCGGTTGCCTGATTATGCGGCCGGGGTTTTTTATTTTTGGCCCTACGGTTCCATGCCGGATATGCACACCCTGTGGTTTACGACCATGATTGGGCAGGGAATGGAACCAATGCTTTTAAATTCCACCGCAACTCCTTTATATTACGTGTAATATTTCGGGAAATCCGGGGAAACGCTTGGGAATGAAATTCTTGAATAGAGATTTGTACCGAACGGCCGGTCGTAGCTGCCTGATCCTGCTGGTTTTTGGGTTAGCGGGTTGCGCCACCATGGACGAACTGGTGACTGAAACAACAAAGGTGTTTACCCCGGAAGAGAAGGTTGAGGAAAAGAGCGCGCAGTCGAGTCTCGACGACCAACTGAATCAAGCCGTGGTCGGTGATTCGGTGGTGATGGACGGTGTCTCCTGGCGTGTGGAGTCGGTTTATTACGCCGCCACGGGACAGATGTGCAAGCGTCTGGACAGTGACGGTCACCAGGGACGGGTGATTTGTAAAGGGGAAGAGGGTTGGAGGCCGGTCCGGAGTGTCGTTATAGAGTAGCCGGCAAAACCTTGATCCCTACACTCCTCACATATAGAGCCTGATCCGACATCGCGATGAATACAGAGTCAGCCTCTTTACCCAGCGAGCCGGAATTCGCAAAACTGAAACGGGGATTGCGGATCCAGTTGCGAGTCATCCATGCCCTGATGTTCAGGGAGATGCGCACCCGTTTCGGACGGTTTCATCTGGGGTACCTGTGGGCGCTGATAGAGCCCATTTTCTGGATAGCGGCCTTCTATGGCATGTTCTATCTTACCGGATTCGGTGTCCCGTACGGCATGGATCTGCCCGGCTTCATCGTGACGGGAATAATTCCTTTCATGTTATTCCGAGAAACGCAGAATCAGGTTCTGCAATCAGTAAACGCGAATAAACCGCTGCTTTATTATCCCCGTGTCATGCCGCTTGACCTGGTTATCGGGCGTACCTTGTTGGAGTTTTCGACGCTTACTGTAATATTTATTCTGCTAATGGGCATTGGCGCCTATATCAGGGGAGAATTGGTAGTCGAGTCGGTACTGTACGTCATTTGCGCGTTATTGCTGGCTAATCTCCTGGGTGCGTCGATAGGTCTGTTCTTTTCTTCAGTCATCAAATATGTTCCAGCCGTCGAAAGAATAATCGTGGTGGTGATGCGTCCCATGTTCTGGATATCGGGCATTTTTTTCGTGGTAAGCGATTTACCGTCGACTCTGCGCGAGATAATTCTATTTAATCCGGTCATCCATATCGTGGAGTTTATGCGGGATGCCTGGTATCCAACATATACTGCGATTCATATTGACTTAACCTATCCGATCTTATGGGTAGCCCTATTTGGGTATTTTGGTCTGGTTCTGGAAAGAAGCTCTCGGAAGCGTATAGAACTGACGTGATTGAACTCAGAAACCTTTCGAAGTCTTATAAAACCAGGAGTGGTATTCACCGGGTAATAGATGATATTTCGATGGTGATCCCGGATAGAGCTAATTTGGGAATACTTGGGCGTAACGGTGAGGGAAAATCAACCCTGCTCAGGCTCATAGGCGGTGTTGAGATCCCTGATTGCGGGGAGGTTTTGCATACAAAACCCGTTTCCTGGCCGATCGGCTTTGGCGGCGGGTTCAACGGCTCTTTAACGGGACGTGAAAACACCCGTTTTGTTGCCCGTATTTATGGCCAGGATCCTGATGAAATCGCATATAGAACTCTGGAGTTTTCTGAGCTTGGTGATTATTTCAACATGCCGATGAGGACCTATTCTAGCGGTATGCGGGCTCGTCTGGCCTTTGGACTAAGCATGTCAATTGAGTTTGGGGTTTATCTTATCGACGAGATTACGGCCGTGGGGGATAGGCCGTTCCAGGAAAAATGCAGAACGGCATTCCAGGAACGTAAAGAACAGGCATCTGTAGTAATCGTCTCGCATCAGTTGAAGACCATCAAGGAATATGCGGACTTGTTCGGGGTACTACGCAAAGGAAAACTTGAGTTGTTTGATGACATTGATGAAGCAACAGTTTTTTATCAGACGATTTAATAACCGGCCAGAATATGAACCTTGATTTCATAGATATAAAATATTGGAAAGGGCGCTATCGCCCTTCTTATCTACTTGCTGCGCCGATTATATTATCGCTAATTTATTATGGGCTTATAGCAAGTGATTACTATCGGTCCGAGGCGACATTTACGATCCAGTCTGCGGAGGGCAGTATAGGTGCATCGCCGCTGGCTTCTCTCCTGGGTAAGTCTTCACCCGCATTTAGCTCTGAGAGGGATGCCTATGCGGTGCAACATTATCTTTTGTCACGTGATGTTTTACAGAGGCTGGATGAGAAACATGGTTTCAGGCCCCACTACGAAAGTGATCTGGCGGATTGGGTATCCGGTCTCTCGAGTAATGCCTCCTTTGAAGAGGAATACGAATACTATCAGGATCGGGTAACTGTCGATTTTAATCCGCAAACGGGTGTTACCACCCTGAAGGTCCTTGCATTGACGCCGGAAATGGCACAGCAATTCTCAAAGGCGCTTTTAAGTTATGGTGAGGAGATGGTGAATCGACTCTCGGAACGGGCGCGGCTTGATAGTATTCTCTTCGCCAGAAAAGAGGTGGAAAAAGCGGAAAAGCGGTTAATAGCGGCCCGCCAGCAGATCCTGGGTTACCAGAAAGAGGGGGAAGACATTAATCCGGAACAGTCGGCATCGGCAATTCTTGCCATTCGCAATGAACTGGAGTCGGAACTGGCGAAAACCAAGGCCGAGCTACGTGAGGTCAGTGCGTTTATGCAGCCGAGTTCCCACAAGGTCGTGGCCCTGAAGCAACGCATCAACTCATTGAATCAACAGATAGAAAATGAAAACAGACGTCTTGTTAATCCTAATAAGGAAGGTAGTCTGAGCGCCTCAATTGCCCGTTTCGAGCCATTGGTAATCGAAAAGGAGTTTGCTCAGCAGGCCTATGAATCGGCACTCACATCGCTGGAACTGGCCAGAGTGGAGGCGTCAAAACAGCATCGATATCTTGCCATAGTTTCGGCGCCATCGCTGCCGGACGAAGCGACCTATCCGAAACGTATCCTTGGAATCCTGACCGTAATTGCAGTAACCTTGCTCGGATATGGAATTATCACCCTGGTAATTGCCGCGGTGAAGGAGCATGCAAAGATATAGTCGCTTTTATTCAGCGACCGTCCGATGGGTGATGAAATAATAAATCATAATAATATTAGCAAGTTGGAGGTATATTGGGATCATGGATATACCGGGTACAGACAGGTGAGATGAATGGTTGGTTTTTCAAGAGTCGTTGCGCATAGAGGCTGGATGGTATCGGTATTTTCCCTCGTGCTTTTGCTGGCGGGCCTTACCGCCACAGCGGGTGAGGTAGCTAACACAAACTCTTCTCCGGCACAGGATGGTATGTCCGGTCCCCAGTATTTTGGCGCTAATCTGTTCACCGGCAACTTTCTGAAAACCCGCGAAGATGGGTTAAATCCAAATTACGTAGTGGCACCGGGTGATCAAATAGCGGTCCGTACCTGGGGATCGGTCAATATTAACGACGTATTCACGGTGGACTCCCGGGGAAATATCTTTCTTCCCGAGATAGGGTCGGTGCGTGTGGAGGGGGCCAGAAACAAGGACTTGCATAATCTGATAAGGGGGGAGATCAAAAAGGTCTTTATCAATAACTTTAAGGTGTATACCACCATCGTCTCCACGCAACCGGTTATGGTTTATGTAACCGGCCTGGTGGAGAATCCGGGACGTTATGCAGGGGTACCGTCGGACAGCGTGCTCTATTTTCTGGACCTGGCGGGCGGAATTGATGACAAGCTTGGGAGTTATCGCGATATTGAGGTGCGTCGCAACGGCAAAACTCTGACCCAGCTGGATCTTTATGACTTTATATTAAAAGGCGAGGTGGATACGCCGCAGCTACAGGATGGCGATGTCATTCTGGTGAATAAACGCGGACCGGTAGTAGAACTCAACGGAGTCGTGGAACGTCCCTATTTCATTGAGTTGGACAGAGCCAATACCGTAACCGGCGAACGTATGTTTAATATTATACCACCGGGATCGGCGGTAACGGATGTTACCCTGCAAGGAATTCGTGCCGGAAAACCCACCACCGTTTCCCTCTCTTTGAGCGAGTTCATGGATACGCAGTTGAGGAATGGTGACAAGGTGATCCTGCGTGCCGATGGTCGTTCGGATACGATCCTGGTTAAGTTGGAAGGAGAGTTTGACGGTCCTTCCGTTCTATCGGTGAAACGCGGAGCCCGGTTGCTGGAAGTCTTGAGTTATATTCCCCTCGATCCGGACGCTGCAAACATAAATGCCGTTCATCTACGGCGGGTCTCGGTCGCTAACGCGCAGAGGGAGTCAATCCAGAATAGCCTGTATCGACTGGAGCGGGATGCTTTCTTGGCCCTTTCCGACAGTAAGGGGGAAGCCGATATCCGAACCAAGGAAGCGGAGATGACGCAGCGGTTTGTTGAGAAGGCGCGTCTCATCGATCCCCTGGGGCGGGTGGTAACGGCCCAGGATGGAAAACAGCAAAATATCCTGCTGGAACCGGATGATGTTATCGTTATTCCGCTTAAGACCAATGTAGTTCGTATCTCCGGGCAGGTGACGGTGACGCAGGCCGTGACCCACAATGCGGATTGGGATGTCGCCGATTATATCGCACAGGCAGGCGGATATACTGACCGTGCGGATCGGAGCAGGGTGTTCCTGATGCGGCCGAACGCTGAGGTAATTATCGCGGATTCGGGTACCGGTGTCGGGCCCGGCGACGAGATCATCGTGCCGCCGAAGGTTGATTTTAAGGTCATCCAAAATGCGGCGGATGTTATGGATATAATTTACAAGATAGCGGTATCTGCAAAGGTGGCGTTGGATCTTTAGATACAGGTAAGTAACGGTTCATGCGCATATAGTCATTGGAAAAGTATTAAAGATATACGTTGTATTGGGAGTTTTCAGGGATGATGAAGCGCATAATGCGTAAGACCTCGATAGAGAGGTATTGCTAACGATATTTTTCCGCCGCATAACAGTCAGCATCAGAATAGTTGTTTGATCCGGCTGTTCATCCTAAACCCTAAACCCAGAGCAAGCGGTCATAGTCGGTTAAGTATTCCCAGAAATGTAGTTTTTTGCCTATATTCTTCAAGGCAGTTGGATGATGGTTTTATCTGAAATTCAATGACCTATTGCGGAAGATGCGGTGATCCAAGAGTCATTGGTAAGGATTATAAGGATATTATAAAGCCTGCGTTAGTAATAATTACGAGCTAGAGAATCCAGTGAATGTCAGATGATAAGTCAGATCTGCTGAAAGAAAGCGAGGCGCCTTCAGACTCTTATGAAGAACTCCGCTCTCAACTTCGGTATATAGAAAAGCAAATTAGATGGCTTGAAGGCCGCCTGATAAAAGTTCAGTCCTTACAGGAAGAGCATTTTAAGCAAATAAAATTATTACTTGATAAAAAATCATTCACAGCAAGGTTGCTTAGCGGCTTTATCCGCAAAATTAAAGCCCTAATAAAGCCAAATCAGCGAAATGGCAGCACAGGGGGGGTTTTAAGGAAGGGAGAGATTTCTGATTCTTATTTTAAGGAATTAGAGTCGAGGACTGCAATGATTCTTGCGGTTACCACCTACAATCGCCTTGAGTATTTAAAAGAATGTATTTCCTCGTTTCTTGAGACAAGAAATAGAAATTATAATTGGACGCTGATTGTAGCGGATGACGGCTCGGAAGATGGAACGCGCGAATACCTGGAAAAACTCAAAGAAAGTATTGGGATACCATTTTATATATTAAGGAATGATAGAAAATATTGTGTGGGTCAAACAAACAGTATTTTCGCGTTATGTAAGGAGTTGTCATACGATCTGGCGTTTAAAGTTGATGATGATGTTATATTCAAGGATAAAGGATGGGATGATCTTTATAATAAGGCTGTTATAGGTTCTGGATATGAGCACCTATGCTACTTGGATATAGCGCATTTTTTGTGGAATAGAAAAAGAGAAGACAAGAACTATAAACTACCGGATCCGGTATACGATGATTCGGGATTACTTAAATCCTATTGTCAGGTATATAAAGGGATGGGTGCGTTATTTACATTTACGCCGCATTTAATTGCGCGTGTTGGGGCGGCTGATGAGCGCAATTTTCCGATACGTGGGCAGTGGCATATAGACTATTCGATGCGATGTTGCCGGCTAGGCTTCAATGATAGCGACTATTTTTTTGACGCTGATGGTAGTAATGAATTAGTTACTCTTCAGAATAATATTGCCAAGGACTATCGGTGTAGTCTTCCGTGGGATGAAGAGTACAAAAGAACCAAAGAAATTGAAGAGATCAATAGGCGCTACCGAGTTATTGATGACGCCGAGCGGGGATATCTGGCGCTAGCAGAAGCATCCTCTGATGAAAAGCCTATAAAGCTGAATGACTTCATTGATAAAGTCTATATTCTTAATCTTGAGCGCAGGCCCGATAGGTGGAGAAAAGCTCAGGATCGCGCTAACGCGATATCTCTCACGGTAAATAAGTTCCCTGCAGTTGATGGTAGCGCCAGCCCCTGGAAGGATCAATGGGAAGCCTATGCGGCAACACCCCTTGCCGTCGTTGCGCCAAAGGAGAGGATTAAATCCAGTTATGAGTACTATCTGGGGGCGCGGACGAGCGCATGTAGAGTTGCGTATATAGAGCAGAAAAACAAGAAGAAGGCCATTCAGACGCCGGGTGCCTGGGGCTATCTTCAATCGATGATTGAAGTACTAGAGGATGCGTTGGAGGCGGGTTACAAGAGAATACTCGTATTGGATGATGATTTTGTCCCGATTTCTGATTTTGAAAGGTATTTTGATTCGGTAATCCGGCAGCTTCCGGAAAACTGGAAAATATTTCAACTTGGCGCACTCCAATACCATTGGGAAGACGAGTGGATAACTTGGCAATCAAGAAATATATACAAATGTAACGGTTCGAGTGTTGCGTCACATGCGGTTATTTATACCGAGTCTGTGTTTGAGGAACTCCTGGCGTATTGTCGGGAAGCAAATATGCCATTTGATGAGGGGCCGCTTCACTATGTGAAACATAGGCATAAGGATCTCGCGTTTACAGCATTTCCGAATTTGATGATTCAGGATGTAGCGGAAAGCGAGATTTGTAGTTCCCGGCGCCAACAAAGGGAGGGAGTAAGGGAAGACAACGTATATCGATGGAAGCTTAGTGACTACCAGTTTGATCAGGAGTCCTATCCAGGAAATGATTATCTAAATGGAAATGTATTGCACGTCAGAGAAAGTTATTCCGAGTTTAGTGAGTCGTTTATTTACGATCTTTGCATAAATATGGATCGAAATTTAAATACGATAAGTCACGTTCTCTGTTTTCGTGGTCTGAATGAGGAAGAGCGGCCGTTTGAGAATGTTCATCTTGTACCAGCAAAGAATTATAGATATCCAAGTGATGCTGAGCTCAAACAGGCAGCTAATATTGTAGCCGCGGTTAAACCAACGCTTATAATCTGTCATTTCGGAGTCGAATATATAAAGGTAGACAAAATTCTCAGGATCCTGGGAGTCAGGATTCCGGTGGTGATCATGCTATATGGCTATGATGTATACCGGGAAACCAATCAACCGGAGTATTTGGCGTTATTGAAGAGAGCGGCGTTGGAAGACGATGTTGTGTTTGCATGCATAACAAATTACGTACGCGATATAGCTGCGCGCAAGATAGGAATAGACCCTGGAGATATCGCTTTAGTTAATACGATTGCCAGGGATCGATTCGTTGGCATAGCAGCTCGTGCCCGATTTCAAGAAGAGATGTCATATCGGTTGCTTACGGTAGGTAGAATGGTAGATTGGAAGGGGCATGATTATCTTGTCAGGGCGCTATCAATTGTTAAGGAAAAGATCAAGGAAGACATTAAGCTTACTATTGTTGCAGCTAACAGAGCATGTCAGACGCAACTGGAATCCTTGATAAAAAAGAATAATGTAGAGAGCAGCGTAGAGATCGTTGGTCCGGTAACCTACAGCGAACTGCTGCGCCTATATGCTAGATCCGATATATATATACAGCCCTCATATGTTAAAGAGGATGATGGGATGACTGAGTCGTTTGGGGTTGCGGCATTAGAGGCTGTGTATGCTGGGCTGCCAACGATTGTTACAGATGCCGGAGGATTGCCGGAGCTTTCCAATTATCCCGTGTCACAGATAAGGGTGGTGGCGCAAAAGAGCGCAGAAAGTATTGCATCTGCTATTCTCGAAATAATAAATCAGCACCACGGACCCTATCGGGGCGTCGACATGTACGATAAATTGTACGTGTACAGCGTAAACCGTCAGATGTCAGCATTGAATAGTGCGGTAAGGAAACTGGGGTCCGGTGAATTGAATTGGGCCGCAGGAATAGTAAAAGAAAATTAGGGCGTAATGAAGAATGGAATAATAATTGGGGGGACCGGAAGGTCGGGCACAACCATAGTAGTCGATATCTTAAAAGAGGTATCCGGCTATCTGGCTATGTATGAGCCCAGGATTTTCATCGGATCTATTGCATTAGCCTCTGTTATGCGCAGGCAGAGGAGCTATACGCAGATGTTGGATGAGGCGGAGGAGTCTATTGCTCTTATAAACAGGTCGTTGAGATTGAAAGGAGATAGTGAGGGAATAGAGAAGGAAGAGTATATTCGACTCCTGGAGGAACACCGAAGTATTGAAGATACCCCTGAAGAGGTTGTTGCGTTCTACGAAGAGTTGTTTAAAAGGCTTTGCGCAAAATATGAGAAATCATCTTGGATTGAAAAAACCCCACATAATATAAAGGTGGCTAAGACGATTATTGAAGCATTGAAGGACGTTAAGTTTATTCACGTGATTAGGAATCCAGTATATATATACCGCTCTGTAATCAAGAAGCAGTGGGGACCGAAAAACGCCGCGGAATTTAGGGAGTGGTATGAGGAGGTCATGATTAAATCGATCGAGGAGTATGAGAGTCTGGATCGATCACGATATCATATAGTCACGTTAGAGGGATTAGCAGACGATGCGCAAACAAAAATAGAGCGTCTAGCAACTATATGCGGAGTAGCCGAGATAGATAAAGAAAAGATAAAACATGCGGCAAGTATGATTGATGCAGATAAAATATGTCCGGTGGAGTATATGAATGAAATGTCTGAGGAAGAGGTGGAGTTCATAAATAGTAAATGTGGAATATATTATCGTTATTGGAAAAATCGTGCGTTAATATGATAAGAGTTTTGACGATAGTAAAAAGCAGGGGGAGAGACGAGTATTTACAGGCGTTTTTAGAGAGCTTTTATTTGACAGCGGGCGCTGGCGTGGAAAATAGCCTATTATTGCTCGATGATCATTCGCCCGGGTCATTAAGGCGTTCTTTGCTGCTGGATGGCGTTTGTTCTAGATCGGGGTGCAGTATATTAGTAGCGCCAAAACGAATATATGCTCCGGGATTGACAAATATTGGACTGCGATATTTTGAGGACAGCGATTATGACCTGGCATTCTTTTGTGACGACGATGTTACTTTTATTAAGCAGGGCTGGGAGAAGTTGTATATCGAGGCTGTGATGGAAAGTGGATATGAGCATTTATCCTATTATAACGAAAAGGTAAAGCAGCCAAGTCTATTTCGGAGAGTATTAAAAAGAAGAAAAATTGACAAAACCGGCAGGTGCGAAGGGAAGGTTGCGGTGACTCGTTCACTGGGTCTGCTTCAGACTGTTTCAAAAAGTCTTATTCATGACATCGGTTTTGTTGACTCTCGGTTGTTTCCTAAACGCAAATATTGGCACTGGGATTATTCGTTGCGCGCATGTCGGCGGGGATACAATGACAAGTCATATTTTTTCGACGCTGCGGAATCAGATAAGTATATAGCAACACATCATGGTCAGCGCGATTATATATCTGTTATAGAAGGGGAGGAAAAGCGCTATATATCTAGCACATACGATGACGCCCATATTAGACGCATTATGCATCAATCAGATAGAAATTATGTTTCCTTCCCAGAGGAACTACGGCCAATCTATGATGAAATGTTGTCGGGATGAGGTGGGCAAAAGACGCATTGATTGACAAAGAAATCAGTTAGGTCCGGGAAAAGTGCTATGGCAGCGCTTTTGGCGGAAAGCAGGGTATTGGAAAGGAGAATGGGATTATCCGAAGGGATGGCAATGAAATTCCAGGTCAATAGGCGGTGTCCCCAATGTGACTCGTTTATAGGCATCCCTAATATATCGTAAAGAACATACCCGTGGATGCTGAAGAAAGAAAAGAAATCTTCTTTGGAATATTCATATAGTGCGGCTGCGTTAGTAAAACTGTTCTCAAAAATTACAAGTGGTCGGTGTCTTTTTAAAGTATTAGATGAGCCGCGGAGAACAGAAAATTCCGCCCCCTCAACGTCGATTTTAATAAAGGAAACATTATTGCCTTTCAGGATATCATCGAGTCTGGCGGTTTCAACGGAGGTTTTTCTTATGGTGCACTCATAAGGATATGACTTTTTTTCTTTTAGTCCGCTGTGGCCAGGTAGGCCGTCGCAACATGTGAATTCTGCGTGTCCAGAGGCATCGGAAAGTGCTAAGGGGGAGAAAATAATCTGTTTGTCAATGCCATGGGAAATTGCACTGTTGAATAATTTGTCTATATCACCGGGAAATGGCTCGAATGCATAAATTCTCCCGCTACGTCCAACAATACGAGCAAGAGGAAAAGTATGGTCACCCCGCCTAGCGCCAACGTCCACTGCAGTGTCACCGCGCTTAAGCGTGCCGCAATAAACAGCGCGTATTATTTTTTCGTACTCGGAGCCAAGATGGGTGATTTTTGAGATCGCCTCGAGTGCTACACGCCTACAAGACAAGTAATCGCTTGGTATAGTCATTGGGAAGAATATTTATAATGAGACGGGTCCGTATAAGTATCTCAGGAAGGCTATAAAAAATCCTTATGGGTTTCGATTGACCCCTATGTAATCCAGCAGGTGGAAGTCTGGGTGGTCTTCTAAAAACGTAGGTTGCACGAAAAGTGGGGTAATTTGCAAATGATAGTAAATATAGATGATTACCAACTGAAATATTTTGTGCCGAACTACAGAGAGGATTTGGTACAAAGGGTGATATTCGAAAGTGGCATGCCGTACGAAGAACGCATGCTGGATATGTCGAGAGTACTGCTCGACAATATGGATGGCTATGTTATAGACATTGGTGCGTATATAGGTACACACACTTGCTATTGGGCCGTTGTATGCGGCATGAATGTATTGGCGTTTGAACCAAGTTCCTACAGCTATTCCATCCTGGAAGTAAATGTAGATATTAATAATATTTCCGAAAAAGTCACAGCGGAGAATTTGGCTCTTTCCTCAGCAGAGGGAAGAGGGGGAATAGCACAATTAGGGAATGGAAATCTTGGTCATTCCATTCTGGTTCCTGGTCAAGGTGACGTTCGAATTCGTACGTTGGACTCATGGATGGATGAAAAATTAGATGAATTGGAAGTGCGGTTAATTAAAATTGATGTGGAGGGAGCCGAGCTGTCAGTATTAGAGGGTATGTCCGAAACGCTTGAGAAAAATAATGCGCATCTACTCGTGGAGTTAGCAGGGGACTATGAATACAAAAGGGTTGCTAAGTATTTGCTTAGAAAAGGATATGTAGATGTGGCTGTATTCAATTATACGCCGACATACTTGTTCGTGAAGATTGCGAATTTGTCTGATCCGAGGGTTTTATATGTAATGGAAAGAAGTAAGACCTGAAGTTTCAGAAAAAGAGTAGGCGACTAGAGATGTCAGTTTCTGATCTTGAAAAGCGCGCAGATAAATACCTTTGCGATAAGGACTATGAATCCGCGGCCAAATACTACAGAGAAGCAATAGGCGAACAGGGAGAGACCCTCCGCTTGATCTATAGTATGGGGTTTTCGTTACATATGTTAGGGGAGATTGAGGAGGCGATAACGTGGTATACGAAATTAATTGATAGGGATAGTAGTCACTTTAACGCCTACATGAGAAGAGGTATTGCCCGCACTGCGGGTGGTGATTTTAGGGGAGCGGAGGAGGATTTGGTTTCCGCTTTGCGAATAGATCCATATAACCATCGTGTCGCCACTTTTCTTTTCAATGCTTTATCAAAGCAGAAGAAATTTGTTCAAGCGCACGAATTATGTATTAGCCTTTTTGACCAGATCGGATGGTCGAACTTTAAAAATAATAACTACGAATTTCGGCGTGAATGCTGGTTCGCGACGCGCATTCCCGTCATAGAGCAAGTATTTGGGGAAGTATTCGATGATAAAGATACGTTGTCAGTACTGGAGATCGGCAGCATGGAAGGAATGTCAGCATGTTGGTGGCTTGATAACAAGCTTAGACGCGTGAGCCATCTAACCTGTATAGATCCGTCATTTAAGAGCGAATTCTATGCAAATATATATAGAACTGGGGCGGCCAACAGGGTTCGATTATTTCGCGGTTACTCGCAAGAAGTATTGCGGAATAAAGTACAAGGAAAATTTGATGTTGCTTATGTCGATGGTCTGCACGAGGCGTGGGCTGTATTGTTCGATTTTCTGCTGTTAGATCGGTATATGAATATTGGTGGAATAGTACTCTTTGACGATTACTATAAGCCGGATCAAAGTGGTGTAGGGCAGACGGTAAAGAAAGGGGTAGATTTAATTATTCGAATCACGGACGAATCCTATAAAGTGATTACTAGAAAAGGCCCAGTAGCAATACGGAAAGTCGGCGAGGTTATTAGTCGGTCGTTTGCAGATTCATTGTGCGCATTCGCGCTCGACACCTATGGGATAAAAATTGATAGTGGGAAAATATTGAGTGGATGTTATTTAGAGGAGATATCGACTTTCGCTGACGTCGCTTCAAATAATAGGCAGGTTGGCTGGTGAAGCCGTTGCTATGCTGCGGTTTTGACAGCAAAAATCCGGCTAGTTTAAAAGACTGAAATAACACTATATTCCTCCCTTTTGCGATAGTAACTCATTGAAAAAACGGTCCTTTCCCGCATTCGTTATCGGTAGGCGCGGCGCCGCTGGTATGCATGCGGAGGGATGCCCGTCCGGGAAGGCTGTCGACTTTGGTTCGGAGCTAAAGGGATGTAACATAACCCCGAGGGGGCTTCTTTTTGGTTTTCCCTGCAAAGAAAAGGTTTTTTGTCTTGGTACCTGATGAGGTCTTCGATTTGCCGACAGATTCGCAAGGGAATAAGAATTACTGATATGGATGAGAAAATAGCCATCGTCGGTATGGCGTTCAGATTCCCAGGCGGTGCCGAGTCCGAGGAGTCCTTTTGGGAAATCCTGAAGGAGGGGCGGGAGGTTATCGGAGAGATCGGCAATGAACGCTGGTCCTCGGCAAGCTATTTCCATCCGACACGATCCGAGCCGGGCAGGAGCGTGACCCGCGCCGCCGGTCTGTTGGACGATGTGGATATGTTCGATGCCTCGTTTTTCGGCATCTCCCCACGCGAAGCCGGCAAGCTGGATCCGCAGCAGCGGTTGCTTCTGGAACTGACCTGGGAGGCGTTGGAGAACGGGGGTCAGGTACCCGGGAAGCTGGCGGGAACGGATACCGCGGTATATCTGGGGATCTCGGGTATGGATTACGCCATGCGGGCGATGGATGACCTGAGCATCGTCGACGGTCACTCCATGACCGGGAACGCACTCAGCATCGCCGCCAACCGGATCTCTTATGCGTTCGATCTGCGCGGTCCCAGCATGGCTCTCGATACCGCCTGTTCATCGTCTCTGGTGGCCCTGCACCAGGCGTGCAGGAGTCTCAGGAACGGCGAGTCCTCTATGGCCGTCACAGGAGGCATACATCTGCTGCTGCATCCCTATCCGTTCATAGGGTTTTCCAAGGCCTCTATGTTGTCAGCAACAGGCCAATGCCGCGCCTTTGACGTGTCAGGCGACGGTTATGTGCGCTCCGAAGGCGGGGCCATACTGTTTTTGAAGACTCTCGACCGGGCCCAGGCGGACGGTGACCCGATACATGCGGTGATTCTTGCCACGGGTACCAATTCGGATGGTGCGGATAAGAGCGGTATCACCATCCCCAGTCCCCGTGGTCAGGCCGATCTGCTGAGGATGACCCTTGAGCAGGCGGGGTTGAAGGCCGGCGATATCGATTATATCGAGGCCCACGGAACGGGGACTGCGGTGGGGGATCCGATCGAGGCGTCCGCCATTGGTGAAGTTTTGGGTAGCGCCCGTTCCCCGGACAGCCCCCTCTATTTGGGATCGGTGAAGTCCAATGTAGGCCACCTGGAACCCGCCTCCGGCATGGCCGGCCTGGTGAAAACGGTGTTGTGCCTGAAACACCGGGCTCTTCCTCCCACCCTGAACCTGGAGAGCCCCAATCCCCGGATCGATTTCAAAGGGCTCAATCTGCAGCCGGTGACCGAATACCGGGCACTGCCGGAGGGGGGTAGACCCCTCTGTATGGGGGTGAACTCCTTCGGTTTCGGCGGCGCTAACGCCCATGTGATGCTGCGGGAGTATCGGCAACCGGAGCAGGAACGAACAGAGAACGCGGGGCCTGAAGGGGTACCGCCCCTGTTCCTGTCGGCCAAGACAACCGCCGCCCTAAGAGAACTGGCCGCGCGTTATTCCGGCCTGCTGTCGGAGGTCACTGCCGCGGCGGACTATTACGACATGGCGTTTACGGCCGCCACCCGCCGCCAATGGTTGGATGTGCGCCTGGCGGTCAGAGGGAACGACCACCGGGAGATAGCCGCATCCCTGGGCCGGTTTGCAGAGGGAGAGCTACCGGAGCAAGGGATGGTGGAGGAGGCGCTGACTCCGTCGCCTGCCCCGGTTGCGTTCGTGTACTCCGGCAACGGTTCCCAGTGGATCGGTATGGGCCGGCAGTTGATGGAGGAAGAGCCCCTGTTTCGCCGGACCGTAGAGGAGATCGAGGGCCTGCTGGGGGAGCGGGTGGACTTCTCCCTGGCGCAACAACTTCAGGCGGATACGGCTCATTCCCACATGCATCTCACGGAAGTGGCCCAGCCCACGCTGTTTGCCGTACAGGTGGGTATTACCCGGCTGCTGCGTCGAACGGGTCTGCAGGCGGATCACTATGCGGGGCACAGCGTCGGCGAGGTGGCTGCCGCCTGGGCTGCCGGTGTGTTGACCCTGGAACAGGCGGTGACCGTAATACATGAGCGCAGTGCCGCCCAGGCCCTGACCCGGGGCGGGGGGCGTATGGCGGTGGCGGGGATGTCCCCGGAGCGGCTGCAGGAAGAGATCTCAAAGGCCGGTTTAAGCGGAGTGCTCGAGCTCGCCGGAATCAACAGTCCGCGAGCGGTAATCCTGTCCGGCGATCTCGAAGATCTGGAGGAGCTTGGACGGCGCCTGGAGGAAGAGGGGGCGTTCTTCCGCCTGCTGGACCTGGAGTATGCCTTTCACAGCAGTCGCATGGATTCGATTCGTGATCGGGTACAGAAGGGGTTGGCGGACCTGGAACCGCGGGCCGGAGACGGGGTGTTCGTCTCCAGCGTAACAGGCGGGGAACTGGCAGGGGAGAACCTGGATGCGACCTACTGGTGGGACAACATCCGACAGCCGGTGCTGTTTGAACAGGCGATCGGAACGCTCATCGGGAAGGGTTGCCGGCTGTTCCTGGAAATCGCCCCGCACGCCATTATGCAACGCTATGTCGGCGAATGTCTGACCGCAAGCGGAACCGACGGGCGGGCGTTGCCTACCCTGAACAAGGATGGTGATACGTTGCCGCATCTGCAGAAACAGGTTTATCGCGCCTGGCTACTGGGCGCGCCATGGCCGCAGGAGGCGCTGTTTCCGCAACCCGGACGCTATGTACGGTTGCCCACATATCCCTGGCAGCGGGAGCGCTATTGGTGCGAAAACACCAGCGAAGGCTATGGTCTTATAGGTCGGAAACCGGTTCATCCGCTATTAGGGTATCGTCTTAAGGATGGCGAGGCGCTTTGGGAAAACCACCTGGATATCCGCAAGACACCTTATCTAGCGGATCATGTGGTGGCTGGAGCGGTGGTGCTTCCGGGCTCCGCCTTTGCGGAGATGGCGCTTGCGGCATCCGCTGAACACTATGCTGTTGACACCCATGAGATCGAAGGACTGGAGATACGAGCGGCCCTGGTGTTGGATCCGGAGCACGCCACTACCGTACGTTTCGATCTTTCTCCGGAAGAGGGCCGGTTCCGTATACGTGCTCGACGACGTCTGAGCGAAGATCCCTGGACACTGCACGTGGTCGGACGGCTGGTGGGCGTGCCCCCGGCGGTTATGCACGAGAAGCAGGCCGCCGTCGAATGGGATCCTGATGACAGGGATGGTGGGGAGGTAATAGACCGGGCGATACACTATCGTCGCAGCAGCCTGTCCCAACTGGAGTATGGCCCCGCATTCCAGGGTGTGGTGGAGATCCGAAGACGGGATCAGGAGTTGTTGGCCCGTATTCAGGCGCCGGAGTCTATCCGCGCGGATCTCCCGACGCATCTGCTTCATCCTGTTTTTCTGGACGCCTGCTTCCAGACCATTGTGGATGTCTTCCGGGAAGACATCGATAGTGGAAAGGGCGTTCCTTTGGTACCTGTTCGCATCGGGCGGTTACGGCTTTTCAAGACCGGTGGGTTGCCGGTTTGGTGCGGGACACACGTCATTCGCCGCAGTCCACATTCGATACTGGTCAGGTTCCGGTTACTGGATGAAACAGGGGATACCATAGCGCTGGTGGATGGGTGCCGGTTTCAGGAGGTTCAGCTGAACCACGGTTGGGCATCCTTGCCCTCCTTTTGGACAAACAGGCTCCATGTGAAACCGCGGACGGCCGCGGAGGAATCATCCCCGATCGCTGAGATCTCGCATCTCATCGATCAGGCGGAAGCCCTGTTGCTCGAGATGGAACCCGTGCTCAGGAGTCGGGACTATTTTCAACAGGTGGCTCCGTTGTTTGACGCCCTCGTCAGTGCCTTTGCCTATCGCGCCTTGATCGGGATGGTGGAACGCCATGAAGCCACGCTGTCGGAGGTGGTGAGCGGCAAACTGATCGATCCCCGCCTGCGGGACTATTTCTCCTGGCTCTGCCGGATCCTGGTGGAGGATGAACTGCTGGAGTATCGGGAGGAGGGTTGGGTATTGGCGGAGGGTGGTGATCCGCCGACACCGGAAGATATCTGGTTGGCCTTGTTGGGAGATTATCCCGCCTACCTCCCAGAGCTGGTTTTCGCCGGCCGGGTCGGGCTCCACCTGGTCGGATTGCTGGAGGGCGACGTCGATGTTGACGGATTTTCCGCGTCGCTGAAGGCCAGTCCCCTGTTGGATCAGCTGTACGACGCATCTCCCACTTATCTTGGGATGGATCTGGCCGCTCGGGAGATCGTGCGCGCCGTCGCAGCTGACTGGCCCGATAACCGCCGGTTGCGCATTCTGGAAATCGCAGCGAGTTCCAGGGCTTTCCCACGGCAAATACTGACTTATCTCCCACCTGACCGTTGTGATTACGTGCTTGGCGATACTGAAGACGATAGCTTTGCGCAGCGGCAATTGGAGTTCGCCGGACATCCCTTTATATCGACTGTGTTGTTGGACTGGGACTCCTTGACATTGGGTGAGGATCTCCCTCAGTACTTTGATCTGGTGGTTGTGAACTACGATCTGCATCGCGCCGACGATCTCCATCGTGCCCTGACTGATATCAGGGCCAAGTTGGCACCCGGTGGTAAGCTTCTGTTACTGGAGCGGCACCCTGCCCGTGTAATGGATTTTGTCGACGGCCTGGAGGAAGAGTGGTGGCGTATGGACCGTGCGGGTGAGGTCAAGACCCGGATGCTGGTCCCGGCGGCCTGGAAGGATCTCCTGACCGGTGTCGGTTTTGCGGAGGTGGAGACCCTGCTGGAGCCGGAATGCGGGGAGAGAGAGATAGGAAGTTACCTGCTGTTGGCCACAACCCCGGACACGGTTGTTGAAATGAAACCCGTTTCCGCAACGGCGGAATCGTGGTTGTTGCTGGCCGATGGGAAAGGCGATTCGCGAAGATTGGCGGAGTCGCTGCTGAACCAGTTGCTCTCTCACGGACACGTTGCACGTGTTTCTGTCCCCGGGGGGATAGATGAACAGGTGGATCCCGGGGTAATTGTGGCGGATATGGAGTCCCCTGACGGGATGGCCGCTCTCCTGAACCGTGTCACCGAAGAGATGGGTGGTTGTGATCATGTGATCCACCTTCTGGGACTGGAGGCGGGAGGGGAATCTGCCGAGCGGGATCCCATCGCCGCGCAGGAGCGTCGTTGTATCACCCTGCTGTATCTTCTGCAGGCCCTGGAAGGAAAGGCGGAAGTCCTCCGGCCGAAGCTGTGGTTGATTACGACCGGAGGCGGAGTGTTCGATCACGATTACGATCTGGGGAAGGTCCAGCCCTCCCAGGCGCCGCTATGGGGTTTCGGGCGGGTGATCATGAATGAGTACGCTAACCTGGGATGCAGGTTGATCGATCTGCGGACGGAGCAGTTGGACGCGGGGGTGACCGAGGCCTTGATTACGGAGTTACTGGCCTCCGACGGAGAAGAAGAGGTTGTATTGACCGAGCGTGCCCGCTATGTGCCTCGTATGGAGCGCCGGCAGCCTCCTGTGTCGGGGCGTGGCGCGGAGGAAGCCGGGAATCTGGTTCTGGGTTTTGATGTGCCCGGGCAGCTCAAAAACCTCCGTTGGACGCCTGCTCCGGAGCAAACCCTTGATCCGGATGCCATCGAGATTCAGCCGCAGGCGGCCGGTCTCAACTTCCGTGATGTGATGTACGCCCTGGGCCTGTTGCCGGATGATGCCGTGGAAAACGGATTTTCAGGAGCGACGCTGGGCATGGAGTTGGCGGGCGTGGTTACCCGTGTCGGAACCGATGTTACCAAGTTTGAGTTGGGTGATGCGGTTGTGGCCTTCGCTCCCGCCTGCTTCGCCCGCCGCGTAATGACCAAGGCGGCGTCTGCCGTGCCCAAGCCGTCCCATTGGTCGTTCGAAGAGGCGGCCACCGTGCCGACGGTTTTCTTTACCGCCTATTATGCCCTGCATCATCTGGCAAGGTTACAGCCGGGGGAGAAGGTCTTGATCCACGGAGCGGCCGGAGGCGTGGGCATCGCCGCCATCCAGTTGGCCCGGTATCTCGGGGCGGAGGTGTTTGCCACCGCCGGTAGTGATGAGAAGCGGGATTTTGTCCGTCTGCTCGGTGCCGATCATGTAATGAGTTCCCGTAACCTCGATTTTGCTGATGAGATTCTTCACCACACGGACGGGAAAGGGGTCGACGTGGTCCTGAATTCCCTGGCCGGGGAGGCCGTCAGACGGAACCTGCAGGTGCTGCGCCCGTTTGGTCGTTTCCTGGAACTGGGTAAGCGGGATTTCTACGAAAATACCCACATCGGTCTGCGCCCCTTCAAGGATAACATTACCTATTATGGTATCGATGCGGATCAGTTGATGGTGGAGCAACCGGCGTTGGCTGAGCGCATATTCCATGAAGTCATGGATCTTTTCAGGGAGAACCTGTTACGACCGCTGCCTTACCGGAGCTTTCCGGTATCGCAGATCGGCGATGCATTTCGCTATATGCAGCAGTCTCGTCAGATCGGCAAGATCCTGGTGACCTTTGATGACATATCGGAAGTGGCCGAGATGTCGCCGAACCCGGTGGCGGACGTCACGTTTGCCAGCGACGCAACCTATCTGGTTACCGGGGGGAGCGACGGTTTTGGCAGGGAAACGGCCCGTTGGCTGGCGGAACAGGGAGTCGGCAACCTGGTTCTGCTGAGCCGGCGAGGCGGTGAAACGCCCGGTGCGGCTGAATTGGTCGGAGAACTCGGAGCGAAAGGGATAAATGTGCTTGTGAAGGCATGCGATGTGACGGACCGGGTTCGCCTCGCAAGGGTTCTGAAGGAGATTCAACGGGATCTTCCTCCGCTGCGGGGGATTTTTCACGCCGCCATGGTGCTGGACGACGGTATCATTCGTAACCTGGATCGGGAACGCTTTTTGGAGGTACTCAAGCCGAAGATCCAGGGGGCGTGGAATCTGCATCTGCTGACTCAGGATTTGCCGCTCGAGTTTTTTGTTCTTTATTCCTCTGTCACGACCTTCATAGGTAATCCGGGGCAGGCCAACTATGTGGCAGCCAATATGTATCTGGAGGCGTTGGCGGATTATCGCAGTTCACTCGGATTGGCGGCGTCCAGTGTCAGTTGGGGGGCGATTGAAGATGCCGGTTATCTGACCCGTAACCAGGAGGTGAAAGAGTCTCTGCAATCCCGTCTGGGCGGGAAAGCACTGACCGCGGGTACTGCTTTGAATCAGTTGGGGAAAATATTGTCCACAGACGCCGGCGGTATGGCGGTAACCGAACTCGACTGGCAGGTTCTGGCGCGGTTTCTGCCGTCCTCGTCTTCCGCGCGCTTTCATATCCTGCGTCGTACGGCAGCCGGAAACGGCGCCAACGTGACACGGTCGGAAGATGTATATACACGTATCGCCGGTCAGACCTCTGAGGAAGCGCTTGAGATCGTAGCTGATCTTGTTGCCGAAGAGGTTGCGAGTGTTTTGCGGCTGCCGAAGGAGCGCCTGGATCCCCGCCGTTCACTATTCGATTTGGGAATGGATTCCTTAATGGCTGTTGAACTTATGGTCGGTCTGGATAAACGATTCGGCGTCTCCCTGCCCACCATGGCGTTGGCGCAAGGGCCGACCATCAACCGTGTTGCGGAATCCCTGGCACGTCTGTTGGTGGATGGCGAACCCGGGAATGAGGATGCGGAAGAACAAAGGTTACAGGATATGGTGTCGTCGGTGGCATCACGCCACGTCGAAAAGCTCGACGAGGAAGAGCTGGGAGCGGTTGTTGAAGATATGAAAAATCTATCTGCGAATTGAGGCGGCTTAACCGATGACCAAAGAGAAAGGACCAACCGGACTGTTCGGGCTCTCGGGCCAGGCGAAAGATGAGTTGATCCGCAAATTTCGGGATCGCAAGGACCATCAGACCGGGGATCGGCAATTGGCCGCCGGCGGTGATACCGGGAGCGGGTCCGCCAAGGATGGGAAACCTGTTGCAGAGGCGTTTATCCGGTTTGATCGTTTCCCGGCCTACGAAAAACTGCTGGTGCCCCAGATGGCGGCCCGTCGCCTGGGTCTTGAAAATCCCTTCTTCCGTCTGCATGAGGGTGTGGCGAGCAGTACCACGCAAATTGACGGTCGTCAGTACATTAATTTCTCCAGTTACAACTACCTGGGACTTTGCGGTCATCCGCGGGTCAACCGGGCGGCCAAGGAGGCGATCGATCGTTGGGGTACCTCGGTCAGTGCCAGTCGTCCGGTATCGGGTGAACGGGTGATTCAGCGGGATCTGGAGCAGGAGCTGGCCGATCTGTACGGGGTCGAGGATGCTCTGACATTTGTTAGTGGCCACGCCACCAATGTGACCACCATCGGTTACCTCTTCGGAGAGAAGGATCTGGTAATACATGATGCGCTTATTCATAACAGCGTATTGCAGGGAATTCAGCTTTCCGGTGCCCATCGGCGTTCCTTTCCACACAACGATTGGCAGGCTCTGGATCGAATCTTGTCGGATATCCGAAGACAGTATGAACGGGTTCTTATCGTGATCGAAGGGCTCTACAGCATGGATGGGGACTATCCGGAGCTGCCCCGGTTTATCGATATAAAGCGTCGGCATCAGGCCTTTTTGATGGTGGATGAGGCGCATGCCCTTGGGGTTTTGGGTAAGCGGGGATTCGGAATCGCCGAACATTTCGCTGTGCCGGGCAGGGATGTGGATATATGGATGGGGACTTTAAGCAAGGCGCTTGCGGGGTGTGGCGGATATATCGCAGGCGAAAAGGCCTTAGTGGAACATCTAAAGTTCGCCGCTCCCGGATTTCTCTATAGCGTGGGTATGTCGCCGCCGGTTGCGGCCGCCGCTCTGGAGGCATTGCGGATTATGTTGGCGGAGCCGGAGCGGGTGGAACGTTTGCAGCGTCGTGGGCAGCTGATGTTGGAACTTGCCAGGGAAAGGGGTATCGATACCGGGACAAGCGCGGGATTTTCGGTGATACCCGCCATAATTAAAAGTTCCGTAAAGACCACGAAGGTGGTGAACGCACTCTTTGAGCAGGGTATAAGCGTACAGCCCGTTATCTATCCGGCGGTGGAGGAGAGAACGGCCCGTTTACGGTTTTTCGTGAGTTGTAACCATACCAAGGAACAGATCCGCCATTCCGTGGACGTGTTGGGGAAGATGCTTGGAATTTGACCTGTCGTTCCGTATGGTGCGGCTGCCAGGGGGAAGCGCGTTGTCGACACCACAGGCAAGGGAATAGCGTAGCCCCGATCTAATATACCCAGCCTAATTTAGCGTGAACCGACAACAATATTCCGTTGTATCCACCAAGAAGCTGCAAGGGGCGGCCGTCACTCCTCATCTTTCCGGCCTTGTTGAGCTGTTTTCCCGTGCCTTCGATCAGGATGCTCATTTCAACTGGCTGGTGCGCCAGGACCGGCAGCGTGTATCGGCCCTGAAACGGTTGTTCAGGCTGATTTTAACGGATCTTCTTCACCCTGACGGAGAGATTTTTGTTTCCAGTGATGCCAAAGGCGCCGTCATAGGGCTGCCGCCGGACACATGGCGGTTGGGGCTGCATACGCAACTGCAATTCCTTACCCGCTATGCTTCAATCGCAAGTTGGAAAAATCTGGTATCCAGAGGAATCGGTCTTAACCTGATAGAACGCAGACACCCACCGCTTCCCCATTACTATATTCAGGTGATCGGTGTCGATCCGGATTTCCAGGGTATGGGTTACGGCGGAGCCTTGCTGCAGGAGGTGTTGAATCAATGTGACCATCATAATCTTCCGGTTTATCTGGAGACCGGTGAGGAGAGTAATCTGGGTTTTTATGACAGGTACGGATTCGATGTCTATTCCGATATTCGTTTGCCTGGAGAGCTGCGCCTCTGGTCCCTGTTGCGTAATCCGGGTGCGGCGACGGCGGAGAAATGAGTCTGAATAATCCATCCGATAGAAACGCATCGTTGATTGGACGGCCGGTCAGTATCTGTGTCGGGTTTACTCTTTGGAAAAAACCTATTGTCCGGACTTTTCTTTCCGCGCTCGGGAGTAGGTCGACTTTTGTCCGGCGGGCGGAAGATGCTGTATCTCTTGCCACCGAAAGGGGCGGTCAGGTGATCGTCTGGGCCAGCGAGGAAGATGACGGTTTGTCTGCCCTTTGCGCAGATCGGGGCGTGCCCCTGATAAGAATGGAGGACGGATTTATCAGATCCGTAGGGTTGGGCTCCGATTTCAGTTGGCCCTTTTCTATCGTGCTGGATGGTAACGGTATCTATTATGATCCGGACCGTCCGAGTGATCTGGAAGAGATACTTGGGTCGGAGGCGTTTTCCCCGGAACTCCTGCAGCAAGCACGGGCGCTGCGTGAACTCATCGTCCGCTCCGCAGTCACCAAATATGCTGTCGGTGGTCGGACCCCTGATCTCGAGACGCCACCGAAAAACCGGCGTTCAATTCTGGTGCCCGGGCAGGTGGAGGTGGATGCCTCCGTGCGGCACGGTGGTTGTGGAATCTACACCAACCTGGAGTTGTTGCGGGCCGTAAGGAGAGCTAATCCGGATGCCTATATTCTCTTTAAACCGCACCCGGACGTATGGCGGGGTAATCGACCCGGGGGGGTGAGTCACGATGATATCGCCGGCCTGGCGGACCAGCAGGTGGGAGGGATGGAGATCGCGGCGCTGTTTGATATTGTTGATGAGATACATACCCTGACCTCGTTAGCCGGCTTTGAGGCCCTGCTACGGGGTAAACAGGTACATGTATATGGCGGACCTTTCTATGCGGGGTGGGGATTAACCAGCGATAGAGTTGAATTTCCCCGCAGAGGTCGGGAATTGCAGCTGGATGAACTGGTGGCCGGGGTGCTGATCAGATATCCCGCCTATTTCGACTGGCTGGAGCGCGCGCTCTGCGGGCCGGAAACGGTTCTGCTCAGGCTCCGCAGTCATTCTTTACCTCTGTGGATGCGGGCTCGTTCCCGGCTCTATTTTTTGATCCGGGAGGTTACCAAGGCGCTTGGGCTTGTGGGAGCGATCAGATGGATCAATCGAAGGATATAGGTTGCGCATCGCTGCCGCAGATTCCACCCGTCCCCGGCTGGACGGCGACGCGTGGAACGGTTGTCGGCCAAGTGCTGGTAAAAGGTCGTGGGTTGCATACCGGTCGGCAAACTATCGTACGTATCAATCCGGCCCCGCCAAATAGCGGCGTCCTGTTTCATCGAGTGAAAAAGGGAAAGTATCTGGCTTCGGTGCCGGCTGATATCGCACACCGGATCAGCCAGCCTATGTGCACCGCACTGCAGGCGGAAAACGGCATGATTGTACGTACCATAGAGCATCTGCTGGCTGCATTTCTCGCGTGTGGAATTGACGATGTGGAGGTGGAGATTGAAGGGGAGGAGTTGCCCATTCTCGATGGCAGCGCCTTGCCCTGGATCGAGGTCATCGAAAAGGTTGGGCGTCGGGATTCGGGTGTGCCCCGGAGGTTTATTGAGATCCTTTCTGCAGTGGCGTGGGAGAAGGAGGAACGGCACCTGAGGGTCGCTCCCGCGGAACGCCATGCCTATGGCGTAAAGATATCCATGTCATTAAGGAATATCGGCCGCTGGACTTTGGATGAAGAGCTGACCCCTGATCTATTGCGTAATCGGGTTGCGGCGGCACGTTCCTTCGGCCGCGTCAAACTGGCGGTCCCGGCTATCCTCTACGGTCTTTTTACGGGGCGGCCTATTTTGCGGGGTGCGGGCCCCTGGTGTGCAGCGGCAATCTGGGGGAATGGTGTTATTGGCGGGCAACGGATGGAGGATGAGTTTGTGTGTCATCGCGTGTTGGATGTGGTCGGTGATATGGCACTTCTCGGGGCCCCGATCCTGGGGCAATTAACCTTTCAAAGTCCGAGTCACGAGGCAAATTTTTCGCTGCTCAAGGAACTGGCGAATAAGCCGAAAAGTTGGCGACTGGTAGAGGTGGAAGGGTAGTCCTGATGTCGGAGAGAAGTTTTTTGTTCCTGCAGGGGCCCATAAGTCCTTTTTTTACCCGTGTTGCCCGCGCTCTGTCCGAAAAGGGACATACGGTACTTGGTGTCAATCTCTGTATTGGTGATCAGTTGTTTTGGCGTTATCCGGAGAGAATCAATTACCGCGGGAGCCTGGATGAGTGGCCTGTGTTTATCAGGGAGGTTCTGGAAAACCGTAAGATCACGGATTTGGTGCTTCTGGGGGAGCAGCGGGAGTATCATAAACATGCGATCGCCGCCGCCAAGGAGCTCGGTATCAAGGTGACGGTGACGGATTTCGGATACCTGCGTCCCGATTGGATCACCCTGGAGAGAGACGGTATGAGCGGTATGTCCCGTTTCCCGCGCAACCCCAGGGAAATCATATCCCTGGCCGAGGGTGTACCCAAGGCGGATCTGAGAAGACGCTACCAGGATAGCTTCTGGACCATGGTCCTGTGGGATATGACCTACCATTTGTCAAACTACTTTTTACGTTGGCTGTATCCGAAATATCGTACCCACCAGCGGGACAACCCGATCCTGGTCTATCTTGGTACCGGCTGGCGCCTTCTAAAGAGCAAATTCAAGCAACGTGAATACACAAGAAGTTTTCACGAGCTGCAGGCTGGTGGAAGTCCGCTGTATGTTTTTCCACTACAGATGGAAAACGATTTTCAGATCCGGGCCTATTCATCGTTTGGAGACCTTGAGGGTTCTATCCATGAAGTTATTGAATCTTTTGCCCGACACGCCCCAGAAAATGCGAGGCTGTTGGTTAAGGTTCATCCCTGGGACCCGGGGCTTCGAAACTGGAGTAAAATCGTTCCCCGTATTGCAACGGAAAAAGGGGTCGCTGATCGTGTGCACTATTTTGACGGAGGGGATCTTGACCGGATGATTCGGGCATCCAGGGGTATGGTTACTATAAACAGCACAGCAGGAATGCGCGCTCTGCAGCTTAATGGTCCGCTCGTGGCGCTCGGTCAGGCTGTTTATGACATTCCGGGACTGACCTTCCAGGGGACCTTGGATGAATTCTGGTCGGATTGCAGACCGCCGGATGCGAAATTGCTGGAGGCCTTTATCAATGCTGTTGCCGCCACAATACAAATACGCGGAGTTTTCTATAATCGCCCAGGTCTTGATAGGGCAGTGGAGGAGGCGGTGGGGCGACTGCATTTAAATTTGGTGAACCATATTCTTCCCGCCGGCAGGGATTGATGTCTGATCGGAACAGTCATATGAGTATATTGGAAGATAAAGAATTCCAGGTTTTTGTATCATCTTCCGGTATGTACAGATTGCCTTACCTGGGCCAGTTCCTGGGACAGGTCAAGGTGCGCCGGCGACCACCATTTTCGTTGTTCCCCTCCAGAGGGTGCTTTTGCGCGGGGTGGGGACTGAAGGAAGAAGCGTTGCGACTAAAAAACAACGCATGCAGAAGAAACATTCCATTTATTCATGTTGAGGATGGCTTCTATCGATCTATCGCTTTAGGTGTGAAACGGAGTAATCCGTTATCTCTGGTGCTTGATGATCTGGGCATATACTATGATGCGACACGCCCGTCCCGCCTAGAGCGGATGTTAAATGGGGACTTTGGCGCGCTTCCTGATCTCCCGGCATTCGCACGTCTGAAAAAGGTAGTAGAGAAATCCGGCGGGGATCCGTTGGATGATCCGGAACTGCTCAAGCGAGCGCGGGACTGCATCGATTATATTGTTCATAACAGGCTGTCGAAATACAACAACGCACGGGATATTAAACTACGGGATATAGGCTCTCCTCGTGTTCTAATCGTAGATCAGACAAAGGGCGACCTTTCGGTTCGCCATGGGATGGCCGATGGCGACCGCTTTGAGCTTATGTTGAATGAGGCGTTACTGCATCATCCCGACGCGGAAATTATTGTAAAGATCCATCCGGACGTATTGGCGGGGAGCAAGCAGGGGCATTTGCTGAATTCCGCATACAATGAGCGGATTCGTGTTCTGACCGTGGAGGTGAATTCCATATCGCTTATTCAGCAAGTGGATTATGTTTACGTTGTTTCCTCCCAAATGGGATTTGAGTCGCTTCTATTGGGTAAGCCGGTTCGGTGTTTTGGGGTGCCTTTTTATGCCGGCTGGGGTTTGACGGAAGATCTTATTCCTTCTTCGGCACGTAAGAAAGAGAGGAGTGTGGAGCAGCTATTTGCGGCGGCATGTCTCCTCTATAGCCGCTATATCGACCCCCAAACAGGAGAGCCCTGTGAGTTGGAGTCTGTCCTGAAGCATTTAGCGGCGCATCGGAATAGAAGCAAGGTGGATTGGGGTCGAGCGTCCGGAAACTGAGGGTCGGACAACCGATCGATAGGTGATTGCGGGTAGATGCCTAAAACACGCAGATTAATTGTAATTTTTGTCGTTTTAAACACGAGCTTTCTGGTAATGCAGCCCTAGCGATGTCTGTCAAAAGAAACAATATAGTTATTACCGGAGCCAGCGGGGCTATCGGCACGGCTCTGGCTGAAGTATTTTCCGGGCCCGGGGTCACTCTGGGATTGATTGGGAGAGATCAGACCCAGTTGCAAATAACCCGGGATAAGTGTACGCGAGCAGGTGCCGATGTGATTCTCGCCGTAGTTGACGTTACCGACTCCTATTCGCTATCCGCCTGGCTACTGAATTTTGACGATGAATATCCTGTTGATCTCGTGATTGCCAACGCGGGCGTGACCAGTACCATCGGTCCGGAAAAAGAGTCAGAAAGCTGGGATGATATCCGTACTGTCATTGATACCAATCTGTACGGCGTGCTGGGAACGGTATTTCCCCTGATAGACCGCATGCAGTCTCGGGGCAGGGGACAGATTGCAATGATGAGTTCCCTGGCGGCCTATGTAGGGATGCCGATTTCACCGGCTTATTCGGGGAGCAAGGCGGCGGTAAAGGTCTATGGCGAGGCATTGCGGGGATTGTTGTCTCCGCGTGGTATCGGTGTAACGGTAATCTGTCCGGGGTTCGTGAAATCCGCGATGAGCGACAGCTATCCGGTCTCAAAGCCGTTTCTGATATCTGCAGACAAGGCGGCGGTTATCATTAAGAAAGGTATAGAGAAGAACCGCGCCAGGGTGTCATTTCCTTTTCCATTGAATATCGGCGTATGGTTTCTTTCTATTCTTCCCTCTTCATTTAACTTGGCAATTCAGAAATACCTGCGTTTTTATTGATGCCGGTATTGTTGAACGATCATTTCCATTATGTTTGGCGAAGCTGCAGGAAGACAAACCTTCCATCTCATCCTGATAAAGCCCACGCGCTATGACGATGAAGGTTATCCATTGCGATTTCGTTGGTCAGAAGTCCCGTCTGCGACACTGGGGGTTTTGTACGGAATGGCGGAAGAGTGCCGGAAAAGGGAAGTCCTCGGGAATGGTGTTGATATTGAGATCCATGCTTTAGATGACGCCAGTCATAGAATCAGTGCCCCCGACTTGATTAGCAGGGTCAAGAAAGATGGTGGCAAGGGGTTGGTGGCGCTGGTCGGCGTCCAGTCGAACCAGTTTCCGCGGGCGGTGGATATTGCGCGCCCCTTCCTTGCCGGAGACCTTCCTGTCTGCATGGGGGGGTTTCATGTTTCCGGATGTTTCGCCACACTGCCGGATATTCCTCCCGAGATAAAGGAGGCACAGGACCTTGGTGTAAGTTTGTTCCTTGGTGAAGCTGAGGAGGGGAGACTGGAGCGCGTACTTCAGGATGCCTTCACCGGTAAATTGCAGACGACATATGATTATCTCCACGATGTTCCGGATATTTCCAATCAGCCCACTCCATATTTGCCATTAAACAAGGTGTGTGGTTCTTTCGCCAGTTCGGCGAGTTTTGATTTGGGCCGAGGATGCCCCTTTGAGTGTTCATTCTGCTGCGTTATCAATGTTCATGGCAGAAAAAGCCGGCAGCGGTCGGTAGACGACCTGGAGAGGATCGTGCGTGTAAACCTGCAGTCGGGTATGCGCCGGTTTTTTATTACTGACGATAATTTCGCCCGTAATCGCAATTGGGAGCCCCTGTTGGATCGTCTGATCGAGCTGAGAGAGCAGGAAGGCTGTAAATTTAACCTTGTTATTCAAGTAGATACACAATGTCACCGCATCCCGAATTTTATAGATAAAGCGGTCAGGGCGGGAGTTGATCAGGTCTTTATCGGCTTGGAGAGTATTAATCCGGACAACCTGGCCAGCGTAAACAAGAAGCACAACAAAATCAGCGAATACCGTGACATGATGCTGGCCTGGAAGAAGGGGCCGGTAATTATTCTGGCCGGGTATATCATCGGTTTTCAGGACGATACTCAGGAATCCGTCCTGCGGGATATTGAAACCATCAAGCGGGAATTGCCCGTTGACGTTCTAAGTATTTCCTATTTGACGCCGCTCCCGGGGAGCGCAGATTATGCGCGCATGGTTCGGGAAGGTGCGTGGATAAATCAGGATATGAACAGGTATGATCTGACGCATCGCGTCACCCATCATCCGAAAATGTCAGATGAGGAGTGGGAGGCCGCCTACCGGTCAGCCTGGAAATGCTTTTACAGCGAAGAGCATATCGAACGCATCTTTCGCCGTATGGTCGCACTTCGTAGTAACAAGAAACTGAATACCCTGGATAATCTGGTTACCGCTTTTGTGTCGACGCATTATAGTGGCATCTATTCCTTGGACGTGCCGTTGAGGCGGATCCCGAAATACGGTGAACGACGTTCGTCATCGGACGAGAAGGGCTCCTTTACCGCCTATTTACGTGTGTTTACGGGAGTGATGCTGAACTCGATTGCAGCCTCATATGCCTATTTCCGGTTGCGCAGAAAGCTAATGCGGATTTGGAACGATCCGGCGCGATATGCGTATAGGGATGCCGCCATTACAACAAAACGCGGGTAGGCCTGTCGGCAAGTGGAACGTGGGTTGTCAGAGGCTTAATCTGAGGTTTTTGCATCCGTCACCGGTGAAATAAGCACCAGAGCGCCCATCAAGGGGTGATCGATATAGTGAATTTCCCCGCTGCGCATGCGGCGGTGGGCCTGAAACCGGTAACGATGGTCGAGCAGCAGGTCGAGATCAACATGGAGATAGCGGCCCAGACTGACCTTTACCGTGCCTTCGAGCTTTCCCGTTGATGAAGACCTCAAGCGTATGGGTTCTGCATCTTTGCTGGATGCGACCGGTTGGCGCCAGGCAAGATGGATAAGGGGGGTTATACCGCTCGTCGCCTGGAGGCGGGCAGCTTCGTTTTTTAGCTGCCACACAGACGCGGGCCGAATGCTAAAAGGCCCTGCACCCTTCTCCAGAGATCGGGCGTTTTGCATATCCGGGCTGCCCGGATTAATTGGCCAGGCCTCCTGGCTCCCGCCACCGCTACGTTCGAACAGGATAAGTTCTATGTCATAGTCCTTGTCGCCGGCAACGGCCGGGGCCGTGAACAGCAATAAAAGGAGTATCAGCGACAGATTGGTGGAGAATTTCATGGCAGTATCCATTTTTCGTATTGTTTCGTAGCAGAGAAAAAAAAGCGAGTATTATTCATTACCGCGAGCCTGATAATACGTCTGAGGTGATCTTAAGAGGCGTCGTTTATCCGCCTGCTATCTCATCAAGCACTGCTGAGACCATGCTGATCCGCTGTTCCCGTGCGTTCATATCGCGATAAAAACGGAGTTTATCGCCACCCTCCAGCCTGAACTCATTGGGGCGGGTCTGAATAAGTCGGATAATATGTGCCGGATCGATCCCTGGTTCCCCTTGGAACAGGATTCGGCCCTCCGCGATCCCCGCCTCGAGCTTACGGATGCCGATGGGCCTGGCCTTCAGCTTGAGTTCCGTGACGCCGAACAGGTATTTTGCGGGTTCCGGCAAGAGACCGAAGCGGTCGATCATCTCCACCTGCAGTTCCCTCAGTTCATTTTCGCTTTCGGCACTGGCAATCCGTTTGTACAGGACCAGGCGGGTGTGCACATCAGGGATGTAGTCCTGGGGCAGCAGGGCGGGGAGCTGCAGATCAATTTCGGCACCGTGGTCCAGAGGCCGGTCTAGGGTCGGTTGTTCTCCCGCCTTCAGCGCCTTGACCGCCCGTTCCAGCAGTTCGCTGTACAGGGAGAAGCCGATCTCATGGATCTGGCCGCTCTGGCCTTCCCCCAGCAGTTCTCCGGCGCCGCGGATTTCCAGATCGTGAGTGGCGAGGGTGAATCCGGCACCCAGATCCTCCATGGATTCAACCGCTTCCAGGCGTTTCCTGGCATCCTTGGTGAGTGTCCTGAGAGGCGGTGTCAGCAGGTAGGCGTAGGCTCGGTGATGAGAGCGGCCCACCCGGCCGCGTAACTGGTGCAGCTGGGCCAGCCCCAGCTTGTCCGCGCGGTTGATAATTATAGTGTTGGCCGACGGCACGTCGATGCCGCTCTCGATGATGGTGGTACAGACCAGGATGTTGAAGCGCTGGTGATAGAAATCCCGCATGACGGATTCCAGATCCCGTTCCCGCATCTGGCCATGGGCCGTCTGTACGCGGGCACCCGGCAGCAGGGCTGCCAGTCTGGAGGCCGTGTCTTCGATGGTGCCCACCTCGTTGTGGAGAAAATAGACCTGACCGCCACGTTTTATCTCCCGCTGACAGGCCTCGATGATGAGGGCGTCGTTCCACTGGCTGGTAAAGGTTTTGATCGGGTGCCGTTCCACCGGCGGAGTGGCGATAATGGAAAGATCGCGCATGCCGGAGAGGGCCATATTCAGGGTACGGGGGATAGGCGTGGCGGTGAGTGTCAGCAGATCAACCTCGGCGCGCAGGCTTTTCAGCCGCTCCTTATGGCGAACGCCGAAGCGGTGTTCCTCGTCAATAATGACCAGACCCAGGTTCTTAAACCGGATATCCTCCTGCAACAGCCTGTGGGTGCCGATGACGATGTCCACGGTTCCATCGGCAAGGCCCTTGCAGATCTGTTGCTGTTCTTTGCCGGAGCGAAACCGGGACAGGCCGGCCACCCGTATCGGCCAGTCGGCGAAGCGATCCGCGAAGTTCTGGTAGTGTTGCTGGGCCAGCAGCGTGGTAGGGACCAGCAGCGCCACCTGTTTGCCACCCTGAGCCGCCAGAAAGGCCGCCCGCATGGCTACCTCGGTTTTACCGAAACCCACGTCTCCGCAGACCACCCGGTCCATGGGTCGAGGGGACTCCATGTCCGCCAGCACCGCATCGATGGCCTGCTGTTGGTCAGGTGTCTCCTCAAATTCGAAGGTGGCCGCAAAGACGTTGTATTCGTCCCCCGGGACAGGGAAGGCAAATCCCTGTTGCGCGGCGCGGCGGGCGTAGATCTCCAGCAATTCGGCGGCGACGTCACGTACCTGTTCCGCGGCTTTGCGTTTGATACGCTCCCACTGGTCGCCGCCGAGGCGATGCAGGGGGGCGTTTTCCGGCGAGGCGCCGGCGTAACGGCTGATTCGGTGCAGGGAGGAAACCGGAACATAGAGCTTGTCTCCCCGGGCGTATTCCAGGGTGAGGAACTCGGTCTCCATACCGCCGACCTCCAGGGTCTGGAGGCCGAGATAGCGGCCCACACCGTGATCCTCATGCACCACCGGAGCTCCCTCATGGAGTTCCGTGAGGTTGCGGACCACCTGTTCTGATTCACGGTATCTGGCAGCGCGTCGTCGCTCCTGGCGTACCCGTTCTCCCAGAAGCTGGGTCTCGGTGATGAGGATGAGTCCGGCGTCCTCAAGCCATAAACCCTCCTCCAGGGGGGCGACGGTAATACCCAGCTCCAGGTTCGACTGCAGGAACTCCGCCCAGTCCGTCACCACCTTGGGTTGGATGCCGTACCCTCCCAAGGTATCCAGCAGCAGTTCGCGACGGCCGGCGCTTTCCGCCACAAACAGGATGCGTCCCGGCGTGCCGGCAATAAAATCCTGTAGGGCGCCGGCGGGTCGTGAGGTACGTGCCTGGAGCCCCAGGGGTGGCGGTGTCTTGGTGGGGAAGTTATGGAATGAGCTGTATCCCTTGCGTCGGGTCCGGACTTCGTTTCCCTGTAACAGGATCGACTCTCCCCTGTTCATCAGAGCGGCCAGTTCATCGTTGCGCAGATAGATCGATTCCGGCGGCAGGATAGGGCGCTCCACATCGTGCTGCCGCTGTTCATATCGCTGCCTGACTCCGTCCAGGAACGGTTCTACCTGTTCCATGCCTTGCTCGAAGCGGATCGTCAGAAATCGCTCGGGCAGGAAATCGAACAGGGTGGCGGTTTCTTCGAAGAAGAGGGGCAGGTAATACTCAAGACCTCCGGGGGCATTTCCCTCGGATACTTCGCGATAGATCAGGCTGCGCTGAGGATCTCCCTCGAAGGTGTTGCGGTAGGCTTGGCGAAAACGGCTGATACCGGCGTCGTCCAGAGGAAACTCCCGTGCCGGCAGCAGATCGACGCGTTCCACCTTTTCCAGGGAACGCTGGTTCTCCGGATCGAAGGAGCGGATGCTCTCGATCTCCTCATCGAAGAGATCGATCCGGAAGGGGACACGGCTCCCCATAGGAAAGATATCCAGCAGCGATCCGCGCAGCGCCAGTTCACCGTGGTTGAGTACCTGGGACACGCTCTGGTATCCGCCCCGCACCAGGCGTTGACGCATCTCCTGAGGCGACAGGTGGTCGCCGATCCGGATCAGGAAACTGTTTCCATCAATATAGCTGCGGGGCGGAAGCCGCTGCAGAAGGGTGCCGACCGGTACTACCAGGATGCCCTCTGTCATTGCCGACAGGCGATTGAGGGTCAACAGACGTTCCGAGACCAGTTCCGGCAGGGGCGAAAAAATGTCATAGGGCAAGGTCTCCCAATCAGGAAAAGAGAGCACGGGAGCCCCGTGAGGGCCGAGAAAAAAGCGTAATCCCTTCTCCAGCCGTGCCGCCGCCCGGATGTCCTCCACCACCACCAGAATCAGCCCGTCGAAACGACTCGCTGTCGAGGCGATATAGGAGGCGGCGCTGCCGCCGTAGAGTTTTCCCCACTGGATTCGGCTCCCGGAGGCGGTGGGGAGCGGGGGGTTAAGAAATCCCTTGGGATCTATTGGCTGGGTTGGAAGATCAGACATACCGGAAACAGCAAACGGATAAGAGTCCGGATTCTCTCATATTGTCGGGAGGCGAGGAATGCACTGTGGAAAACCGAATAACGGATCCCGGCATTTTTACCGGATTTTGCTCCCTTGCGGTGGGCTAACACGGTACCAGCAAAGGTGTTTTTCGCTAAAGGAAACGGTTTGCAGGTCGAAACTTCTATAAATGGTATTAGTGGCCCTGATCTCAGGCTTCCACAGGGAAGATACGGGAGGGGGATGCCGGGCCGGAATTTCATTCCTTAAGGAACCGCTGATCAGGTCGCCGAAGAGTCGGGTTTTGTACTTGATCAGAGGTTCCTTATTAATCCTCGGAATGCCGGAAAATAGGCGGCATTCCGATGCGGAGACCACGGTACCTTGCAGCTTAAAGATATTCTGACCTTCCCGGTTATCACTACAACCCCCGATTCCCCGGTAGCGGACGCGCTCCGGTTAATGCGGGAACGGTGCATTAGCGCCCTGGTGGTAACCGATGGGCAGTTGCCGGTGGGAATCCTGACCGAACGGGATGCGGTTCTCCTGGCGTATCGCCATCAGGATGCGGGGGCGGTCAAGGTTGAAGAAGTGATGGGGAAGCCGCTGCAGACAGCGACGCAGGAGATGGATTACCGGGAAGCCTTTCTGCTGATCTCGAAACAGCATATTCGCCATCTGGCAGTGGTCGACAGCGAAGGAAAGCTGGCGGGGATCGTAACCGAGGGAGACTTCCTTAAACATCTGGAGACGGAGTTTCTGGTCCGTCTTGAGGAGGTGGGGGCGGTAATGAGCCGCAGCGTGGTCACGCTTCCGCCGGATGCCACGGTGGATGACGCCGTGCTCGTCATGACGCGACAACACATCTCCTGCGTCGTGGTAGAAGAGAACGGGGAGCCGCTGGGGATCTTTACCGAGCGCGATCTGGTGCGGCTCACGATTTCTCCGGATGAGGCCTATATCACGCCGCTGGCCCGGGTTATGGTTCGGCCGGTACGGTCGGTAGCGGTGGATGAGTCTCTTACAGACGCCATTCGGGTTATGGATGAGATCGGAATCCGGCGGTTGGTGGTCACGGATTCGGGAGGCGCCATTATCGGGTTGGTAACCCGCAGCGATATCGTCAAGCAGCTCTACAACCGACACCAGGAGCACCTGTGGGAGGTTTTGCGGCGGCGGGATCTGGAGCTTGAGGAGATACGTGCGGAACTGCGCATGGAACGGGAGTTGCGTGCCGCAGAGAGGGCGTTGGCGATAAGCGAAGCAAAATACCGCACCCTATTGGAGAGCCTGCCCCAATTTATCTGGCAAAAAGACCGAGCCTCGGTGTATGTGGCCTGCAATGAAAATTATGCGAACGCACATGGTCTGACTCCGGATGAAATCGTTGGTCGTGATGACCTGAAACTCTATCCGAAAAAACTGGCCGAAAAGTACCGCGAAGATGATTGTCGCATCATGGATAGCGGCGATCCGGAGGATTATGAGGAGGAGTGGGTTGAGCAGGGTCAGCAAAGGTATCTCCGGACCATAAAGCTGCCCCTGAAAGATCAGCGGGGGAAAGTCTACGGAACCCTGGGTATTGCCGAAGACATAACGGAGCGCAAGCGGGCGGAGCGGGCGTTAAGACAGAGCGAGCAGCGTCTTGCACTGATCATGAATACTCTTCCAACCGGAGTCCAGGAGAACGATGTAAGGGGCGTGATTACCTACAGCAATATCGCTCTCCACCGCATCCTGGGTGTGAAACCCGGTAGGTTGGTGGGCCGTCGTATCTGGGATTTTCACGAGCATAAGAAAGACACAAGAAAGTTGCGGATGCTGTTGCCCCGCCTGGTCAAGGGAGAGTCGATCCCGGCACCCTACGTAATACACATTATCACAGAAGACGGACGCAAGGTGACGCTGGAGGTTACCTGGGACTATAAGCGGGACGAGAACGGCAAGGTTGTCGGATTTATCTCCGCCATTACGGACATCACCGAGCGCGAGCAGTTCGAACGTTCACTGAAGAAAGAGCGGGACCTGCAACAGAGATATCTGGATACGGTTCAGACCATCATGGTCGCCCTGGACAGAGACGGGCGTATTACCATGATCAACCGGACGGGTTGCGAGTTGTTGGGCTACGGGGAGCAGGACCTGCTGGGTCGCAACTGGTTTGAGACCTGTCTGCCTGAACCGGAAGGGGCACGTCCTGTATTTCAGAGACTTTTGGAAGGTGATACCCAGGGACAGGAGTATTACGAAAACTCCGTCCTTTGCCGCGACGGCAGTCGGCGGCTTATCGCATGGCATAACGCATATCTGCAGGATGACGACGGTCACGTCGTCGGTATCCTCAGCTCAGGGCAGGATATCACCGAGCGCAAGGAGGCCGAAGATAGTCTGCGGCGGCGAGAAAGTTACCTGCGGGCCCTGATCGATAATTTTCCCTTTGAGGTGTGGCTCAAGGATACCGAAAGCCGTTTTCTGGCAGTTAATCGACCGTTTGCGGAAGCGGCGGGTTTTCTTGATGCGGATGAACTGAAAGGCAAAACCGATCTGGATATTTTCTCGAAGGAATTGGCGGATGCCTGTCGCAAGGATGACCTGGAAGTGATGGCAGGACGCACCAATAAGGAGGTGGAAGAGGAGGTGATGGAGCAGGGAAGTAGCCGCTGGCTTGAGACCTACAAGGCGCCGGTGGCCGATGATGATGGAGTACTTCTGGGTACGGTTGGATTCTCCCGCGATATAACGGAACGCAAGCGGGCAGACGAATACCGGCGTCTTACCGCCAAGATGTTCGAATGTACCGCCGAGGGTATCACCATCACGGATCCAAAAGGCAACATCGTGGATGTAAACCGGGCGTTTATGGAAATCACCGGTTATGGCAGAGATGAAGTGATCGGGCAGAATCCGAAGATACTGCAATCGGGTCGCCACGATGCCGGTTTCTATCGGGCGCTATGGCAGAGTCTGGAGGAGACCGGCCAATGGCGCGGCGAGATCTGGAACCGGCGCAAGGATGGCGGGGTATATCCGGAATGGCTCACCATCAGCCGGGTGACGGACGACGATGGTTGTCTGACTCACTATGTAGGGGTGTTTACCGATATCAGCTTTATCAAACAGTCACAGGAGCAGCTCGATCACCTGGCTCATCACGACGCCCTCACCGATCTTCCCAATCGATTGTTGTTGAACGAGCGTCTGGATCAGGCGATTCGGCGCGCGGAACGTCACGGTACCCAACTCGCCGTCCTCTTTCTGGATCTCGATAATTTCAAACACGTCAATGACAGCCTAGGGCATCCGGCCGGTGATCAACTGTTGCAGATAGTGGCGAACAGCCTGCAGAAAACGGTGCGCCAGGACGATACCGTGGCGCGCATCGGCGGGGACGAATTCGTGGTATTGCTGGAGGACATCGTTAAACCTGGAAACGCGGCCACAGCAGCGGAAAAATTGATGTCTATCTTTGATGAACCGATGCGGTTGGAAGGACGCGAGATCGGGATATCAACCAGCCTGGGGATCAGTCTCTATCCGCGGGATGGTACGGATCCGGAAAAGCTGTTGCGAAACGCCGATGCGGCAATGTACCGGGCCAAGGCGGACGGCCGCAACGGGTACCAGTTTTATACCGAGGAGCTTACGCATAATGCCTTTGAACGGATACTTCTGGAGAGCAGTCTGCGTCTGGCGATAGACAGGGAGGAGCTGCTCCTGCTCTATCAGCCGCAGGTGAATCTCGAGACCGGACGGATTACCGGAGTCGAGGCGTTGATCCGATGGCAGCATCCGGAACTGGGTATGGTTTTTCCGGCGAAATTTATCCTGCTGGCGGAAGAGTGTGGTCTCATCCATCCCATCGGTAACTGGGTTTTGCGCAGAGCCAGTCGGCAGGCCAAGGTGTGGCTGGATCAGGGGTACGAGTTCGGGCGTATGGCGATCAACGTGGCCGGTCCGCAGATTCAGCGGGGTGAACTGGTACAACAGGTTAATGCGGTGCTTTCCGAAAACGCTCTGCCGGCGTCATGTCTGGAGCTGGAGGTGACGGAAGGTTTCATTATGCGGGAGGCGGAGCGAGCCATTGATCAGTTGAAGAAACTTGGGGAGCTCGGCATTACTCTGGCTATCGACGATTTCGGGACCGGCTACTCTTCCCTCAGTTATCTGAAACAGCTTCCTGTCCATAAACTCAAGATCGACCAGTCATTTGTGCGTGATATACCCGATGATTTGAATGACGTGGCTATCTCAAACGCGGTGGTGGCCCTAGGCAAGAGCCTGGGATTGACGGTGATTGCCGAGGGTGTGGAAACCGAAGAACAGGAACGTTTTCTGAAAGAGGTGGGTTGTGAGGAGGTGCAGGGTTACCGCTACAGCCCTCCGGTTACCGCGGAGGAGTTGGAAAAGATGCTGAAAGGCCGGGAAAGCAAGACGGTAGCCTGACCGGCCTTCTGCGACAACCGGGTGGGTTTCCCGAATCAGTCCTCGAAACGTTGCAGTATCGGTCCGAAGGCGTCGATCCGACGGTCCCGGAAGAAGGGCCAGATTCGGCGCAGACCCTCAGTTTCTCCCATATCCACCGAAGCGAGTAGGAGCTCCGGTTCTTCACCGGCACGGGCGAGAAGCTCCCCCTGTGCGCCGCAGACAAAAGAGTTGCCCCAGAACCGGATACCCGCGGTGATCCCGGATGGATCGGGTTCGATGCCGCAACGGTTGCAGGCCAGGACGGGGAGGTTGTTGGCGATGGCATGACCCCGCTGGACCGTGACCCAGGCGTCCAGCTGCCGCTGTTGTTCCGTTTCCCGGTCTTGCGGATCCCACCCGATGGCGGTGGGATAGATCAGGATGTCGGCGCCCGCCAATGCCATCAGGCGAGCCGCTTCAGGATACCACTGATCCCAGCAGACCAGGACCCCCAGGCGACCGACGCGGGTTTCGATGGGGCGGAAACCGAGGTCACCGGGGGTGAAGTAGAACTTCTCGTAATATCCGGGATCATCCGGGATGTGCATCTTGCGGTAGCGGCCGGCCAGGGATCCGTCGCTGTCCAGCACCACGGCCGTATTGTGATAAATACCGGGGGCGCGTTTCTCGAAGAGCGAGGCGACGATCACCACCTCGTTGCTCTTCGCTACTTCCCCCAGTTGCTCGGTGGTAGGGCCGGGAACCGTCTCCGCCAAGTCGAAGTTCGCGGTCTCTTCGGTCTGGCAGAAATAGCGGGTGTTATGCAATTCCTGTAACACCACGAGTCGGGCACCCTGTGTCGCCGCCTCCTTGATACGGGATGCAATGAGCTCCAGGTTGCTGTTGCGGTCGTCGCAACAGGCGTGTTGCACCAGGGCGACGGTCAGTTTATCTCGGCCAGATGATGATGACATAGGGGTCAGGGAATCTTCGGTTGTGGGTCCCGCGTTGGTGGGGCATGAAACGGTATTTTACCATCGCTGTCCGGATGCGGAAGAACCTGCATTTTATCGTGGGGGTGTTTAGTGATTTTCTTGGGGACGGATGGTCAGTGCGGCAGGGAACTGCATGCTGATGCAGTGCAGGCTGCCGTGCTGGTGGATCAGGGGCCGGCAGTCGATCCCTATGATCTCACGATCGGGAAACGCCTGGGCGGCACAGAGGATCGCCGCCTCGTCCGAAGGATCTCCATAGACCGGCATAAGTACGGCGCCGTTAATGATCAGAAAGTTCGCATAGCTGGCAGGCATGCGCTGACCTTCGTCATCATATTGGGGGAGAATCGGTGGTAGCGGGATCAGCCGGTATCCTGTTCCGTTCCGTTGCCGGAGCTCTGCGAGTTCAGCGGCCATGGCCTCGAGTTCGGGACGATCAGGATCCCCTTCATGGGCTGTGACATACAGGATGGTATGGGGATCGCAAAAGCGGGCGAGGGTATCGATATGGCCGTCGGTATCATCGCCGCTCAGGTGGCCCGACTCCAGCCAGAGAAAACGGTCGAGACCCAGATTCGCCTGGAGAATTTTTTCTACCTCTTCCGCGGTCATTCCCGGGTTGCGGCTCTCCGTCAGGATGGAACTGCGGGTGGCCAGCAGCGTACCGGCTCCGTCGGTCTCGATAGCTCCGCCCTCCAGAACCAGATTCACGCTTTGACAGGGACTGCCATCAAACAGTCCTGTGGCGGCGAGGGTACCGGTGATACGGTCATCAAGCTCAGCGGGATACTTTCCACCCCACCCGTTGAAGCGGAAGTCACACACCCGGGCTCCATTCTCGATCTCCACCGTCAAAGGACCATGATCCCGGGCCCAGGTGTCGTTGAACGGGGCAACAGCGAGGATCACCGCAGTTAGCGGAATCTGGTTTATTTCCAGCAGATGCTTAACGTGGTGCTGATGCCGGGGGTCGCGGCAGACGATCAGCAGTTCCTGACGCCGGCAGATTGCGTGGCTTATTTCGAGGTAGAGTTGTTCCACTCTGTCCAGTTGATCCGCCCAGTCGGTCTGCGGGTGCGGCCAGGTAAGCATGACGGCCGACTGCTTACACCATTCGGCCGGAAGAAGCGGGGTGCGCGTTGACATCAATTAACGGGTGGAGTTACGGACGGGGTGATAACCGGGACCCCGGTAACCAGCAAACCTCCGGTTGCCAAGCGCTGTTCCGAGGAGATTGGGAGATGAATAAACGGTCGCCTAACGGTGAACAACGGTGTTGATTACGAGGTTGTGCTCAAAGTAGACCGTGAACTGATCGTAAACCCAGCGAGTTATAGGTGGATCGCCAACAGCCGGTATGATGTTCTTCGGTTCTCCGTAACTGCCTTTGACCTGGTCCATGGACTGGCCGTTGGTGGGCCGGGGGATCCCCTCTGAGCTGTTGGCAGGGGCTTTCTCTATCGCATCCAGCAGGAGAACATCGGCGTGTGAAGCGGCGGCGCCGAGCATAAAGCTCAAGGCCAGAATGAGTGTGGTGGTCGACTTCATGACGGTTGAACTCCTCTCTCCTTGTTTTTCAGGAATATAGCATACATCAATGGTATCAAAGAACTGCGACCGATTTCTTATTTAATTGCTCAGGAACCTCCGATGAGCCCCCCTGATGGCCGAGATACCGGTGTAGATCCGGTTTGACCTTTAGGGAAGGAGGAAATGAAAAAAGGGATCATCGGAAGCAATCCTTCGGGGGGCCGGTTGAAGTGGGACCTGCATTAGGAGGATTATCCCCGGTCTCCCCGACCTGATACCTCGGTCCTCCATAATATGGTTTAATGCGATTCCATGTTTAAGCCCCTCGAACTCTTTATCGGTCTCCGCTACACGCGCGCGAAGCGGCGTAATCACTTCATCTCCTTCATCTCCTTTATCTCCGTATTCGGGATTTTTCTCGGTATGGTGCTGCTCATCACGGTGCTCTCCGTCATGAACGGTTTCCACAAGGAGATTCGTGAACGCATACTCGGGATGGCATCCCATGCCAGCATATCCGCCCTCAACGGCGGGTTGAGTGACTGGCGGGAGGTCATGGCCCTTTCCCGGGAAAATCCACGGGTAGTGGGTGAGGCGCCCTTTGTGGAGGTCCAGAGCATGTTGGTCAACGGGCGCAACGTGAGCGGTGCCATGGTGCGGGGTGTGGATCCGAAACTGGAGACATCGGTTTCCGACGTGGGACAGCATATGCGGGTGGGTAGTCTGGATGAGTTGGAGTCCGGTGGGTACCGGATAATACTGGGCCGGGAACTGGCCTACATCCTGGATGTGACGATCGGGGACAAGGTGACCGTGGTTACCCCGTCGCTCACCATCACGCCCATGGGGAATATGCCGCGGCTCAAGCGGTTTACCGTTTCCGGGATATTTGAGGTGGGCATGGGGGATTATGATCGCGGCGTGGCCCTCATACATATCGACGACGGAGCGAAGCTGTTGCGCCTGGGGGAGGCGGTAACGGGAGTCAGGTTAAAACTCGATGACCTGTATAAGGCACCGGAGGTTTCCCGGGAACTCGCAGGTCGGTTGCAGGGGGTATACCGAGTCAGTGACTGGACTCAGCAGCATCGTAACTTCTTCAGCGCCCTGCATACGGAAAAGCGCATGATGAGTGCGATTCTTTTCATGATCGTCATAGTCGCCACTTTTAACATCGTTTCTACCCTGGTGATGGTGGTAACCGACAAACAGAGCGATATCGCCATCCTGCGAACCCTCGGGGTCTCGCCAGGCAGCGTCATGGGTATCTTTATCGTTCAGGGTTCGATCATCGGGTTAATCGGCAACATTCTGGGGATCATCGGCGGTGTGGCGCTTTCTCTCAATCTGGAACCTATCGTAAAAGGCATCGAAGGTCTGCTGGGCGTTAACTTTCTCGATCCAAACATCTACTACATCAGCGAGATGCCATCGGATCTGCACTGGATTGACGTCGGTGTCGTCAGTATCTGCGCCTTTCTGATCACCCTACTGGCGACCCTCTATCCCGCCTGGCGGGCGGCTCGGGTACGACCGGCGGAGGCGTTGCGTTATGAGTGAAGAGAACGTATTGGAGTGTCGCGGTCTGGTGCGCACCTTCGATGAAGGAGCGCTGCGGGTGGAGGTGCTGAAAGACGTGGATCTGGAGATCCGGACGGGGGAGCGAATAGCGATTGTCGGGGCCTCGGGATCGGGAAAGAGCACCTTGTTGCACTGTCTCGGCGGGCTTGATCTGCCGAATGCGGGAGAGATCAGAATAGAGGGCAAGAACCTGGCTGGGATGGGAGAAGCAGAACGGGGCTTTCTGCGCAACCGTGCCATGGGGTTCGTTTATCAGTTTCACCACCTGCTTCCGGAATTCACCGCTCTCGAGAACGTGGCCATGCCGTTGCTGGTCAGGGGGCTGGATGTGGCTGACGCCAGGGAACAGGCTGCAAAGGCCTTGGCGCGTGTGGGACTGGCGCAAAGGGAACAACATAAGCCGGGGGAGTTGTCCGGCGGCGAACGTCAGCGCACGGCCATCGCACGGGCGCTGGTGACCCGTCCCCGTTGCGTTTTCGCGGATGAGCCCACCGGGAACCTCGACCGGCATACGGCGGAGCAGGTCTATGACATGATGCTGGAGCTGAATCAGGAGATCGGCACCAGCTTCGTGGTGGTCACCCACGATCCTTCTCTGGCGTCTCGCATGGACCGGGTGCTGCACCTGGAGGACGGGATTCTTATTCCCAAGGCCTGATCCGCCCCGGGGGTCTCTTATTAAATTTCATTTCAAGCGCAGAGAGATGTCTCGTAATTTCTTGATAATTAAGAATAAAAAGATCTCTCCCTGCGATCGAGACGATACTGTAAATCGAGTAAAAGATTCCTTGGGTGGCGGACTCATGGCCGCCCGCCGCTCGTTCAGGGGCTTTATGAAGCGGGATTTCCAGGGAATGTGGCCAAATTAGCCGGTATTTGCGCTTATTTGCGGCTAAAATCCTATATCAGGCATCATCAGGGGGCGCTTCTCTGGCCGCCCGTTGCTTCCGTCGTTTACGCAGATGGGAAACCACATGCCAGCGCCAGAATCCCCGCATGGCCACGTAGCCCACGGTGGAGGCGATGATCCCGCAGAGTATGCTTCCCAGGTAGAGGGGTTTCCAGATACCGGCCAGGCTGGTGGTCATCCATTCCCAGCTGAGTTCAAATTCGATGTACTGCGGCGCTTCTCCCAGGATCCAGGTACCTACCAGATAGGTGAAGTAGAAGATCGGGGGAATGGTAATGGGATTACTGATCCATACCAGAGCGACGGAGATCGGAAGATTGACCCGCGTGGGGATGGCGGTGGCCGCCGCCGCAACCATTTGGAACGGCATGGGGAAAAAGGCCCAGAACAGGCCCACGGCGAATGCTCCGGATACGGAACGGCGGTTCAGGTGCCATAGATTCGGATCGTGCAGGAGTTTGCCGAATATCTGCAGATGTTTGTGCCTGCGAACCGTTTCGTGGTCGGGTGTGAATCGTTTGATTATGCGTTTCGGCATGCCTGCGCCGTTGTAAAAAGTAAATGCCCGGGAGGGCTCCGGAAAACCGCTGCTGTACAATCATCCTGATTTTAGGCCATATCAGCAAGATACAGCTACATTGTGAACATCCTGTTAACCTATTTTAGTCTGTGATAAATATACATTGACGACTTAATTCCAGGGATAGGAAATGGTTGCTGGGACGCTATTGTTCGTAGCCGGTGTGGTTCTTCTTCAGCTGCAGGCGGAGCTCCCCGCTCCCGGTTGGGCCATCTGTATCCCTCTGTTGCTTGCGGCGGTTCGGTATTGGCCGTCTCTACGCTATCCGTTGTATTTCCTGATGGGATTCTTCTGGGCTCTGTTCCATGCCCAGTGGACCCTTTCCCATGGATTGGAATCGCGTCTGGAGGGGAGAGATTTATGGGCCGAGGGGGTGATCAGTTCCCTTCCGGACGTACAGATGCGGCATACCCGATTTCAATTTCATATCCATAAGCTCTTTCTGGATGGGAAGGCGGTTTCTTCGCCGGGATTGGTGCGTCTCACCTGGTACAACCAGGCACCGGAACTGGTGGCAGGGGATCGCTGGCGGCTGTTGCTAAGACTGAAACGTCCCCACGGGTTTGCCAATCCCGGCGGTTTCGATTACGAGGGATGGATGTTCCGAAACGGTATCCGGGCCACCGGGTATGTACGACCCTCGGAGAAGAATAGGTACGCGGGGGAGGGGGGATTCGGGTATGGATTGCAGCGCTGGCGCCAGGCTACGAGGGGACTGATCCATGGATTGCTTCCCCGGAAACAGGCCGCCCTGGTGACGGCCCTGGTCATCGGCGACCGTAGCGGGATAGAACGGGCTGACTGGGATCTCTTCGCCCGCTCCGGAACCAGCCATCTCTTCGCTATTTCCGGGCTGCATATCGGCATTGTGGCGGGGCTGGGGTATTTGCTGGTTTACCAAGGCTGGCGGCGCTTCAGACAGCTCACTTTACGTCTTCCAGCACAGCAGGCGGGGGCTGTTGCCGCCCTGGTATTTGCCACAGGGTATGCGGCGCTGGCCGGTTTTTCTCTGCCCACACAGCGGGCACTCGTCATGCTGTTTGTCTTCTTTGGGGCACAACTGCAACGGCGGGTCCGGCGGCCGTTTCACACCCTCCTGTTGGCCCTGGGTGTTGTGGTCGTGCTGGATCCGACCGGGGTGCTGTCGGCCGGTTTCTGGCTCTCCTTCGGCGCGGTTGCCGTGATTCTGTATGGCGTGGTCGGACGCCCAAGAGGAAACGGCCTGTTCTGGAAATGGGGACGGGTACAGTGGTTCGTTTCCCTGGGGCTGATTCCGGTATTGATCGCGTGGAATCTTCAGGTGTCACTGGTGGCGCCCCTGGTTAATCTGGTGGCGGTTCCGGCTTTCAGCTTTGTTATCGTGCCGGTCGCCCTGGCCGGAACGGTTCTATCCTCGGTCAGTGAAACGGTGGGACAGCCTCTGTTGCAGGGGGTTGGTTGGGTCCTGATTGAGTGCCTCAATCTACTGGAGATTCTGGCCGACCTCCCCTATATCTCCTGGGTACCTCCTTCTCCACCATCCTGGACCTGGATCCCGGGGATGGCCGGAATACTGGTGTTGCTTATGCCTCGTGGTCTGCCGGGTCGATGGCTGGGTCTGATACTGGTTTTGCCCCTGGCGCTGCTGCGCCATCCGGGTCCGGACCCGGGGGCGCTGTGGTTCACCCTTCTGGACGTGGGGGATGGGCTGGCCGTGGTCGTCCGCACCGCGAACCATACCCTGATCTTTGATACCGGCGCCCGATTCTCCGGCCGTTTTGATGCCGGTGGCGCGGTGGTAGTGCCCTTTCTCCAGGCTGTCGGAGTCAATCGGGTTGATCGGGTGGTTATCAGCAACGGTGATATGGACCATCGCGGGGGGTTGCAGACCATTCTGGCGGCGATCGAAGTGGGCTCATTGATCAGCGGCGAACCGGAGGGAGTGAAGGTCCATCGGGAGGTGTCGTACTGTGCGGAGACGGAATCCTGGTACTGGGACGGAGTCGAATTCGCAATCATTCATCCCGATACCGGGCGCGAGTGGCAGGGCAACAACGCATCCTGCGTGCTACGTGTAGCAAGCTCGGCGGGGACTATTCTGATCCCGGGAGATATAGAAAGGGGTGCGGAGCGCTATCTCCTCAGGCGTCGTTCGGGGCTGCTGGATGTCGATGTGGTGGTAGTGCCCCATCACGGGAGCAATACCTCCTCATCACAGGGTTTTACAGCGGCTGTGAGGCCTCGGTATGCGCTGGTTTCCACGGGATATCGCAACCGCTACGGTTTCCCCAAGGAATCGGTGGTCGAGCGTTGGAGAGGGGCGGGGGCGGTGGTGATCGATACGGTCCAAAGCGGTGCCATAGAGATACGTTTGGAAAGCAACGGGAGCCTGTCTGAGCCACGCCGGTTTCGCTCCTGCAACAGGCGTTATTGGATGGATAAAGTTGTGGATCCTGACGGCTCCTAAGCCTTTGGGAACGGGCGTGGATACAGTATGATAGTACCCATGCGCGAAGCTCCGGACGGGCGATTTCCTGAGGTAATCCTACATGTATGAACTGGTAAAGGCCGGTGGCTGGCTGATGCTGCCGATAATACTCTGTTCCATTGTTGCTATGGCAATCATTATCGAGCGGCTTTGGGTCCTGAGAATTCGCCGGGTACTCCCGGAGAATCTCGTGGCGCAGGTATGGCAGATGCATCGCGGTAGTCAGCTTACCGCCGCTCATATCAACTCCATTAGAAAGGGTTCCCCCCTGGGACGCATTCTGGTGGCGGGTCTCGTCAACCGGATGCATTCCCGGGAGGTGATGAAGGAGGCTATCGAGGAGGTGGGTCGGCAAGTGGTCCATGAGTTGGAACGCTATCTCAATACCCTGGGTACCATTGCCTCCATTACACCGCTGCTCGGTCTGTTGGGCACGGTTATCGGAATGATCAAGGTGTTCTCAGCCATAGTGACCGTAGGTGTCGGTAATCCCGCCGTTTTGGCAAGCGGTATTTCGGAGGCGCTGATAACCACGGCCACGGGACTTTCGGTTGCGATTCCCGCTCTGATGTTTTATCGCTATTTCAGCGGCAAGGTGGAGAAACTGGTGATCGCGATGGAGGAAGAGGCGCTGAAAATGGTGGAAGTGATGCAGGGTGAGCGGGAAAAAGAGAGTGGGTGATCAGACGTGAATCTACGTCCTCAACGCAAAGAAAGTCCTGATATCAATCTTACGCCACTAATCGACGTGGTGTTTCTGCTCCTGATCTTCTTTATGGTGTCAACAACCTTCGACAAAGAGAACAGAATAAAGGTTGAACTACCCGAGGCCGCGACCCAGGACGAGAAGGTCAAGGAAGAGGTAACCCTGGATATCACGGTTGACGCCATGGGGCGTTTCTACGTAAACCAGCAGGAAGTGATCAACACCGATATAGAAACCCTTAAAAGCGCTATAGAAAAAGCGGCACAGGGTCGGCATGATTTACCGGTTATCATCATCGCAGATGCCAAGACACCCTACCAGGCCGTAATCACCGTAATGGACGCGGCCAGTCAACTTGGTTTCGTTAATATGACCTTCCCCACCCGGCAGCCCGCAGCGGAGCAGTGAAACGACTGGACGAGTACTGGTGGGATCGCAACGGGATAGCTTATCTGTTGTTACCCGTTTCCTGGCTGTTTTGCCTCGTTGTATGGCTGCGCAGGACCGCCTATCGGCTCGGATTGTTGCAGTCGACGCGATTACCCATTCCGGTCATTGTGATTGGGAATATTACGGTGGGCGGATCAGGGAAAACTCCGCTGGTAATCTGGATAGCCAACTACCTCAAGTCCAAGGGCTTGAAGCCGGGTATTATTTCCCGTGGTTACGGGGGCAAGGCAAAACACTGGCCGCAGCAGGTGCGGGAAGGGAGTGATCCCGTGAGCGTGGGGGACGAAGCCATTCTGATATCCCATCATACGGGATGCCCCATGTGTGTCGGGCCGGATCGAGCCCTGGCCGCAATGGCACTCGCGGAACAGACAGGGTGTGACATAATCATTTCAGACGATGGTATGCAGCATTACGCTCTGCAGCGGGATATAGAGATTGCGGTTGTGGACGGCGTCCGTGGCCTTGGTAATGGTTTTTGTCTTCCGGCGGGACCGCTGCGAGAGTCACCGGCGCGGCTCTCCGATGTGGATATGGTGGTTGCCAATGGCGTTGCCGGGCGTCGACAGTTCAGTATGCAGCTTAGGCAGACCGGGGCGGTCAATCTTCTCGATCCGGAAAAAACGCGGCCCATATCCGATTTCGCCGGAGGAGAGCCGGTGCACGCCATGGCGGGTATCGGCAACCCGCAGCGTTTTTTTGACCAGCTGGAAAATGCCGGTGTGAAAGTTATTCCCCATCCCTTTTCCGATCACCACCCCTTTTCTCCGGATGAGGTCTCTCCGGATGATAGCAGGATGGTGCTGATGACAGAGAAAGATGCCGTAAAATGCAGTCGTTTTGCCGAACCTCGACACTGGGCAATTCGGGTAGAGGCCGAGATGGATGAGAAATTCGTTCGTCGTTTGGATGTTCTGATTAGAGGTGTAATGAATGGATAGAAAACTGTTGGATATTTTGGTTTGTCCCATCTGCAAGGGTAAGCTGGTCTATCTGAAACAGGAGCAGGAACTGGTTTGCCGTGGAGATCGGCTGGCCTTTCCGATACGGGACGATATACCTGTCATGTTGGCGGAGGAAGCGCGCGAATTGGCCGCGGAAGAGGAAATACCGGAGGTGTGACGCATATGGAGTTCAAGGTGGTTATTCCCGCGCGTTATGCATCCAGCCGTTTGCCCGGAAAGCCGCTGCTGGAGATAGCAGGTAAGCCTATGATTCAACACGTTTTTGAGCGGGCTTGTGAAAGCAGTGCGGGTGAAGTGGTGATAGCCACCGACGATCGACGTATCCAGGATCGGTCAGAGGCGTTCGGAGCGAAAGTGTGTATGACTTCGGCGGATCATCGTAGTGGAACCGAACGTATTGCCGAAGTGACGGAAAAGCTGGAGTGGACGGAGGATACTATCGTCGTCAATCTGCAGGGAGATGAGCCTGCGATGCCGGCATCTCTGGTTGACCAGGTTGCAGCCGATATGGATGAGCATCCGCGTGCCGGAGTGACCACCCTGTATGCGCCTATCAGGGAACGTCAGATGTTGTTCGATCCCCACGTGGTAAAGGTTGTCATGGACGCTGAAGGTTATGCCCTGTATTTCAGTCGAGCGCCCATCCCCTGGCATCGGGACGAGTTTCTTCAGGACGACCGACCGTTGCCCTCCGGGGTGCTTTTTGCGCGTCACATCGGGTTGTATGCTTATCGGGTGGGATACCTGAAACACTACCTCGGCTGGTCATCCGCGCCGTTAGAGCAGGCTGAGTCGTTAGAGCAGCTGCGTATCCTTTGGCACGGGGGAGCCATTCATGTCAGCGAAGCGATTACTCCTCCGGGGCATGGTGTAGATACAAGCGATGACCTGCGGAGACTCAGAGCCCAGTTGGAGGAGTAGCTTTCCCCTATATAACGGAGTATGTTAATCGGAAATTTACCGCCTTTGCATGACAGTGGTTCCTTAGAAGTATTATTGGGTTATTATCCTGACTCTATAGCTATATACTGAATGAGAATCGCCAGCGGGGATCCCATTGAACGTCGAATTAACGACATTTGAGGTTAAGATCCATGGATAGGACAGTGACGCAAATTCCTGTCAAAAAGCGTGAACGGTACCAGAGACTGTTGACGCAATGTCGGAATGCGGCGCTCGATTATTTCGTGTATCAGATGGGTGAGTTCTACGATAACGTGGAGCCGGCCCTGGTGGATTTTGCCGATAAGGCCGAGTCCAATGATTCTTATACCCATTTCCTTGGGGCCATAAAGGTTGTCAAGAATGAGCGCGCCACCGTGACTGCCGATTTCCGGCAGCTGATATCGGACGGGTTTGATGAATATTACGAAGGGCGCCACCTGTTCGATAAAGCGACTGGCGACACCAGCCAGAACGATGAGAACCTGAACCTGGTTGAAACCGATGAGATGGAGGAGTATGTGGCCCTTCAGAACATCGTAAACAAGACCAGAAGCCGCTGTTTTCAGGAGCTGTATGCACTGGGCCAAAGGCTGTCCCTGCTAAGAGGGGGTAAAAAGCTCGCAGAACATGATATCCCCGCGGGCCCGTATCACGCTACTCAGTCCTTTAGAAAGGCTTTGTCCAAATCTCCGATTGATGTCGACATTAAAATAGTCCTTTACGCGTTGTTCGAGAAATATGTGGCGCGAGGATCGGAGAAGCTTTACCAGGAGATCAATAAGCTCCTTGCTGAAGCCGGGCTATTTCCCAATTTAAAGCCTGTTGCCTACAAGCCCCCCAAGGAAGAGAGGCGGTCAGAGGGGGCGAAATCCCGGGGGGTGGCAGGCAAGACCCGGTCGTTGAGGAGTGACATGCAGGCCCGCCAGGCCGCGGATGATCAGTACAGTGCAGCTCTTGGCCAGGAGGTGCTGGAGACTATCTGCGAGCTTCTGAATACCAGACGTCAACAGGATCCCAGTTATCAGCCGCATCCGGATCTGAATTCTGCTACGCCGTCCGCCAATATCGCCACCATCCCGGTACTGGTATCCGCCATCGGTGATATCCAGAAACAGGCGAGCACGGATTTCAACCAGGTATTTCCGAGGGAGATTGGGAAGATTCCTCAGCCGCAGGATATTCAGAATTTTCTGCAGCATCGGCAGGGCGAACTCGCCAAGGAGCGGGAGACCCTGTTTAAGAATGTTGACCGCAACCGAATACCCGTCGCCGATCTCAATATGATCGATGTTGTAGGTATGATGTTTGAGTATGCACTCACCGACAACGAACTACCTGACTGTGTGAAAGCATTAGTCAGTCTGCTGCAGATTCCCTATATCAAGGTCGCCGTGCTCGACAAAAAGTTCCTGGTAAACAATCAGCATATCGCGCGTCGGGTGTTGAATGCCCTGGTGAAAGCAGGGCGGGACTGGATTGACGAGAAGAATCTCAATGTCGGGATCTACAAGACAATGCAGCGGTTGACCAACCGGATTCTCTATGAGTTTCATGATGATCTCGGTATTTTCGATGAGACTCTGGAGGAGCTTGAAAACGAGGTTCAACTGCTTGAGAAAAAGGCCCGTATTGTTGAGGCAAGGGCAAAAGAAGCCGCCCGGGGGCAAGAGCGTCTCGAGACTGCCCGTGGTCGGGTTACCAAGGCCATTGATGAACGCATTGGGGATCGTCGTCTACCCGTGGCGATAGAGAGGTTCCTGCGGCACACCTGGTTGGACTGGATGATTCTGATGGTCCTGCGTACGCCGGAGGCGGAAAAGAGTCGCGACTGGAAAGAGGCCATGGCGATTATCGATGCGTTGATATGGGCGACCAGGTCGCTTGAGGATCCGCAGGTCAAGCAAAAGCTTGGCGGACAATTGCCTAACTTGAAGGAGCGCATACAGAGGAACCTTTCTTCACTTGGGGATTTTTCCGAGCCCGATACCAAGGCGTTGTTTACGCTCCTGGAGAATTATCTTCTGGAAAAACCGAAGGATATAAAGGAGGCAAAGGTCGAAGAGGCGCCGGCCCCTGAGAAGGGAGCAGTTCCCGAGAAGGAAACGGCTCCTGAAGAGGAAACGGTTCCTGAGAAGGAAACGGCCCCTGAAAAAGAAACGGCCCCCGTTGAGAAATCGGCAACTCCGGAGAGCGCTGTTTCAAAGCTGAAAAAGATGGGGCGGAACAACCTTGATCTTAATGCAGATGAAAAGGCGATGGTGGAACGTTTGCGGAAGATCGCGTTCGATACCTGGTTTCAGTTTATCGATATGGAAAATGGGCTTGTTATGGAACGGAAACTATCCTGGTTCAGTCCCGTAACCCAGAAATATATGTTCGTCGATCGGTTCGGTCTGCAGCCGTTGTTCAAATCTTTGGACGTGTTGGCCAGAGAGATGTGCGGTGGCAGGGCCGCGATTATTGTTCCACCCAAAGTTCCATTTGTAGATCGGGCGCTTAATGCTATCCGTAAGGTGCTCGGAAAATAAATATACTAATTGGTAGATGATAATCCATGACAAGTGATAACAGATCCTCGTCCAGAGTTAAGGCCCGTAACGAAATTGAAGTCATCGACATAAACTCCGGGGAGCCTATGGGGCGACTGGTAAACATTAGTAGCGGTGGATTCATGTTGGTTGGCAAGAGTGTTATAGAGCCGAATCAACTGTTTGAGCTTCGTCTGGTTCTCTCTCAATCAATCGGGGATTGCAATGCGGTGGAGTGTGGCGCAGAGAGCCTGTGGAACAACAGTGCCTCGCATGCGTCCTATCTCTGGACCGGTTTCCAGATAATAGATATTTCCGATGATAACGCCACAATTATGGAAGAACTCATCCGGCAGTATGGAGAGTCATAGGGTAGGGTTGTGTTGTCAGGATTCTTCAGGGAATCCACTGCAGCCGCTAAATATCAAGCCTCATTAAAGGCGCGTACGACCATTTCACGCATCGGTTTTATCAGATAATCAAGCAGGGTTCTTTCACCGGTTTTGATTACTACTTCGATCGGCATGCCGGAGACCAGCTTCAGATTTTCCTTTTCCAGGATAGCAAGGCTTTCACCGTCAACCAGCATGGTTGCCTTATAGTAGGACTCGCCGGAACGCTCTTCCACATACACATCTGAAGAGATATCCATTAAATCCGCATACAGACTGGGATAATAGCGCGAGCCGTCAAATGCCGGGATGCGTACTTCAGCCTTCAACCCGGGTTGCAGAGAGTCGATATCCATGGGTGATATTTGCGCATGTATACTAAAGCCGCGTTCCTCAGGAACTATCTCCATGATGGTTGTCGCGGCCTTTATCACTGCGCCCTGGGTTACCACATTAAGTCCCTTTATCTTTCCGGATACAGGCGCACGAATATCGATACGTGACAGGCGTTCTTTCAGGGCCTGTTGTTCAGCGAGAAGATTGATGCGGTTTGACTGGAGGTCACGCAGATTGGTTATGACCTCTTTGCGGTATTCTCTCTGGCGTAACTCCATCTGCGAGCGTATTTCCGGAAGGGATGATTCCAGATTCTCCACGTCCGCCTGACGACGGATTAGCTCACCTTTGAGTTCATTAACCTCGCGTTGAACTTCACGCAATTTGGCTTGCGAGGCAAGTTTCTTTTTCGCCAGTTTATGCAGTCCGGAAAGATCTTCATTGAGCAGTCTCAGGCGGGTTTCCAGTGTCTTGTTAAGTTTTTTTGTTCCGGTAATTTCCTGTTCAGTCTTCACCAGGCGCTGTCGGAGTATGGCCTGCTCAGAACTTAGCGCCTGGCGTCTCGATTCGAATAGCTGGAGCTGTGTTTCCAGAGTGGATTGCGCCTTTTTTTCGCGCGCCTTCTTCTGTAATGCGGCGGAAAAAGTAAGTTTTGATGAGTCGTCCCGTTCCGCCGCGAGCCGTTCCAGGTTCGCCTCAGTTTCAATGAGTTGGTCCGCCAGGTTGTCAAGTTTGATTTCGAGCGGGCGGCGGTCAAGGCTTAGCAGGAGTTGCCCCTCGACAACCTGTTCCCCATCCTTTACGGCAATGGCTTTCACTAATCCGCCATCAAGGTGCTGTACTGTCTTGTTCAGCGAAGCGACATAGACCCTGCCGTTAGCGACTACGGCGCTGTCCAGGGTGGCCAGAGTTGACCACAGGAGCATTACTCCAAAAGTAACGGTAAGGGTCACTATGCCAAGCAACCGGTACGGCTTGTCGTCCGTATATGCCTTTTCTTCCTTCGTGGGGGAATAATGCTCCATATCGATGACTCTTATCCAGCCGATTTATTAGCCGCACGGGCGATAGGGATTGGTTTTGGTGAAGCCTTGGGGCGATCCTGGGTTCCGGTTCTTGTCCTTTCGCGCCGAAGCTTTTCGATCGGTCCATAAAGGTGGTCTAGCGCAGCGTCACGTGGACCAAACAATTGCAGGCGGCCCTCTTCCAATGCAAGGATTTTATCGGCGCGACTCAGGATCGGGCGTCTATGGCTGACCAGAATCAAGGTTACGCCATGCCGTTTCAGGAACTTGCAGGTACGGGACAGCGCGCGGTCCCCCTCTTCATCAAGATTGGAATTGGGCTCGTCCAGTACGACGATATGTGGGCGCCCATAAACAGCGCGTGCCAATCCGATCCGTTGACGCTGTCCACCGGAAAGGGAATAGCCGCCGGCTCCAATCTGGGTATTGTAACCCTCCGGTAGAGCTCGGATCATCTCGTCGACACCGGCGATTTGCGCGGCCTTGACGACACGGCGATCTTCCAGTTCCCCGAAGCGGGAGATATTCTCCGCCACCGTGCCTTCAAATAACTCAACGTCCTGCGGTAGATATCCGACCCATTTACCCAACTCGTCACGGTTCCATTGATTGATATCCGCACCGTCCAGCTGAACACGCCCGGCCGCCAGGGGCCACAATCCGAGAAGGGCACGGATCAGGCTCGACTTTCCGGCGGCGCTACGGCCTATGACCGCGAGCATCTCTCCAGGGCGAAGATGGAAGGATATCCCTTTGAGAACGGGGGTGGTGCCTCCGGGAGGTACCAACACGGCGTTGGTCATCCGGATTTCTCCTTTCGGTCTCGGGAGACTGAGACGACGTTTCTGATCCGGCATGCGGGTGAGCAGATCGTCCAGCCGCCGGAAGGATTGACGTGCATTGATGAAACCCCTCCATGCACCGATCAACTGGTCGATGGGGGAGAGCGCCCGTCCCATCAGAATAGCACCGGCTATCACCATACCCGCGGTGATATCTCCCTTGATTGCCAGCCAGGCGCCCAGGCCAAGCATGAGAGACTGGAACAGCTGGCGCAGGGTCTTACTGAGATTGAGCCATACACCGGCGCGGTCCGACGCCTTACTTTGCGAATGTACGGATGCACGGTGCTTTTCCAGCCAGCGCGAGCGCAGGTCATGCTCCATGCCCATTGCTTGAATAACCTCGGCATTACGCAACTGGGTGCCGGCCAGGCGGGTGGCCTGTGTTTGTAACTCATTGGCCTGGGCCTGCAGTCGACGGGTGGATAGCTCGTTTACGATAGCCAGGATGGTCAGCACTACAGCTGCAAACAGTGCAAACCATCCATAGGTAGCATCAAATAGAAACAGTACGCCGAGGTAGATAGGTACCCAGGGGCTGTCGAAAAAAGCAAAGCTGCCGTTACCGGCTGCAAACTGGCGGATAACCGCCAGATCACTCAGAGGTTGGTTGTTGTTGAGTTCCGGATGGTGCAGGGATAAACGATTCAGCAAAGCGTAGATACGGCCGTTAAAATCGTAGTCCAGACGTGTACTGAGCCGTACAAGAACCCGCGAGCGAACGAACTCCAGAACCCCAAGGGTGAGAAACATCCACACCAGTACCAGCGATAACATAATCAGGGTTTCAGTGCTGCGGCTGCTTAGCACCCTGTCATATACCTGCAGCATATACAAAGGAGGGACCAGCATACTGAGGTTTATAAAAAGGCTTATAAAGCCGACGAAAAAGAAGCTCTTACGGTAAGACCAGAGAGCGGACTTTAATCCCTGATGGGCTGATCGCTGTTTTTTATCCATAATATTTTTGCTTTTAAAAAACGGGAAGGGGCGAATCTCGCCCCCTCCCATGCCGGTATCAGGCGATATCCGCCGGATTGGTTAGATTCACGCCATCGAAGGCGTCATTGTCGATGAGCACATCCTCCGCATCCATTTGGCCGTAAACCATGATATTTCCAAGGTCGTCACCGTTACCGTTGGTCAATTCCACCTTGCTCCAGGAGGAATCCAGCTGCAGGATCTCATAGGACAGATCCTCGGCACCTCCCAGAACGAGTTGGTCACCGTCCTCGCTGGAGAAGTACTTCACGTAGTCGGTACCGATACCGTCTCCCTCCACCAGGAAGTGGAAGGTGTCTGCACCGCCTTCGCCATAGAGGTAGTCGGTGTCTCCGTCGGAGTTGGCGTATATCATGTCATCGCCGTCGCCGGCATATACCTTGTCCTCACCGACACCGGTGATGATGGTGTCGTTACCGGTACCGCCGTTCAGGTAGTCATTACCGGCACCGCCGTCCATCTGATCATCACCCTCATAGCCGTACAGGCCGTCGTTGCCGTCGCCTCCGTCCAGGGTGTCATCGCCGGCACGTCCCTTCAGGTAGTCGTCTCCGGCACCACCGTACAGGGTGTCGTTATCGTCACCGCCGTCCAGATAGTCGTTGCCGTCACCACCCTCAAGGGTGTCCACACCCGCTTCGCCGTAGAGTGTGTCGTTTCCTTCTCCTCCATCCAGGGTATCGGTGCCGTCACCGCCGTTGAGGTAATCCTTGTCGTTACCGCCGATCAGCTGATCGTCTCCTTCATAACCGTACAGACTATCCTCTCCCGTTCCGCCGTCCAGGATGTCGTTACCGGAACCGCCTT
>JBNKJV010000006.1:0-210973 GCA_050291465.1 Sedimenticolaceae bacterium | reverse complement strand
TTCCGCGGCCGGCTCCTCAGGGGCGGCCTCTGCAACAGTTTCCACGGGGGTCTCTTCCGCGGCGGAATCCGTTGTGGTCTCAGCGGCGGTACCGGCTGTATCTGTGGTCTCACTGTCCACCGGATTCTGGTTCAAGGCTTCAGCCAGGGCGTTAGTGACTAGACGTAAAAGGACAGCACCGATGGCGCCCAGTTTTCCAAAAATGCTTGCAAAGAATTCGGTGAACATTTTGAGCCTCCTATGTTTTACTTTTTATCCCTGCGGGATGAGCTTGAGCCGCGTCAGAGCGGCGTTTCCCCATAGGCCTAAAGGCTATAGACCTTCCAGGACGTGAAACACCGAATGCGTCACATTTCGTCCGGCGGAAATTCCCGCTGCTCTTCTTGGTCTAAGAAATCGGACCGAGGTCTCGTGATGGGTGAGACGTAATGCAAATCTCAAGTGATGATCTGTTCCGGTAAAACTGGTTGGAAAACCGTAATGGATTTGGTAAATCGCGGGATGGAGGGGTGAATGGCGGTCAAATATCAGTATGTTCAGTGCGTAATCAATGGATAGACGGTTGTTATTTTCTCCACCAACCAGCAAACTGTGATCAACGAAGCGGAAGTGTTTGTTTTTATCTTCAAATTATCCCTATGCGTAGAGAGAGAAAAAAAGTAAGGGTCCTTTTTGTCTGTATGGGAAACATCTGTCGTTCCCCGACGGCACATGGTGTATTCGAGTCCCTGATAGAGAGGGAGGGAATGTCACATCTGATAGAGGTCGATTCCGCCGGAACCCATGCTTATCATGTTGGCGAACAGCCTGATCAACGCGCGCAGAAAACGGCACTGTCGCGGGGATGTGATTTAAGTGGTCAGAAAGCCCGGCGAGCCAAACAGGCAGACTTTCATCGTTTCGATTTCATCCTCGCCATGGATTACGATAACTATAGAAATCTCCAGGCTATAGCTCCCCCGGGTACGGAAGAAAAATTATTTATGTTTCTCGATTTTGCCCCTGGTCTGGGGGTTCGTGACGTGCCGGATCCCTACTATGGAGGTAGAGACGGCTTTGATAGGGTGTTTGAAATGGTGGAAGAGGCGGCCGTGGGGCTTCTGCAGCATATTCGCAGCCGATTATGAGGGGTGTGTTAAGCTGCCTTTTCAGCAGTATCTTCAGTGACAGTCGAACTCCTGGGGCGGAAAAAAAGAACGGCGTCCAGAATGGACGCCGTCTGTTTTTGAAAGACCGGGTTACCGGATCAGTTTTCCTCGCCGGGAGTGGGGATCTTATCCGGTGATATCGTCGGTACCGATCTAGGAAACGGTGTTTCACTCTCGGCCGTTCTTTCCGTAGGTGATTTGGTTTCAACCTGCCGCAGCCTGGGTGGTTCCTGGTTTGAAGGTTGGGACGCAGTACGTACCGGTTGCGCCTCGACGGCAGGCCTCGATGGAGATTGCATCGCATCTTTTGGCGTGGAGGTGTCCCTCACGTCATCACTCTGCGCGCGCGCAGGCGGAGACTGCACGGCGGATTTTGCATCAGCAGCCGACGGCGACGGATCACGCGATTTTTCTTGCGGCCGCTGCTGCTCCATGGAAGCCCGTCCTGCTGAATTATCCACTGCTTCCTTGAATCGTTCTGCCGGCAGCTCGTTCTTTGGTATTGCGAGGTCCTTCTGTTCCATCGGTTTATTGGCGGAGGGCGTAACCGACTTTACCGCCTCTACCGGTGTCGGCCGTGGTGACTCCTCCCGTTTTGATCCCGCAGGAATCGCGTTTGCAGCTATATTCGGCTTCTCATCCGACTTTGTTGCCGTGTCTCCCGATGAGCCTGGCGTGCCGGAGGGTTTCTGCTCCGCTTTAGGCGCTTTCCCTCTCTCGGGTGCCTCGGGAGTTACGTTGGAGGGGGAAGCCGACACCTCGTTATCCTGAGACGTATGGGGTCTGCGCGTGCGACGGGGGGAATGTTTCGGTTTTGGTTCTTCGTCAGTCTGTCGCTTCGTCTTTTCCGCGGGCCGAGATTCAACGGGCGTTTCCGCCGTGCCATTATCTTGCGCCTCGACACCGCTGCCTTCCTGTGAGGACGGGCGACGACGCCGGCCACCGCGGCGGCCGCGGCGACGGGAACCGGCGTTTTTCCGATCCTGATCGTCACTTCTGGCGGTATCTGGGGTATTCTCAGCGTTGGTGACTTGTTGCTTCTTTTCCTGTGTCTCGGCCGTATCTTTGTGATCCTTCTCCTGCTTTTGATCCCGTTTTTTCCCGCGGTTGCCGGAAGCGGTCTTCTGCGTTTGTTGGCGCTGCGAAGAACGTCCTCCGGTATTCCGTGTGGCGCGTTCCTCGGATGTACGCTTTTTACCCGAACGGGGCTGTCTGCGATCTTGACTTTCCCGTGTCTGTTGCTTGGGAGTATCGGTCACTTCAGCTTTTTTCTCGGCAGAAAACAGACCGTTGAAAAGACGACTGATAAAACCGGGTTTTTGCTCCGCCGGGATCTTCTCCGATATCGGGGCCGGTGCAACGGGGGTAATGCGTTTTACAGCAGGTTCTTCCGCTTTCGTTTCACCGGGTCGGGCGTATTCCGGTGTCTCCAGATCGGGCTTGATGACCAGCTCGTAGCTGGAAGTCTCACGTCCTGACGTCTGGATATCCTGCTGGCGTATTCGTTCAATGTTGTAATGCGGGGTTTCGAGATGGACATTGGGAACCAGTACGACATCGACGGACTGGCGGCGCTCAATATCATAGATTGCCTGGCGTTTTTCGTTAAGCAGAAAGGTTGCTACATCCACCGGCAGGTGAGCGACGATACGACCTGTGTTCTCTTTCATCGCTTCTTCTTCAACAATGCGAAGAACAGAGAGCGCAAGGGATTCAACGCTTCGTATAAAACCGTGGCCGGTGCAACGGGGACAAACGTGCTGGCTGGATTCGCCGAGAGAAGGGCGCAGTCGTTGCCGGGACATTTCCAATAGTCCGAAACGGGAAATCCTGCCGATCTGAACCCGCGCCCGGTCCTGTTTGAGCGCTTCCCGCAGCCGGTTTTCAACCTCCCGCTGGTTGCGCGATGGCGTCATGTCGATGAAATCGATTACGAACAGCCCGCCCATATCGCGCAGACGCAGCTGACGGGCGACCTCATCCGCCGCTTCAAGATTGGTATTGAGGGCGGTTTCCTCAATGTCGGAACCCTTGGTTGCGCGAGCGGAATTGATATCCACCGAGGTCAGGGCTTCGGTATGGTCAATGACAATAGAGCCGCCGGAAGGGAGCCGTACTTCCCGTTGGAAGGCAGATTCAATCTGGCTCTCGATCTGGTAACGGGTGAAGAGCGGAATCTCATCCTGATAATGACGAATCTTCTTCAGGTACTTCGGCATGACCTGCTGGATAAATTCGCATGCCTCGCGATGTACCTCCGGGTGATCGATGACGATCTCGCCGATATCCGCTCGCAAATAGTCGCGAATAGAGCGGATGATTACATTGCTTTCCTGATAGATGAGAAACGGTGCGGATTTCTCCGCGGCAGAGGTCTCAATGGCCTGCCATAGCTGCAGCAGGTAGTCCAGATCCCACTGAAGCTCATCCTCGCTTTTTCCGACGCCAGCCGTGCGTACAATCAGACCCATTCCCTCCGGTATGGAAAGATTGCTCATGGCTTCGCGCAGGTCGCTGCGATCACTTCCCTCAATGCGGCGGGAGACCCCTCCGGCGCGGGGGTTGTTCGGCATAAGGACCAGATAGCGCCCGGCCAGAGAGATGAAAGTAGTAAGCGCCGCACCTTTGTTGCCGCGTTCTTCCTTTTCCACCTGGACCACCAGTTCCTGGCCTTCGCGGATAGCATCCTTGATACTGACGCGGCCGCCGGCTTGCTGAACCTCTTCTCGGAAATAGGTGCGGGCAATCTCCTTCAGGGGAAGGAATCCGTGGCGTTGGGAACCGTAATCGATAAAAGCAGCCTCCAGGCTGGGTTCAACCCGGGTGACTTTCCCTTTATAGATATTGGCTTTTTTCTGCTCCCGGCCGGGAGTTTCGATATCAAGATTAAAAAGTTTCTGGCCGTCTACGATGGCCACACGCAACTCTTCCGCCTGAGTTGCGTTAATCAGCATACGTTTCATGTTGTAAAAATCCTTTGGCACGCCATCGCCTTCCCGTCCCGCTGCCGCAGGGGCAAAAGGACTGCGATCTTCGGCGAATTCCCTATCGCGGTAAACCGGCTAGAGGGCGGGGGCCGCCGGAATACCTCATGGTCTCGTCAGCGGCTGCTTGGCCCGCGGGACGAAACGGTTTCCGCTCGTCCGCGCCGATAAAAAACGCCGATAGGGGCGCGCAGTTAATCTATATTCATAATTTCCGTCACCAGACGGAATTCCCGGTTGCCGTACCTTGGGACAGGGAGTGAGTTGTCCAGCGCCTGTTTGCCCGTAAGGGAGCGCTGTAAACCGCGCTACTCCCGTTTTCTTCCAGTACCGGCAGACATCACGTGTATGCGTGGTGTCTTAAAACATTCGATAACCTGTTGGAAAATAGGACAAAATATCCTGCAACAAGTTCTCTTTCTATCTCCAACCGCCCGCAAACAGGGCGGTTTGGAAAAAGTATAACTTTTAAACTATATCAGTCTTGGCCTGGAGCATCAATCAAGCCAGGCTGGTATCATAACGTAAATGTCAGAAAGCAAACAGAATTCTTTAGTCAGGCAGGTCGAGGTAACGGAGGGCAATGCCGGGCAGCGCATAGACAATTTTCTGCTGGGGCTGCTCAAGGGGGTACCGAAGAGTCATGTCTACCGGATTCTGCGCAAGGGTGAAGTTCGGGTAAACAGGGGAAGAATTCAGGCAAGCTACCGGTTACAGGCGGGCGACCTGGTCCGCATTCCTCCGGTACGGGTGGCCGCAAGGGAAGCGAAACCGCAGCCCGGCGCCAGCCTGCTGCGGCGGCTGGAACAGGCCATACTTTTTGAAGATAAGCGACTGATTGTATTGAATAAACCATCCGGTGTGGCAGTCCATGGAGGGAGCGGACTCAGCTATGGGGTCATTGAGGCGCTGAGGGTACTGCGGCCGGAGGAACGGCAACTGGAGTTGGTGCATAGGCTTGATCGGGACACCTCAGGATGTCTGTTGATTGCAAAACGACGCAGCACGCTGCGTATCCTGCATGAGCTTCTGCGGCAGAACAGCGTGGATAAACGCTATATCGCACTGGCGTCCGGCCGCTGGGAAAGGCAGCAGGAGAAGGTGCAGGCCCCACTGCTGAAGAACCTGCTGCAGGGAGGGGAGCGGGTTGTAAAGGTGGATCCCCAGGGAAAACCCGCAACCACCCATTTCCGGGTTCGGGAAAGGTTTCGGAATGCCACCCTGGTGGAGGCGCGGTTAGTGACCGGGCGTACCCACCAGATCAGGGTTCATCTCGCGCATCTGGGTACGCCCATTCTCGGCGACGAGAAGTATGGAGATAACGCCGCCAACCGGGCGATGCGGGAACTGGGTCTGAAACGGCTGTTTCTGCACGCGGAGTCTATCGGTATACGCTGGCCGGATGAGGGTGGCGAACTGCTGGTAGAGGCGCCGTTGGAAGAATCGTTACAGCAGCTGTTGAGCAAGCTCAGGAAATGAAAACCCGTTTTACGTTACTGGTGTTCGATTGGGACGGCACCCTGATGGATTCGGAAGCGCGCATCGTGGAGTGCGTGCGGGCCTCGGCGAGGGATCTGGGCCTGCGGGTCCCGGAAGAAGACAGTATTCGGAATATAATAGGGTTGGGTCTGGGCGAGGCGGTTACCACGCTGTTTCCGGGGGCTGACGGGAAACTGGTGGATGATGTGGTGGCTCGATACCGATATCATTTTCTGATTAAGAACGAGACGCCGTCACCGTTGTTTCCGCGAGCGGAAGAGGTGTTGAGAGAGTTGAATCGCAGCGGTTATCTGTTGGCGATAGCCACCGGAAAAGGACGTGCAGGTCTGGATCGTGTGCTGGAATATACCGGTATTGGAGACCTGTTCCACGCGACCCGGTGCGCTGATGAGACGCTTTCGAAGCCGCACCCGGAGATGCTGCTGCAGATCATGGATGAGTTGGGCGTAGACGCGCGGGAGACCGTCATGATCGGGGATACGGAGTGGGATATGCTGATGGCCAGCAATGCAGGAACCGAGCGGGTGGCGGTAAGTTACGGGGCCCATGATGTGGAACGTTTATTACGCCATCAACCATTGACTTGCCTGGACAGTATCGGAGAAATTGCGGCGTGGCTTGAAGATACTGTTACAGAGTGAAGTCGTTGTTGTCCATAAGCGGGATGGGGGGCGACGGCAGCCCGCTGAACAGGTAGCAGGTGATTCACAATTAGCCGCAGGTTCCTGAGATATTTTGGAATCGGGCTATATATAGAGATAACAGAGGCAGATTATGGAAACCGGCGGAAACGACAAGCATCCACAGCAATGGGAACGTAAATTTCTCGAGGAGTTGGCGATATCCTCCCTGGTAGAGAAACGTCGCGCCCGCCGCTGGGGTATTTTTTTCAAGACCATAACGTTTCTATATTTATCCTTTTTTTTAATACTCATGGTCGGAATTCTGGCGCCAAAGGATGGTGGGCTTGGAAAGCAGGCTCCCCATACCGCCGTGGTGAACGTGAACGGGATCATCATGGATCAGGCCGAGGCGAGTGCGGACAATGTTATCACCGGTCTGCGGGAAGCCTTTGAGAATAAACACACCAAGGGCGTGATTATCCGTATCAACAGCCCCGGAGGCAGCCCGGTGCAGGCGGGCTATATCAACGATGAAATCCAGCGGCTTAAAGCCAAGTATCCGGATATTCCGGTCTACGCGGTGGTTCGGGATATGGCCGCTTCCGGGGGGTATTTCGTGGCGGTGGCGGCTGACGAAATCTACGTGGACAAGGCCAGTATCGTCGGCTCCATCGGTGTACTGATGAACGGCTTCGGTTTCGTGGAGGGAATGGAGAAGCTGGGCGTCGAGCGGCGACTGTATACCGCCGGCGAGCACAAGGGGGCCATGGATCCCTTTTCTCCGGTAACGCAATTTGACCGTAAGCATATCCAGTCCCTTCTGGATAAGGTGCATCAACAGTTTATTGAGGTGGTCAAGAAAGGAAGAGGGGACCGACTGAAGCCCAATGACGAGATATTCAGCGGGTTGTCCTGGACGGGCGAGGAGAGTATCGATCTGGGACTCGCGGACGGTATCGGTAGCGCCAGCTATGTAGCCCGGGAGTTGATCGGTCAGGAGGAGATTGTCGACTACACCAGGACCGAAGATCTGCTGGAGCGCTTCGCACGTAAAATGGGCGCGAGTGCGGGGGAAACTATGGCCGGTATTATGGGTTTCTCCGGTACGCCGGCCGTGAGGTAGCCTTTTTGGAGTTTACAGATATAGAGGCGGGCATGGCCCGCCTTTAAAGTTTGGAGTTCGAAGTTTCGCGGCGCCCAACGCCGCTCCTGCAACTGAAGACCGTAAACGGATAAATGAGAATTCCAGGCTACTCCCTAAACGGGATCTCGGAGTTCATATTGATCTCGCCGTCTTCCTCCAGCACTCCGGTCTGCGAGCCGTCGGCATTGGTTATCACGGCGACCGAGTCCTGGAACAACGGCCGGCGCAGGAATTTAAGTTTCCAACCAAAACCCTCGACCTGATGCAGGACGGACAGTTGAGTGGTATTCAGATGACGTTCCGGATTCCTTGGAACGGGCTCCTCGCCAGTGCGTCGTTCAGTATTCATCCCTGTTACCCCAGCTTTATTTGTATTATTGAATAAGTTCGATTATAGCGGTTTTGACCGTTTAGAGAACAGATTTTCGGTGGAAATAGGGGGCGAGAAACCCCCCATTTAGGGGATATTTAGGACGGGTCTAAATTTCCCGGTAAAAGTGCACCGAAACACGGGGACGCATCGATAAGACACCGGGGTGGAAGCGACGGGCATGGCCCACCGCGTTATGGTTAATAGTAAGAAGTTGGTAGTTTGAAGTTATCAATCTGCTGTTGCCGGCGCGGCGCTATGCGCCGCGAAACTTCAAACTTCAAACTCCACAACTACCCACACTTGGATTCCCCGCAGTTGAGACAGGTCAGACAGTTGTCCATCTGGATCATGGCCTTGGTGCTGCACTTGGTGCATAGCTGAGCCCCTTCGGGAAAATCGCTGCCGTGCTCCCGGTCTTTCATATTGATGGACGCCTCGTATTGCGCCCTTTTCTCCGCGATGAGCTTTTTCTGATGCTGGTCCGGTTCTTCTTCCTGCAACAGACCGATCATGACCAGATGGCAGTGAATGACGTCCCCGATCTCGGCCACCAGTGAAGGCATGAATTTGCCGCCTTTCTTGAAATAACCACCGCTGGGATCAAAGACGGAACGCAGTTCTTCCACCAGAAAGGTGACATCGCCTCCCTTGCGGAATACGGCCGAAATGATCCTGGTTAACGCCACTATCCACTGGAAGTGATCCATATTCTTGGAGTTGATGAAGACCTCGAATGGGCGGCGTACCTCATGGGGTGTTCCCTGGTTGAGGATGATGTCATTAATGGTGACATAAAGGGCATGCTCCGAGAGAGGGGTCTTGATCTTGTAGGTGGAGCCGAAAAGCATCTCCGGCCGGGCCACATTCTCGTGCATGTGGACAATGTCGTCCTCCGGAGCGGCAGCGGCCTCCGTTGTCAGTACAGCTTCTTCTTCCTTGGCGACACTGTAGTCGACAATTTTCTTTTCGATCTTGATGGTCATGATTTGCGATCCTGTCTATTCGGTCTTTATTCCGTCCGAATCTGTTTTTAGTCTAGGTGATTTTCCACCGCAGAGGCATAAAAAGTCGGCGTTAAAAAATCTCTGTGCCTCTGTGGCTAACAATATTTAAAACTTCCCGTAGTAACCCTCTTTCAGGGCATCGAAGAGGTTGGCCGCGGTATGGGTTTCGCCGTCGTATTCAATCTCTTCATTGCCTTTTACTTCGACTACGGTGCCGTCTTCCAGCGTAAAGCAGTAGGTGGTGTTCTCCAGATCCTGTTCTTTCACCAGTACGCCCTGGAACGCCTCCGGATTGAAACGGAAGGTGGTGCAACCTTTCAATCCCTGCTCGTAGGCATAGAGATAGATGTCCTTGAACTCCTCGTAAGGGTAGTCGGTGGGGACATTGGCCGTTTTGGATATGGATGAATCGATCCATTTTTGTGCCGCCGCCTGAACATCCACGTGTTGCTTCGGCGTAATATCGTCCGCGGAAACGAAATATTCCGGCAGTTTTTCCTCGGGATTATCGGAATAGGGCATTGCGTTGGCGTTGACCAAGGCCCGGTAGGCCAAAAGTTCGAAGCTGAAGACGTCCACCTTCTCTTTGGATTTTTTCCCTTCCCGGATCACGTTTCGCGAGTAGTGATGAGCGAAGCTGGGTTCAATGCCGTTGCTGGCGTTATTGGCCAGCGACAGCGATATGGTGCCGGTAGGAGCAATGGAGCTGTGATGGGTGAATCGACAACCGGTTGCGGCCAGTTCCTCCGCCAGTTTCGGTTCTTCCGTCGCCAGTTGCTGCATATAACGGCTGTATTTGGCGTGCAACACCTTGCCCTTGATCTTGTCGCCCACCTGCCAGTTGTCCACCGCCATCTCCGGCCGCTGGGCCAGCATTTCCGGGGTAACTTCGAACTCCTCCTCCATGATCGGAGCGGGACCTTTCTCCTTGGCCAGTTCCAGGCCGGTGCGCCATCCTTCCAGGGCCAGCTCACGTGTAACCTCTTCGGTGAATTTCAGGGAGTCGGGATTTCCATATTTCATACCTAACATGGTGATGGCGGAACCAAGCCCGAGGTAACCCATGCCGTGGCGCCGCTTGCGCATGATCTCCTTGCGTTGTTCCTCCAGGGGTAGGCCGTTGATTTCCACCACATTGTCCAGCATGCGGGTAAAGATGGAGACCGTTTTGCGGAATTCATCCCAATTAAAACTCGCCTCACCGGTAAAGGGTTGACGTACGAACTGGGTGAGGTTGATGGAACCGAGCAGACAGGCGCCGTAGGGCGGCAGAGGTTGTTCACCGCAGGGATTGGTGGCCCGTACGTTCTCACAGAACCAGTTGTTGTTCATCTCATTGACCTTGTCGATGAGTATGAAGCCTGGTTCCGCATAGTCGTAGGTGGAGGACATGATGACGTCCCACAGACGACGGGCGCGGATGGTCTTGTAGATCTTGCAGGCTACCTTGCCGGTGCCGTTGACGATATAACTGTTCTGGTGGGGCCAGTCACGCCAGACGACCTGTTTCGAGTTGCTCAGATCCAGTCCGTCCACCTCCGCCTCCTTCTCAGAGACCGGAAAGGCGAGGGCCCATTTACCGTCGCTCTTGACCGCCTCCATAAACTCCTCGGTGATGAGCAGTGATAGGTTGAACTGCCGCAGACGACCGGCTTCGCGCTTGGCGCGGATAAAGTCCATGACGTCGGGGTGTCCTATATCAAAGGTGGCCATCTGCGCCCCGCGGCGACCCCCGGCGGAGGAGACGGTAAAACACATCTTGTCGTAGATATCCATGAAGGAGAGGGGGCCCGAGGTATAGGCACCGGCGCCGCTGACATAGGCGCCTCGCGGGCGCAGGGTGGAGAATTCGTAGCCGATGCCGCAGCCCGCTTTCAGCGTGAGGCCCGCCTCATGCACCTTGCCGAGGATCTCATTCATGGAGTCGTGAACCGTCCCGGAGACCGTACAGTTGATGGTGGAGGTGGCCGGTTTATGCTTCTGGGCGCCGGCGTTGGAGGTGATCCGGCCGGCGGGGATGGCGCCGTGACGCAGGGCCCACAAAAACTGTTCCTCCCATTTCTCCTGCAGTTCCGGGGTCTTTTCGATTTTCGCCAGGGCCTTGGCCACGCGCCGGTAGGTGGCGTCGATATCCTGATCTACCGGGGTCCCGTCCTTGGTCTTGAGACGGTACTTGGTATTCCAGATATCCAGCGAGGCTTCTTGCAGCGGAATGTCGGAGATTTTTGATGGAACAGCTTTTAAGTGAGCGCTTTTACTAGACACGCGTATCCTTCCCGATAGTTATTTGTTGTTTGAAACCCGGCCCCCTCACCCGGGTTGCGGGTGGTGAGATGGTTGCCGGATATCCCCCCAAGCGGTCCGTCCACCGGAGGGCGACGGAACTGCTCCAAAATGGCTTTGGTTGCGGGTTAAACCCCAGGAAATACCTGAATTCAGCCCGGAATTTAAAACACAATATCTTGTGTTTCGGAGGAGAAGATTAGGTCTAAAACGGGAGTGTGTCAAGGAATAACAGGAGTATTAGAGAAATAGAATAAATAATAAAAACAAAGGGTTGAAAATTCTTCTTATTTTTATAGGTGAAAATACGTAAAAAATGTGAAATATGTACCATCACTACATATTGTGTTTATGGATTTGTACAGAACGCCTTCTTTTTGTCAGCAGATACGGGGTAGGGGATCCTCTTCCAGTTCCTCCAGAATCCGCCGCCCTCCGAGTTCGGTTTCGAGGATTACCAGGCTGTCGTCAGCGACCAGGCGGCCCACCAGCGCGGCCCCTTCTCCCCCCGGCAGGGCGCGCCATATCTCCAAGGCCCGGTGGGCGGTCTCTTCCGCCACCACCGCCACCACCCGTCCTTCGCAGGCGAGATAGAGGGGATCGTAGCCCAGGATTTCGCAGACCGATCGGACCGGGTCGCGAACCGGTATTTCCGCTTCGGACAGGATCACCTGGAGCCCCGTCCTGTGTGCCACTTCATGAGCGACGGTGGCGAGCCCGCCACGGGTGGGATCGCGCATGAAACGGAGTCCGGAGTGGTTAAGCAACGCTCGGGTGAAGGGAAGGACGCTGGCGCAGTCCGAAGAGAGATCACCCCGCAGCCCGAACTCCTCCCGGGCCAGCAGGACCGCGATGCCGTGGTCACCTACAGGTCCGCTTACCAGTATACGGTCCCCGGATTGGATACGTTCCATACCCAGGACAAGATCGGGAGGCCTTATGCCGATACCGGAGGTGGCCAGATAGAGTCCACCCCCCTCTCCCCGCGGCACCACCTTGGTATCACCCGCGGCCACCTGAACCCCTGCCTCACGGGCGCTGTGGCCGATGCTGGCCACCACCCGTTCCAGGAGTTCGGTCTCCAGCCCTTCTTCGATGAAGGCGTTCAGGCTCAGGAACAGGGGTGTGGCACCGGCCACGGCCAGATCGTTTACGGTGCCGTGCACCGCGAGGGAACCGATATCGCCGCCGGGGAATTCCAGCGGCTGCACGATGAATCCGTCGGTGGTGAACACCGTCTCACCCTGCGGCAGGGTCAGGGGCACGGCGTCCGCTTCGATATCCAGGGAGGGGTTGGCGAGGTGACGGGCGAAGATCTCCTCGATCAGCTCCCGCATGAGCCGGCCGCCGTTGCCGTGGGCGAGGGTGATGTGTTTTTCCCGCACAGTGGTTTTCTCCAACTACTGGGATAAGGAATCTTTACCTTACCACCGCTTCCCGGCCAAGGCCGAACCCGTATACCGGGCCTACAAGGAAGTGGCGGTGGTGCGGCGTATACCGCCGGACCACCAGATCCGGCATGCCCCCTCGTCCGATACCATACAGGGGCCGACGGGGTTCCGTGGGTTGCAGGTGGAGCCGTAAAGGGCGCACTGGTCAGGATAGATCTTGCCCAGGACCACTCGGGCGCAGTCGCAACCCGCTGGCATCTCTCCCATCCGCTTGCGTTCGTCGTGGGCATAATCGGGAAATCTTCGGCGGGCGTCGTTAGCACCGTGGTTCTCCCGCAGGGCGAAACCGGATTCCGGGATCACTCCGATGCCCCGCCAGTTGGCATCCGTAACCTCAAGGGCCGCCTGGAGCTGTCGCCGGGCGGTGGGATTTCCTCCCGGGTGTACTACCTCCGGATAGCAGTTATCCAGAAAACAGCGGCCCTCGCAGATCTGTCGCAGCACCGAGTAGAAGGCTGCCAACAGGCTCTCCGGGGTGAATCCGGCAACCGCCGCCGGCAGGCGGTGTCGCTCCACCACGAACTCCCACTCCTCCGGCCCCATCACGGCAGCTACGTGTCCCGGCGCAACCAGGGCGTCGAACCCCGCGCTTTCCGATTCCAGCAGCATGGCGACCGCGGGCCAGGTAAGCCGACCCGAGAGCAGAAACAGCAGATTGTGCGGTGACCCCTCCGTCAGCAGGGAGGCCACGGGCGCGGTAGTGGTCTCGAAACCGGCGGCAAAAAATACCACCTGGCGGTCCGGATTCTCCAAGGCGATCCGCCGGGCCTCCGTCGGGGAGGCGACGGGCCGGACATCGCCGCCGGCCCCGCGTGCCTGTGCCAGGGTGCGAATCTCGTCTTTGGGGACGTTGACCGGCACCCGCAGCATATCGCCGAAGGCGAGGAGTATGACGTCGTGGTTGAGGGCCAGCCGGATTGCCTGGTAGACATCCTCTTCCGGGCAGATGCAGACCGGACAGCCGGGACCCGGGATCAGTTCGACCGCATCCGGCAGCAGGGTGCGCAGGCCGGCCAGGGTGATGGCGCGCTCGTGGCCGCCGCAGACGTTCATGATGCGCACCTTGTCCGGCAGGGGAAGGGCGTCTATCGCCGCCAGCCACTCTTTTGCCGAGGTAGCCAAGGTCGTTCCCCGGGGGTGTTCACCCGTGGTCGTGATGATGGTGCTCCTGTCGCTCCACGCGGGGAGCGACGGTGTGGCCCTGTTGCAGACGGGTCTGTTGTGCCGACCGCTCCTGACGCAGCCAACCGAACCAGCCTTCAAGCCCTTCCGCACTTTTGACCGACAGGGTGTGTATCGGCATGTCGCTGGCCAGATTACGTAAGGCCTCGACGGCTCGTTCCGGCCGGAACTCCGGCAGGTGCGGCAGCAGGTCTGACTTGGAAATCAGTACCAGATCGGCGGCCCGGAACATCACCGGGTACTTGGACGGTTTGTCGTCGCCCTCGGTCACCGAAAGCAGAACCGTGTTGCGATGCTGACCCAGATCGAAGCTGGCGGGACAGACCAGATTGCCGACGTTCTCGATGAAGAGGATATCGAGGGTGTCCAGGTCGAGTTGATGCAAGGCCTTATGCACCATGTGGGCATCCAGATGGCAGGCGCTGCCGGTGTTGATCTGTACCGCGGGGATCCCTTTATCGCGGATACGCCGGGCATCGTTCTCGGTCTCCAGATCCCCCTCTATAACACCGATTCGGAGCCCGCTCCCGAGGGCGTCGATGGTCGCCTCGAGGAGAGCGGTCTTGCCGCTACCGGGAGAGGACATCAGATTGACCGCCAGGACGCCATGGGCATCCAGGTGCTGCCGGTTATGGGCCGCCTGATGATCGTTTTCGCTCAGCAGGCCCTGCAGGACGGACAGCGTCTCCTGTTTGGCCTCGCCGGTTACATTACAGCCGCAGGTATCACACATTGTCAGGTTCCCGGGTTCTAGATCGTTAGCAGTTCGAGGTTGGCCAGCAGCAGCTCGTCTCCCGTGATGAGCTCGGTGCGCAGTTCGCCGCAGGCGGGGCAGGTCAGCCGGTTGCTCGCCACTTCACTTTCGTTGCCGCAACGGTTGCAGCGGATGCGAACCGCCTGCTGCTCAATTTTCAGTTCCGCATCCTGCGCCAGGGTGCCTGCGGCCGCGATGGGAAAGGCCTGTATCAACAGATCCGGTTCCACCCCGGACAATGGACCTATGCGCAGGGTGATGGCGGTGACGCTATGGGCGCTCTGTTCGGCGGCGATGGTTTCCACCTGCTGCATCAGCGACTGACAGATACTGAGTTCATGCATCGGGTTCTTCGGACTCGGCGGCAAGCATCTGGTCATACAGCTCCCAGGTGGTTCGGGCCTCCTGCGGCGTCATCTTCTGAATGGCATAGCCCACATGAACCACCACGAAGTCATCAACCTTGAGATCCTCATCCTGAAGCATAAAGAGACTGACGTCCCGTTCCACGCCCTTCGCCGAGCAGCGGGCGTTGTAACCGTCGATCTCGATGATTTGCATGGGGATGCCCAGGCACATAATCCATTACTTCCATCTGGTAAGGCTTACAGTAACTATACTCGAGTTTGACAATACAAAAAGCTTTCTAATTCCAGGGCTAAGGAGCCTCAGATTATGTCGCTTGCGAGCCGAGTCTGTGTCCAAATGGCGATGATCGCAAGGCGTGGCGTGCAGGCCGCCTAGTGTCCCGGCCATCGTGGATTTGATCAGAGGCCCCGAAATTTGAAACCGATCAATGCAACAGCCCTGGTACTCGGCATCGGTAACACCCTGCTAAGCGATGAGGGGGTAGGCGTGCACCTGGTCCGTCGCCTGCAGACCGAAACCGGTCACCGAAGCGATGTGTGTTACCTGGACGGCGGTACCCTGAGTTTCAGTCTCGCCGAAGAGTTGGCGCTTCATGACAGACTGGTGGTGCTGGATGCCGCCGACTTCGGGGCCTCACCGGGTGCGGTACGTGTGTATGAAGAGGATGAGATGGATCGGTTTCTTTCCCGTGGATGCCAGAGTGTGCACGAAGTGGGTCTCCAGGATCTGCTGGATATCGCCCGTCTCACCGACAGCTTTCCCCGGCGACGGGCGCTGATCTGTATTCAGCCGTTGCGGATTGACTGGGGTGAGGCGTTGAGTGAACCGATTGCAAACGCGTTACCGGAAGCGGTCCGCCTGGTGGAGCACCTGCTCGAAGGCTGGAACCGGGGATTATCCCCTGCGTCTACCGGGTAGATAGTCTCTTAAATTGGGCTAGATTTAGGGGTTAACGGGCAAATAAAAACAACAAGCCCTGTTTGGGCGAAAACGCCCGATTGAACGAGGAGATGACCCTGTCCAACGAAACCACCCTGCCGGTGCTTCATCAGATCCGTCATGCCCTTCTGCTGTTTATTAAGCAGAAGCGGGAGACGACTATCGATCTGCGGGCGTTGCCGTTCGCTCCGGGAGAGGAGGAGCGGCTGCTGTCTTTTTTGGGCGAGGGCGAGGTGACGGTCCGGATGGATGCCCTGGGGACGACCCGTATCCGCGAAAGCGAGTTTCCCGGTGTCTGGATTGTCGATCATTACAATCCCGACGATCAACGGATCGCCCTGCAGATAGAAATCACGGAGATCCCGCGGATACTTCGTTCTCAACGGCTGGATGTGGACCAAGGTCTGGGGAGGCTGGAACAGGAATTACGCATGATGGAGTAGTGTGCGGCCAGGCAGCGGCGGCCGGAAATCCCGGAGGAGAGGCAATGGCTGATGACATTACGTTGGGTGATGTTCTGCGGCGACAGGGGATAAGTCGACGCGGGTTCATGAAGTTCTGTACCGCCACCGCTTCACTGATGGCGCTCTCTCCCGCCCTGGTGCCGAAGATAGCCGAAGCATTGGAACGCGCCCGGCGGCCGTCCGTGATCTGGTTGTCCTTCCAGGAGTGCACCGGTTGTACCGAATCCCTCACCCGCAGCCATACCCCCACGGTGGAGAACCTGATCCTCGACCATGTCTCTCTCGATTATCACCATACCCTGCAGGCCGCCTCAGGAGAGCAGGCGGAGGCCGCGCGGGAAGCGGCGATGCGGGAGAACAGCGGGAACTATCTGCTGGTGGTGGACGGCTCCATCCCTCTGGATAATCCGGGTTATTCCACCATCGCCGGCAGAAGCAACCTGGATATGCTGCAGGAAACGGCGGCCGCGGCCGCGGCGGTCATCGCCGTCGGCAGTTGTGCCGCCTTCGGTGGTATCCCCCATGCGGATCCCAATCCCACCGGCGCGGTGCCGGTTGCGGATATCGTGACGGACAAGCCCCTGATCAACGTGCCGGGATGCCCGCCCATCCCGGTGGTGATCACCGGTGTTCTGGCCCACTTTCTCACCTTCGGTTCCCTACCGGAGTTGGATGATCTGCGTCGGCCCAAGGTGTTCTACGGCACCAGTATTCATGACCGCTGTTACCGGCGACCGTTCTATGAGCGGGGGGAGTTTGCCGAGACCTTCGATGACGAGGGGGCGCGGGCCGGATGGTGCCTGTTCAAACTGGGTTGCAAGGGACCCACCACCTACAACGCTTGTGCCACTGCGAAATGGAATCAGGGTACCAGTTTTCCTATCGAGTCGGGCCACGGCTGTCTCGGCTGTTCGGAGCCGGACTTCTGGGATGCGGGCGGATTCTATGAGGCCCTTTCCGAACCCACCGGCAACGCCGCCGGCACGCTCTTTACCGCCGCGGTGGCGGGTGTCGCGGCGGGTGCCTTGATGGGGGCGCGCAACCGCAGCAGCAAAGCGGCCCATAAGGCGGCCCATGAAACCATAGCCACCGATGATCTGACCAAGGAGTCCGATGAATGAGCGCCAATGAGCTGCTGATTTGGGTTCGCGGGCCGGGCCTGAATATCGCCCTGTTGATATTTGTGTTCGGGATGCTGGTGCGCCTGTTTGAGATCATCAGCCTGGGTAACGCAAAGGATTTGTCGGAGCAGCGGGGCAGCGCCCTGAAAGGTGGGTTTCGTACCCTGTGGTCGCGCAGTTTTCCCCGCCGGGAACTGTTCGAAGTGGCACCCCTGCGTATCGCCAACGGGTATGTGATGCATATCGGTCTGCTGGCGGTGATCTTTTTTCATGTTCCTCATATCGTGCTGATCGAGAATCTTACCGGTCTCAGTTGGCCGGGACTGCCCGCCGGGGTGATCGATGCGTTGACCGCGGTCACCATCCTGTCCATGGCGGGGGCGCTGGCCTTTCGCCTGGGACACCCGGTGATGCGGTTCCTCAGTACGGCGGGAGATTATCTGGCCTGGACGGTCACGTTGCTGCCGCTGGTAACCGGTTATCTTGCCTATAACCACCTGCTGCTGCCGTATACGCTGATGTTGGCGCTGCATATTCTCAGCGTGGAGGTCCTGTTGGTGGTGGCCCCGTTCAGCAAGTTGACCCATATGCTCAGTTTTGTACTGGCCCGCTGGTATCAGGGTTACCGCGCGGGTCACAGAGGGGTGGAATCATGAGCGCCGCGACAGTGGAAAAGGGTGTTCGCTTTATAAAGGAGCAGATCGATGCGCCGGTGGCCAGTTTTTTCAGCGCCTGCGTGCATTGCGGCCTCTGTGCCGAGGCCTGCCTGTTCTTTACCGAAAGCGGGGACCCGAGGTATACGCCGATCCATAAAGTGGAATTGATGCGCCGTATCTGGGAGCAGGAATACACCCTCTGGGGCAAGCTCAAGTCGTTGGTCGGATGGTCGGAACCGGTTACGGAGGAGGATTTCAGCGCATGGGAGACTCTGGTATATGACGGCTGTTCCATGTGCGGCCGCTGTTCCCTGGCGTGCCCGGTGGGTAACGACATCACCGGTATGATCCGGAAGATCCGGGAGGGTTTTGCCGCCGCCGGGCATGCGCCCGAGGGTCTGGTGGGGGCGGTCACCCGTTCCATCACCATCGGCAGTCCCATGGGGGTCAGGTTGCCGGCCCTGGAGGCCCAGATCAGTCATGTACAGCAGGATAGCGGGCTGGAGATCCCCCTGGATCGCCCGGATGTTGAATACATGGTGCTCCTGTCCTCCATGGAGATTATGAATTTTCCCGAGTACCTGGAGGCCATCGCGCGCATATTCAAACAGGCGGGTAAGAGCTGGACCATCTCCAGCAAGGCGTTTGAAGCCACCAACAGCGGTGTTCAGATCGGGGTTTCCGATCTGGCGCGGGAATTGGTCAGTCGTGTGGTACTCGCGGCCGAAGAGTTGAACGTGCAGACGGTGGTGAGTCCTGAGTGCGGACACGCCTATATGGCAATACGTTTTGAGGGACCGAATCTGATGGGGCGCCCTTTTGGATTCAAGGTGCGGCATATCCTCGAAATACTGGATGAACTGCGCCGGCAGGGAAAACTCCGCACCGAAGGTCTGGAGCAGGCACGGCTCACTTACCATGATCCCTGCCAGATTGCCCGTCGCGGCGGTGTGGTGGAGCAGCCGCGCAATCTTCTGCATACGGTTGCCGCCAATTTTGTGGAGATGCGGGACCATGGGGCGATGAACTGGTGCTGCAGCGGCGGTGGCGGCGTGAGTGCCAACGAGCGGGCGGAGGAGATTAAGTTCACCGCCTTCCGGCGCAAGAAACGTCAGCTGGATGAACTCAACGTGGACCTGGTGGTGACCGCCTGTGCCAATTGCCGCATTACCCTGGAGGAGGGATTGGAGCTGAACAAGATGGAGCTGCCGGTACTGGGATTGACCGAGTTGCTGGCTGAGCACCTGGTTGAGAAAGGAGAGGATTCCTGATGGCTACCGTAACGAATGACCAAGAAATGAGGCAAGTGCTGGAGGGTCTTAATCTGGATCGGCAACGCCAGGCGGGGGCGTTGTTTGTCATGGATGTGGTCGAGCTTTGCAGCGATGAGCGGTTGCAACGCGCGGTGCAGGTGGCGGTTACCGGAGACGCCTCCGAGGACGAACTGGAAGCGGCCTATAAGGTCGCCAACAAGGTGTGGCTGGATAAACATGCGCGCTGCGGAGCGGATTGTTCCTGGGCGGAACAGGCCAGTTACTTCGTGGCCCGGGCGGCGGCGGCCTGCCTGGCGCCGCAGAAGAAGTCCTTCGGAGCGGGTCCCGCGTGGCAGGCGGCCATGAGCAGCCGTATGGCACGCACCTGTATGGTTGCCGCCGAGGTTGACAGCGGGAAGTCGCTTTCTGAAAACGACCGGCAGTACGCCATCCTGAATGAATTTCTGGGTTCCTGAATCGGGATAGAAAATAATGAGTGATCGAATCGTTGTTGATCCAGTCACCCGTATCGAAGGGCATTTGCGTATCGAGGCGCAGATGGAAGGGAACAGGATCGCCCAGGCCTATTCGGCGGGCACCATGGTGCGGGGTATCGAGATTATCCTGCGCGGTCGGGATCCGCGAGACGCCTGGGCCTACGCCCAGCGTATCTGCGGAGTCTGTACCCTGGTGCATGGGATCGCCTCGGTGCGGGCGGTGGAGAACGCCCTGGGATACAAGATTCCTCCCAACGCCCAGCTCATCCGCAACCTGATGATCGGAGCCCAGTATATCCACGACCATGTCATGCATTTCTATCACCTGCATGCGTTGGACTGGGTGGATGTGGTGTCGGCCCTGGATGCCGATCCCAAGGCCACGTCGGAACTGGCACAGCAGGTTTCTCCAAGCTGGCCCAAGTCGTCCGCCGGTTATTTCTCGGACATGAAAGAGCGATTGAAGGGTTTTGTGGAAAGCGGGCAACTGGGGATCTTTGCCAAGGCCTATTGGGGCCATCCGGCCTATAAGCTTCCACCGGAAGCCAACCTCATGGCGGTGGCCCATTATCTGGAGGCGTTATCCTGGCAGCGGGACGTGGTCAAGCTTCACACCATATTCGGCGGAAAGAATCCGCATCCCAATTTTCTCGTGGGGGGCGTGGCTTCCGCTATCGACCTGAACTCCGATTCGGCCATCAACGCCAAGCGGTTGCAGCAGGTCCAGGAGGTGATCGATCAGATGCGTATGTTCGTCGATCAGGTCTACCTGCCGGATACCCTGGCCATCGCCTCCTTCTACAAGGATTGGGGTCTGCGCGGGGAGGGGTTGGGCAATTTTCTCTGTTACGGCGACCTGCCGGCAGCGGACATGGACGATCCCTCCGGTTACTTCTTTCCCTCCGGCGTGATTCTGGATCGGGATATTTCCACCGTGCACCCGATCGATATCAACAATCCGGAGGAGATCCAGGAGTTCATCGGCCACTCGTGGTACGAATACTCCGACGACAAGGAGCAGGGATTGCATCCCTATGACGGTGAAACCAACCTCAACTATACGGGGCCGGAACCCCCCTATGAACAGCTGGATGTGGATAAAGACTACTCCTGGCTCAAGGCCCCCCGCTGGAAGGGGAAGGCGATGGAGGTGGGGCCCCTCGCACGGGTGTTGATGCTGCATGCCACCGGCCATGAACAGACGCGGGAACTGGTGGAGATGACCCTCAGGCAGCTGGATATCCCGGTGCGTGCCCTGTTTTCGACATTGGGGCGTACCGCGGCCCGTACCCTGGAGACCAAGATACTGGCGGACGCCATGCAGGGCTGGTTTGACGGACTGGTGACCAATATCAAAGCCGGCGATACCGATACCTTCAATGAGACCCTTTGGGATCCGGCGACCTGGCCCGCGGAAGCCAGGGGTGTGGGGTTCATGGAGGCACCGCGTGGCGCCCTGGGCCATTGGGTGGTGATCGAAGACGGCAAGATCGCCAATTACCAGGCCGTGGTGCCGAGCACCTGGAATGCCGGGCCTCGGGATCCCTCGGGTCAGCCGGGTGCCTACGAAGCGGCGCTGCAGGACAACCACGTTCTGGCGAACGTGGATCAGCCGGTTGAGATCCTGCGCACCATCCATAGTTTCGATCCCTGCATTGCCTGCGCCGTTCACCTGATGGACGAGAACGGGGAAGAGGCGCTGCGGGTCAAGGTACGCTGATTTCCATTCTCCACGGGGTTGCGGCAGGGGGAGGCGGGCGAAAAACACGCCTGCATTCGCCGGGGTCTGTTCGATTTTCCCGATTGCGTATCGTCATGGAGACGCCGGGGGTTACTTGATAGCTTTTCTCCTTTAATCCAGGCTTGACCGGCGCGCCCGGACGGGTCTTAATGCTGCCGGAGTCCGCACAGGGGAAAACGATGCTATTTGAGATTGAACCGACCATAAGAAAAAAGGCCAGATTTCCCCATGAGCTGTTCATGTTCAACCTGGCCGTGTTTCACCTCATGCTCGCGCCGATCTCGATTTTTCTGATGCGGGATGTCACGGCGCTGTTGATCCCTTTGTTCTTTTCCAGCGCGGTCTTCACCTTCATCTATATTCGCGGCAACCAGGCGCAAAAGAGCGGCCACTGGTTCGAGATGGTCCACTGGAAGCTGGCCTTCCGGCGGGCCAAGCTTCTCCTTATCGCTTACGCGGTCACTGCCGTTATCATCGCCGGTGGTTGGTTGCTGTCCCAGGGGGCCGACAAGACCATGCAGGATATCTTCCTTACCATCTCCTCCCGAATCGGCATAATGCCGACCTTCATCCTGGTGGTGGTCAACTTCGTGCTGGAGTCGGGTTCCATATACCAGGCCGGAAGGGGCGAGGTTCCGGATGGAATGCTGAAACGGTATCCGGCACCGGCCGGAATCGCCGAAAAGACCGAGGCAACGGAACCCGGCCCGGCGGTCGACTGATCGTATCGGTTTCCGAATTTCAAGGAGTTATCTTCCTTCCCCCACCGAGACCAAATATCGGTGTCGGATCGGGCAAAACAGCGTTTGTTACAGCCCGATTCCTCTGTTATTCTCAGCCAATTCCATACCGTTCGGGAAGGCGGTAGCCGCGGGGCAATTGGGGCATGATCAAGGTAATGCTTGTTGACGACCATGAACTGGTCCGGACCGGATTCCGGCGCCTGTTGGAGGGCGTGCCCGACATCCAGGTAGTGGGTGAGGCTGAAACCGGGGAAGAGGCGCTGGAGCAGATCCCCTCCCTGGAGCCGAACCTGGTGCTTATGGACATCAATATGCCCGGTATAGGCGGTATCGAGGCGACCCGCAAGATCCGGCACCGTCATCCGGATATCCAGATCATTATCGTTACCATCCATGGGGATGATCCGTTTCCTACCCAGCTGCATGAAGCCGGGGCCAAGGGTTACCTGACCAAGGGCTGTGCGGCGGGGGAGCTGTTCGAGGCGATCCGGACCGTTGCTGACGGCAATCCCTTCGTTTCGAGGGAGGTCTCCCAGAAGTTGACCATCGCCCGACTGAGCGGTGCCGATACCAATACCCCCTTTACCTCCCTCTCGAAGCGGGAGATGCAGGTCATGATGATGATCATTCAGGGTCAGAAGAACCGCGAAATAGCGGATTCTCTCTGTCTCAGCCCCAAGACTATCAGCACCTATCGTCACCGCCTGTATGACAAGCTCGACGTGGAAAACGATGCCGAACTGACCCTCCTGGCCGTGCGTCACGGGTTGGCGGATTTCCAGACCTGAGCGTTACCGTGTTCGATCCTGACTGCCGCGCATGTCCGCGTCTGGCCACCTTTCTTGACGAAGTTAAAGTAGCCTATCCTGACTACCATGCCCGCCCGGTGGCCTCTTTTGGCGATCCTGGAGCCCGCCTACTGGTGGTGGGACTGGCCCCGGGGATGCACGGCGCCAACGCCACCGGACGTCCCTTCACCGGGGATTTCGCCGGGATCCTGCTGTACGAGACCCTTTACCGTTTCGGTTTCAGTTCCGCCCCGGAGTCCCTTTCGGCGTCGGATGGTCTGCGCTTACAGGATTGCCGCATCACCAACGCCGTGAAGTGCCTGCCGCCCCAGAACAAACCGGTGGGGGTTGAGATCAATACCTGTAACGGGTTCCTGAAACAGGAACTGGATAATCTGCCTCCGGCGGCGGTGGTTCTCGCCCTCGGTTCCATTGCCCACAACGCCGTCATCAAAGCCCGGGGGCTGCGCCAGAAAATGTATCCCTTCGGCCATGACCGTCTGCATCGTTTGCCCGACGGTTTACATCTTATCGATTCCTACCACTGCAGCCGCTATAACACCCAGACCAGGCGACTCACCGCCGAGATGTTTCAGGCGGTGTTCGTACGGGCGCGGGGGTTGTTGGATGGGGAGTGAGAAGTTAGGAAGTCAGTAGGTTGCGGGGCGGGTTGCCTCCGCCGTTCAGTCCCAACTTCATACTTCTAACTTCCCGCTTCAAACTTATAATGACGCTATGGCGTCCACTCCCTCTTTTGATCCCAAGCCCTTTTTGAGAACCCTGACCAGCCGCCCGGGGGTTTACCGCATGCTGGACGAGCAGGGGGAGGTGCTCTATGTGGGCAAGGCGCGGGATCTGAAGCGGCGCGTCAGCAGCTACTTTAACCGTTCCCTCGAGCGGCGTTTGCAGTTGATGGTGGCCAGGGTGATGAGCATCGAGGTGACGGTTACTCACACGGAAGCCGAGGCGCTGCTGCTGGAAAATAATCTGATCAAGTCCCTGAAACCGCGCTACAACGTACTGCTGAGGGACGACAAGAGTTATCCCTATATCCACCTGTCCGATGACCCGTTTCCGCGGCTTTCCTATCACCGGGGCGCAAGAAAGGCCGGGGGACACTACTTCGGCCCCTATCCCAATGCCGGTTCCATGCGCGCCACCCTGCAGCTGCTGCAGAAACTCTTTCCCGTGCGCCAGTGTGACGAGAGCTTCTTTCGCAACCGCTCCCGTCCCTGCCTGCAGTATCAGATCAAACGCTGCACCGCCCCCTGCGTCGGCCTGGTCTCTGCAGAGGACTACGGGCGGGATGTGCGCGATGCTCGGCTTTTCCTCGAGGGCAGGACCAATCAGGTGATCGACGAACTGGTGCAGCGTATGGAGGAGGCGTCCGATACGCTGGAGTTCGAGCAGGCCGCCCGCTATCGCGATCAGATCGCCCGTCTGCGCAGGATCCAGGAACGGCAGTATGTCAGCGGCGAAAAAGGTGATCTGGATATCGTCGCCTGTGCCGGTAAAGGGGGTGCGGCCTGTATCCAGCTGTTCTTTATCCGCCGCGGCCGCAATCTGGGCAACAAGAGTTTTTATCCCAGGATCCCCGGTGATTCCGGGGAGCGGGAGATCGTTTCCGCCTTTCTGGGGCAGTACTACCCGGGGAAACAGATCCCGAAAGAGATCATTGTCAGCCACAAACCGGAAGAGAAAACGCTGTTGCAGGAGGCCCTTTCCAACGCCGCAGGTCACGCTGTAAAGATATTGAGCGGCGTCCGCGGGGAGCGCGCGCGCTGGTTGCAGATGGCACAGCAGAATGCGCGCTTGGCATTGGATTCCAGGCTGGCCAGCAAGGCGGGTATGGAAGCACGCTTGGAAGCGTTACAGAATGTCCTGGAGTTGGATGAACTGCCGGAGCGGATGGAGTGTTTCGATATCAGTCATACCGGGGGGGAACAGACGGTCGCGTCCTGTGTGGTCTTTGATCAGCAGGGGCCGGCAAAACGGGATTACCGACGCTTCAATATACGAGATATCCGGCCGGGTGATGATTATGCGGCCATGGAACAGGCGTTGATGCGGCGCTACCAGCGCCTTCAGACGGGAGAGGGGAGACTGCCGGATATCCTGTTCATCGACGGCGGCAAGGGACAGCTGCATGCCGCCGAACGGGTACTGGAAGAACTCGCGGTGACCGGCGTCAAGCTGGTGGCCGTCGCCAAGGGGGCGGGCCGAAGACCCGGAATGGAACAGCTGTTCTTGTCCGGTTGCGAACCCCCCCTTATACTCCCGGCAGGATCACCGGCCTTGCACCTGATTCAACAGATCCGTGATGAGGCCCACCGCTTTGCAGTAGCCGGTCACCGCCAGCGGCGGCATACGCGCTCCGGAAAGTCACCCCTGGAACGGATCGAGGGGATCGGACCCAAGCGCCGGCAACGGCTGCTCAAGCAGTTTGGTGGTCTGCAGGAACTGGCCGCCGCGGGGGTCGAGGACCTTCAGCGGGTTGAGGGAATCAGCCGACACCTGGCGGAGAAGATTTATGAGGCTTTTCACGGGAACGAATAGTGCCGATCAATATCCCTAACCTGTTGACCCTCCTCAGGATCGCCCTTATCCCGGTCTTTGTGGTGGTGTTTTATCTGCCTCTCCCCTGGTCGAGCAAGGCCTGCGCCTGGATATTCGCCCTGGCGGCGGTGACCGACTGGTTGGACGGCTATATGGCACGCCGCCTGGAACAGTTCTCCCCCTTCGGCGCCTTTCTCGATCCCGTGGCCGATAAGCTTATGGTGGCGGTCGCCCTGATTCTTCTGCTGGAGTCGGACCCGTCGCCGGCACTGGCGATTCCGGTACTGGTCATCATCGGCCGAGAGATCACCATCTCCGCCCTGCGGGAGTGGATGGCCGAGCTCGGGGCTCGCGCCCAGGTGGCGGTTACGGTGATCGGAAAGATTAAGACCACGGCCCAGATGCTGGCGATAGTCATGCTGATCTATCGCGAACCCCTCTGGGAACTGCCTATCTACACCATCGGTTATGTACTGCTCTATGTGGCCGCTTTTCTCACCCTCTGGTCCATGGTGCTCTATCTGCGGGCCGCCTGGCCGAGTCTGAACAGGGGTGATGCCACCGCCGCTGAGCCGGAGGAAGAGGCGGATAGCTGACCGGTAACGGCGCCGTTACCCCCCCAATACTCCTGATAGTCCGCTGTTTTATTTGGGTTTTTTATGCTGTTTGGAAGCTGTCACGTATTTTTTGATTGAATGTTGCCGAAAAACAATCCCCGTCATCGCAACGCCATTGATAGGCCTTGAATTTCAATGTGTTCGCCTTGACAGGCGGGGCAGGAAGACTAAAATAGCGGCCTTCCAGCGATGCGGGAATAGCTCAGTTGGTAGAGCACAACCTTGCCAAGGTTGGGGTCGCGAGTTCGAGTCTCGTTTCCCGCTCCAGATTCAGGAAAACCCCGAGCGATACTGCCGGGGTTTTTCTTTAATAAAGCTAGAAAGATCGGGCACAATACCCGATACTTTCCCGCACCCAGACTGAAAACTGTTAACCGGCAGCAGTTAACTGTAAAGGCTGAGTGGCAGAGTGGTTATGCAGCGGCCTGCAAAGCCGTGGACCTCGGTTCGATTCCGGGCTCAGCCTCCATCTCTTTCTATTCCGTTCGCGGAACGCACCCCTGCCCGGGTGGCGGAATTGGTAGACGCAGCGGACTTAAAATCCGCCGGCCTCGCGGCCGTGCCGGTTCAAGTCCGGCCCTGGGCACCATTTATATGAGCGGCTTTCCGGCCGCGACCCCACACTGACACACGGTGTGTCCTGTTGCGTACAGGAACGGCCACCATCCATGAGTACCGTATCGTGTCAGCGTGCCACGGCATGTTGATAACTTGCAGGATAAAGTCGAAAATCCTACCCTCGATTTTTCGCCGATAATGGATATCGCCGCATGAAGCGCATACTGCACGTCCTTTTTCTCCTGGCATTGTCGGGGCTGGTCCTGGCTGAGCCCTCACCGGAGGCCGTCCGTTACTACGAAGACGCGTTAGGCTATTTCAACAAGAAAGAGTATGAGTCTGCGGTAATTCAGCTGAAGAACGCTTTGGAGCTCAACTCCGACTATCTGCCCGCACGTCTTCTTCTGGGGGAATCGCTGTTACGTCAGGGTGACGGCGCGAGTGCGGAGAAAGAGATCCGCATTGCACAGCGGACCGGTGGTGCACCGAGTCTTATCCTGTTGCCTCTCGCCAAGGCGCTTGATCAGCAGCACAAGTTTGCGGCGCTCATCGAAGAGATCCCGGCGGAGCGATTGCCGCAGGAACAGCAGCCGGAGATCCTGTTTTTGCGGGGCAGGGCCTATCTTGAGCTGGGGGAGTCGAAAGAGGCGGAGAACGTCTTCCGACAGGCATTACGGATACCCGGCGCGGATAAGGTGTTACCTACCGTAGGCCTGGCGATGCTGGAGTTGAAACAGAAGCGGCCACAGGCTGCAGATACCCTCGCCGACAAGGCGCTCACCTATGACCCGAATAATCCGGAGGCCTGGCATGCCAAAGGTGCCATCGCCTATGCCCGTGGTGATCTGGAGCAGGCCATACGCCACTACACCCGCTCGTTGGAGATACAGCCGAATCACTACACTTCACGTATATCACGCGTGTCTGCGTATATCGAATTACAGCGGTATGAAGAAGCCATAAAAGAATTGAACGCACTTTCCATAGCGTCGAAATGGGATCCGCAGATAGGCTATTTTCTTGCCGTGGCAAAGCGTGGATCGGGGGATCTGCAAGGCGCTAAAGAGGCCTTGACCCATGCTGCTCACCTGGTAAATACCGTCCGCTATGACAAGCTGAGGGAGGTTCCTCATATGCTTCTCATGGGCGGGCTGATAAATTTCAGCAACGGTGAACTGGAAAAGGCTCGCCTGTTCTTCTCGGACTATTTAACCCACGATCCCAAAAACCTGCTTGCGCTCAAAATGTTGGGGTCAACCTTGCTGGCCATGAAAGAGCCGTCCAAAGCCATCCCGGTGCTGCAGCGGGCTACTGAACTGGGGCCAAAGATGCCCGATCTGCACCGTCAGCTTGCCGACGCCTATCTGCAGGCGGGTCAGTTTGGAAAAGCGGTTTTCAGCCTGGAGACAGCGGATCGTCTGGCTCCCGAGCGGCCCGAAACCCTGCTTAAACTCGGGCTTTCCCGTCTGGCGGCAAAAGACAAGAAAAAAGCGGTACAGGACCTTGAAGCGGCATACCGGGCTGATCCGGATTCAAATAAGATCGCTCAGACACTCGCTGCCGTCCAGCTTGGTCTGGGTAATGCACGGCGGGCGGAAGAGGTTCTGAAAAAACTGGCACAGCGTCAACCGGATAACGCCACGGTGGCAAATATGTTGGGAGCGACCTATGTGCAGCTGGAAAAACCCGATTCCGCACGTCAGTGGTATGTCAAGGCCCTGGCCATCCAGGGGGATTTCAGACCCGCCATAATCAATCTGGCGCATCTGGATCTGCGGGAAAACAGGGTTGATGATGCGCGCCAGGCGTTACAGGAGTTGTTATCAAAAGAGCCGGAGAATCCACGCCTGTTGTACGAACTGGCAAACCTGGAAAAACAGGCCGGCTCATTGGATAGCGCCATACGTTTGCTGGAAAAGGCCCATGCAATCGATCGCGAAGCCGATTATGTGGCCCTGCGCCTGATCGACCTCTTCATCGAGGCCGGTACTCCGGAACGGGCTCTGGAGATAGCATCGGAGATGCGTAGAAGAGAGCCGGAAAACCTGTTTGCGCATCAGGCCGTGGGCAAGGTTCAGTTGGTGCTGGGAGATTCACTGGCAGCACGGGCGGCATTCAAGAATGCGGTCAAGCTGGCCGGTTTCGATGCGGAGGCCCTGTATCAGATCGCACAGCTGCAGTTGCGAGGAGGTATTGAGGACGAGGCCCGCTGGTCGTTGCAGAAGGCGGTAAAAGGGGATCCGGAATTTTTGCCGGCGCTGCTGGCACTGGCGGAGATGGAGATCCGGTTGAACAAGCTGGACTCAGCGGCGGAGTTGATTGCCCAGCTTGCCGCGCAGGCCGGGGATCATCCGGCTCTCAATCCGTTACGCGGAGATCTGGCGTTCAGAAAGAAGGAGTTCAGCAAGGCCGTCGGGTATTACGACCAAGCTCTAAAGACAAGTGATGATCCTACCCTGGCGCTGCGGCGGTTCAAGGCCCGCGGTGCTACGGGGGATCCGGACACGGCGTTGCGGGAACTGGCGGCCTGGGTTGACCGGCATCCTCAGGGAACCGTTGCCAGAATGGCATTGGCCGAGACTTACCATGCCAGGGGACAGAGGCAACAGGCGAAGACCCAATACGAACAGCTGCTGCAACAGGGCGTAAAGGCACCTTCACTTTTTAACAACCTGGCTAATCTCTATGCGGATATGGGTGATTCCCGCGCCCGGGAGTTTGCCCGCAAGGCCTATGATCTTGCTCCGACGGATGCCAACATAATCGACACCCTGGGTTGGCTGCTGGTCAGGGAAGGTCAGACGGAAAAGGGATTGGGCCATCTGCGCGATGCGAGTACCCGCAGTCCCAAACAGGCGGAGATTCGTTATCATCTTGCGGTAGCGCTGGAGAATCTTGGCCGCCTGGACGAAGCCAAGATGGAACTGGAGAGGGCATTTAGGCTGAAAGACAGCTTTCCAGGCAGCGAAGACGCGCGCAAAAGGCTGACGAATTTGAGCAAAAACTTAGGTAATGATTCTGGAAGCGCCCGATGACGTGCAGCACCCAAGAGCGTTGTCCGCCGGGTATGCATGGGTTGGACATCGGTGTCAGAGTGACCTGTTTCAGGGTGTCAGTTTTTTTTACATAAATGAACCAGATTCTTAAGAGACCCCCCTCTCGGTATCGATGCGGCAAAGCGGAAACATGCATAACAGCATGATTCAAAAAGAATATTCTATAGACACCGGGGGGACGGGGTTTGTTGGTACGATTTCTGCATTCATTGCAAATAGTCAGGTATTAATTAAACTGTGAAGCGAGTCACGGTTTGTTGGCGGCGCGATTAGCGCGGTTCAAAAAGGGAATCTTGAGAATAATGAAGCTTTCGAGAACAGTTCAAAAGGCGTTTTTTACGGGGTTGGTGCTGCTGGCGCCGGTTATGGGCCAGGCGGCCACAACCTGGACCTTCAACTACACGGATAACTGCGTTGCAGGGACCTTCGGGTGCGGCGACTGGGATAATTACCGGGTTTATACCGATACCACGGGTTCCAACAACGTTACGGTCAAGAGCTATGTCGCCAGCGACGGCCAGAATATCGCCCAGGGGCAGGTCAACGCCTGGACAGGTCTGGGGGCGAAAAGAACCACCGACGACCCTAACGCCTATCCTCAACATGCCGTGGATAATGACTACGGCGATTATGAAGCCATCCTGTTCGATTTCGGTGAGGGAAATCTGGTCTCCTTGAACTCCGTCTCCGTGGGTTGGTCGTATAACGACTCCGATATATCGGTATTGGCCCTCACCGGGACTCCTTCAGATATCACCAGTCTCCAGTGGGACCAGCTTCTGGCCAACGGCTGGGACGATATCGCCCATATGGCCAACGTGGCTGACTGGCCCGGAAGTACTGGTACCTTCAATCCGGGTGACACGGTCTATTCCCGCTACTGGCTGGTAGGCGCATATAACCCGCTGTTGAATTCCTCCGGTACCGTGGTCGGTTCCAACAACACCTGGGGCTCGGATTTCTTTAAGGTCAGCGCGATTTCAGGTACGGTCTATCATGATAACGGCGGCGGTGGCAGTGTTCCGGAGCCGGCGACGATCCTGTTGATGACCCTCGGATTGGGTTTCATGGGAACCCGGCGCAAGCTCCTGGGTTGATCAGATCACCCCGAGAAATGTAAAAGCCCGGCATCCGCCGGGCTTTTTGTTTGTCCGTGTGTTGAAACGATTTTATTCCTGCAGAGATCTCATCGGAAGGGATGCGGGTGATCAGCGTTTGGCAAATCCCGGTTGATTGAGCATGGATGGGGAGAGGGACGAACAGGGGACCTTCTCCGCCCATAAATGCCAGCAGGCTTGTCCTGCTTCCTCGGGACTCATTCCCACCAGAAGGGTCTTCCAGGACGTGCCTTGCGCGAATCGTCGCGGGAGAATCGCTATGCGAACCTTTTTTACAACTTCCCTGACGCGTTGACGGGTTTTCCTGGCCATGCTCAGTGCCTCGTTTCGCGTCTTGTAGACACCCAGCAGAATACCCCAACCCGGTAGATTCCCTTCGCTTTCTATAATGCCCTCCCGCACCTTGGCCAAGCCGTCTACACACACGGTCGACTCCATGCTGAAGGGTTTTTCATCCGGTTCGTTGCGCAGATAACCGATAGCCGCACCGGGTATAAATTGCCGCTCCGCGGAAAACCCGAGATCCAGCAGCTTAATCATGCGACGGTAGCGTTCTTCTCCATTCTCCGCACCCAGCACCACACCGATGAGTTCTCGATCGTCGCGCTTGATGGAAGCGACCAGGTTATATCCGGAGTCGCAGGTGAATCCCGTTTTGATGCCCTCGGCACCCGGGTAATTGAGGAACTTGCGGTTGGTGCTGAGGAAGGTTTTTCCGTGGTAGTCGAGGGAGGATCTGGAAAACAGATCGAACCACTTGGGGAAGTCGTGCATCAGGTGTAGTCCGAGGATTGCCATGTCACGGGCGGATGTCTGCTGGTCCGGGCCCGGCAGACCGCTGGCGTTGGAAAACCGTGTGGCGGACATTCCCAGCTTGTTTGCCTGTTCGTTCATGCGCAGAACGAATGCCGTTTCAGTCCCGGCGAGTCGTTCCGCCAATACCACAGCCGTGTCGTTGGCCGAAACCGTGGCTGTAGCGATCACCGCATCCAACGCCGCGATTTTCTCCCCTGCTTTAAGCCCCACATCATTGGCCGGTTGGGTTGCGGCATTGGCAGATACGGTAAGTTGTTCATCGGGATCAAGCTCGCCCGCTTTCAGAGCCTTAAACACCAGATAGAGCGTCATCATCTTGGTGAGTGATGCGGGATACCAGCTTCGCGCGGCCTCATTATGGTAAAGCACGGCTCCTGTTTCAGCATCGATAACGATTTCCGGTTTGGGCGAACCCGATACCTGATGACCGAAGAGCATCGCGGCAAGAAAAAGACAGGCTGTGCTTATGGTTGGAATTAGACGCATGGTTTGATGGTTGGAGGTATACGCTTGTTCCCATATTACCAAATTCTCGGAAGGCTGGTCGTATCTGCCGCACCAGCTGATTTCACCGCGGAGGGCGCAGAGGAACGCAGAGAGGCGTTGTGGTAGCACTCTTGTACATATATTCCCCTGCGTACCTCGGCGTCCTCAGCGGTAAAACATGGATCGCGGGCTGTGTCGGGATTATGCGGGTTTCTATATGGCGCCGAGTTGCACCGCAGCGTAGGTCAGGTTGTGTGTCAGCACTAGCTGACAGTGAGATATTGGCCGGACTGCGGTGATCGGATAATTTCCCAGATCGATGTCCCACTTTGGAGGGTATGGCTTAACGGTATTTCTCGGATGTAATACTTTTGTAACCCCATACCGGGTTACTGAAGGTGTAAAGCCCGTTACAATGGGGGAGTAAGACTCTTTGCGGCTAAGCCCACCTGAGAAATGCTATGACAAAAAAAGGATCTCTCTCCGTTTCGGAGTTAATGGAACAGACCGGCGTCAAGTTTGGAACAAGCGGCGTCAGGGGGCTGGCTGATTCCCTGACGGACCTTGTCAGTTATGCCTACACTTCAGCGTTTCTTCAGCATCTTTTATCTATCGGTGATGTGAACACCGGAAATGGGGTGGCGATTGCGGGTGATTTTCGGCCAAGCACGCCGAGGATAATGGCAGCGGTAGCGGGGGCGGTCAGAGACAACGGCCTGGTTCCCGTGAATGCCGGTACCGTCCCGACACCGGCCATAGCCCTCTACGGCATGCGGCGAGAAATCCCTTCGATCATGGTTACCGGCAGTCATATTCCCGATGATCGCAACGGAATCAAATTCAACAAACCGACAGGAGAGATCCTCAAGCAGGACGAAGAAGCAATAAGAGATCAGGAAATCAGGATACCGGATGGACTGTTTGATCTTAACGGGCGATTTATCGAACCAACTCCGTTGCCTGAGCCGGATGATACGGCTCTCAGGGAATATGTGGCTCGCTATCGGGGTTTCTTTCCTCCGGATTGTCTGCAGGGGTTTCGGGTCGGACTCTATGAGCATTCCAGTGTCGCCCGTTTATGTATGAAAGAGGTCATCGAAGGTCTGGGGGCGAAGGTCGTTCAGCTGGGATATTCTGACCGGTTCGTACCGGTGGATACGGAGGCGATCAGGGCTGAAGACACTGAGCTCGCCAGGAAATGGTCTGCGGAATATCAGTTGGACAGCATCGTATCAACAGACGGTGACGGTGATCGGCCCCTGGTATCCGATGAGAAGGGAAATTGGTTGCGGGGTGATGTTGTCGGGATCCTGTGCGCACGATTTCTCGGTGCACAGAATCTGGTGACCCCCGTAAGCAGCAACAGCGCCGTGGAGAAATGCGGTTGGTTCGAGGGCGTGAGACGGACGCGGATCGGCTCCCCCTATGTAATCTCGGCAATGGACAGGCTTCTGCAGGAGGGAAAGGAGGCCGTCGTCGGATATGAGGCCAACGGAGGGTTCCTGACCGCCGATCGGCTGTTCTTGAACGGCAAGGGGCTGGCACCTTTACCGACCCGGGACGCCATGATCGTTATCCTGAGTGTTCTGATGTTCTCAAAGGAGCACGATGTACCCGTTTCCGGCCTGCTCGATCTGCTTCCACGACGCTATACCCACAGCGATCGGCTTAAGGATTTTCCAACGGAATCGAGCAGGACGCTTTTAAACAGTTTTTCCTCAGGAGGTCGCGACGCCGTTGAGCAGGTCTTTGGACATGCATTCGGTAATGTGCGGTATATGGATGACACCGATGGTTTACGCATCACCTTCAGTAACGAGGAGGTTGTGCATCTGCGTCCTTCGGGAAACGCCCCGGAGCTGCGCTGCTATAATGAAGCGAGTTCCGCCGAACGGGCCCGGGAGATGAGCGGTATCTGTATGGAGATACTCAGGAGCCTATGATCCTGTCTTTGGTCGTGATTTTTAACGCGAAACAAAAAGACAAAAATGAGGTAAGCAATAACAATGATCGTCCCTGTAATTTTATCCGGCGGTTCCGGTACCCGTCTCTGGCCGCTTTCCAGAAGCGCCTATCCCAAGCAGTTTCTCCCTTTGGTGGAAGAGCACACGCTTTTTCAGGCGACTCTGGGGCGCTTGTCGGGACTGGCGGACCGTGCGAGACCACTGATTATATGTAACGAGGAACACCGTTTCCTGGTTGCGGAACAGCTGCGCCAGCGGGAGGTAAACCCCTCCGCGATCATGTTGGAACCGGTCGGCAGGAATACGGCCCCGGCCGTCGCCTGTGCCGCCTTGTTTGCACGGGATCTGGAGCAGGACGCCGTACTTCTCATAATGCCGTCCGATCATGTGATACAGAAACCCGAGGTATTCACTCAGGCGGTATCCAAAGGTTTGGAAGCCGCAGCTCAGGGGAACCTGGTGACGTTCGGGATTGTCGCCAGCCGGCCGGAAACCGGGTACGGTTATATCCGCGCAAGCGAGGTGGCCGGGAGTAGCAAGCCGGTGATTCTTCCGGTGGCCGAGTTTGTGGAAAAGCCGGACCTGGAAACCGCCAGGGGATATGTCGAGTCCGGAGGCTATTTCTGGAACAGCGGCATGTTTCTGTTTCGCGCCGACGTCTATCTGAGCGAACTCGAGCAACATAACCCGGAGATCCTCGAGACTTGTCGCAAGGCCTATCAGGGCAGCGAACGCGACCAGGATTTTTTGCGTCTTAGTAAAGATCTTTTTGCCGCCTGTCCCTCGGAATCCGTTGACTATGCGGTTATGGAGAAAACGGACAAAGCGGTGGTTGTTCCTATGGACGCAGGTTGGAGCGACGTGGGCTCCTGGTCCTCTCTCTCAGAGGTCATAGGGAACGATGAGGACGGCAATGTGCTGGCAGGAGACGTTCTTACGAAAGATGTAAGCAACAGTTATATGCGCAGCGAAAGTCGCCTGATCGCCGGCATAGGACTGGACGGCATGGTAGTGGTGGAGACGGCCGACGCCGTTCTGGTTGCCGACAAGGCGCGGGTGCAGGATGTGAAGGAACTGGTTGGAAAGATAAAAGCCGGTGGTCGTTGTGAACACCTGCATCACGTCAGGGTCTACCGGCCGTGGGGCAACTACGAGACGGTGGATGAAAGCGACCGCTTTCAGGTGAAACGAATCGTGGTCAATCCGGGCGCGAGTCTGTCCCTGCAGATGCATCATCACCGGGCCGAGCACTGGGTGGTGGTGAAGGGGACGGCGAAGGTGACCAGGGGTGAAGAGGAGATAACGCTGACGGAGGATCAGTCGGTTTACGTACCCCTGGGTACAAAACACCGGCTGGAAAACCCCGGCCTTATCCCGCTGGAACTGATAGAGGTACAGACGGGATCTTATCTGGGAGAGGATGATATCGTCCGGTTTGCGGATGTCTACGGTCGGGAGAAGGAGTAGGGCAGGCCGGGATCCGGAAAAACTCCAAAGCCCCAAAGCAACGCAAATCACCGCGAAAGACCGCCGATTGAATATAGAGTATTTGTGATGGTTTGCGGTTATTCGCGTCCATCTGCGGCCAAATGACAAACGGTCGGATTGAATCGCGTGGACCGGTTTACGCGCCCGGGATGACGGGGAAGAAGATGCGGGGCTGTCCGGGCGAGCAGAGGGAGCGAATCCCCCCTCCACGGAATAAACCCGCGTTCAAAAACCCTCGTTAAATTTCACCAAAAACCCCAAAAATCGCCTGGTGGAAGAGGCGACACTTGTTCTTCCTGCCTCGATGATCGTATCGGCGGCTGCTCACGGCCGAGGATTTGTCCGATAATATTGCCAATTTTTCTTTTTTATGCAATACTTTAGAGCAATTTTTTATAAATCACATAAGAAGTTTGGGAAGCGCTTTCTGGAACAAATAAAAGGCGATTCGGGGATAAAAAATCGGTCGTTTTCAGGTACTATTAACCGTTTCGGATTTCGTATATCCGCCGGTTTTATGGGGTTTTTATCTGAGTCAGCGGATTCCGGTTTTTGGTGACTAAAGAATCACATTTAGGGAGGAATAGTCAGTGAGCGAATTTTCATCTGTCTTTGCAAAAAGGGTGGGGGCACTTGTCCTAGGTCTGGCAGCGGCCCTGCTGATCGGCGGCTGCGCCGCCACCGGTCCCTATCCGCAGGATATCAGCGATCAGGATCAGGAATTCGACTATATCATCGGTCCCGGGGATAGCGTTGAGATCTTTGTATGGGGCAACCCGGAACTGACCGGAACGGTCACCGTGCGGCCTGATGGAAAGATAACCACCCGGTTGGTTGAGGATATTCCCGCAAGCGGAAAAACTCCCAGTCAGCTCGCGAGAGACATCGAAAAGGCCTATTCGGATTATGTAAAGAGCGCCGTTGTCAGTGTGATTGTGGGTGGATTCGTCGGCATACCTTCGCAACAGGTGCGAGTAGTGGGCGAGGCCTCGAAGCCGTTGTCCGTTCCTTTTCGCAAGCACATGACTTTGCTAGACCTCATGATCGCGGTTGGGGGCTTGACTGACTTTGCGGACGGTAACGGCTCCGTATTGGTACGCACCGAATCCGAGGGTCAGAAGGTATACAACGTTCGCCTTGACGATCTGATCAGGGATGGTGATATCACCGCGAACACCACACTCATGCCGGGCGATATCCTGATTATTCCGGAAGCCTGGTTCTAGAAAAGCGCAAAACAGGGAGTTGTTAAGGTATGCGTGAGCTTTTAGCACAACTGCTCGGATATCTGTGGGGCGTTTGGCGTTATCGCTGGACGGCGTTGATTGCCGCCTGGTGTGTGGCGATTGTCGGTTGGATTGCCATTGCACAGATTCCCGACGAATATCTGGCGACCGCCAGAGTACATGTGGACAGCAACCGGGTTCTCAGGCCTCTGCTTCATGGCCTGGCGATCCAGCCGGATGTCACCCAGCGGGTTGCATTGATGAGCAAGACGCTGATTACCAGGCCTAACCTGGAAAAGCTGATGCGCATGGCGGATCTGGATCTGCAGGTCAAGACCGATGCCGAAAAGGAGAAGATGCTCGAGGAGCTGAAGAGCAGGATCAGACTTACCGGTGAACGCCGTAACGAATCACTTTATTCCATAGCCTTTTCCCACCATGACCGGCAGACCGCGAAGAAAATCGTGCAGTCGCTCATTACGGTGTTTATCGAAAGCACTCTCGGTGAGGAACGTAAGGAAAGCGATAATGCCCATGAGTTTCTGGATCAGCAGATCGCTGAGTATGAACAGAGGCTTATTGAAGCGGAAAACAGACTTGCGGACTTCAAGCGTGAGCACGCCGGTGAGATGCCCGGGGAGACCGGGGATTATTACCAACGCCTGGAAAGTGCCGTTATGCAGTTGCGGGAAGCCAAGCTTCAGTTGAAAGAAGCGGAAAACCGTCAACAGGAGCTTGGTGAGCAACTGGAGGATTTTGAAGATCAAGGAGAAGATGACCTACTCCTTTCAGGTTCGAGTGACGACCTCCAGATTGCCACGTCTTATGATGAGCGCATTCAGATCCTGAAAAAGAGATTGGATGATCTGTTGCTGAGGTATACCGAGCGTCATCCGGAGGTGATTCATATTCGTGGTCTGCTAAGAACACTGGAGGCGGAACGCAAAAAGGAGGCCGAACAAATAAAGGCTTCGCAGGATGCCGCCAAGACCAGTCTGGGCGCCAATCCCGTTTATCAGCAGATGCGTGCCATGCTGACTGAGGCGGATGCACGTGTCGCCGAGCTGAATGTGCGGGTAAAGGAATATAACGGGAGAGTGGAGGCGTTACAGGCGAAGGTGGATAACATACCCAAGATCGAAGCCGAGCTGAAACAGCTGAACAGGGACTATTCAGCCATTTCACAGCAGTACGCGGCATTAGTGAAACGCAGAGAGTCCGCCCATCTTTCCGGTGAAGTGGAACAGAACGTGGAAGATGTTAAGTTCCGGGTGATCGATCCGCCTTTTGTGCCGCTCAAGCCCACCGAGCCCAACAAGTTGTTGCTGAATGCGTTGGTGTTACTGGCGGCGATTGCGGTAGGGATCGGTATCGGATTCCTGCTTTCGCTTCTTCATCCTGTATTTACCAACCGTCGTGCACTCGGTCAGGTCACCGGTCTGCCTGTTTTGGGAAGCGTCCTGTTGATTCAGAGTGAGGAGGAGAGCAAAAAGGCATTTAAGTCATCATTGGTCTACTCCGCGGCTTTTCTCACGCTTCTTGTGGCGTTTGTCGGCGTCAGTATGCTCCAGGGCGTGGGAGCGGAAGAGCAAAACAAGCTGGGGGCCTTATCTGACACGCCGGCAGTGGTGAAGGGGTATGGTGATACAGAAGGAAGATCTCTTTCCAATCATGTGCTCCACCTGCGCCAGCATATGGTCACGGGGGTACGGATGCATACCCCCTCTTACGTTAACCAGATTTCGTAGTTCAGGATTTTTATGAGTATTATCGAAAAGGCTGTTGATAAGATTCAGAAGGGGGGGAGGAAACCCTCGGCGCGGGATAAGTCTGATGATGTCTCCAGGGAGACGACCGCTGGGCTTCAGGAAAATATGGCGGGAGCTGAAGCCGCTGTTCCTTCTCAGTCCAGTGGTCGTTTGGAACCTGATATGGTGGAAACCGGATATCAGGAGCAGGATGACAGGCCAAAGCCGGAGATGATAAATCTGCCTTTGGCCAAATTGGCATCCTTGGGGATGATAACGCCGGATGTTCCAAGAAGCCGGATTGCAGAGGAATATCGCGGTATCAAACGGCCACTGCTGATGAATATCGAGGGTAAGGGCGCCTCCCTGGTTAATAACGCGAACCTTATTATGGTCACCAGCGCTCTTGCCGGGGAAGGAAAAACCTTTTCCGCCGTGAATCTGGCGATGAGTATCGCCATGGAGCAGGACAAAACGGTACTGCTCGTGGATGCGGATGTCTCAAAGGCCTCGGCGGCGCAGTTGTTAGGTATATCCGATGGTCCCGGGTTGATCGATGTGTTGATAAACGAGGATGTGGAACTGCGGGACGTGTTGTTGCCGACCAACGTCCCTAATCTGCGCGTACTCCCCGCCGGACATGCCCATGATCGGGCAACTGAATTGCTCGCCAGCGAGAGCATGAGTGCAGTGATGTTGGAATTATCCAAGCGTTATAAGGATCGTGTGGTGATTTTTGATTCTCCACCCCTCCTGGTGACGACGGAAGCGGGTGTATTGGCAAACCATATGGGGCAGATCGTATTTGTGGTTGCGGCGGAAGAGACCTCGCAGGAAGCGGTCAAGGAGGCGGTCAGGCATTTGGGGGATGACAAGGTTGTAGGGATGTTGCTTAACAAGTCCCAACGTAAGCTCGGCGATAAACACGGGTATGGTTACGGCTATGGCTACGGTTATGGATATGGCTACGGCTATAAACGCAAGTCTTCAAATACTGATACTGCAGAATAACGAATTATCCGTATATCCGGGGAGATGGACACGGTGAAAAACAGGTCGCTCATACTTTTGTGTGGAATAGCGCTGTTGCCTGGGGTTTCCTCTGCGGCTGAGTGGTCGGTAACCAAGGGTGTCACCACCAGCCTGACCCTTACCGATAATACCCACCTGACGGAAGGTGGAAAAAAAAGTGAAGTTATCGCATCCGCCGCTCCAAAACTCACCTTTACCGGTAAGGGCGCCAGGGCAAATGTGAAATTTGCGGGTTCTGTAGAGATCGACGATCAGGGTAGGGGGAATGATTCCATTAATCCCCGTATTCAGGCGGACGCGGACGCAGAGCTCATGGAAGACTTGTTTTATATCGACGCCAACGCCAGGGTTTCGCAGTATGCCTTGAATCCCTATACCTCCGGCGGTGACGATACGACCAGTGACAGCGGGAATGTCACCACCACCTATTCCTATTCCATCAGCCCATATATAAAACGCCGGCTAAAGGGTTACGCGGATTTAGAGGCCCGCTATACCTACGATCAGCTATACCATACCAGTGATCAGGCCGCGGGCAGTTCCGCCCAGTCTGTTGCGCTGTCATTGGACAGCGGTAAAAAGTTTCAACGCTTCTCCTGGGGGTTGAAGGGGGATTACCGAAAGGTCGATGCGAAAAGTAATGCCGACAGTGATAACAAATCCGCGGACGCCAGCTTTGGTTATCGTTTCGACCGTTCCGTTATGGCCAGAGCATCGGTTGGGAAGGAGTGGAACGATTACACCACGACGCGTTCGGATACGGGCGGTGCGCGTTGGGATGCTGGATTGGTTTGGACCCCGAGCCCGCGAACTTCTTTGGATATCGGCTATGGGGAACGTTTTTTTGGTTCCACCCCATCCTTTGATTTCACCCATCGATCCCGCAGATCCACATTTAACGCCAAGTATTCAAAAGAACTGACCGATTCCCGTTCTCTTATAATGGAGCAGGAATTGTATTATCTGATAGACGAGTTTGGTAACGTGGTGGTTGATCCTGTTACCGGAGATCCTCTGATTGTTGCCCGGGATGTGGCGGTAATAAATGACAGCACTTTGGTAAATGAACGGTTCAATGCTTCCTATACCCTAAAGGGGAAGCGGACTACCCTGAAATTAAAGGCTGATCACTCCAAACAGATCTACCAGGACGTGAACGACAGCGGATCCAAGCTTATGGGATTGAGCATTGCACTTGACCGGCAATTGGATGGGAAGACCAGCGCGAACACGGATGTAAGTTGGCGTCGTTCGGAGACTTCCGGAGGCAGTCAGGCGGATACCGCTTCGGTAAAGGTAGGATTAAAAAGGGAGCTGGGTCAGAAAAGCAACCTTCGGGTGAATTATCGCCATACGGAAAGGGATTCGGATACGGCCGGTGACAGCTATGACGAGAACCGGGTGACTGTGGCATTGGATATTGACCTTTAGTCTGACGGCGTTTTATTCCCTTTTTAGCAATCCTTCCGGAAATAGTAGGCCTGCATTTGCTTATGCGAGATTCTGAAAGCAGCAAAGAAAGAAGATTGACGCTGTAGCAAACAAAAGATAGTTTCAGAACTTCTCGCATCTGTATCAATGAAAATCATAAAGCACCTCCCGAAGGAACGCGGAAATGACATCTGAACGGTCCGCTGCTCAAATTCTGTGTGTGGTTGGAGCACGTCCCAACTTCATGAAAATCGCCCCCGTCATGAGGGCGTTGAACACTGTTGGACCGGAACTATCAGCAAATCTGATACACACCGGTCAGCATTATGATGCGGCCATGAAGGCCTCGTTTTTTGCCCAGTTGAACATTCCGGAACCGGATATTGATCTGGAGGTGGGTTCCGCCACACATGCGGTGCAGACTGCTGAGATCATGCGACGCTTCGAACCGGTTCTTGATGAAACGCGGCCGGAGGCGATCCTGGTGGTAGGGGATGTTAATTCCACCATTGCCTGCGCACTGGTTGCGGTAAAAAAGGGTATACCGGTTTTTCACGTGGAAGCCGGATTGCGCAGCTTCGACCGTGATATGCCGGAGGAGATAAACAGGGTATTGACCGACCAGATCTCGGAGCTGCTTTTTACTACGGAGAGAAGTGCCCTGAGCAATCTTTTGCGTGAGGGCGTGGAGGAGCGGTGTATACATTTTGTGGGAAACGTAATGATCGATACGCTTTTCTACAATATGGAACGCGCAGTCCCTCTGGAAGAGGTATTTTCCCTGCATAAGGCAGATGACCGCATATCCGGATTTTTATCCGGGTATGGATTGGTAACCCTGCATAGACCCTCCAACGTAGACGATCCGGTAATACTCGAAGGTCTGCTGAAGGCTTTGCAGGAGATAAGTGGGAACATACCTTTGATTTTTCCGGTACACCCCAGAACAAGGAAGTGTATTCGGGAAGCGGGATTGGAACGCTTACTGGAAGGGGAGAGGATTCTGATACTGCCCCCTGTTGGGTACCTGGAAATGCTGGGTCTGATGAATAAGGCCCGTTTGGTGCTCACCGACTCCGGGGGCATACAGGAGGAGACCACGGCCTTGGGCGTTCCCTGTATTACCATGCGGGAAAATACCGAGAGGCCCATCACCGTCGAACAGGGGACCAACACCATCGTCGGTTCGGACAGTGGAAAAATCCTAGCCACCGTGGAAGATATTCTGACCACCGGTGGCAAGAGTGGCAGGATACCGGAACTGTGGGACGGAAAAGCGGCGGAGCGTATTGCGGCAGTTATCAAGGCGTGGGCGAAAAAGTAGAAGCAGCTTTACAACCTCTCTATCCCGTACAATCCTGTTCTCCACGTAAGAAGGCACAGCGGTTGGAAATAAAAAGGGCGAGAAAAATTGGTAATATATCCGGGTAGTTCAAGGTTTAGGCCGGAATCCCGCATGGTTAAGTAAGATTTGAAAAGATATGACCATCCAGAACGCCATGACCATCGACGTGGAGGATTACTTCCAGGTGTCGGCCTTCGAAGGGCATATATCCCGTTCCAGTTGGCCTGATATACCCTGCCGACTGGAGGGTAATATGGAACGTATTCTGGCCATGTTAAATGAGCATGGAATCAAAGCGACTTTCTTTACTCTAGGTTGGCTGGCGGAGAGATATCCTCGGATGGTGCGTTCAATCGTGGAGAACGGACACGAGTTGGCCAGTCATGGATATCAGCATATTCGGGTAAGCAACCAGAGCCCCGAAGAGTTTCAGAAGGACATAACAAGGACAAAGGATATATTGGAAGATATCGGGGCTGTGGAGGTAAAGGGATATCGTGCCGCCAGCTACTCTATCGGCGAAAACAACCTCTGGGCTCACGAAAAGCTGCTGCAGGTCGGCTACGCGTACAGTTCCAGCATATATCCCATACGCCACGATCACTACGGTATGCCTTCCGCACCCCGGTTTCCCTACGCGCCTATAGATGGGGAAAGCTTTCTCGAGATCCCGATTACCACCGTTGCGGTTGGGGGGAGGAATTATCCGGGCGGGGGCGGGGGTTATTTTCGCCTGTTGCCCTATGCTATTTCTCGCAGACTGTTGCAGCGAGTGAATTCCGTGGACGGCCAACCCGGTATTTTTTATTTCCACCCCTGGGAGATAGATAAGGATCAACCGAGGCAGGAGGATGTCGGCGTGAAAACCCGGTTCCGTCACTACCTGAATCTCCATCGCATGCAGGGGCGTCTGGAGCGTCTATTCCAGGACTTCTGCTGGAACAGGATGGACAGGATATTTCTGCTGAACGAAATTGAGGCTGATCGTCATAGTCGACCAAGGAATGAAACAGGAACAGAAGTTTGAAGATTCAAGAGCTGACATCAGCCGACGAAGATCGTTGGGATGAATTTGTGGAACATTGCCCGGACGCCACTTTTTTCCATAAGGCCGGCTGGAAGGCCGTCCTTGAGCAAGCCTATGGTCATCCCACTCTCTTTTTATACGCCGAACGGGACGGTGATATAGAAGGGGTCTTGCCGCTAGCCCATATAAATAGTCTTCTGTTCGGAAACACGTTGGTTTCAACGCCGTTCTGCGTATATGGGGGAGTAGCGGCGATCAGCGAGGATGCGGCATCTGCGTTATTGGATGCCGCCTGTGAGCATGCCGAGCGTTTGGGGGTGGATGCCCTCGAGCTCAGGAGCCGCACGCCGTCCGGACGGCAGTGGCCATCCAAGGATCTCTATGTCACGTTCCGCAAGGAGATCGATCCAGATCCGGAGGTCAATCTGAAGGCAATTCCCCGCAAACAGCGGGCAATGGTGCGGAAGGGTATTAATGCAGGGTTGACCGGCGAAGCAGACAATGGATGGCAACGCCTGTATCGGGTCTATTCCGAGAGCGTTCGTAATCTTGGAACGCCGGTTTTTCCGGCGAAGTATTTCCGGATTCTGCGGGAGGTGTTCGGTGCGGATTGCGATGTCCTGATGATCCAACATGAAGGCAGGGATGTAGCGGGTGTTCTGAGCTTCTATTTCAGGGATGAGGTATTGCCGTTTTACGGGGGCAGTATTGCGCAGGCGCGCGCTCTCAAAGCCAACGATTTTATGTACTGGGAGCTGATGCGGCGATCGGCGGAGCAGGGGATAAAGATCTTTGACTATGGCCGCAGCAAAACCGGTACGGGCTCATACAGCTTCAAGAAAAACTGGGGATTTACACCCGAACCCCTGCATTATGAATATTACCTGGTGAAATCGGATAAGGTCCCGGAGATAAATCCGATGAATCCAAAGTATCAGCTATTCATAAAAGCCTGGAAAAGACTCCCGGTGCCCCTGGCCAACCTTATCGGGCCCCTGTTGTCCAGGAATCTGGGCTGAGCTGAGTCTGTCCGGATCGCTGACAAAAGAAAATGAAACCCGCGCTGCTCTTCCTATGTCATCGTATACCCTATCCACCGAACAAGGGTGACAAGATAAGGTCGTACAATCTGTTGCGGTATCTTGCTAAACGATACCGAGTTTTCCTCGGCACGTTCATAGATGAAGCTTCCGATTGGAGGTATACCTCCAAGGTGGAAGAGTTGTGCCAGGAGTGTTGCTTTATTGATTTGAACCCGAAACTCGCACGTATCAAGAGTCTATCCGGCCTGTTTTCCGGAAAACCCTTGTCCATACCTTATTATTACAGTAGTGAAATGGATAGGTGGATAAGGAAGCGGGTAAGGGAAAACGACATCAAGCTGTGTACGGTATATTCCTCTGCCATGGCCCAGTATGTTCTGGAATCAGACCTCGGATTGCGGCATAGGGTAATCGATTTCGTCGATATTGATTCCGACAAATGGCGCCAGTATGCGGAAAAGCAAGGCTGGCCCATGAACTGGGTATATCGGCGGGAAGCGGACCACCTGTTCGAGTTCGAAAAGGGTGTGGCATCAAGTTTTGACGCCAGTCTGTTTGTTTCATCCGCGGAGGCGGAGCTGTTTCGACAGATTTCCGGAAACCTCGGGGAGAAGATCGACTACTACAGCAACGGCGTAGATATCGACTACTTTGATCCGGATAAATTCTATAAGAATCCGTATGTTACGGATGAGAGGGCGTTGGCGTTTACCGGGGCTATGGATTACTGGCCGAATGTGGATGCCGTAAGGTGGTTCGGGCAGGAGATCTTTCCAGAGATCAGGAAGGAACAGCCGGAAGCGCGCTTTTACATAGTAGGCGGCAATCCCACGGAAAGCGTATGTAAGCTGGGACGGCAACCGGGGATAGTGGTTACGGGGCGGGTTGATGATGTGCGGCCTTACATTCAGCATGCGGAGGCGGTAGTGGCTCCGATGCGTATCGCTCGCGGGATACAAAATAAGGTCCTGGAAGGTATGGCTATGGGTAGGCCGACAGTGGTGACACCACAGGGTCTGGAAGGTATCGACGCGGAAGACGGAAAGGAAGTCCTGGTGGCATCCGATATCTCCGGTTTTGTGGAGAAGATAATGTCCATATTCGCGGGTAATTGGGAGGGATTAGGTTACCAGGCGAGGAGTCTGATCCGCGGTTCATATACCTGGGACAGTACTTTACCCGAACTTGATCAATGGTTGCCGGTGGATACATGAAGCCAAATACCGAAACACCGTTGGTGGTGCATGTTGTACACAGTTTGGGAGCAGGGGGACTTGAGAACGGGCTGGTCAATATCATCAACCGCATGTCGGAGGAGAGGTATCGGCATGCCATCATCTGCCTGACGGAAGCAGGTGAATTTGCGAAACGTATCTCAAAGCCCGGTGTCCCAATAATTTCTCTGTATAGTGAGGAAGGCCATAGCTTCGGGCTGTACTGGAAACTGTGGAAGGTTCTAAAAACTCTGAATCCGGCGATTGTGCATACCAGGAATCTGGCGACCCTGGAGGCTCAGATACCGGCGTGGTTTTTGTCAGACACGAACAGGGTGCATGGCGAGCATGGCAGAGATGTCTTTGATATTGAAGGTAAGAACAGGAAATACAACCTGCTAAGGAAGGTTATGAGTCTTTTTATAGATAGATATATTGCGGTTAGTAAGGACCTTCAACACTGGTTATTAGAGACGGTAGGTATAGCACAGGATAAGGTGATTCATATCTATAACGGCGTTGATCAGGACTTGTTCAGGCCGGGGGATAATGCCAAGCCGGGTATCGCCCCTGCCGGTTTCCTGTCGCAGGAGTCATTTGTGATCGGTACCGTAGGAAGATTAGCCGCGGTTAAGGACCAGGCGACTCTCATTAGTGCCTTTAAAGGACTGCTGGATCAAAATCCGGAGAACAAGCTGGATTTCAGGCTGGTCATCGCCGGAGACGGTCCCATGCGTAAGCACCTGGAAGAGCTGATTTCCCTATGGGATTTGACGGAATTTGTCTGGATAACGGGTGAAAGGAACGATATCTCCGAGTTGTTGAAGCTTCTTGATGTGTTTGTTTTGCCGTCTCTCGGGGAAGGTATATCCAATACCCTGCTGGAGGCTATGGCGACGGGGCTTCCGGTTGTCGCGACCGATGTCGGCGGAAATCCGGAATTGGTGGAAGATGGTGTAAACGGCCGGCTGGTTCCAAAGGGGGACCCTGCTGCGATAACCGCCTGTCTTCAGGAATTTGCCGGCGATCGGAAACTGGGGACGACCATGGGTGAAGCCGGATTGGAGAAGGTAAGATCGCAGTTCAAATGGGACAAAACAGTGGAGCAGTATGTGTCGGTATATGATGGGCTGGTTGGAGGTTAGAGCCATGAAGTTTGTAGATAATGGCCATACGGAATTAATACTTCTCCCCAAACTTCAAACTTATAACTCCAGACTAATAACTTCGAACTAACAATGTGCGGCATAGTAGGAATCTTTGATACAACAGGCAAACGGGAGATCTCCCGAGATCTCCTGTCGCGTATGAATGAAACCCAGTTCCATCGCGGACCGGATGAGGGAGGTCTACATACGGAGCCGGGTTTGGGGTTCGGTCATCGCCGCCTCTCCATCATCGACATCTCCAGCGGTCAACAGCCGCTGTTCAATGAAGACGGATCCGTCGTAGTCACCTATAACGGGGAGATCTATAACTTTCCTGAACTTTCCGAGGAGCTGAAGGCGCTTGGGCACCGGTTTCGCACCCATTGCGATACGGAAGTGATAGTCCACGCCTGGGAAGAGTGGGGAGAGACCTGTGTGGAGAGGTTCCGGGGCATGTTTGCCTTTGGTATCTGGGACCGGAACAGGGATACCCTGTTTCTGGCTCGCGACAGGCTGGGGATTAAGCCGCTTTATTATGCCCTGCTTCCGGATGGTACTCTGCTGTTTGGTTCGGAGTTGAAGTCCCTGAAGGTCCATGACAGGCTGCCGAGGGAAATAGATCCTACCGCGATAGAGGACTATTTCGCATTCGGTTATGTCCCTGATCCCAAGACAATCTACAAAGGCGTATACAAACTGCCGCCGGGATTCCGGTTGGTTGTTAAGCGCGGTCAACGGCAGCTGAGACCGGAGCAGTACTGGGATGTTGCTTTCCGGCTGCATGCACCCATGAGCGAGGCCGAAGCCGGAGAGGAGCTGATAGCCAGACTGAAGGAGGCGGTTAAGATCCGTATGATCGCAGAGGTACCCTTGGGGGCGTTTCTTTCCGGGGGTGTGGATTCCAGTGCCGTAGTGGCCCTGATGGCGGGCATTTCGGAAGATCCGGTCAATACCTGTTCCATTTCGTTTGGTGATCCAAAATTCAACGAGTCCGCATACGCCGCAATGGTGGCCGACAGATATAAGACCGCTCATCGGGTGGAGCAGGTTGACCCCGATGATTTTGCCCTGATCGATCGGCTCGCCGGGCTTTATGATGAGCCGTATGCAGATAGCTCGGCCCTCCCAACCTATCGGGTATGCGAATTGGCGAAGAAGCAGGTTACGGTGGTGCTGTCGGGAGACGGGGGGGACGAAAACCTTGCGGGCTATCGTCGCTATCGTTGGCATACCTACGAGGAGAAGATGCGTTCCCTAGTGCCGGACGTTATCAGGCGTCCCCTGTTCGGTTTTCTGGGCAGCGTTTACCCAAAGGCCGATTGGGCACCCAAGGTGTTTCGCGCCAAAAGCACCCTGCAGGCCATGGCTCGAGATTCTTTGGAGGGTTATCTGCACAGTGTTTCCGTTCTTTCCAACGAGATGCGCAACGCCCTGTTCAGCGACAGGTTAAAGCAGGATCTTCAGGGATACCGGGCTATAGAGGTGTTCCGTCACTATGCGCGCCAGGCTCCGACAGACCATCCTCAGTCGCTGGTTCAGTATCTGGATTTCAAGACATATCTCGCGGGCGACATCCTCACCAAGGTCGATCGGGCCAGTATGGCCCATGCCCTGGAGGTCCGGGTCCCGATTCTCGATCACGAGGTAGTCGACTGGATCTCAGGTTTACCACCGGAGCTGAAATTGAAAGGGCGCGAGGGCAAATATGTCTTTAAAAAGGCGCTTGAACCGAAGTTGCCTGATGAGATTCTTTACCGCCCGAAAATGGGTTTTTCAATCCCCCTGGCCAACTGGTTCCGCGGTCCCCTGCGGGAGAAGGTTAGAGACAATATTCTCGGTGACGCAATGATGGGGACAGGTCTATTCGAACCGGCGTTTCTGGAGAAGATGGTCGATCAACATCAATCCGGCCGATGGGACCATAGTGCGGCGATGTGGACATTGTTGATGTTTGGGGAGTTTATTAAGGGTTAATAGTCATCAGTTATCAGTTATCAGTGAATTAGTCACTAAGAGCGATTACTTATAATCTGAAATATATAGGCTGGCTTCTGTAAGCGAACAACCGAAAAGGACTATGCAAGGATGCAAGACTTCAAAAAACTATCAGTGTGGAACAAAGGGCATAATCTTACACTTGATATATATAAATTGACGAACGTATTTCCAGATGAAGAGAAATATGGATTAATTAGTCAGTTAGGTCGATCATGTGCGTCAATACCGACAAATATTGCAGAGGGATGCGGGCGTGGTGGGGAGAAGAAAATGATTCGTTTTCTCCGGATTTCATTCGGATCAGCTAGCGAAACCGAATATCATCTGCTTCTTGCAAGAGACCTCGGGTGGATACCCTCGTCAAATTTCGATGAGTTGAATAGAAAGCTAGAAGAATTAAAACGGATGCTGTCAGGCCTAATTAAATCGATAAAACTATCAACTGACAACTGACAACTGACAACTGACAACTGACAACTGACAACTGACAACTACCCGTGAAAATTCTCCACATCCTTGATCACTCCATCCCCCTTCACAGCGGCTATACGTTTAGAACACGGGCAATCCTCGAACAGCAGCGCAAACTGGGTTGGGAAACAGCTCATGTGACCAGTACCAAACACGTGGCCGAATCTCCCGAAGAGGAGACTGTGGATGGTCTGCGCTTTTACAGGACGCGTTCCACCGGTGGGATTATTGAGAGGATCCCGGTTCTGAATCAATTCGGTGTCGTCACTTCGTTGGCGGGACGTCTGGACCAGATAATTGTGCGGGAGCAACCGGATATACTGCACGCCCACTCTCCGAGCTTGAACGGGTTGGCTGCTCTAAAAGCTGGAAAAAAGCACCATATTCCAGTAGTTTACGAGTGCAGGGCGTTCTGGGAGGATGCGGCAGTGGATCACGGAACAAGCAGGGAGTGGGGGATACGCTATCGTATTACGCGGGCACTGGAATCCCATGTCTTTCGTCAGGCGGATGCGGTCACGACGATTTGCGAGGGTTTGCGACAGGAGATAATTGGCCGTGGCATTCCTGCTGATAAAGTGACCATTATTCCAAATGCGGTGGATATCGAGAATTTTCAGTTTAATCCGGCCAGGGATTCGGAACTGGAAGCAAGGCTTGGTCTGGACGGAAAATCGGTACTGGGGTTTATCGGCTCATTTTACGCCTATGAAGGACTTGCGCTGCTGATACAGGCCCTGCCGGAGATTATGGAACAGGTGCCGGATACCCGGCTGCTGCTTGTAGGTGGCGGACCCCAGGAGAGCTTGCTAGAGGAGATGGTTGGCCAGTTGAATCTACAGGATAAGGTATTGTTCACGGGTAGAGTCCCGCATAGCGAGGTTAGCCGCTACTATAGCCTGGTGGATATTTTTGTTTATCCACGCCTGCATATGCGACTGACTGATCTGGTAACCCCGTTAAAGCCGTTGGAGGCGATGGCTCAGGGTAAACTCGTACTTGCTTCAGATGTCGGTGGACATCAGGAACTGATAAGGGATGGTGTGAATGGATGCCTGTTTTCTTCCGGATCGCGCGAGTCGCTTGCAAAACGCGCGGTGGAAATGATCAATGACAGAAGTCATTGGCAGGAGCTGAAAAATCGCGGAAGAAGATATGTGGAGGAGGAACGCAACTGGCATGTAAGTGTATCAAAATACCAAGAAGTATATGGAAGGCTGACCGGCAGTGGCGAATAGTTGTCTCCATTAATCCTACGCTATGAGAAGATAAGAAGAATAGAAAATGAAACTTATCGTTCAAATACCCTGCTTCAATGAAGAGCATACACTCCCGGCGACGGTTGCGGATATTCCACGCGAAATACCCGGAGTCGATGTGGAGATCCTGATAATTGACGATGGGAGTACCGACAATACGGTCAAGGTAGCGCAGGAACTGGGGATCGAACATATTATAAGGAATAAGGAAAATCACGGACTCGCGCGAACATTTCAAAAAGGGCTGGAAGCCTGTCTTGAAGCGGGGGCGGATATTATCGTAAATACCGACGGTGATAATCAGTATGCCGGTCGAGATATTCCGAAACTCATAAGACCAGTTCAGGACGGAATTGCGGATATCGTGGTCGGAGATCGGCAGACGGACAATATAGAGCATTTTTCAAAATGGAAAAAGTTTATGCAATGGTTCGGGAGCTGGGTTGTACGTAAACTTTCCGGCGTCAGGGTGCCGGATGCGGTAAGTGGTTTTCGTGCGATATCAAAAGAAGCAGCCATACGCCTGAACATCGTTTCTCCTTTCAGCTATACCATTGAGATGCTTATTCAGGCGGGTAAGCGGGATATGGCTGTCACGTCGGTTCCGGTGGGAACAAATCCGAAAACGCGTGAGTCCCGTTTATACAGGAGCGTTCCAAGATTCATAGAACGGCAGCTGACGACAATTATACGTATGTATTCGATGTATCAGCCGCTTAAGGTGTTTTTTTATATAGGGACGATGCTGACCTTGACGGGGCTCATTCCGATTGTGCGGTTTCTGTACTTTTTCTTTACCGGTTCGGGTGGAGGGCATGTCCAATCACTACTATTGGGCGGAGTACTTCTGATTATCGGTTTTGTGATGTTTATGATCGGGCTTGTTGCGGACCTTATTTCATTCAATAGGCAACTGCTGGAAAAGACTCTGGAAAGGGTTAAAAGAATAGAGATGAATGAAGCGTCAAAGCAAAATGGAGATGCCGGGAAATCCTGACAAACGTGTCGTCCTGATAGGACCGGTACTTCCGTTCAGAGGAGGTATAGCACAGCACACCACGAGACTGCATCGGGCGATGTCCGCGGCGGTTGAACATTTAGCCATCTCATTTACACGACAGTATCCGAGCTGGTTGTTCCCGGGAGAAAGCGATATAGACCCGAAATACAGTGGTCACAGGGAACCCGGCGTGGAGTATTTGATCGATTCCCTGAATCCATTTACCTGGCGAAAAGCGGTAAGGCGTGTATCGGAGTACGGGGCGACTTCAGTAGTTATACCCTGGTGGACGGTATTTTGGGTCCCTTGTTATGGGTATCTCGTACGCCGACTAAGGCAGTCAGGGATAGAGGTGATATTCCTGTGTCACAATGTGATGGAACATGAAACAGCAGGTTGGAAGTCCTTTCTTACCCTCAAGGTATTGCAGCTTGGCGCACGCTTTCTTGTGCATACGAAGGCGGATGAGCTGAATCTGAAAAAGTCCCTGCCGATGGCGGACGTGGTGGTACATCCTCATCCGATCTACGATCAGTTTCCGGCTCCGAAGCATACGTTGCCAAGAAGGAGGGGACTGGAGCTACTTTTTTACGGATTCGTAAGGCCATATAAAGGCCTGGATGTCCTGGTGGAAGCAATGGGGAAGTTGAAAGGGGGTGATGTCCAACTCACTATAGCCGGAGAATTCTGGGAGGGTGAGGAGGGCGTTCGGGAGCGTATTCGGCAACTCGATATGGAAGATCAGATTGAAGTGCTTCCTGGATATCATTCAGAGGATGAGACCGCCGAACTGTTTGCAAGAGCGGACGTAGTAGTATTGCCATATCGCAGCGCGACCGGAAGCGGCGTTGTGTCGTTGGCGTACCATTATGATAAGCCGGTTATTGTAACGCGGGTCGGCGGATTACCGGATGTGGTCCGGAATGAAAAAACAGGAATTCTGGTAAATGCTGAAGATGCTGATGATCTTGCAGGGGCGATCAAAGCAATGAGTCGTTTAGAGGCCGAGAGCATGAGTTCGAATATTCAGGAGTACAAGAAGAGCATGACCTGGGAGTCTCTTGTTTCGAAGTTGTTAGGTTGATCTGCGACTCAAAGGTTGATTTAGGACAACTGAACGGTATGAGCCAGGCAGGAAATAAGCAGCCTCTATGAAAACACCAATTCGCGTTATGTTTGTAACCCACGATATGTCCAGTGGTGGCGCAGAGCGTAAAATCAATAATATTATCTGGCATATCGATCGAGACAGGTTCGATGTACACCTCGTACTGCATAGAATGGACATCGTTTTCGCATTGCCGGAAGGAATAGCAACGTACGAGCTTGGTATAGACAGGAAGCTGAAGATAATTAAGGGAATCAGAAAACTACGAAAACTGATTAACGAGGTTCAGCCGGATATATTGGTGGCGAGCGCCCTTAATCCGGCACTGCTGTGTGCGGAGGCAATACGTAGGGTGCAAAGAAGACCGAAAAGTATTGCCATGATTGCCAGTAATCCGGGATACGAGCCGGGCTGGAGACAGCCCTGGGCGAGGAGGAGTTATCGCGTTTTTGATTATTATTTGACGTCCTGTGAAGACTTAAGTGCGATACTTCTGAATACTTATCCATTTATTAGACCGGAGAAGGTACTCGTATGGTATAAGGCGATAGACGTTGAGCGAGTTACCCATCAGGCAGCTTTGGAAACTGATAAACCAGGTGCGATGCGGGCTTCGCTGATCGCGATAGGCCGGCTCTGTAATGCGAAAAGATATGATGTGTTATTGGAAGCCTTCGCAATAGTACGAACAAGACATTTGGTAAATATGCTCATATTGGGTGAGGGGCCGTTAAGACGGTCGTTGGAGGCGCGGGCGAAAGAGCTGGGTGTGGAAAGCTCGGTATATATGCCCGGATTCACTACAAACCCCTATCCTGCATTGGCGGCGGCGGATCTTTGCCTTATGTCGAGTGATTATGAGGGTACGCCTAACGTTCTGCTGGAGGCGCAGGCCCTGGGTATTCCCGTGGTATCGACGGATTGCCCCACGGGGCCTTCGGACATTGTAGACAATGGTAATACCGGGTTGTTGGTCGAGCGGGGGGATTCGAGGATGCTCGCGGACGCAATCTGCAAGTTGTTGGACGAACCGGAACTCAGAAGAAGTATGGGGGAGGCGGCCATGAAATGGGTAAGGGAACATTTTGATGTCCACGTAAGCATTCCGGACCTTGAAGCAAAGCTGGAAATGATTGCGGATTTCTCTGTATGAAAACACTTCAGTTAGACCTAAAAAATATAGAGCCTCGAAGCAATGAGCGAGAGCCGGAGAAATATTGCCCCATAGTGCGATGGAAGCAGACGGAGTTGTCGGCTGACGGCAGCGAAGCGGCTGTAGACAGAGCAATGGGGCAACGAACGTGAAGTTGCACGGGGTGCATTCAATAGTTGTAAATTCCGCGAATCTGCTCGGTGGTGACGCGATAACCCATGTATTGCGCGGGCTCTATATGGTCGTGTTGGCGCGTTTTCTGGGTCCGGAGATATATGGTGTTTTTGCCTATGGACACCATTGGTATCTCGCGTTCCTCCCATTAGCGGGAGCAGGAGCGATCAGCAATCTGCTGGGGAGGGAAGTACCGCGCCAATCCGAATTCCCGGATAAACTGGTATCACGAGCCTTCAGTCTTCAGACTTTGCTGAGCGCGGCGGCGGCAATCGTATGTGCGATAGTAGGATGGCTTGCAAATGATGATGCAACCATTCGTGACCTGCTGCTTATTCTGTCTCTGGCGCTGGCCGCGCGCGCTCTGGCGGGGTGGGCGGACGGCATGTTTATAGCCTATGAACGGGCACGATACGTCCTGTATCAGAATCTAATGTTCAGGCCCGCCGAAGTGCTTATCGGCATTGCATTATTGGCAATGGGTGAAGGAATTATCACCTTGGCGGCCTTGCATGCTCTTGTCTGGATAGCGCAGGCAACCTGGGCATTGTATATAGTAAGAAGGCGTCTGGTGAAGTTTCCATGGCGACCTTTTTCTCTTCCGGAAGGCGTCATGCAACTGGCGAGTCTCTATTGGTTGGTCCTGCTGTCCGGCTGGATCCAGCAGGGACCGGTGGTGCTGTTTCGGCACGCGGTTGAAGACCAGGGTCAACTAGGGCAATTCGCACTGGCCATGCAGCTGTATATATTGGCATGTGCCGTGCCGCAAGCGGTGGTTCGCGCTTCCTTGCCGGCTCTCAGCAGGTCGGTGGGGCGTCGGGATGAGAAAGAGAAGTTGTTTATGAACGCGATGATTCATCTGGCGATTTTTGCGGGTGCTGTGGGCGGTATGACAGGGACGGCCATCGGGCCATGGCTGATACCGGCGGTTTTCGGGATGGATTTTACGCAAACCGGGAAACTACTGGGACCGGTGCTATGTTTGCTTACCCCATTGACCGTATATGTAGCTGGAACAAAGGTATTTATCGCTCATGGATTCTATAAAAACGCCCTTGTTGTTTCAGTGATAGGCGGAATTATTCTTATGCTTTTTGTACCGTTATTTACCGGGTTCCTGGGGGTATCTGGAGCGATAGCAGGTGTTGCTTCCGCCCTTTGTATTGCTGATGTGTTCCTGATTGTGATGTTGAAACAAAAACTGAGATACCGAACGGATGCGACAGCTGTGCGATCCATTGTAATCGCGATCACGGCATCTCTGGCATTTTTTGCTATTAGTTCTTTCTTTAGTAATTTGATAGCGCTGGCTGTAGCGTTATCGATTCTCGGGACGGGCTATATCCCGATATATAAAAATCTACGGAACCATTCGGAAATATTCCGCTAGCCTGGCATATGGCGTTAACGGTAAGACTATTTTTGCTTTTTATCACTGTCGATTAGTTGGCGAAGGGGAACGTTTATTGTTTGACCGACAACAGGAAGATGCAGGGTCAGCGTATTGCCGGAAATCGGTTTGCGATCAAGATAGCGATAAACCAATAGTTCCTGGCCCTGCAATACCGGACGTGAGGATATTACGGGTATACGTTTTACGACGGAAAACGGGCCGTCATTGAGAAGCGATCTCAGCTCCTTGTATATGGCAACCCCGGAAATGTCCTCACGTTCTATAACAATAAATTCGATACCGTAGTCGTCAATAATCTTAAGAATATCCCTTTTGTTTTGAGCATGTATCTCAATTCTGTGTTTTGCGCTTATAGACGATGATGCAAGGAGCTTATCCGCCCTTAACACATACATGGAACGTTCATCATCAAGGGCACGCATGAAATACGTGAAGTATCCGTTGTTATAGGCGTCAATAAAAACGGTTGGGGACCTGCTGTTGTCCAATATAAATTGGGCCGCCTCCCGGTATCCCGTGGCATAACCAGGTTCGTTCTTATAAATAGTAACTACCTGGTAGGAGAAAATACCGAGAATGACTAAACCGGAAAAGTATCTGGCAAGGTTGTTATTACGTAAGAGATAAAATGGATATGCGGCAAACAAGGAGAACGCCGGTAACCAGAATATGGAATAGCGTTCGTTCTTATGGACAATATAAGAGAAGAACAGGAAGGTGGAAATAATAAACAGCCAGAAGAATACGGTTTTCCGATCGCGCTTGATTATGGAAAGCAACATACCGGAAATGGAAAGTATAAGAAATGGAAGCGTTGTCTGGTGATGATAAATATTGCTGAAATGCTCCGGAATACTTTTCCAACGTTGCTCCCACGGAGAATAGCCGGATGGGGATGCAAGCCCTATAGATTGCTCTAGATTCTGGTCTCCCAGCCATAGGGTTATGAAAGCCAATGGAACAAGCGCAACAAATATGAGGAATACAGCACCCCAGGTCTTGCGCCGCCTCAAGCGATCGAGTAGTGATTTGTCATAGACAAGGTATAGAATAAAAAAGAAAGCAAGATAGAAGGCGGTCTGCTTGGTCCAGACGGACAAAACAAAAGAGACGGCGCAAGCGAAAAGGAAACGCGTATTATCAGTCTCAACATAGCGATAGAAAAGATAGCATGTCAGCATAGTCATGGAGAGAAGAGGAAGTTCTCCCATGGTGTACCAGCCCCAGCGTGCGACGAAAGGCAGGCTCATAAGCAATAAGGAACTTGCGAGGGCGGTCGTGGTATTGAATATTCTTCTGACTAGGAAAAACCAGGAGGAAAATCCCACCAGAGCAAAAGCGAGGATAGCGAGCCTGCTGCTCCAGACGTTTAACCCAAAGGCCAAGTTGAAAATAGCCTCGACAAAAGGAAAGAACGGGGGGCGATAGCCGATACTCAGGGCAGGGTATTGCGCATAATAGTTGATCGTATAGTCGTAAATTCCCGTTAGAGGAAGATCACGCAGGAAATCGTGAATAAAAACACCGTCCATTAAGATGCGATCGGCATCGGGGTACCCCAAATGCGGGTTGCCCAACTCACGTGTCACAAGGACGCTGAGGACAGACAAGATAATAAAGAGAGATATCCCGGGTGAAATAATGTCTTGCCTGGTAAATTGCATCTGTTTTGGTTAAAGCAAAAATCGGGTTGTGTGCGTAAAATACTATATAAAACAAAGTAATAGGTTAAAATACAAGGCTCTTAGTAAGGGTATAATCATAAGCCGAAAACGGTAAAAATGGGAAGATTTCGGGCCCTCACATCTGATCATTTATCGGGAATACTCCTCAAATCCGGAAATTGATACGATCAGGGGCGAATGCTTCCGGCGGGGGGTGAGGAACGGCAGTTTGCTGAAAATGTAATCACGCATGATCGGGGCAAGAAATATGACCATCCAAATATCGAAATAGAGGGAGGTTTATGCCAAACTTCACCGACAACTGACAACTGATTCCCAAAAGCAATGTCTACATCAGTCTCATCGACCCAGACCTATAATCAGGATGCAGCCGGCAACCGGTACTTATGGTTGGTGGCAATGCTGCTGCTTATCCTTTTCGGGCCGACGCTTGTATGGCTTTGGGACAGATGGACGTTGAGTGTTTGGAATAACGGCCACGGTATACTGATAACATTGGTGGTCGGTTATCTGATATGGGAGGAGTTAGGACAGAAAAAGGATCTTCCCAGAGATTCCAGCCCCTGGGGGTTCGCTCTGCTGATACCGGCGCTGGGACTTCATATGTTGGATACCGGGATACATACCCAGCTTCTGGCCGCTGCGGCATTTTTTTTGTCGCTTCCGGGACTGGCCCTTTTGTTTTTCGGGATAGAGCGTACGAAATCCATCATATTTCCGCTGGCCACGTTGTTTCTTACGTTGCCGATACCACTTACGTTTACAGAATCCACGCATCTTGCATTGAGGCACATAGCCGCGGATAGCGTCGCGATGTTGCTCCCCTATCTCGGCGTACCGGTTTTCGCCCAGGATACCTTGTTACAGACGCCGAACGGCTCGTTGCAGGTTGCGGACGCCTGTAGCGGGTTTTCAACTCTTTACGCGACTGTAACGGTGGCGATACTTACTGCCTATTTTTCAACCAGTAATCTCAGGAAAGTATTGGTACTGCTTATCGCAGCGCCGCTTGCAATCGGTGTCAATATCGTGAGGGTGCTGGTGTTAACACTTCTGGTGCAGTGGAACGGACTTGACGTCCTCAAAACATCGGCACATGAGATTTCAGGACTGCTTACATTCGTAGTCGCTTTGCCTGTCATATTCTGGATGGGTCGGGACAAGGGAACAGCCCGGGAAGCATCACAATGATCTCCTCACGATATGCCATTCCCGTTATTCTGCTTCTGTTTCTCGCCCTGATCCCCACGTTGATACATACTTACGCCGGAGCTGAATTGGATGATGGGAAATCCGTAGCGGTCGTTGAAAAGGGGCTGAATGGTTTCATCTCGGAGCCCTATGGAAGGCATAGGCAGGAATGGGTCGACGAAATGTTCAAAAGTCAGGATTGGTTTGAGCGTGTATATACCCACCCAGGAAAAAATGATGTTCGTCTATTTGTAGCCAGGTCCTATGACCATAAACGCCTATACCATCATCCGGAACTTGGGTTGTCCTATGGCAGCAATCTGGAGCAGCAGGGTACGGTAAGACTAACGGGGGGACAGGATATTCCTGTGCATCTCTATAATCAGGTCGATGGCTTGGGATTCGCGGGCTACGTCTTGCTATATGACGATGAATTTGTTGAGGATCCGATTTCGCACCAGATAAAGAACACGTTGGCATTGCTTGTAAGTGCCAGGAAGCCTCTCACATTATTCTATATCTCCGGTTCCTACGAAAAACCGGGAGTTGATTTTCGGGAAACGCCGGCGGCGGCTATTCTCGCAGCTGCGATTCAGGATTTTATGGAAGAATAAGGGGTTTGCACCCGTTTCCGGAAGGGCAGCAGGGGGGCGAAGCACTATAGGAGCCCGGTCCTCTGAGCTATGCGGAACCCAAGCAGATCGCCCTCAGGAGAGGGCTCCTACAGTGCTCCGTCAAAAATAACGCACGAAAAACAAGGACGGGAGTGATCCTGGATAGAGGTTCCCATTATGCGGGACGAATTAACCTGTTATCTCTCACCACTGAGAACACAGGGGTTCAGGGAGAAAAAGCATACCGCGTTTCCGGGTTTCCTCCGTGTCCTCTGTGGCAAAAAGAACGGTGGAAAAGTCGCGGAGAATCGCCGCCGCCCTACGCGTCCGCGCCGGGATGACACGTTTTTCTTGCTACAAGGGCTCTGTCTGCTCCGGCGGTTTCGGTGTTTCCTTTTCCTGGCGAGCCAAGTGATTTTCCCAACGGGTTGATTCCCAAAGATTGATGAGACCTTTCGTACGCGCCCCCATTACCGGATCATCATAGGCGACATCAAAGTCCTCCCAGCGTTCCAGATCACTGAAAAATACCTTACGTGTTCGCAGATCGAGGATGGTGCGGATTTCACCATAGGAAACCGTACCTACAAGTTGTGGAACATCCAGAGAGCCGACAATCTGAAGAACCGGTTTTTGCGGTGCGTCCCACTGTTGGTTCGAAAAGCGACCGGTAGCCAATTGCACTACCAGATCGGCCATATCCACTTGGCCGACAGCGCTCTTAACATCGATACCGGGTCGATTGAATATCAGTGGGATTCGTGTTTGCGCCTCGTCGAGAGCGTGGCCATGTCCGAGAAAGTGATCATCGAACAGGGACTCCCCATGATCCGCAACGATCACCACCAGGGTTTGATCATAGACGCCGAGTTTCTTTAGACGCTGAATAATCCTGCCTATCGCCTGGTCCGCTACGGAAACCGCATTCCAGTAGGTGGTTTCCAGCCAGTCCCGGTTGGTCTCGCTTATTTCGGAACGGGGGATAGGACGTTCGCCGACAAGCACGGGCATGGAAGGGTAGGAATAGGGGAAATGGGCGGCCTGAAGGTTGATATAAAAGAACTGTGGTTGTTTCCAGTCAACATCCGATGATCTCTCAAAAAAGGCCTGTACTACCCGATCTTCACTTAATCTAAGACTCCCGGAATCCTTGCTGGGGTAGACGCGATCCTGCAGGGCGGATTGGGCGTCGAACAGGTACTTATCCTTATCAGCCATGCCGGTTCTCGTTGCTACGTGGCCGAAAGATTCATCCTGCCCGGAAATGAAAGAGAGGGAGTAGCCGGATTCGCTTAGAAAATCAGACAACCTTGTTCTCTCATAACCGGAGGCAAGAGAGCGATTTAATAGGGCGGTCAGGGATGTGGTCGTATAGCCGGTATGGCTGTATGCGTATTGGACGGCACTGCCGGATTTTTCGATTGCAGCGATATTGGGGGCGATAGGTTTCCCGGCGTACTCTATTTCAAGCAAATCGCTTCTCGTGCTTTCCAGGACAATTAACAGGATATGGGACCCCTGTTCAGGCGGTAATTGCCGCAGCGGGTCAAGGTTGTCCTCATTCCAGGTGAAATCACCTCCATATCCATCCTCGTCAATGTCATTACCTGGTATATCCAGCGCTCCCGGGAAAACGGAAGGATCGAGTGGCGCGGAATCGACGGGGAATGAAAAAAGTCCATGGCCGTCCCTGTCAACATCGGTAACTTTATCGAGAACAGAGCTGATTAACACATAAGAGGTCGTTTTATTGAGGCCATAGAGCAGGGAGAAATGGGAGTTAACCAGTACGATCAGGCCTATTGTGATGGAGCCGGTAACAGGGATCAGCCATCTTTTTCTGAACGGCAGGGGTCCGCTGGCAATAAAATAGCTGACAGTTGCGGAATTTCGGACAATTCTTAGCCCTATCAAGAAGAGGAGAAACAATAAGAGACAGGCAATGATTATTATTGAGGACTCATTGGCGACATAGCGAATCGCGCTGGTAAAGCTTCCTCCCCCAAGATTTTTAATGATCAAAAAATTGATCGTATCGTTGAAATAGGTAAGTACCTTATATTCAATGGTAAGCCATACACCCATTAACGATAAGCAGGAATATATAAAGAGGTAGGAGGCGACGAGTAAGCGGGTACCTCGCCTGATCATTAACGAGAACCAGATAGCACCGAGCGCACCAAAAAGTACCAAATCCATCCAGAGGTAGATGGAAATGAATAATGTCCTGTCTACCCAGGACAGATACGAAAATGGTAAAAGAAAACCACCTGTAAATATCCCGTATTTTAGTTGCAACAGGATGAATTCAAAAATAGAACAAAAGAAGGTTACGAGGAAAACAGACGACAGGTATGATGTTGTCGGTTTTGAAAACAGGTTGCTGAAGTTGGCCATGTCCAGTTTATTGCTTCCGCATAGTCTCTATGCGTATAGCTGTTCCCTTCATATATCATTGTTACTTGAAAAAAGAATATACCGATTGCTTCCCCACAAATACCCTAATTGGGTTTAAGAAGAGGTAAAATATGACTAATTACCCAGTCATTTTCAAAACGGTAGGAATGCTATAATACCTCGGGCTCGGGCCATCATCATAGCACTATTACTTTTATATAGAGGTCAATAAGGCTGCCTTATTGAGACATCGGGAATTTTGTCAGAATTACATGGAAAGCACCCCCGCAAGAGTCCTGGTATTTTCGAGCCTGTTCCCAAACGCTGTTACCCCCAACGCCGGAGTATTCATTCGGGAGCGCATGTACAGGGTGGGAGAAAGGATTCCGATATCGGTAATATCCCCCAAGCCCTGGTTTCCAGGCCAGGAGCTGATACGCCGCTTTCGGCCGCATTTCCGGCCACCGGTTCCGGCGCGGGAACTGCAGGATGGGAAAGAGGTGCTGTTTCCCCGTTTTTTCTCCATACCCGGGATCCTTAAATCCCTGGACGGCCTGTTCATGGCCCTGGGCAGCCTGCCTGCACTGCTGCGGCTGAAAAAGCAGACCAGATTCGACGTGATCGACAGCCACTTCGCCTATCCGGACGGTTACGCGGCGACCCTGCTGGGTAAATGGCTGGATATCCCGGTCACCATCACCCTGCGCGGGACGGAGGTTCCGCAGGCCGCGATGTGGCTCCATCGCCGTTTGTTGCTGAAGGCGCTGCAACGGGCGGACAGGGTGATCTCGGTATCGGACTCCCTGAAAAGACATGTGGTCTCGCTCGGTGCGGATGTCGCCAAGATTCAGGTGGTGGGGAACGGCGTGGACACGCGGAAATTCAGTCCCATCCCCAAAGACGAGGCGAGGCGGCGGTTGGGCCTGTCCGAAACGGACAAGGTGTTGGTCTCGGTGGGGGGGCTGGTGGAACGCAAGGGGTTTCACCGGGTAATTGAGCTGTTGCCCGGATTGCTTGAGCGGAATCCGGGCCTGAAATATCTCGTAGCCGGCGGTCCGAGCGCGGAAGGGGACTGGAGCGGGCGTCTGCGCAGGCAGGTTACCAATCTGAAACTGGAGGATGTGGTACGATTTCTCGGCCCCGTTCCACCGGCGGAGCTTAAGATACCGCTTTCCTCCGCGGATGTTTTCGTGCTGGCCACCAGCAACGAGGGCTGGGCAAACGTCTTCCTGGAAGCCATGGCCTGCGGTCTGCCGGTGATCACCACGGATGTGGGGGGCAACAGGGAGGTGGTATGCCGTGAGGCGCTGGGGACGGTGGTGCCGTTCTATGATGCGCAGCGCCTGGAGAAGGCCCTGGACGACGCCCTTTCCAGAACGTGGGATCGGGAGGAGATCCTGGCCTATGCGGAGGAAAACTCCTGGGATACCCGGGTGGGGGTGCTTGAGCGGCTATTTTCGGAACTCGCCGGGCACGGAAAGAACAACAAATGACCAGTTTATACACCAGACTTGTTTCAGGCCTCCTGTTTCCGCTGCATGAGTGGATGAAGGGGCATGACACCGTTTCCGTCCGCAGGGGAATGGAGCAGAGCCAGTGGCTCGCACCGGAGCGGCTGCGGGAACTCCAGCTCCGGAACCTGCGCCGGTTTCTTGCCGATGTGGGTAAAAACGTCCCCTGTTACCGGGATCTGTTCCGGGAGAGGGGGTTCGATCCGGAAGCCGTCAGCGGCCTGGAGGATCTCAGGCGGCTTCCGTTGGTGGGGAAGCCCTTCATGCGGGAAAACGAGGAACGGCTTAAGGCGGAGAACGCCGCGGGGCTGTCACGCTTCAATACCGGTGGGTCCAGCGGGGAGCCCCTGATCTTCTATATAGGAAAGGAACGGGTAAGCCATGACGTGGCGGCCAAATGGCGGGCCACACGCTGGTGGGGGGTGGATATCGGGGATCCGGAGATCGTGGTCTGGGGGTCGCCCATCGAATTGGGCGCCCAGGACAGGGTCCGCCAGATCAGGGACGGGCTCATTCGCACCCGCCTGCTTCCCGCTTTTGAGATGTCGGAGGGAAAGCTCGACCGGTTTGTCGGGGAGATCCGTAAAGTGCGCCCGAAAATGCTGTTCGGGTACCCTTCGGCCCTGTCGTTGATTGCGTCCCATGCAGAGGCGCGCGGGATGGGAATGGACGACCTGGGGATAGAGGTCGCCTTTGTGACCTCGGAGCGCCTGTATGAGCATCAAAAGGAGAAGATCGAATCCATTTTCGGGTGCCGGGTCGCAAACGGTTACGGCGGACGGGATGCCGGCTTCATTGCCCACCAGTGTCCGCAGGGCGGGATGCATATTACCGCAGAAGACATCATCGTCGAGATAATCGATAAAGAGGGTAATGCAGTTCCAAATGGGGAGTCCGGAGAGATCGTCGTAACCCATCTCGCCACACGGGATTTCCCGTTCATCCGTTACCGCACGGGTGATATAGGCATCCTGAGCGATGAGATCTGTTCCTGTGGAAGGGGCCTTCCCCTGCTGCAGGAAATCCAGGGTCGGGCAACGGACTTTATCGTGGCCCGGGACGGGACCGTTCTGCACGGGTTGGCGCTGATCTACGTTCTGCGGGATTTGCCGGGTATCGAGGAGTTCAAGATCATTCAGGAGAGTTTAGAGGAAACCCGCGTGCAGATCGTGCGGGGTGAGGGCTATCGGCAGGAATACGAAAACCGGATCACGGAAGAGTTCAGGAAACGCCTGGGGAATGACGTCCGCATTGGTATTGAGTACCCGCCGGAGATTAAGCCGGAAAAATCGGGCAAGTTCAGATACGTGGTCAGTGCCGTGGATGTGCTGTCGTGATAACCATCGATTTTCTTGCCGTTTTGTCCGTACTCCCGCCCAGTAAGATATTCCCGGGAAGTGTGGAATAGTGAATAAGCAAGAGCAGAAGGGGGAGGAAACTGAGCCGAATTCCCCGGTCCGGATACTCATGTTCTCCACCTATTTCCCACCGCAATACAGCGGTGCCGCGAAGCAGGCCATCTCCCTTGCGAAGAAGTTAAGGGAGCAGGGTCACCATATCGAATTTGTTACCATTCGCTGGGAGGGGTTGTCCGAAGAGGATGAGGTGGAGGGGTTCCGTGTACACCGTGTTCGGGAAGGGCGGGGTGCAAAGCATAAGGAGTTCCGGCTTTGGTGGGAACTCCTCAAGTATGCCTGGGGTCGCCGGGGTGACTTCGATATTTTTCACAGCCACGGGGCCTATTATCTGAACAGCATTGTCGGGCCTATTGCGCGATTCCTGGGTTGGAAGAGTCTGGTAAAAGCCAGTCTGGAAGACAACGATCTGCATGGATTGGGGATATCCGCATCAGGAAAAGTGCACAAGCTGTTTCTCAGGCTCGTAGACAGGTATATCGCGATCAGCGCCAACCTGGAAAGGGAATTCAATTCGACGGGGTTACCGAAAGAAAAAGTGGTCCTGCTTCCGAACGGCGTGGATACCGACCGGTTTCGTCCGGCGGATTCCGAGGAGAAGCTAAACCTTCGGGAGGAGTTTGGCTTACCGGTAACGCGCCCGGTGATTCTGAGTGTCGGAGTATTTGATCGGCGTAAGAACATACACTGGCTTATTGAGAATTGGGTGGCAACCCGGGCATTTGGAACCGATGCTCTTTTACTGGCGATTGGTCCGCAAAGCAGGGAAGATCCGGAAGGGGTGTTTATCTCCAGTTTCAAGAAGCTAGCAGAAGAACATCCGGATAGCGTTCGTATTCTGGAGGATGTGAGCGATATCGAGAGATATTACAGGGCAGCGGATATTTTTATCCTTCCATCACATGGAGAAGGCATGCCAAATGTTGTTCTGGAAGCGATGGCAAGTGGGTTGTTATGTATTACTACGCGGGTAAGCGGAACGGTTGACCTGATACGGGATGGGGAAACTGGTTTCACATACACGCTAAACGATTCTGATGACTTGAAAATCGCTATTTCACGGGGTCTTGAGAATCATGAAAAGAGTGTACAAACAAACAGCCGACTCTTTATTGAGGGTCGATATGGGCTACAGACAGTTGCGAAGAGATATGAGGATATATACCGGGAATTGCTCGGTGATATAAATGGATTTCAAGCGCAGATTTAAAAGATCGTATGGCGTTATATAGTTGATACAATAGTACTATGGGAAGCTAATCGGAAATAATTTACGGGTAATTAATATGTTATATCTGAGGAAACAGGTAAAGCCGTTTGTCGTTTTATTTGAGGGTAGGACTGGAAGCAGCTATCTCATCTCAAGTATGGATTGCCATCCACAAGTAAAGGCATACGGTGAGGAAATGGTGAAATATAGGGAATCCGGTCATTCCGCACAGGCTCAAAGAACTAAGGAAATCCTTTCAGCGCCATTTATAGGAAGGAATAAGGCTGTCGGATTCAAGACAAAACTTCGTGATATATCGGATCATGATCAGTATAAAGAACTACTTCAAGATCTTAATGTTCTGATATTTCATATGCAGCGCAGGAACCGCGTGAAGACGGCGGTTTCTGAAGCAAACTGCAATATTCTGAAAGAAAAAACCAATCAATATCAGGTATACAAACCGGAAGATAGATTGCCTCCACATGCAATACCTCTGGAAGATTTTACATACGCATTGGATTTACGCGAAAAACTTGACGGAGAACTTAACAGTTTTATTGAAAGTCTTGAGCTGGATGTCTGCCCTATCTATTACGAAGATATGCTCACCGACGAGGCGGCATTCATGAAGAACATTTATAACAAACTTGATGTGCCGTATGTTAAAACAACAGGGAAAACATTGAAGAATACCAGTGACAACCTTAAAGAATCGATTCTTAATTTTGAAGAGTTGAAGTCCGCATATGCGGGAACTAAATACGAGCCGATGTTTGACGAAATTTTAAAAACTAACGAGTAATATATGCCTTTGATACAGGGGTTGGAAAATGGATGATTTAAGAGTATCAGTGATTCTTACGGTCCTAAACGAAGGTGATGGGATGAAAGAGTTACTAGATTCCATTTTTCAGCAGACCTATAAGGCAAATGAGATCGTCATAGTAGATGGAGGCTCTCGTGATCAGACAATGCGGATTTTGAACGACTATGCGGAGCGAGACAATAGATTAAAGGTATTGTCAGAACCGGGAGTGAACATCGCTCGTGGGCGGAATATCGCTATCGATAATGCCACCGGAGAAATCATTGCGGTGACTGACGGTGGATGTCGCCCGAATAAGGACTGGCTCGCAAAATTAACCAGCCCTCTGATGGACGACCCGGACTGTAAGGCCGTCGCGGGGTCTTTTAAGATCGATTACAGAAATGATTTCGAGTTTTTTAGCGGTGCCCTGTGTATGCCGAAGGACAGTGGGGATTCAGCTTCTCGCATGTTTTACGGAAGGAATTCCGCGTTCAGGAAGGGTGCCTGGAAGGCGGTTGGGGGATATCCGGAATGGCTGTACACAGGGGAAGACACGCTATTTGCAAAAAGATTTCTTCAGTCTGGTTTTAAGGTGGCTTTTACCCCGCAAGCGGAAGTCGCATGGAGGCCTCGGCCGACTCTGAGGAAGTTAGTAAAGATGTTTTTCCTATATGGGAAAGGTAATGGCAGGATCGAGAACGGCAACCTGAAAGGGTCAATATACTGGTTGCGTTACCATTTTTTATGGGGAGTTCTTCTATTGGCGGGGTTTGTTTTTCCCTGGGCCTGGTTGCCGGCGGCAGGTGTGTTTTTATATCTCTATTTCCAGATGGTACCGCCGGTAATTGGGGAGATGCGAAAAGAGACGGACCGTATTTCACGTGAGTTCTGGGTGCCGGTAATAGTATTTTGCCGCAATATCGCAACTAACGCCGGATACCTGTTCGGTACCTGGGAGTTGAAAACAAAACCGGTATATAGAGATAATCTCGAGCAATATCGCGCGGCGGGCGATACTACGCCGGACTGAGTTGTACACTTATGAAACCCCTTGTTAGTGTTGTAATACCCTCATTCAACGCTGTTGACTTCATACAAGAAACGATTGATAGCGTCGTTAATCAGACCTACCAGCCTATTGAGATGATCGTCGTTGATGATGGATCGGAGGACAATACTGTTGGATTGATTCGATCTCAGTATGGCGACAGTGTCCGGCTGTTCAGCCAAAAAAACAGCGGTCCTTCTGCCGCAAGAAATCGCGGAATTCGCGAATCAAGAGGAGATTACATTGCGTTTCTAGATGCGGATGATATTTGGCTGCCAGAAAAAATAGGGAAGCAAGTGGCGGTAATGGAGGAAAGGCCGGATATCAGTATGTTGTGTGGAGACATGGTAAATTTCGATGAGCGGGGGAAGGATGCGGAAACGCATTTTGAGAAGCACGGATTCGACGAGGAATATTTTGGGGGTAATCTATATATTTGGGATGCGTTCAAAAAGATTTACAACAAAAATTTCATATCGACCCCAACGGTAATGATACGTAGGTCTGTTGTGGAGCAAACGGAACTTTTTCCGGATAATTTTCGGTTTTCTGAAGATTATCTCCTCTGGTTGGATGTTGCGCGTATTGGAAAAGTGGCCTATCAAAAGGAAGTCTTTACCTTAAGGAGGAAGCACGCGGCGAACCTGACTAATGAAACTATTAATAATGTACGCATTAGGCCTATAGTGCTGGACAGAATAAATAAAAAGCACGGAGAATATTTAAAAGAGCAAGGTATAAATATCAGGAAACGTTATGCATCTGCCTGGTTTCAGATCGGATATTTCCGTCTATTCACGCAAGGGCATGTAGATAGCACGAAGGACTTTGCGAAGAGTTTTATTTACAGGCCAACATTCAGGAGCTTTTTTTATTTCGTTGCTACGGCATTCGGAATGGGTGGAATGGCGATAAAGTTGAAACGGTATCGTGATGGGAAGAAATCGGTACGATGATTGATAAAATGCCATGCTTGAGTTTTTGTGGGATATACAAAAAAGGACTGCGTTCGGAAGAAAAAGATAGATTCCGTCGTCTGCTCAAGCTGAATGATACCGTAGTTCATTCAAATGGTAGTTATTCACTGGATGGTGAGAGCTATCTTGTTATCGGTCGTAGAAAAGTCTATTCGCATTTGCTCGATGATCAATGCGATCCGCTTAGTAGCGTTTTTCTCATGATCAATAGCAATAGTATTGATCAATCCTGCAATAACGCTGCTAATTGCGATGATGACTTCGGAATGCAGTTAGATGGCCTAAACGGATCCTGGGCAGCATGCTTGATAAACGAAGCCGCGGGTAAAGTATATTTAGCGAGAGATCCCGCCGGAGCGCAGTCAGTCTATTTCGGGTATTTTGGCGAAGCGTTTTTGTTTGCTTCATCATTATCATTTTTCCAGGGATTTGGACTAGAGCTGGATAAGGACGCGATAGTTCGTCTATTGCACTTTTTATATGTACCGCCTCCGCGAACCATTTATCAGGGTATTAGTGCGTTAATGTCGGGTGAGTCGGTAATGTATGACGGAAGGAGAGTGGAGTATAGGAACCCGACCGGTTTTGGAAGTGATTCATACTCGTCGCAGTCAGTGTTGTATTCAGATGCGGTCAATCAATACGAGAACTTGTTGGCACAAGCGGCACGTAATAATGCCGGCACCTCAGGTAAGATTGGACTGTTTCTAAGCGGTGGAAAGGATTCATCAACTCTGGCTATTGCTGCAAAACTAGCCGGGTTGACAAATATTGAGGCGATTACGCTTGGGTTTTCGGATAAAGCAATTGATGAGGGTGACGATGCCAGGTGTGTAGCGGACCACCTTGGGATTCCGTTTCGGCTTCTGGTATTCAGTGATCAGGAGTATTTACGACTTTGGCCGAGTCTGATCAGATCGCTTGGTCAGCCAATGGGCGATTTTGCGGTTCTACCGGTTTTTGCGGCAATACAAAAGCTCAAGGATGAGTTTGACATGTTCTGGGACGGAACAGGAACAGACCTTGCCTTTGGGATTCCCGCGAGCTTTCAAGAAAAAATTGGGTGGAGGCTAAATAAGTATTTTCCGGTATTAAGACTATTTCCATGGAATAAATTGCCGAAGGGATATTCTTATACCATGGATAAGATAGCCTTAGCTATGAACCGAACTCCGGAGGAACAATTTGTTTCCTGGAGTGGGTGGTCTGTGGATGAGGTGGTGCGACTGACTGGTGTATCACCGGATTTGTCAGATTCCGCGCTGTACCAGAAGTACCCGAGTTGTAGTACCGCCATGGATCATAAGACATATACCATATGTAATACATGGAGTCCGGAGACGTGCTATCGTAAGATGATCGAATCGGCGAATTACGAGGACCGTATTGTACGGTATCCATTCCTGGATAAGGACCTTATCCGATTTACCAGAAATCTTCCCGAGTCACTAAAAATCCAGGGCAATAAGAATAAAGTCCTGCTAAGGGAGGTTATGGCAAGACATCTTCCTGAGAATATCCTGAATAAGCCAAAAGGCTCGTTTAATATTCAGAAGCATTTTATATTGAAGTCCAATCGATTTGAAATGCTGCAGACTTATTTATCAGATAGCGTGGTGAAGAGGCATGGATTACTGGAGCCCGGGATAATTAATAAATATGTGAAGGAATATATGAAAGGAAACGAAGCGTTAGAAGACCGCATATGGATTGTTCTTATGCTACACACCTGGTTGGAACAAAAGAGCGGCGGTACGATTTAATGCTAGAAACAGCTGAGTGATCTATTACCTCTAACGGTGATACTTGAGCCCCGCCAGTTTTCGGAGAAAAGGCTTGCCTTCAAGCTGTGAAGGGGGATATTAGAGCGGAGCTACCAGTAGTGAATGGGATGGCAAAGGTACTTGTGGAACCGAGGTTTGCTTTTTTAACATAAACGAGAGCCACCACGGTAAGATTATTGTAGGTGTCGGTTAATTTTACATCCTGATTCTTTTGCTTGGGAATTGTCGCCCCTAACTGTTTGATAAACCGGATTACCTTATGAATGGCATGGGAGATGCATGCCGGATATGCTGGGGCTTGTACCCAGGAGGGAGCTGGATAGCGTAGTTCTGCATACGGCTTCAGGGATTCAGGACAAGGATTCAAACATTTCCGGTTTGAATCGATAGATGATGATTGCAATGGATTAATGGATGATGAAGTGAAGGACTCAGGTTGCCGGTGTCTGGTAACACTGGCGCGCCTGCAGCAGATACCCGCAGACTATTCTCAGCTTCGCCACCAGTTCGGCGAGGGCGAACAGCCGTTTTCCGATAACGACCTGCTGCGTGCCGGCAAGGCGTTGGGCTTCAAGGCACGTCATGTCACCTCCAGCCTCTGTGACCTTAGCGGAAATCTGTTACCCGCCATCGCCAAGGACAACAACGGCGCATATTTCATCATTGCACGCATCAGCGAGCCCTCCCCGGGACAACAGGCGGAATCCTCCACGGAGCAGCAGGCGCTGATCCTGGATCCGGATCAACCCGCGCCGCAACAGATCACCTTCGGAGAACTGGAAAGCCGCTGGAGCGGCGATCTTATTCTGCTGACTAAACGCGGCGGTGTGCTGGACGCCGTGCGCGAGTTCGATATCCGCTGGTTCATCCCGGCCCTGGTGAAGTACCGCAAGCTGTTCGGAGAGGTGTTGCTGGCCTCGTTCTTCATCCAGCTCTTCGCCCTGATCACGCCGCTGTTCTTCCAGGTGGTTATGGACAAAGTACTGGTTCACAAGGGGATCACCACCCTGCAGGTGCTGGCAGTGGGGTTTTTCGCGGTCGCGGTGTTTGACACCCTCCTGGGGGGTATCCGCAATTACGCCTTCAGCCACACCACCAACCGTGTGGATGTGGAGCTGGGTGCCAAGCTCTACAATCATTTGATGGGCCTGCCCCTGCCGTACTTCGAGGCGCGCCAGGTGGGCCAGAGTGTGGCGCGGGTGCGGGAACTGGATACCATCCGTAACTTCATTACCGGTTCGGCCCTGACCCTCTGCATCGACCTCCTGTTCACCTTCGTGTTCTTCGCGGTGATGTGGTACTACAGCACCACCCTGACCCTCGTCGTACTGGCCACCATCCCCCTGTATGTGCTGCTGTCGGTGGTGGTGACCCCCATCCTGCGCGCCCGGCTGGACAAAAAATTCCAGTACGGCGCCGCCAACCAGGCCTTTCTCACCGAATCGGTGGTCGGTGTCGAGACCGTCAAAGCCTGTGCCCTCGAACCCCAGATGCAGCGCCACTGGGAGGACCAGCTTGCGCGCTATGTCAACGCTTCGTTCCGCACCCAGCACCTCGGAAATATCGCCAACCAGATTGCCCGCCTGATCAGCAAGCTGACCACCCTGGGCATCATCTTCTTTGGCGCCTATGCCGTCATGGAAGGAGAGATGACCGTGGGTATGCTGGTGGCCTTCAACATGCTGGCGGCGCAGATCAGCGGCCCGATCCTGAAACTGGTCCAGCTGTGGCAGGATTTTCAGCAGGCGGGGATCTCCATCAAACGCCTGGGGGATATCCTGAACACCCCGCGCGAACCCGGCTTCAATCCCAACCGCAGCACCCTGCCGCAGCTGCAGGGGGCGGTGCGCTTCGAGAATGTCCGTTTTCGCTACCGCCCGGACGGCCCGGTGGTCCTCGACGACGTTCAGCTGGAAGTCAAACCGGGGGAGGTGATCGGCATCGTAGGGCGCTCCGGCTCGGGCAAGAGTACCCTCACCAAACTGATCCAGCGCTTCTATATGCCGGAGACCGGGCGGGTACTGGTGGACAACGTGGATCTGGGGGTGGTGGATACCACCTGGCTGCGGCGCAACATCGGGGTGGTGTTGCAGGAGAACTTCCTCTTCAACCGCACCATACGTGAAAACATCGCCCTCACCAATCCCGGGCTGCCCATGGAGGCGGTGGTGCAGGCCGCCCAGATGGCGGGGGCCCATGAGTTCATCCTCGACCTGCCGGAGGGCTACGACAATATGGTGGGCGAACAGGGGTGCAACCTCTCCGGGGGCCAGCGCCAGCGGATCGCCATCGCCCGCGCCCTGATCACCAACCCGCGCATCCTGATCTTCGACGAGGCCACCAGCGCCCTGGATTACGAGTCGGAACGGATCATCCAGGAGAATATGGCGGCCATCTGCAGGGGACGGACGGTATTCATCATCGCCCACCGCCTCTCCACCGTGCGCCAGTGCGACCGCATCATCGTCATAGACAAAGGGCGGATCATCGAGGAAGGGGACCATGAACAGCTGATGGAGTACAACGGCTACTACGCCAGACTCCACAGCTATCAGGACAACGTGCCCAACATCCGGCCGGTGGTGAATAAATCCAAGAACGACGAACCGGACGATCCGGAACTGCAGATCGAGGGCCAGCCCTCATGAGCGACCAAGGCGGGCAGATCGGCAGGATCAAGGGGTATTGGGAGGCCCTGAAAGAGGCCTGGGCCAACCGTGCCCAGTGGGGAGAGCGCCAAACCAATCAGCAGGTGCTGGAGTTCCTGCCCGCCGCCCTGGAGGTGCTGGAGCGGCCCCCCTCACGGGTGAGCAAGTGGCTGGGCCGCACCATCATCACCCTGTTTGTCATTGCCATCGGCTGGGCGTTCGTGGGGGAGGTGGATATCGTGGCGGTGGCGGAAGGCAGGATCGTCCCCAGCGGCCGCATCAAGGCCGTCCAGCCCCTGGAAAAGGGGGTGGTCAAGACCATCTTTGTCGCCGAGGGCGAGCAGGTCAAGGCCGGCCAGCCGCTGATCGAGCTGGACCAGACCGTCACCGCCGCGGAGCAGACCCGTCTTGCCCAGGAGCTGCATTTCGCGCAGCTGAACCGGCTGCGGCAGCAGGCGCTGCTCGAGGCCCTGCAGGGTAAGGTGGAGACGCCCCGTCTGGAATCCCGGGAGGGTATCGACATCACCCCCGCGGAACGGGAGACCCAGGCCCAGCTTCTGTCCCAGGAGTGGCTCGACCATCAGTCGCGGATCAATACCTACCTCAGCCAGAAAAAGGAGCGGGAAGCCGCCCTGCAGACCAACGCGGCGCAACTGCAACAGTTGCAGCAGACCCTGCCGCTGGTGACGCGTCAGGCGGAGGCGATGAAAAAGCTGGTAGATAAGAACCTCGCGCCGGAGATGGAGTACCTGAAACGGGAGCAGGAACGGATCGAGCAGAAACAGACCCTGGCCGCCCATCAGACGCAGCGGCAGCAGTACCTCTCGGCCATCGAGACCGCGGAGCAACAGCTCAATACCTATAGAGCAGAGGCCATTCACAAGACCATGGCCCAGGCGGATGAGTACCGGCGCCAGATCCAGTCCCTTACCCAGGAGCTGGCAAAGGCCCGAGACCTGAACGCCAAGCAGATCCTTCACGCCCCGGTGGATGGTACCGTGCAACAATTGGCCGTGCATACCGTCGGTGGTGTGGTGACCGAAGCACAGGTCCTGATGAACATCGTACCCAAGGATGACTACCTGGAAGTGGAAGCGGTGCTGGAGAACAAGGATATCGGTTTTGTATTCGAGGGCCAGGAAGCGGAGGTAAAGATCAATACCTTCAATTTCACCAAGTACGGCATCATCGACGCGGAAGTGCTCGATGTGACCGGAGATGCCATCGCCGATGAGGTGAAGGGCCTGGTTTACAAGCTGCGATTAAAGCTAAAGAAAAGCCGGATGCAGATCGACGGCCGCACCGTGGACCTGCTGCCGGGCATGACCGTAGTGGCGGAAGTGAAAACCGGCAAGCGCAGGCTGATCGAATATGTGATGTCGCCGTTGTTGAGGAAGGTGGATGAGAGTGTGAGGGAGCGATGAATTCTAGGAATTTGCGGGAAGTAACGGTTCGTACAGATGGACCGAATTCCAGACTAGAAGCCTATATGGTTCGCTGAGTCTCTATTCTGCCCATATGCGTTTATTCGAGGAGAAGATATCAATGTTAGATGCAAGTGTTAATGGTAAAGCGGATAATAGTAGTCAACTGCCACTCAGATGCAGTTCTTCCAATAAATATATGTGGCCGAGGAAAAACATTTCAAGTAATTATTCCATGGAATACCTGTCATTTTTCCAAATAATGAGCGTTTTAGTATTGTTGTTATTTGCGATATATCCAAGTGAAGGAGCAGCGGATGAGTTCATAAAATCATTGGAAGAGAAGAGTAAATATATACCGCCTCATAAAAATGGATCTTTTTCCGTAAGTTGCTCAATTAATGGAGAGTATTATGGAGGAGCAAACGAAACAGAGCGGCTAATAATTAGAAGGGTTGATGACGGGAGAGTAGTTAAAGATATAAGGTCAGGGCGCGATAAAATTCTATCATTTGAGTTTGATCCGAATGGGGAAAATATCGCCATTGGATATATCGGCGGCGTACTCGGTATACAGAGTTTGAGAGAAGATGCCAAAGAGAAGCGCGTAAATATACCCGTCAGGCCGATAAGTGATATTGAGTACAGCCCGGATGGGAAATATATCGTCGTTGCTGGGGGGGCAAAAATCTTAGTTTTAAATGCGGAAGATTTGAGCGAATTGTATACCGTATCCGATATGTCAACACAAAATGCGATTAGCATAAGCAAAGACAGTTCAATAGTTGCTGTTGGGAATTCAAGAGGCGTCACGCTGCTAAATCTAAAGAATGGAAACAAATTGCAGCATTTGGGGGATTCGGATGTATTCTGTCTGAATTTTAATAGTGATAGCAAATTTCTTGCTTTTGCTTATATGGAATATGGGGTTATCTGGAATTCAGTAGATTCAAAAGTGGAATACTCAATTCTTGATTCTGTGCAAAGATGTATCGCACTAAATCCGGATGGTAACGTTTTGTCTATCGGTGGCACGGACGGTGTTGTAAAGCAAATAGATTTACAAAAACAGGAACCAATGAACCATATTGTGGCCCCAGGGGGAAGTGTTCGTTCAATGAAAAGTTGTGGTGAACGATACATTATAACCGGGCATTCATATGACACGATGAATGTTCTGGATATATCAGCGGGGCGCATAGTACGTACTCATTACGGGAATAACTAGCTTTTCGTATGAAAAGAACTGCAGAGACAAAATGAATGTATTCCTTTCATTATAATCAATATACCACCGAGTCAATGTGCGTATGTTGAATATAATTACCAAGATGATAAAAGACAGGGGCGTCAGGCCAATTGAGGCCAGGCTCCCCTATTTGGGAACCTATTTTGTATTTCCGTTGGTATGGCTTTTTTTATTGCATGTGCTTTATAGCATGATAAATGAACACTATTACACAATTGTTCATTTGTCCGATGATAAAGGGACTGCACCCTACTGGATTCCAGTATTCTGGCAGATAGGCTCCTTCTTGCTTCAGCTTAGTTATCGAGGGATTTTTTGGAAAAAATTACATCCCGATCGTCACATATTTGATGGATGGATCTTGTATACAACATCCATAATCTCTTTGGTGTTAGCCATATTGATCTTTGCTCATGGGCATTGGCAAGGGGTATTGCTCCTTACCTACGGAGGCTGGATGCTTCAATACGTATGGCGCCGTCCAAGATATCGTTCAGGACTGCTACTCATCAAGAAACTACCGATGAGTATTCCTAATCTATGGTTTCAAATATGGTTATCCAAATACGCGCACTATACGCTAGCCGGCCTATGGTTCCTTACCTGGATTACACCTTGGAACTTCGTAGTAGGGTTTGAGTGGTATGAACAATTGTTGGATATACTGCGACCTTATGCGCCGTCCTTGGATGTTTTAAGTACTAAAGCAGAAAATCCGAGTTATGCCGTTAGTATGAATGTCGCATACTTGCTTCTACTTCCGGTAAGCGCCCTCATAGGTCTTTTCCATATTCAGGTCGGTGATCATGTTGCAAGCGGCGAGCTGGAGGCCCGCTATGCACGCCGCTATTTTGTTCTTTGCCTGGCGGGTCTTGTGTTCCCGTTTATTATGATCTCGTATTACCTCGATGGAGCGTCCTATCTCCCAACGCTTATTCGAAGCCACGATATGCTTCTGGCGCTGTTTTTCACCGTTGAGCTATGGTCGATGAATGTCTGTTTATTGATGGTTGGGAGCATAATATTAGGGTGGATACGTCGAGAAACGAGCAAATATAAGAAGGAGATTAATCATAATGGCTGATCAAGTCGAATGGGATGGATTTGTTTCAGATGTATTGGATGGTATTGAGGCGTGGGGAGAGTTATCGGGCGATAGTTTTAACGCGCAGGCCATTGAAGCAGCAGAGCGAAAGATAGCAGAACACGTATTCCGCCTAGACAGGTTTTCTCAACTAAAGGAAAAAGCACTTTCCGCTCGTATTCGGAATGCCGAGGTTCAGAAAGCGCTTGAAGAATCATGGAGAGGAATCCAACGCCAAGCTGCTAATTCATTAGCTGAAAGTGCGAATGAATTAGATAAAGAGGTGAGACTAAAAAGCGTCCTTAAGGCGTTAACAAAAGCAGCGGGATTTATAGGCAAAGTCATTACGGTATTGGATATTGAGGAAACGTTTGAAAGGGGTGACCCGCAAGAACTAGGATTGCTTGTAACGCAAATAATTGTAGGTTCGATGGTAGGGTCGGCTGTAGTGGCTCTGGCCGTAGCGGCGATTGGCGAAGCGTCGCTTTCAGTATTGGCGGGTGCGGCGGTAGCAGTCGCGAGTGTTGCGGCGGTTATGGTCGCTGATATCCTTATTGAGGAATATGTGCCAGCGGATTGGCAGGCCCTAATAGGAGATAAGATATTTGATGCTTATCAATACATAGAAGACAAATGGGCGGATACTTTCCATACATTCGAGAACTCGGAGGATACGCTGGCGGTAGAAGGGTTGTTATGGGAACTAGATAAGGATGGCCGTTTGCATGAGATGTATATGAAGGACATATTTACAGCTGCCGCGGACAATAAGAGTGAGGTTCTTGAGAGTCTTGTGAACTCCCTGGGGGATTTGTTCGGCGTCGGGGAAGAAGTCATACTGCATGATAGAGATTCACTTCATGCTCGTCTCGTTGCCCTGGCGTCCAAGCTATTAGATGAGAATGGTGATTTAAAGTCGGAATATGGCGTTCTTAAGTTGAACTATAGCTGGGGAAGTGCGGCGAAATTTGCCAAGAGACTAACAAGCCAAGGAGAGGCGTATCGTTATGCGCTGCTCCACCTAAATCCTTTTGTAATTATCGGCGATGAATCATTATATCAGGATAGCGAGTTAGAAATATACGATCCAATTAATCATACGGGAAGTATGTCCAAGGATTATATTGATGATAGGGCGGAGTTTTTAGTTAATTTGTTAAACTTTAGAATATGGGGGCCTATTAAGGGGAATGGTCTGATAGAGTATTGGGATAGAGAAACCGGGCAATCAGTCACGCAGTTTGATATGTCAGATTCTGATCATATTTCACAGAGAATAACTTTTGGATCAAGCGGAGATGATTTGGGTGATGATGCGATTAAAGGGGGTGCGGACAACGATCGACTCTATGGAAATGATGGTATTGATTGGTTGATAGGCAATGCAGGAAACGACTATCTGGAAGGAGGTAAAGATTACGATACATACATCTATAGCTCGGGGGACGGTTCAGACACGATATTGGATACCGACGGAATAGGAATTATTGAATATGATGGAAATGTATTAACCGGTGGGAAAGAAATAGGGAAAGGTGTATATGAGAGTAGTGATGGACTTTATCGATTTACCTTGGTTGAGGAAGGAGAGACGACCGATCTTGTAATAAATAATGGGAATATTACTATTAAAAATTACATAGATGGTGCATTGCTTATTACTCTTAAACCGGCCGATCCGTATGTGCCGCCTTCTGTAGATACTCAAGATATTGAAGGAGATCATACTCCCATTGAGTTTGAGGGCGGTGCCTGGCATATCGATGCATTGGGGAATATTGTTACGAACTACGGAACGAACGATCCGCGTGAAGATGAGCTGTATGGTAGTGAAGAAAGCGATCACATTAACGGTTTCTTAGAACATGATTTCATAGACGGCAAAGGCGGAGAGGATATCCTGATTGGAGGGGGCGGGATAGATTCGGTCGTTGGGGGTTCTGGAAATGACGAACTTCACGGCGGTGATTGGATCGATATTGCGGCGTTGACGACATATGAGGAGTATGGCGGTAGTGAGGGTACCGGGTTAAAGGGCGACTGGGTTACAGGCGGCCTTGGCCAGGATAAGGTCATCGGTACCGCTGGAGACGACGTATTGTTTGGAGGCGGCGATGAGGACTTGCTGATAGGCGGTCCGGGAGACGATATTCTCAGTGGGGATGATAACTATGTTACGAAAACGGCTTCCTGGTCGGTAACTCCATCGGATTCTATCTTTCATCCTATATACCACATTGATTATATAGTCGACTCTGCTGTTGAGGATGGATCAGGAGACGTGATCTATGGTGGAGCAGGTGATGACAATATTTCCGGACAAATAGGGGATGACTATCTCTATGGAGAATCTGGAGCGGATGTCATCGCCGGTGGTGAGCATAACGACACTATTTATGGAGGGGATGGTGATGACACAATTACCGGGGACTACGGCGCAAATATTCGTGTAGCGGATGGTGGGGTTGTAGAACAAGGCGACGATTTTATTTTCGGCGGCGCCGGTAACGACTGGCTGCAGGGGGAAGAGGGCGACGACCACATTTATGGCGGCGCCGGTGACGATGATCTTCATGGGGATGCGTCATACCTTGAGCTTGCTCGGCACGGTAATGATTATCTGGATGGGGGTGAAGGAAGAGATGTTATCTTTGGTTATGGAGGAAACGATACGATAATTGGAGGGATGGACGATGACGATCTGATCGCGGGAGAAGGCGACGACTGGGTATATGGAGATGGCGGTAGTGACTATATATGGGGTGGAGACGGTAGCGATTACATTGAGGGAGGTGAGGACGATGATCTTCTTCGTGGCGAGGAAGGCGAAGATTTTATATACGGCGACGAGGGTAACGACCAGTTAATAGGATCAACAGGGAATGATTACCTATTTGGAGGCGCCGACGATGACCAGCTGGAAGGGGGGAGTGGCGACGATTATCTGGAAGGAGGTTCCGGTACGGATATCCTAGATGGAGGAAAGGGCGCGGACAGTTTCGGGTTTAACGCCGGCGACGGCGTCGATCTCGTAAATAATGTGGATTCGGGCGACAAGATCCTGCTCCCTGGTACTGGTATTACTGCAACCACGGCCACGGATATGGATGGCAATGACTACCTTGCAATCCAATATGGTGCCGACGATTTGATCTATCTTGAGGGCGGGATTGCGACGCCGGTAGATCACTTTGAAATTGGAAACGGTCAGGTCTATGACAAAGGGGAGTTCCTCAGTAGCGCTCTGGCTGGTCCGGTCTCCTGCCAGATGCAGGACGAAGGTGAGGCCTATGGCGGAAGCTACGACGATACCCTGGTCGGAAGCAGCGGTTGCGATATACTTCACGGGCAGGGTGGCGATGACGTGCTGGCTGGAAGCGCGGGTGATGATCAGCTCTACGGGGGGGAAGGGCTGGATGCCTACCGGATTGCAGTGGGTACGGGTATGGATCGGATCTATGAAGAACCGGATTCCACAAGCCGCCTGGAGCTGCTGTCCGGTATAAGTATTGATGATTTGAGCTATGAAAGGCAGGGTAATGATCTTGCCATCTATATCGGAGACAGCCGCGACGGCGTTACTATAGAAAACTTTTTTAATCTCAACCAGACGTGGTACATCACGGACAAGGATGGCGTCGTCGTGGTATTGGATGAAAACGGCGAACCGCCGGAGTCGAACACCAGACTCGCAACATCTCCGGAAGACGCCTGGCAGCAGTTTATCGAAAGAATACAAAGCGCGCATGAGAACCAGTTACTGGCGAGCGGATACAGACTGGATGATTTTGGGAATCTTACCGGTACGGATATAAATGGTTCCAGCAAGAAAAACTATCAGGTCACGTTTTCAATACAAGAGATAGACGGGGTATCCGGAAATTATAGATGTCCCAATGATAATACCGAGCAGCAACTGGTTGGTACGCCGTATGCTGAGGAGATAACCAGATCTGTTCATGTCCCCGGCCCGGATGCGCTCTTTGCGAGATCCGGTGGACAGGGCACGAATTATATCCCCATAGATGACGGAGTGCTTTACGACCCGGAATATCAACCGGGGGACGTGCTGGTAGAGGTGCAGGGTTATAACGAATATCGGGACGCATTAACTTGGGAGTTATTTAGAGAAGTCGACGGATACTGGATTTATCCCCAGGGTGCGCTGATCCCGGACAATCAAATAGAAACCCAGACCTTAACGGTATACGACTACAACTTGCAGATAAATATCCCCGCCATAACAGCAAGTGCCGGCGATGACAGGATTTATACCGACTATGGGTATCATTTCGCGTCAAGCCTCATTGATGCCGGGGCGGGTAATGACATTATTGATGCCACGAGGGAGTTAACCTATCAGGGAACCCGGTCCCCCGGATGGCTGTTATATGGGAACGACGGCGATGATCAGCTCTATGGTAGTGTTTTTGAAGATGTACTGATCGGTGGGCAAGGTCATGACATTCTGCAGGGAGGTAGCGGAAGCGACACCTACTACCTCTTTGATTATGCTGCCGGCGATACGATTTTTGATGTGCCGTATAAGATTGATACCCATTACTATGCGGAGTATGGAATTGACATCACGGAACTCGGAGGAGCGGACGACCTCCTGGTGTTGCCGGAAGGCGTGGGATTCGATGACCTGACGTTCGAATGGGGCCAGTCATTAGCACCCGTGGATTACTGGTCCGATAATTGGTATTTGCTGGTCGCGCAGTCTATGCACGCGACTCTGACCCTCTCCTGGGACGGTTCGGAAGGTGTGACCATTATACTTCCCCATTCTGAGGACGGAGGAGGATTCGGTATAGAAAGGGTACAGGTGACCACTGGCGAAAGCCGTTTTCTCAGCGATTTGGCTGTGGGTGCCGGTGCCATGCCGGAGCTAGATATTCATCAGCAAGACAATATCTTAAGCGGCTATCAGGTGCTCAGTGGTGCGGAGGGAGATGACTGGTTGATAGCGGATTCCGATGAATCCTATGGCCACACTCTGATCGGAGGCCTCGGCAGCGATCGTCTTGAAGGATCAGACAGGGAGGACACCCTGATCGGGGGAGAATGCGTTGCTGATGATTGGTTTACGGAAGGCCCGGATCAGGAAGGTACATTGTGGGATTCGGGAGATACGTTCTCCGGCGGAAAGGGCATGGATTGGATGTGGGCATCGGCAGGTAGTGATGTGTTTCTTTATGACTTGGGTGATGGCCAGGATCTAATAACAGATATGCTCCATCGATGGGCGTCAAAACTCAACGAATATAGTCCGGATGATTATGATTGGTCGACAGGAATACAGGGATTGGATCTATGGGTGGAAGAAGAGGAACACCTGTCTCAACTCCTCAATAACCACGATACCCTGGTATTTGGCGCGGGAATCAACCCCGAGGATATCACGGTAGAAAGGGGGGATAATAACCTTAAGTTCTCGCATATAAATGGACAGGATAGAGTCACGTTTGAGAATTGGTTTTATGCCGGCGTTGTCAACCAACTGAACCGTGTCGAATTTGCAAACGGTACCGTTTGGGATGCGGACGATATCGAAAGCTTGATCAATGGCGAGACCATCAACGAAGCACCGGTTGTAGATGTTCCACTCGCTGATCAGACCATAGCGGGTGGCGAGTATTTTGAGTTCCAGATACCCGTGGAGACCTTCACCGATCCGGATTCTGGAGACAGCCTGGTATTAAGCGTGACCCTGTCGGACGACTCGCCGTTGCCGGACTGGCTCCAGTTTAATGCGGCCACAGGTATGTTAAGCGGGACGCCGGACACCGCTCAGGTGGGTACGCTCGATATCAAGGTGATCGCGACGGACAGCGAGGGAGACAGTGGATTCGATATTTTTGAGCTGGTAATCGAGGGTGGTACTCAAAACGAAGCCCCGGTTGTAGATGTTCCGATTGCTGATCAGACCATAACGGGCGGCGAGTATTTCGAGTTCCAGATACCGGTGGAGACCTTTACCGATCCGGATTCCAGCGACAGCCTGGTATTAAGTGTAACCTTGTCGGACGACTCGCCATTGCCGGACTGGCTTCAGTTTGATGCGGCTACAGGTACGTTAAGCGGGACGCCGGACACCACTCTGGTGGGTACGCTCGATATCAAAGTAATCGCGACGGACAGCGAGGGAGAAAGTGTCTTCGACGTTTTTGAGCTGGTGCTAGCTGAGCCTGGGACGATAATAGAGGGAGGTTCGAGCAATGACGTCATTACCGGCACTGGCGGCAACGATATCATCATAGGAGGTGCGGGTAATGACACCCTCGAAGGCGGTGCGGGTGACGACACCTTTGTCGTGGAAGGCACGGATCAGGGCTATGACCTTATAAATGGCGGAGAAGGCTTTGACACCATTCAGGGTGGAGCGGGTGACGATACCATCGGTCTCCATCATTTCCAGGCAGATGATAGCGTGGAGCGCATCGATGGCGGTACGGGTCACAACACCATCGCCGGAGGTGGGGGTGATAATAATACCCTCGACTTCTCCGCTACGGAGTTGGTGGGCATTGCGGCTATAGACGGCGGTTGGGGTAACGACATCATCACGGGGTCAAGTGGCAACGATACCATCATAGGAGGCGCGGGTAACGACGCCCTTGAAGGTGGTTCGGGTGATGACACCTTTGCCGTGGAAGGCACTAATCAAGGTTACGATCTTGTCTCCGGCGGAGAGGGATTCGACACCATCCAGGGCGGAGAAGGTGACGATACTATTGGTCTGAGTCAGTTCTCGGTTGACGATGGCGTGGAGCGTATCGACGGCGGTGGGGGTATCAATACCATTGCCGGAGGCGGTGGTGATAATAATACCCTGGATTTCTCGGGGACGGAGCTATTAAACATCGCGGCTATAGACGGCGGTTGGGGTAACGACATCATCACGGGGTCAAGTGGCAACGATACCATCATAGGAGGCGCGGGTAACGACACCCTTGAAGGTGGTTCGGGTGATGACACCTTTGCCGTGGAAGGCACTAATCAAGGTTACGATCTTGTCTCCGGCGGAGAGGGATTCGACACCATCCAGGGCGGAGAAGGTGACGATACTATCGGTCTGAGGGGGTTCTCGGTTGACGATGGAGTGGAGCGTATCGACGGCGGTGGGGGTATCAATACCATTGCCGGAGGTTGGGGTGATAATAATACCCTGGACTTCTCGGGGACGGAGTTGGTGGGCATTGCAGCTATAGACGGTCGCTGGGGTAACGACATCATCACGGGTTCAAGCGGCAATGACACCATCATAGGAGGTGCGGGCAATGACACCCTTGGAGGTGGTGCGGGTGACGATACAATTAAGGGAGGTATCAATAATGATATTGTGAGTGGTGGACAAGGAAGTGATGTTTATAAATTTGCAGAACTGGATGGGGTAGATGTGATTTATAATTATGATTATTCATCTGGTCGCAACGACGTTTTGGAATTTGAAGATATCTCCTATGATAGGCTCTGGTTTACACAAAGTGGTAATGACCTCGTAATAGACGTGGTGGGGACTAATGATAAGGTTACGGTTGATGACTGGTATCTTGGGGAAAACTATCAACTGGATGAGATTACAGCGGGGGATTTAACCTTGCGCCAAAATCATGTTGTTCAACTGGTTAATGCAATGGCGGTGTTTGATGTCCCGTCCGGTGTCGGGGCTGTCGTTCCACAAGACGTTCAGGATCAATTGACACCCGTTATGGCATCCAGTTGGCAATAATATGTAGTTCCAGGAGGAGAAAGGTAACAGCTGACGTGGAAAGGAGATATTTGCAGTTGTTTGACAAGCGCAAAGTTGTCTTGGATGGCAAGAATGATGACGAGATCCCGTAGGCCGATATGATTATCTTAAACTTTACCAGGTGAACCGTAAAGGTAGCGGCAATATTCCGTTATGTATATTATGGGATAATTGTCTCGTTATATACACGGAAGAAGAAACATAGCTGTGCGCCATGATATCCAATTTCTGAGAGGTTTTGCGGTTCTAGCGGTACTGTTCTATCACGCCAGTATTTTTTCCATCGGCGGCGGATATCTTGGTGTCGATGTTTTCTTTGTTATTTCCGGATACCTCATCACAACAATAATAATGAGGGATATGGACAAAGGAGAGTTTTCCTTTGTCGCGTTTTATGTCAGGCGGGCAAAGAGGCTTCTTCCGGCCGCCTATTCGACACTTACCGTTACGACCCTGCTTTGTTATGCATTCCTGACTGCAAGTCAATGGGATGATTATCTCGAGCAACTCGTCGGCGCCGTTACTTTTACCGCGAATATTGTTCTACCGTTACAGACGGGATATTTTGAAGCTGCAGCGGAAAGTAAGCCGCTTCTTCATGTCTGGTCTCTTTCATTGGAGGAGCAGTACTATCTGGTGACGCCGTTACTTTTGTTACTGATAAAACCCCGATTGAGGTCGCTAGTATTTAATATTGCATTTATAGTAAGTCTTGTCTGCTGCGTGATATTCGTAACCCTTCCGTTCACCTATTGGCGCATCCCATCTATGGATTCAGAGTCCATGGCGTTTTTTCTATTGCCGGCGCGGGCGTGGGAATTGCTTGCGGGATCAATTATCGCATGGCTGGTAATGCGTACACCAAGTATCGGTATAAAAACGATATACAAGTTGGTTGCGCTTATAATTGCGTCGCTTGTTGTAATATCGCCCTATGATGTCGTGCATCCAAGAGGTGATGCGATTATTGTTGTTTTAGCAACAGCCATTATGTTGGTGGGGGACAATAACTGGCTCCCAAGAAACATAGTTACCAATTCTATAGCGAAAATTGGCGACTGGTCATATTCTCTATATTTAGTGCATTGGCCGCTATTCGCGCTGGCGTATATAGGATATATCGGAGAGGTACCCATATATATCAGGGTGTTATTGGTAGTCACCTCCATCGTGCTTGCCTACTTTCAATACGAATACGTCGAGCAAAGATTCAGGTACGGGTGGCAGGAAAACCGCAACAGAACAATAAAGTGGTTGGTGGGTGTTTCGCTTGTTGTCATTATTTCACCTGCGCCGGCGGTGGTTATGAAAAATATGAATAATCATAAGGAGGAAGGCAAGTTCAGTTACCTTCACCCCACATATATGGGGTTGAGTAAGCAATGTACCCAAGGAGAGGCGATTGTCAGTCCGCGGAGCTGTGCGACATCGAAAAATCCCCGTTATGCGGTATGGGGTGATAGCTATGCAATGCATCTGATTCCAGGCCTAAAAACAGATAGCGAGATTGGTAAGTCACTTATTCAGATAACAAAATCAGCCTGTGCGCCGATATTGGATATAGCGTTTATCGGATCCTATTTCAACGAAAATTGGGCAAAAAGCTGTATAGAATTTAATAGTAACGCTATGCGGATGATTTTGAACAGTGACTCTATACAATACGTATTTATCAGCTCTCCTTTTGATGAATATTTTCGAGAAGGAGAATTGCCGTTTTTGTACCGGGATAAGAATATAACAGGAGATAGATCTTTGGCGATTGAGCAAATGGTATATACGATTGGGAGAATTCAGGAAGGCGGAAAGATCCCTGTTGTTGTATCCCCGCCACCGAAAGTCGGATTCAACGTAGGAGAATGTTGGGAGAGAACAAAGACAGGCCTAACAGTACTGGGGCATTCGGAATGCAGCTTTGGTAGGGATGAGTATGAGAAGTATCAGAGTGGCATTAAAGGAGCGCTGAAGGAGATAAAGAAGCGTACAAACGTAGACGTCATCTGGATGGACTCGGTTATGTGTCCGGAAGAGAGATGCACAACAATAATAGATGAAATATCTATATACCGGGATGGGGGGCATCTGACATCATTTGGGTCGGAATGGGTTATGCGGAAGTTAAAATTATCTGAACGTCTGGGACAAAAGCAGGTATCGGCGGAGAATGACGGTATCAGAGATTGGGAGTTGAATACTAAAAATGAACGTATCAGGTAATACTGAATATTTTGGGAGAAAAGGATTACTTACGGCAACCAAAAGGAAAAAAGCATGTGAGGTTGCCTATAAATTGTTTGCATCCATCCACTGTTCTAGGAACACGAGTAACCAGATAAAAACCCCATAATATGACGCGTCGGCAGTTTTCTGCGCATCCATGATCTTCTCAATATAGTCTACATTTATGATCTCGCGTTTCTTGAAATTTGTGAGATTATGGTCAACAAAATTCCTCAATGGTTCATATTCGTTCATCCATACGCCAAAAGGCAGACCGAAGCCGTGCTTGCTTTTATTTAGAGTCTCCTTTGCAAGAAATCCCTCCATGGCGCGTCTATAGAAAGAACGTAGTTCAAATCCGCGCAGCAGCATATTCGTCGGCACTTTAGCGGAAAAATCCATCATGCGTTCCTGGAGCAGGGGATAACGCACTTCGATGCCGGCCAGCTCGCACATCCTGTTAACTTTTCGTAAGTCATTGTCTGCAAGGGTAAATTTATGGTCCAAAAAGAGCATGCGTTTGATCAGCGAGGTATCTGGAGCGGCTGTACGGTATCGTTCTGAAAGGTATTTCAGAGGGGCGTCAGTTGATACAAGGTCCAGAAAATCCCTGTTGAAGATCTCACTGAGAGAACTTCGATGCAGGAAATTGTATGTTTCCATACGATCCGGCATAGGGATTCTTGCCTGCTCAATATAGCTTTTTAGTTTTCTCAGAAAAGGTATATTGAAAGCGGCAGGTTCGATAAAAGCACCTTTCAGGAAATCCGGTACGTGGCGATATAAGTCAAAGATCTTCTGTTTGGCATAACGGGCATTGCCGGCAAAAATCTCGTCTCCACCATCACCGGCAAGCAGAAGGGATTTTCCCGTTTCCCGGGCCATCTTTGCGCAGAAATAGGCGGGAATAGCCGAAGCATTGCCGAATGGTTCATCGTAGGAGTTTGCAATCAATGGAATGGAGTCAAGCACATCCTGTGGGGTCACATAATATTCATGCAAATTCGCACCAAAATGATTAGCGCTGGCACGGGCGAATTCCATTTCATCGAAGCCTTCTGCATTAAATCCAATTGCAAAGGCGTCGATAGGCTCCTTGGATAGTTGCTGATAAAAGCCGGTAACGCTGCTGCTGTCCAGGCCTCCGCTAAGAAAAGTGCCGGTAGGTACCTCGGAAAGGCAGTCGGACACACATTCGCGTAGCTCGGTTCGAAGGAGAGAGGATAGATGTTGCTCGGCGTTTTTTTCCTCGGAAAACGCGGTTTGCCAATAGCTGCCTGTCTTCAGGTCACCATCCGAAAACTCTACGAACTCAGCAGGCCGGAGCTTACGGACACCCCTATAAATAGTCCCGGGGCTAGGGATCATCTGAAAATAGAGATAATCGAAGATCGCTTGCGGATCTATGGTAGGGGAAATTGCAGGATGAGCGACGATGCTGGAGATCTGGGATCCAAAGATAAGTGACCCGCGTATGGTGGAATAAGCAAGGGGGCGAATACCAATCCTGTCAACAGCAAGTAATGCATAGTTGTCCGCGGGCTTCAGGATACAGAGAGCGAATTCCCCATGCACCTTCTCAAGCACCTTGGGGCCGAATAACCGGAACCCTTCCGCCAGGGCGAAAGAGGAATCATGCTCGCTAGCCAGGTGCGCAAGGGCAGGATCGTCCCAAACAGGGTATCCTTCGATCGCGGCACATAGCTCTTTCGAGATAAAAGGCGTTAAAGACGGATTGGGGTGGCAGATGCCAACCGCGCAATCGGTGGAGGAATGCATGGAGGCATGAGCAGGATTAAATCCGACAGCTGTAGAAAGCAGTGTATCGATGGAAACGGATGGATCGGAAAGGCTTTCTCCAAGCCAGCCACATATCACTCCCATGCCCCATCCCTCGTTTTTAACATGGGTTGTCGCCGGGGTTCAGAAGACGGACCGTGCAAGGGATTGCGTTTCTCGGGTCTAGAAGTTCGCTGCTGTTGCATAATGCTTTCATACTCCTCCAAAGCAAATTTCTTGAGGAGCACAGAGATAAAGATCAGGTGGTAAAGGATATCCCAATAGGATAAACCCAGAAAGGTTGTTCCGACAAAGTAGGCGATTAATGAGGCACGCAGCATATAGCTATAGTTTGCGACCCATTCCATCCCCGGGGTACCGCGCACCATTCGGGGGAGCCTGGTCAAACTGACGATTGTTCCAAGGATCAACGAAATCCAGATTCCGTAAGCAACGAACCCATGTTCGGAGAACATCTCTACGGAGGAGTTGTGCCAATCCCGTCTGGTTACCACGCGCCAACCTTCAAATCCTGCCCCAACAAAGGGGTGGGAAAGGGTATGATACCAGCCATCCTTCCAGGCCTCGATTCTGCCCATTGCGGATGAGTCTTCCTCATAAGTTTCCAGAGTAGCCATCCTGCCGAACCACTCGTCAGGAAGGAACTGCGTTGAATAGAACGCACAAATAAGGAAAACTGGAATAAAGAAGTACTTACGCTTGCTATGCCAGAGCAAAACGATCGTAACGACAGCCATGGTAATCAGAGCGCCGCGTGACCAGGAAGAAATGGCGCTCATATAACAGAGGGGAACGGCGAAGAATATACCGTACTTGATGTATTTATGTTTGGTCTCCTTATACCAAAGAACAAGGAGAGGAATGGCGATTAGAACGGCTATTGCAAAGGCGTTATTTTCATAAAATTGCGTGGTAGGTGGGCCATAGACACGATACGAAAATCCGGAGAAAGCTGCAAAAATACCCCCCTTTACGGCAACGATACCAATTGATGTAGCAATGGTAATTATCAGGTAAAAAAGCTTTTCGCGGGAATTGATAAGAATAAGTGTAAAAATAAAGGGTAGGTAGATCTTGCTGACGAACCAGAACCTCTGCCAGGCTATTTCCGGTAGGTAGGCCTGGGTGGTCGTGATAAGGAAATAGAACCAGAGTAGATAGAATGCCGGAATGCGCCAATCGTTAGGTATTCGCTGCCTCTCTTTAGATAAGAAGGTCATGGCGGCGACCACTATAAATAGTATTTGGTAGAGGGGGAATGTGCGCACAAAACCCCAGGCATAGGCATGCGGGTTGAGATAACTGAAAATAGCTAGTACTAAAACGCCATACCAGGCTTTTCGCATTGATAAGCCAATGCAGCCAAGGGTAAATAGCAGCACGAAAAGATCACGTAGTCCCATTAGATATATACCCTAAAAACAAACAATTACCTGTAATATAATATTTAAAAAATGTCTTTATGGATGCTCAATTACAATCCAGAAGCCATTCCATGAAAGTTTATCTAGAGGAACGTTGCGAAAAGAAGTGGCCAATTTCCCGTCCAGGAGTTTTAGGGATTCCTCGCTAACTTTATCTGTAGGAATTAGCGACTTCACCATCAGTTCGTATTGTTCAATCAGTCGAAGATAGCCGTCTATCCTTATTCTATTAGGGAATCCTTTGTGACCATACATTAGCTTATATAAGCTGTTCGGCCAAGTAAGAAAATCAAACTCCCGATATCTGTCTAGTCCATGGCTTTTTAGATCAACTAAATGGATGGAAAGGCCATCTTTCTTCAACGCAGACTTAATATCCCGAATGGTCCTGTCAAGATTGTTAACATGCTCAAGTACTGCCCTTGATATTATAAGATCATATTCATCATGGGCACCCGAGAGACCGTCATCCGTAACGGAATAGCTAACTAAATCATCGCGGAGTCCGCTTTCAGGACGTCCCTTCTCTATAAATGCGCTGTTCGCTCTTTCATAGGCATCCCCGTCAAGAAATCCGAGCAACGCATGGAAAATTGGAGCGCTATTTTTCGAGTTAGAAGATAGGTGGAATCTATCCACGCATTTTACAAATTCCGCGCCATGTGCGTACATCAGTAATGCGACCCCCAGGGTATCGCCCGGGCCATATTCCAGAACTCTCTTGTTGCTTAGATAGGAAGAACACTCGTTGAGGGGTACGCCCATATTGGACAAATAGTCGTGAAAGCAACGAAGGAAGTAACGGGCAGTTTCTTCAGGGTTTGTCTCTTCACTTCCGCGCCCTGTCTGGTTGGTGAGTTTAACGTAAAGAGAGGGGAGGAATCGCGCAATTTGATTAGATGCAATTGCCTTAATGAACAGGATAAGGTCTCTAGCATGGTTTTCGCTATACATCTTGAATGTGCCCCAAGGTTCCTTTTGGTTATACGGGCGCCCTACCTGGATATATCCAAAGATCGGAAGCCTAAATATTATCGTTTTAAATATCGAATGCCGTACCTAATAAATCAAGACGAGTTGCCTGGTACATCGGGATTTGTACCATGTCTCCATCTTAAAAACAGGCCGTAGATCATTCCAAGGTTGTGGGTAAAATTCATACCTTGCCTCACATATCGGTAATCCCGCTTTAAAAATAGAAGAAGAGTTTTCCCGAGATGTTTGAAAACGTGGAGTATCATGAACGGAGGAATACCAAGAACGGATTTATCATAAATTGGAAGTTGAAATAGGGATTTTTTTCGTCCAGAGATAAAATGCAACTTCCAAAAATAACGCCTGGTCATGCGCCATGGCTCGACAAGATGGCGTACGCCCATATTCGGTACGTACATCATTTTTATATCGTTTTCAAGGAATTTTCTAAACATTATTTCGTCAGAACCGCCGCCTACTCCTCCTCCTACTCGATTATAACGATTGTCAAATCGGAGTTTCTGATTCGCTCTGAAGATCGACATGTCGTAAGCAATAATACTCGTCCATATCGGTGTACTGCTATCGCATATGTAAAATGGCTCATCTCCATAATCGATTTCTGCATAAAAACCAAGGAGATCGTCAGAAAGCCAGATAGGACGCTTGTGCTCTCCAAATTCGATTATTACCTTACCGCCGACGCATTGAATATCATTTTTCTCCAGTTCTTCAACGGCAGCGGCGACCATATGTTTCGAAGAAGGCAGCTCATCATCGTCCATAAACAGCATGTAATCGCTGTTTATGCATTCCTGAACGGCCCGATTTCTAGCGAATGTTATTCCTTGTTCATATTCATTTACGTAGCGAAGCTCGATACCTGGTTTTTCGGAGAAATCCAATAGAATTTGTTCGGTGTTGTCAGTGCTATTGTTGTTTATAAAAAGAATATCAAAAGGAATGGGTGAGACCTGACTTCTCAGTTCTTCAATAAGTCGTGGAAGGTTTTGCGCACGATTATAGGTGCATACGGCGACAGTCAGATTTTTCATTTTTCGAATAAGTGTACAAGACGTCTAAATAGAAAGAATGGCAGAAGGGAAGGGATAATATATCGTAAATCTGAAATATTGAAGAAGAGGCGAAAGAATACTTTTCGGAAAAGCGCATGTGCGGTTTTGAGATCCCGTTCCCAGTAGCTCACGTACGCCCTATGAAGTAACTCGCCCTCGATAATATCCCTGACCTTTCTTCGTCCAAAGTTGGATTTAATATCACGGTTCGATTTGAAAAAAATCCGCTGAACCAGTGCATGATCAAGGGCGATTTTAAGTCTGTTACTAGTAGTTTGAGTGCCCTGATTGTGCTGGTAGAAGGCGAGCACCTCCGGGACGAGTACTATCTTATTGAAAGATCCTATTCGCAGCCACAAATCAAAGTCTTCGCAGGACCCTAAAGATGTATTAAAACCACCAGAATTATCTAGAAAAATTCTACGCACTAGGGCGGCATGAATAGGCCAGCGGCAGCCACGGAGAAGCGTTTCAACCTTATCGGGCTGCTCATAGTCAGGTGGTATATAGGGTTTACTTCTGTTTTTACTTAAGCCGATATTTTGCCAGCCGCAGTAGGCTATAGCGGCATCCGGTTCAGACGCGAGAGCGGCATATAACTTTTCCAGGCAACGGGAATGCCAGGTGTCGTCGGCATCAAGAAAGGCGATCATCTCCCCGTTGGCGTTTTGTATGCCGTTATTCCTCGCAGTGGCGGCGCCGCTGTTTGGCTGACGAATTAAGCGCAAATTTGCGTGGGAGTGCAAAAGAGGATCCAGAATTACTGAGGAATTATCTGTGGATCCATCATCCACGACGATGAGTTCAAAATCCGCAAAAGTCTGATGAAAAACACTTTCGACGGCCCTTAGGATATGCTTGCTCTCATTGTAGCAGGGCATGATAACGGAAATGGCAGGATGGTTGTTCATTGAAGAGGGAGAAAGGGATTTACACGAGAGTATTAACGCCCATATAGTCTGCTAGCAACTCTATTGAAAAAATATTTGATTATTCTTTTGTTAGAAACGTTATTTTCAGCAAGCGCTAATTTGCGTGCAAGGACCGACGAGGTGTCGTCTCGAAAAATGGTCAAGCGCGGAATAATGAAGGGGGCTGTTGCCGGGGAATAACGTCCCTGACGTACCGTGCAGGCACCAAGGTATCCGGAAGAGTCTGCCGCTTTAATACTATCATCATTAAATCTTCCGAAAGGGTATGCAAGGCTTAGGACTTCTTGTTGTAAAAGATCCTCCAATACGGACTTGGAAGTCTTCATCTCACCTAATTGGGACTCGTAATCCATTTTGGAAAGGTCAGGATGGGTATGTGTATGAGAGGCGATTTCCATACCTCGTTCGGACATTGATATTATCTGGGGCTTATCAAGGATTTTTGTTTCAGGACAATTTCGTCCTTCCCATCGAGCATAACCCCCGATGCAACTGGAAGTAACGAACCAAGTGCCTTTTAGCCCGTTGTCAACCAATGGGACGAAAGCATTCTCATAGTTGTCAGCATAGCCGTCGTCAAAGCATATAACAACGGTCTTGGGTGGAAATTCGTCATGGGAAAAAAGATCCCTAAAAAGAAAGGTGTTCCAGCCGTTGTTTTTGAGAAAGCGAATGTGCTCGGAAAATAAACTGGCCTTTATGGAATATTCGGAAGAAGGTTGCTGATCGGGAGTCCCATGATACATTAACACAATCGGAGAATAGGAAGAATCGCCGCTAATCGAATTGTTGCGGATATTAATAAGATAAGATAAGGGGTTTAGCATGTACGGGACTCCATCTTCGGAATGGCTAAACCTACCAAACAAGTCGGGAGTATCGCAGTATCTACTGCTCAGAAGGTATTAACTTAGAAAGACGCCTTTTCAGTCTTCTGGATCTTGGAGAGTGTTTCAGACCTTCTTTTAAAATACTTATTGCTTCTTCAGTTTGACCGGTTTCCGCGTAATAATCGCTGAGCTCGGCGTAAGGAGGCGTATAAGACGGTTTAAATTTGATGGCTTTTTGAAATTCCAGGATAGCTTCAGTTACGAGGTCAAGGCGTAATAAAAATTTACCTCTCTCCAGGCTTACGAGCGGATGCAGGGGGAAATCAGCAGGAGCGTGTCTTTGCACGTAGTCGAGTTCCTTGACTATTACCTTCAGTGCCGGTTTGTCGGTTGTTCCCGGGTATATGATATTAAAGTTGAGTGCGGCGCATAGGTGGTGTACATGGAGAAACCCGGGCCCTAATTTTTGTTTCCATTTCTGGATCTCGTAGTCGGAGACCGCTAATCCTTTGCCTTTTCCGGCTCTGGCCTTGCAGTAGGGCGGCAGTTTGGAGAATTCGGCTTCCGTAGAGGGCCAGTAACTTGCCGCGAAGGTGGTATTCGTCCAGAAAACAAGGAACGCAGCAAGCGCCGTTATAATAGAAGTCCTCATGACAGATACGAGCCCCAGTTTTATGAATTAAAGTTGGAAAGGGATTCCCCGGAAATCCTTGGAAGCCTCATAATATGAGGCCTTCAGACGGTATGATATCTCGTTTTACGCGTTACTCAAGCATAGACAATAGGGTAATCGAAAAATTCCCGCCCTGGGGGCAGAGAAATGTGCGGTGGATCCTGACAAATCCTGGGGGGATCGCAAATAGGGTGCGGCCGGCCAGGTGGATATATATGTCGCGGAAAACCCCCTTGGAACGGGGGTGGTTGGTCGGATCATGCCTATCGGGTAACTTTATATATTTACACGGAAAATGGGAAAAGGAGATAATAGCAGGAGAACAATATAGTGCATCGCACAGCTATTATCTCAATGAAGGATTACCAAGTGTCAGGCCCGATATTTATTTTTTCTTCCAGTTGGCGCTCTGGAAGCACATTACTGCAGCGTTTGATTAACGCATCAAATGAAGTGCTTATATGGGGAGAGCCGGGAGGGGCGTTGGATGCGTTCCAGGACGCCCATGTGCGACTGCAGCAGATGCTCGGGGAGGGGGGGACAAAATATAAACATGGCTTCGGAGGAAACGGTGCGAGCCAGTTTGCCAGATTTAAAAGCGGGGAGGGAGGTATCCACGATAAATGGATTGCCTGTATGAATCCGCCGCTGGTACACATAGAACAACAGCTCAAGGGGCTCTTGGATGGAATATATAGGGGTCCTGCCGAGGCGTTGGGATATTCGAGATGGGGTTTGAAAGAGGTTCGCTCGGGTATAGAGACTGCTGAGTTTTTGCGTAAGCTTTATCCGGAAGCCAAGTTCGTTTTTTTGGTAAGAAATCCTTTTGACAGCATCTTGTCCATAAAAAAGAGGAAATGGCTCGATGCCGTGAATTACCGGGATCCGCTTTATTACTTTGCGAATCATTGGCGGAAGCTTTCAGGGGAGTATCGAAAAGCGGGATTTGGACTGTTAATCAGATTCGAAGATTTGGTATCGGATCGGAATACAACTGAGAAACTTGGGAAATACCTCGGGATTGAATCTATTCCTGTGGATTTCATCGAGACGAGTCATGCGGATTGGCCCACCGAGAGTAAGCAGGGTTTATCGTTTAAAGAGAAAATGAGACTCAGGTATCTGTTGAAAGAGGAAATGGGTCACTACGGATATCTTTAGTATCCGTGGCGGGGCGACCAGGCTTCTGATGGTAAATACGCAGCTGGTGGTAAACTCGGTTCGCCAATGATTTTTAGTCGCTTGTCTTCTTAGTATCTTTTCTTCCCGCGAAAATTTTCCCCTGTATTTTAGACAGCATTTCCTTGAACATGGTGATACTTGCCGCTAATGCCTCGTTGTTTGGAGACAGTTTCGAATAGAAAAAAAGTGCCAGACCATAGCTCAGAAAAAGGACCGGTGTTAATAAAAGTAGGTAAGGAATACCTGTAGGTTCCAGGCGTGATCCAAGGAAATAAGTGGTTATCAGTAACGCAATTGATGAAAAAACAACGCCGAAAAGGGCGGGACCGATACCCTCCATTATAACGTTCAGGCCAAGACTTAAATGCGAACGCGCCAGCATGCGTTGCATCAAAAACATCTGAAATACCATTTTCAACGTGATAGCTACGGCAATCCCGGTAAGGTCCCAGTAGCTCCCTATTAAGACGGCCAAAACGGTGAGTATCAGGTTGGATAGCTGGATGGGAGTTTCTTTCGAAACCAGGTTTTGAGCATCTGCGAGAGCGCCCATGGTTATGGAAACCACCCTGGGCATGGACCCCAATGCCAGGATCTGCAGTATTCCGGCCGCGGGAAGCCATTTCGCGCCGTAAAGAAAATAAATAAACCCGTCAGCCAGGAACATAAGAAACAATAGGAAAGGAAAGACCGCGTTGGTCATGGCGCACAACACCTTCTTGTACATCAGGATGGTGTGTTCCTTGTCATCCTGGATCCGTGACAGGCTGGAGAAAAACAATTCATAAAGGCGGCTCGTTATCTGGGTAACCGGCATACGGGCGGAACTTAGTGCGCGGTTATAGATACCGAGAGAAAAGATATCCGCGAGACTGCCGACGAGCATGTTATCCACCTTGTTTGCACCCATATTCAGGGAGTTATTGAGATGCAGCCTCCAGCCGTAGCCCAAAATCGAGCCGAAGCCGTTAAAGCCGGTGGGCCGACTGGGGAGCCAGGAGGTTTTTCTGGCAAGCAGGATGGCGGAAAGGATTGCTGCAAATATGCCGGAATAAACCAGGCTGAACGGCCCGAAGCCCATGAGCGCGCAGGAAATGCTTACGGCGACCCCGAACAGCCCGACGACGATCTGTACCTTGCTGACCGTTTTGTAGTCCATATCCCTTCTGAGACGGGTGCCGAGGAGGGAAGATATAGGGGCGAGCAACAGGGTGGCGGACATCAACCACATAATGGGGGTGAAGCGATCGTCATCATAGAATCCCTGCAGCAGGCCGGAGAACGCGATAATGAGCAGGACACAAACTACGGCAACGCTTTGCATAAACCAGAACGCCGCGTTCCATTGGGTATCGGTCACCTCCTTGGCACGAATAAGGGAGTTGGGGACCCCAAACTGGGTTTGAAGCAACAATAAAGAGGTAAAAGCGGTAACGGCGTAAAAGACACCGAAATCGCTGACTTCCATAATGCGAGCCAGGGCGATCCCGGCCAGGAACTGGATAACGGTGCTGAGTCCACCCTGGAGGTAGACCCACAGGGCCCCGGTCCGCATCTTTTGTCCCAGTTCGTATTTCTCGCTCATAGGTGGTTGTTATTTCGGTTTCGGAGTTACCGGCCTTTTACGCCAGAGGCGTATTGTGCCATGGGCAGGACGTCATGAGACCCGGAATTATTCCAGCTCTTCCAGGTCGCTTCCAGACCCCGGTATGAAGGACGGCGTCTCGTTTTCACCGGGTCGGCTGTTACGCCGGATTCGCAGTAAACCGAAATAGCCTGCGCATCCCCCCAATACCTCCAGGATCCAGTCCGTGGCGTCCGGGTTCTTATGCGGCAGTGCCAGTTGCCCCAGTTCGATGCCAAAGGCGACACAGAAGAGAATACCGATTGAGGCGAAGCCGTAGACCGTTTGCCATGGGGGGCGTGCCTGCGGGCGGCCGAAGGCGAGAACGGCGCCCAGGGGGAGGAAGAACAGGATCTTGTGCAGCAGCTCTGTGATGGCACGGAACTCGGTGCCGTAGTAGTAGGCGTGGAACGGCACCCGTAGAAACAACTGCGTGCGCTCCCTCAGAAACGACCAGTCAAATCTGAAATCGAAGGGATACCAGAATACCGCCATCAGGATCAGGGTCCAGATCAGGCAGGCGGCGATCGTTAGCGTGAGGGTTCTGGCGACAGACGATACCGGCCGATCGGGGAGGCGTTCCTGACGGGGAAGGAAACGGGCGCCCCAGACACCCACCCCCGCTCCGATCATGGCGGTCAGGATATCGGTGATATCGGAGACCCTCGAGTAGACGAAGAACTGCATGCACTCAAGGATGGTGGCCGCCAGGACCACCCAGGCCCAGGCCTGTATCCCCCGCCGCCTTCCGGACACCACCCAGAGCAGGCTGACCGGCACCCAGATCAGGGCGTCGGTAACCAGGTCATAGGCGCGCTGTACCGGATCGGCGATGTAATACCCGAAAGGGATCAGGTTGATCTTTCCGCTGTGCCACTTGTGATAGATTTCCACCGGGCTGATGGTGAGGTCCAGGGGGAGGAGGCTGTACAGAAACAGCCCCGCGAGATAGACCCAGAGCAGTTTTTCCGCCAGTTGCACCGGTCCTCTGGCTTCAAGGGCATCCGCGAGCCATTGGCGTAACTCCGGGCCGCGCCACCACCAGAGCGCGATTCCGATCACGGCCCCAAGGGTCTCCGCCACAATATCGTTCAGGGAGACGGTGCGTTGCGGAAAATAGATCTGGGTGAACTCAATCCCGAGACTCAGGAGCGATGCGGTTCCCATTACCAGACCGGATACAATAAGTCGTCGAACTCCCGGTCTCGCGGGCCAGAGCAGACCCATCCAGAGAAAACTGAGCGGGATAAAAAGCAGAATATTGGCTACCCAGTCCGCACGTGCCCATATACCCAGTTTCAGATAACGTATTCCGATAAGGCGCTGCAGCGCCTGGTCAAACGGGACCGCCTTGTACTCCAGGGGAACCAGGCTGCCGTAGATGACGAAGGCGAGATAGGCGAGGGTCAACAGGGTCCAGCCCAGCAGCATTCTTTGTTTTGTTTTTTGTTCAATCATCCGGATTATACGCCCAAGGGCCGGTATGGATTATCGTTCAGGCGGTTGGCAATGAGTTTCCAGAAGGGGTACTGGGTGATGCAGACCACGATAATGAGTGCTGCCTCCATAATCACGTATCTGGCTACCAGCGACGTACCGGACACCAGGGACTTGCGGTTCGCGCTGAGGAGAAATTGAAGGGCGGAAAAATCCTGGTCGTACTTATGAACCTGTTGTTCCAGTCCGAAATACAACAGGAGAAATCCAAGCGCAACACCGGCAACCACGAAAATCGTCACTCGTTTCCAACCCCCGAACACGCCGGCCAGAACACCCCCGAGATAGGATCCCGGTACAAAGCTGATGAAGATCCATCCGATAAGGGAAAGAAACGCGAAAAATCCCCCCTGGTCCGCCATCAGCTCAACAAGGTTATCGGTGGCCGCCCTGATCACCACAAAATAGTACGTAACGGGCAACAGAACGAAAAACCAACTGATCCAGGTCTGAATACCGCGAGGGTTGCGGTATCTGAAAACCGATAGCTCCAGGGAAAATACCGTGATCCCGACCAGTATCATGGAAGGGATGCAAAAGAGAGCGATAAATCTCAGGGGCGTCTCTACAGGAACAGACCATTCCAGGATTGGGGAGCCGACAATGTCATGGATACTTTCAGTAGGAACCGTATAGTTCAGCAATATCCAGATGACAAAAGCATGCAGCAGGATCCATAGCGGATAACTTGCCAGAAACAGCGTTCTGTTCCGGATCGATTCATACCCCAGATAGACGGGAATGCCGAAAGTACCGATCAGAATGGCAGCGAAAAGCAGGGCCGACAAAAAAATATTGTGCCCGGTAAACAGTTCAATAACGTTGTAGGGCACTTGCGGAAGTTTCACGATCAGCAGGCAACCCATAACCAAACAGATATACGAAGCGATAAAATAGAATGGAATTCTATGCGTGCGCATGGTCGGCAGGTGGAGATTTTTTTAGCGGTTATTTATTTTATGTTCATCATTTGGTGTACAGCAGTTTTTGCACATACCCTACTGGTATCGCATAACTGATCCCCGAAGGATCCTTCAATACGGCCTCTTTCGTACTCTTCACGAACACGCTGTTGACCACGCCGATTACTTTTCCGGTTGCAATATCATAGAGGGGACTGCCGCTGTTTCCCGGATAGGCGATGGCGTCCAACTGATACACATTGAAAGGGGACTTCAATCGTTGTATCTGTTGCGCGGTGAGCTGTCTGGATGAGTGCGCCGGCATCACGATAGGGGTAATGGCGGAGATGATCCCCTTGTGGGTGGCCGGATAGAGTCCCAGTGCCATACCGAGGGGGAATCCGGTAAAGGCCACCTCGGATCCCTCCCTTATTTCCGGGCCCTGGTAAAGAACAACGGCCGGTAGCGAGGGCCCGGAGATTTCCAGCAGGGCCAGATCGTGATCCGGGTCCGAACGCAGCACTTTAGCCTTTCTGATCTGAGCTGATTTTCCACGGCCGGCGAATACGGCCAGGGTCTCGTTTTTTTCGATATCGAGCTTTTCCGGGATGACATGATGATTGGTGATCACCATTCTCCCGTTTCCCACCACAAAACCGGTTCCGAGGTATTTGGCCACCGGCTGTTTGGCGGAAGCGTGGGGAACAGGCATAACGGTTCCAACGGCCACGACGCTGCCGCGAATTTTATCGATGGTGTCGGGTAAACCGGCGGAGAACAGCGCTCCGGGGAATAGGAACGATGCCGCGAGGAGGCAGAGGACGCTAAGCCGAAAGCGCGCAATAAAACGCTGTTCACCTTGTTTTATCATGTTTTGGAAGACGTGTTGCCGGGCAAAAAAAGCATAATAAACCTTTCCCTCGGGCCGAGGAAATGGAGCGGTCAAGAGTTTGCGGTAGTTCAATCTTTCGTCATCCCGTTAAGGACCCGAAACCGGGAACTCTCCGGTGGTGGAAGATGGTTGATTCTGTGTTCGGGTCCGGGAAGTCGGTTGCGGAATCTGCCATACTTACCGCCCAGAGGACAGGTCGTTTCGAGGAATAACCATCGTGGCCAAAGCGTTTCATTACGAGTCAGCTTTTTCCCGTAATATCGGGTGGATTACGGAGACCGAACAACAAATACTCCGCTGCAAGCGCATCGCCATCGCCGGTTTGGGAGGAGTGGGCGGAAGTCATCTCCTTACCCTGACCAGACTGGGAATCGGGAAGTTCAACATCGCCGATCTGGATATCTTCGAACTCGCCAATTTCAATCGCCAGGCCGGGGCCAGTATCAGCCATATCGACCGTTCCAAGGTGGATGTCCTCGCGGAACTCGCACTGGATATTAATCCGGACCTGGAACTGCGAACATTTCCGGAAGGCGTGACAGCGGAAAATTGCGAACGTTTCCTGAAAGATGTGGATCTGTACGTGGACGGGCTGGACTTCTTTGCCGTGGAAGCGCGGCGCATGGTATTCGCCGCCTGCGCTGAAAAGGGTATTCCGGCCATAACGGCGGCGCCCCTGGGTATGGGGGTGGCGTTGTTGAACTTCCTGCCGGGCAGAATGACCTTTGAAGAGTACTTCCGGATGGAGGGGCGGTCTGAACAGGAACAGCTCCTCCGGTTTCTGGTCGGACTGTCACCCGCCATGCTGCAGGCGCCCTATCTGGTGGACAACACCCGGGTCGATCTGGACAGCCATAAGGGCCCTTCTACCCCCATGGCCTGCGAACTCTGCGCCGGTGTGGCGGCCACCCACGCCCTGAAGCTGTTACTCAACCGCGGGAAAGTACCGGCGGCCCCGCGGGGGGTGCATTTCGACGCCTACCGCGACAAGCTGTCGTTTACCTGGCGACCGGGTGGAAACAATAACCCTATTCAGCGTTTAGCCGTCAGGATCGCCAAGAAAAAGCTATCCGCCAGCATAAATCGCCCCGCGAGCGCTTCGGAGGAGGGGGAGGCAACAACCCCTGTCGCTCGGATTCTCGATCTGGCCCGTTGGGCCCCCAGCGGTGACAACACCCAACCCTGGCGTTTCGAGGTGGTCAGCGACGCTCATATCGTCATACACGCCCACGATACCCGTAACTGGTGTGTCTACGACCTGGACGGCAGGCCCAGCCAGATAGCGGTAGGGGCGTTGCTGGAGACCCTGGCGATCGCCGCTTCCGCCGAAGGGCGCCGGGCGGAGTTCACGCGTAGAGCGGACGCCCCGGAAGAAAATCCGATCATTGACGTGAAATTGGTCGAAGCACCGGATATCCCACCGGACCCGTTGCTGCCCTTTATCCGCGCCAGGGTGACCCAACGCCGCCCGTTCTCGAGCAAACCCCTGGGGAAAAGGGAAAAAGCGGCCCTGGAATCAGCGGTCGGAGCGGATTACCGGGTGGTATGGGTGGAGGGCTGGGAACGCAAGTGGCGGATGGCAAGGCTCCTTTATCGCAATGCCCATATCCGTTTGACCATCCCCGAGGCGTACGAGGTACACAAGCGGATTATCCAGTGGGATGCCCAGTTCAGCGAGGACCGGATCCCGGATCAGGCCCTGGGAATAGATAGGGTGACGCTGCAACTGATGAAATGGGCCATGCGGAGCTGGGAACGGGTACGGATGCTGAACCGCTATTTTGCGGGAACCGTGGTTCCAAGAGTGCAGCTGGACCTGATTCCGGCGCTGCAATGCGCCGCGCATTTCTTGATTATCTCCGATAAGCCTCTGAAAGATATAGATGATTATCTAGAAGGGGGACGGGCTATGCAGAGGTTCTGGTTGACCGCGGCCGGCCTGGGACTGCAGTTCCAGCCCGAAATGACCCCCCTGATCTTTTCCCGCTATGCCGCGGTGTCAGTTAATTTTACACAGGATCCCCGGGCCCTGGAGGAGGCCGGGATATTGGCGGCCAGACTAAGAAAAATACTAGAAAAAGAAGACGTTATGAATGCGGTATTCATGGGTAGAGTGGGAACAGGGCGATCCCCCCGGGCGCGCTCCCTGCGCAAAGCCGTGGATTGATCTCCACTTCGTTCCCAGTTCCCGCGATTTCCGCCCGGCCCCCCCGGTTTTGCTGTCAGTTTTTTTTACAACCCGGGATTTCAAACGCTGTTTCGGTAACGGCTTATAGATAAATAATATCGTAGAAACAACAAGTTACGATGCAATATGTGAAGTTGGCAGGGTAGTTGCATCCTAAGGGCTAGATTCAGCAAGGCGCTGGATTTGGACTTTACGGAGATAGTGAAAATGAACAAAAAGCTTATCGCAGCAACAGTATTCGGAGCCGCCTTCCTGACGGGCGGCCAGGCCTTTGCGTTTCCCAGCGCTTCAGGCTACGAAGGCATCTTCTATAACAACTCAGAAGTGCTTTGGGATAGGGACGTCGGTACGCCGGGAGGTGGACAAGTGTCCGTGGGCGATATCTTCTGGGGCACCTATAACGTTCAGAACATCAAGGATTCCTGGACCATAACCGGACAGGCCGGTGGTGATGTTTGGGACGGTACCAGTGCGCCTGCCGAGATCAGCGGTTATTTCGTGCAAGAGGTTAAGGCCACCTGCCTGCCCGGCGCGCCCTGCGCTGCCCTTGGCGGTATGGTGAATCCGTATGCATCGGCCCTGATCGTCCTCGGTTCTGCCAGCGTCGACCCGAACGGCATCTTTTCCGCGGCTGATCTGGCTGCCGGCGCCATGATGCGGGTCTTCGTGGATAATGCCAACAACTACGACGACACCTTCCAGACCACCGCGCTGGCAACCGCCACCGACGGTGCTGTAGCCTTTACCCTGGGTGACGGCGCAAGTGCTGAAACCGGTAATCTGGCCGGTTACAACTACACCCTGGCACCGCTGGTACCGCCCGGGGCTGGTGACATCGGCGAGAGCTACGGCGGCTTGAACTTCGTCTATGATGAGGCCGGCATTGTCGTGTCGTCCTCTGTGAACGACCCCAATGAATCTCTCTCCGCAATTCTGACCGGTATTGACGGTCCGAACAATCCAAGCGATTTCGGTCTGCCGAATCCGGGGACGGACGTGGATTTCTTCTTCAATTCCGAGATCTTCGCGCTTGGCTCCTTCGGCACCCCGTTTGGTATGCTGAATGCCGACGGTAGCGCGATGGACGGAATGTACATGCACTTCGGGAGCAACGACCCCGCGGTGATGAACATCCCTGAGCCCGGCACCCTTGCACTCGTCGGTCTCGGTCTGTTCGGCGCCGGCTGGTCCCGTAAGTCCCGCCGTCAGGCTCAGAAATAAGGGTTATTCCTAACACGACCCTAGAGCGATAAGCAACGAGGGTCTTTCCAGGAAGGAGGGCCCGGAAATTGACAAACCCCATCGGTTTCGATGGGGTTTTTTTTCGGCCTAACAAAATTCCCGTGCAAATAGTAATATTGGGCCCTTCAGGGGAAAATACCGCCCAATTCGATCAAGACAGCAAACGGATGCAAGTATGAATATGATTTTCAGGTGGGTTCTTCTTTTGGGTTTTGTCTCGGTTATTTCCGCCTGTGCTGGAGAAATGAGTGACGCGGAGCATGTGGAAAAGGCGCAGGAAAATCTGTCAAAAGGTGAATTGAAGCCGGCAGTTATCGAATTGAAAAACGCGCTGGGGAGAAATCCCCAAAACCCCGAGGCCAGGTTTCTGTTAGGCAAGATCTACCTGAAACTCGGCAGCGCGCCGGCCGCGGAAAAAGAGCTGCTCAGAGCCCGGGAGTTGGGTGCCGACGACAACAAGGTATTGCCCATCCTCGGTCGGGCGCTGTTTACCCAGGGAAAAGGCGAAGACCTGCTTGCGTTGCCCCTCGATAAACTCGACGACTCCAACCGGGCGGACGTTCTTACCACACAGGGGCTGATGAAACTGGCGTTGCGGGAGGTGGAGGGTGCCTCTACGCTGATCAGCCGGGCATTGGAGAAAAATCCGAAATCCCCCTATGCGCAGGTGGCAAAGGCCCGACTATTGGCTGTAAACGGGGAACTGGAGCAGGCCAGAGCGCAGTTGGCATCCGTTTTTGAGATCGACCCCGACTACCCCTTGGCATGGAGTTTTTTCGGTGATCTTGAACAACAGGCACAAAAGCTGGAATCCGCCGAGGAAGCCTATACAAAGGCGGTAAGGAATAAGGAGTATTATAAATTCGGTGACTACCTGAAACGTGCCATGCTTCGGATCCGGTTGAGAAAGTATGAAAAAGCTCAGGCGGATCTCAACCCCCTGAAGAAACGCTCGCCGTTACACCCAGGGGTCAATTATGCACTGGGATTGGTAGCGCTCGATAGGAAAGAGCTGAAGGAGGCGCAGGCCGCTTTTGAAATTGCGTATATGGATAAAGAGCGCTATCCGTTGGCGCTGTATCTACTGAGTGTTACTAACTATCTTCAGCGTAATATGCAGCAGGCGGAAACCTATGCCGCAAATTACGTGGCCCAGAATCCGGAATTCATTCCGGCTTACAAAATCCTCGCCGCCATAAAGCTCCGGAAAGGTGAATACGCGGAAGTGGAAGAGTTGCTACGCCCGGTTATCGAACGGGATAGAGAAGATGCACTGTTGCTGAACCTTTTTACGACGGCCTTGTTGAAGCAGGGTAAGACGGAGGAGGGCATAGGGCTGCTGGAAAAAATGGCTGAAACACAGCCGGAGTCCGCCGACGCCCAAATGCGTCTGGGTGCCGGTTTGTTAATGGCCGGCGATCAGGGTCCTGCAATGGAACGGATCGAGGCGGCTATTCAACTGGATCCCCAGTATCAGCAGGCGGACATGTTATTGGTCCTTAATTATCTGGGACAGCAGAAATACGAAGAGGCGCTGAAGGCGGCGGAGAGGTATCGCGACCGTCAGCCGAAGACGGCGGAACCCCTGAATCTGTTAGGACAGATTTATCTCGCGACAAATAAGGAAGAGAAGGCGCGGGAGGCGTTTTCGCAGGCAAGAGCGTTAGAGCCCGGAAACCCCTCCGCCAATCACGCGTTGGCGGATATGGCGTTGAGAGAGGGGAAGCATGACGACGTACGCCGCTACTACAACGAGGTACTTAACCATCATAAGGACTATCTGCCCACCTTGTTAAGGTTGGCGGCCCTCAGTATATCCGAGAAAAACGAACAGGCCGCTGAGAAACACCTGCAACAGGCGATTTCCGTTTACCCGGGTGCCGTTCAGCCGAGATTGATACTGGCGGAACAGTATCTATTGCAGGGAAGGCCCGAGCAGGTATCGATATTGTTCGACGAACTGGAGGATGCGCAGAAAGCAGCTCCCGCGGTTCTGAATATCATCGGTATGGCGCAACTGGAACAAAAAGTATTCCCGCAGGCAAGAGCTACGCTGGAGCAGCTTGTTAAATCGCAGCCGGATTCAGCCCAGGCGCATTATCTGCTGGCAAGGGCGTATGCCGGATTAGGCGAACGAAAGAAGATGGAGTCCGAACTGGAAACAGCCCTAAAGCTGGCGCCCAGGCATTTTCCCGCTCATCTGGCACTTGCGCATTCGCTGGTGGATCAGCAACGCGAAGACGATGCGAAGCGGCATCTTGAGGTACTAAAGGAAATTGATCCGGATCAGCTGGAAGTGCTGCAGTTGGAAGTAGCATTGGCTCGCCGAGAGCAGAATCATGAGAAGACCCTCGATCTGCTGGAGCGGATCTATCAGCAGTCGCCCAGTACTTCCAGCACGTTGGATCTGGCCAGGCAACGGTGGGGTATGGGTGATAAAAAGGGTGCTATAGAGTTACAGGAGACCTGGATTAATAGTCATCCTGATGATATTCCGGCGCGGATGGCGCTGGCGAATATATATGCCCAGGAATCTAATGTCGATGCGGCGGTTGAGCAGTATAAAAATATTCTGGAGAGGGATGAGAAAAATCTCATTGCCCTTAATGACCTCGCTTGGTATCTACGTGATTCCAAGCCTAAGGAGGCCCTTGAATATGCGCAGCGTGCAAATGAGATCAAGCCGGACACGGCAACCCTGATGGATACTTTGGCGGTGGTGTTGCTGAAAAACGGTGAAGCAAAAAAGGCGCAGCGGCTTATGGATAAAGTGATGTTGAAAGCACCGAAGGATCCTACCACGAGATATCATAGCGCCATGATCGACGTGGCAAACGGAGACAATGACAAGGCGCAGGTGACGCTAATAGCGTTGTTGAGAGATGGAAAGGATTTTCCGGAAAAGCAGAGTGCAAGCGAGTTGCTGGATAAACTTCGTTCCGGCAAATAGAGCTTCCGGGATGGCGCTGTCAGATATTGATCGGCTATATGGATAGATATATGAATAAGATGTTAAAGGGAATCGCGGTTTTCACTTTTACCTTTGTGCTTGCAGCCTGTGGCGGAAGCTTTACCGATGAACAATACGTCGAGAAAGCCCAGGACTATATGGATCAGGGTGATATGAAGTCCGCCTCTATAGAGCTGAAAAACGCCCTTAGAGAAAATCCGGACAACATGCAGGCCCGGTGGTTGCTGGGAAAACTCCATCTGGAACTGGGTAACGCGCCGGCAGCGGAAAAGGAGCTGAATAGGGCAAGGGAACTGGGGGTGGCGGATGAGCTGGTATTGCCGCTCCTGGCGCAGGCCCTGCTCGAGCAGGGAAAAACGGCGAAGGTACAGGAAATATCAAAGGAAGGCCTGCCCAGTGATCAGCAGGCAAAAGTTGCTGCCAAACAGGGATTGGGAAAGCTGGTGGAAGGTAATGCAGAGGATGCGGCAGCGCTCATCGATGAGGCGTTGAAAAAGGATCCTGAATCGGCAGAGGCGCGGGAGGCCAAGGCGCGTCTTCTCGCGACAAAGAGGGAGTTTGAAAAAGCCAGGGAAGAGCTTAGCGCGGTATTCAAAAATAATCCGGAATATGCGCCGGCCTGGAGCCTTCTGGGGGATATAGAACAACAGGAGAGAAATTTCGAGCAGGCACTGGCGGCCTACACCAAGGCGATAGATTTCCGTGTAAACGATCTAAGTGATCGTTTAAAAAGGGCGCTTGTCCTTATAGAGCTGCAAAGGTACGAAGAGGCGCAAAAAGATATAGACATTCTGATGAAGCAGAGCCCGCTTCATCCAGGTGTCAACTTTGCTCAAGGGGTGATTCATTTTCAGAATAAGAAGTTGCAGGATGCGCAGGCTTCCTTTGATTTGGCGCTGAACGATAAGGAAAGATACCCGCAGGCCCTGTTTTTTAACAGCCTGACGAACTTCCTTCTCGGGAACGTGGAGCAGGCGAGAACCTATGCCGAGGAGTTCTTTGCCCGATTCAGAAGTAGTATTCCGGTGCGTAAGCTTCTCGCCAGCATTGATCTTAAAGAGGGAAAATATGCAGAGGCCGAAAATCTCGTGCGTCCAATTACTATCGAGAAAGAGGATGATGCGGTTGCATTGAATATTCTTGCTAATGCGCTCCTTGGCCAGGGTAAGACCGACGAAGCGATTGAGCTGTTGTCGAAGGTTGCCGTTCTTCATCCCGAATCGGCGACCGCTCAGGTGCGATTAGGGGCCGGCCTGCTGTTGGCCGGAGAGCAGGATAGTGGTGTAGAGCACATCGCTACAGCAATCCAACTGGATCCAAAATTCCAGCAGGCGGATATTCTGCTGGTTTTTAACCATTTGCATAGAAAGGAATATGAGCAGGCGATGAAGGCGGCAGAAGCCTACAGGGATCGTAACCCGGACAGCTCGGCCCCATACAATCTGATCGGCCGTGTTTATCTTGCGCAGAAACAGGAACAGGCGGCAGTGGATGCTTTCGAAAAGGCGCGTTCAATTGCACCGGGCGACCCATCCGCAAATCATGCCTTGGCGTCTTTGGCAATCAAGCATAAGGATTTTTCAAAGGCTAGAAATTACTACAAGAACGTACTGGAACAGCATGATGATTATCTGCCTACCTTGCTCAGCCTGGCGATGCTGGATGAACAGGAAGGTAATGAACAGTCAATGGTGGAAACCCTGCAGAGGGCAAGTACGGCGCACCCGAAGGCAATTCAACCGAGATTGATTCTGGCTCGCCATTATTTGCTAAAAGGAAAGCCGGAGCAAGTTCAGCCTCTTTTTGTAGATCTCTCAGATATGCAGAAAGGCAGCCCGCCTGTTCTCGGTGTGATTGGGTTATCGCAACTGGCCTTGAGATCATTTGCGGATGCCAAGTTTACCCTGGAAAAACTGGTTAAGAAGCAGCCCGGATCGGCGGAAGCTCACGGCCTATTGGCCAGGGCTTATGCGGGACTGGAAAATAAGGAACGCACAAGGGAAGAGTTGCAAAAAGCCGTAGAATTGGATCCGAAGCATTTCACAGCCCGGTTGGCCCTGACGCGAATCCAACTACAGGAAGGAGAGCTCGAGCAGGCGGAAGGCAATCTCAAGGTACTAAAGCAACTCGCTCCGGATCAGCCGGACATAATCGCATTAGAGATAGCGATAGAAAGAAAGAAAGGAAATACGCGACAGGCATTGGGTATTGCACAATCTTACCAGGATAGATCGCAAAGTACCGCAGGCCTGTTGATGCTTGCAGCTCAATTGACTGAGAATGGTGATAAGGAAAGCGCAATAAAGATACAAAAGGAATGGCTCGATACACACCAGGATGATATGGCAGCGCGTTTAGCACTGGCGAATACGTATACCCGGGAAAACATGGTGGACGAGTCAGTAGAAGAATATAGAAACATCCTGAAACAGAATCAGAATAATCTTATTGCGCTGAATAACCTGGCTTGGTTTCTGAAGGAAAAGAAGCCGCAGGAGGCGCTCGAGTACGCAAAACGCGCGGATGAAATCAAGCCGGAGTCTCCGGAAATCATGGATACTTTAGCGATGGTGATGTTAAAGAACGGTCAGGCGAGGGAAGCACAAAGAGTGATGGATAAGGTTATTAAACTTGCGCCGGAAAATCTGAGCATGAAATATCACAGCGCGAAAGTCGATATAGCCGCAGGCGACAGATCTACCGCGGAAGTAAAATTGGTGGAAATTATGGGAGAAGGGAAGGAGTTTTCGGAGAAAGAGGAGGCAAAGAAACTCTTGGAACAACTTCAGTCCGGGGGGAGATAACGGACGAAGATATATACCTCCGGACCGGTGCGATAGTTGGTTGCGTTAGGGGATATAATCGTACCTGGAAGTATGTCTGCGTATTGGACGGCCTTTTTCGGGCCGCTATAAACATTAATATTAATAGGGGAATAGACAATAAGGGAAGAGTGGGAAGGCAAAATGGGATGCGAATTGTCAGAGTCCGGCACCCGAATGTTACCTATAATTTCCTTATATACAATGCAGTATAAAACAGAAGCAAGGAATACAATTCCCAAAAATGGGGGTTATTCCCCTGTTCCGGGATTGTAACTACGGAAGACAAAAGGAATTTCGGTGAGCGGTAATAGACTCTATAATTCACTTAGGGAATTAAAATCGTTTGGCGCCCGGCCCCGGGGTGTTGGTGACTCCAGGTGGGTGGCTCGTGTCGTTATGCGCGTCATTCCTGTCGATGTGATCACCCCAGGTTGTGGAGTATAAGTTGTGGCTATCAGAATAGCAGTAGCACGTACGGCTAAGGAACTGGACGATGTGTTCAGGCTCCGCTACGACGTATATGTACGGGAACGTGGAAAGTTTCCCTCCGAGGGAGGGGAAGAGGCCCGCATTGTCGATCGTTTCGATACCCTGCCGGGTGTTGCCAATATCGTGGCCTATAACCATGATCAGGCAATTGCCGCCATACGCATCAACAAGGACACCCCGTTAGGTCTGCCCGCGGAGGAGTATATAAGTTTTTCCGCTTTTCGGAAGCGTCTGCAAAAGGAGGCAAAAGCCGGCGAAAGTGAGCCCCCCAAGATAATCGGCGGAAGTATGCTGGTTGTTGATAAGGAGTGGCGCAATCGACGGAACGTGATTTATGCCCTGTTTAAAACCGCCGCGGGAGTATTGCATAGCTGGAAATGCACCCATGTGATAGGGGCCGTTTCCAAGGACAGTTTGTCCATATATAGTCGAGCCAATTTCGAGCAGGTCGGGGATGAGATCTGGAACGACACCGTGGGCGACACCCTGGTACCGATCATGGCCTACTACCCGAAGATATACAAATGGGCGTTCGGACAGATCACAAAAAAGATCAACAGTTTCTGGGTGGACAATTTTTCCGGCCGCTTCCAGCGCCGGTTGCTTTCCGCCGGAGAAATACTGTTTTCTCAGAACGACACGGCCGATTTCGCCTACGCGGTGGATGAGGGATGGATCTCCATCTCACGTAACGACCCGGACGGCAACGAGATGGTATTGGCCAATCTCTCAAAGGGTGCATTGTTCGGCGAACTGGCATTATTCGACGGCGAGACACGTTCCGCTACTGCCACCGCTGTCACAAACACCGAACTGATTACCATTGAACGAGCTGATATGTTGGAACTGTTGCGGGAAAATCCCGATCAGATAGAACGGCTTCTGGAACATTTCGCCAGACGACTGAGGGAGACGGATAACCTGGCGTTGATACAGGCGTTCTCACCGCAGACCAAGCGGGTGGAGTACGCTCTGAATCAGATCTGGGGCTCTGCCAGCACGGACAGAAAGAATCCTCACCTGAGAATCGCGAAGATCGGACCCAAGCAGATCGCAAAATCCGCCCAGGTGCGTGAGTGGGAAGTACGCAGAATACTGGAAACCATGAAAGTGGACGGTCAGCTGGAATATGGAGAGAACCTTATTCGCTTCTTCCAGGCACCGGTAAGCAAGGACGCCGAGATATTGGAGGAGTCTCCCGTCTAGAAGCACCTCAGGTGCAGATTAACGGGTTTGGATCCGATCGAACGCTAAAGTCCAATCGATAGTAAAAGAAAAGCCCCGGTGGCAGGGAGGACTGGATAAGCCACCGGGGCTTTTTTGTCGCTCGGCAAAGAGTCTCTTCCGTGAATCTTCCGTGCAGTGCCGGGTCATCCTTGACTGCCTTCATTGGCGACGGGGAGATGGTGACAAATCGGGCCGCGTTTTTCAACAGGGTCTGAGAAATTAGTTTGGAATTAAAACGATTCTAATTTTATAGCCCAAGTATAAGGGGTTGTGTAGTGGATAGCGCCCACGCATGGAGCTGTCTATTTTGCTATCACTGCGAAGGCCTGGATTCTGTAGGAGCCCACACCTGAGGACGGTCAGGACCACTGATCGCCCAGAGGACTGGGCTCTTACAGCATCTCGTGTAGGAGGGAAGCGCTCTTCCCCCGCTTGCGGGGGAGGGTGGGAGGGGGAGCGGATTCAGGTGATTCAATGAACCAGCTGGGATGAGAAGATCAGGATTTCGTTCTTTCTCTCAAGCAGTTTGGTAAATATCTCATAGATCTGCCGGGCATCCAGTCCCAGGGAGGTTAACAGCTCTTCCGGGATCTCTTCATGACCGGCATAACTCAGGCCGTGAATCCGTAACAGGCTGTCAGCCACGTAAACCAGATTCGGATAGACGGACTGTTCACCCCTGAAATCCGGATCATTCTGGTGTGCGATTGAATTGATCAGCTCGGCAGGGAGATCCCAGGCCTGAAGCAGCCAGAGTCCCAGTGAGACAGGATTTACGCCCAGGAGGTATTCGCTAAGCTGGGTTACGGAGAGGTGAGGATTGCTCGCGAGCAGTTCGTTCAGAGCCTTGTGTTCAGCCGGCATAAGATGACCAAATACGAGCAGCCAGAGATTATGCAGTAGCCCAGACAGATAAGCGATACCGGGATTCGGTTTCTGTTTGTTTACAACCAGGCCGGCAAAGCGTTGACATAGCGTGGCGCAAAGGACGGCATTGGTCCAAAACGCATGCATACCTATCGGTCCCTCCTTCTCCACCTGCAGCGGTGCGATTGCCGTGAGGCCCATGGCCAGGTTCATGACCACGTCAAATCCCAGGACCCGGGCAATGGCCGCTTTTATAGTTTTGATTTCGCCTCTGAACCCATAGAGTGCGGAGTTTGCCCAGCGTATCACCTGGGCCGATAGTGCCGGATCTTTTTCGATAATTCTCGCCAGAGCGGCCGCGTCCGCGAAGGGATCGTTATAGAGCTGAATGATCTCATGAACGATCTCGGGTAATGGTGGGAGTTCCTCTATGTTATTGATTCGATTATGAAGGTCGTATGCGGGGGCGGAATCCGTAAGTGGAACGCCGGTATTCTTCAGAAGCTTTAGTGCATTCTTCTTCTCAATGAATATTGAACTATATGTCTTTCCGGCCATATTTCTGTAAGTCCTTTTTATTCGCGCCAATATCAATTCAATTTGTATTTCTTCAACTTCCGATAAAGGGTTCGTTCACTGATACCCAGGGCTGAAGACACTTTACGTCGATTTTTGTTATGCTGCGCCAAAAGTCTTGAGATCTGGCGTGCTTCAAACATTTCCAGTTCCGACAGGTTGCCGCCGGAAGAATCAATCTGATAAACATCGTCTGCGGTTCCCGGCCGTACGGTACTGGAACTGAACTGAAGATGTTCAGGACGGATAACACCATCCGTACTTAGGGCCGCGGCAAGCTGAATAAGATTGCGCAGTTCCCGGATATTCCCCGGAAAGTCATAGTCCGACAGGTTATCGAGCGCCTGGTAACTCAATTGAAAAACCCTCCCTGTCGAAGCATTCACCTGGTCCAGGAAATATTCCGCCAACAGCGGTAGATCATCTATGCGTTCTCTGAGGGCCGGAATCTTCACCGGAAACACGGCACAACGAAAATAGAGATCTTCCCGGAATTGTCCGGCCTTTATTTCCTGGAGGAGATCCCGGTTGGTCGCGCATACGATACGGACATTGGCATGCAGGGTATTGGTGCCGCCGACACGCCTGAAACTGTTGGTTTCCAGGGCGCGCAACAGCTTCGGCTGCATGGATAAAGGAATCTCTCCAATCTCATCCAGAAAAAGTGTTCCTCCGTCCGCCAGTTCAAACAGGCCCTTTTTCATACCCGTCGATCCGGTGAATGCCCCTTTTTCATGGCCGAACAACTGGCTCTCGAAAAGGTGCTCTCCGAGTACCGTACAGTCAACCGTGATGAATGGATTGTCCCTCCGGTCGGAATGATTATGTATGAATTCCGCTGCAAGTTCCTTGCCCGTTCCGCTCTCACCGTAGAGCAGAACGGGGGAATCCGATTCCGCTGCCAGGGCAAGGCGTTCCATCATGGAGAGCAGCCCCTTGGATTTGCCGACAATCTGCGGAACGTCGGGGTGCTGGTTTCCGCTCAGGGCCAGGGGAACAAGGGAGAGCCCAAGGTATATGGAGTGGTCGGACGCCTCCACGGGATATCCCCTTAGACGGCAGGGAAGGGAGTTTTTTCCCAGGAAATTCAAGGAGGTAACGGTTTCGTGGGGTTCCAGGGAGGCGAAGATTTCCTGAAGAAGATCGCCAGCCAGGGGATCGACGGAATTAGATTTCTCCTGGCCTGAAAAGAAGGCGTAACAGTCCAGCCCTACAATATCGCTACGGGAGACGGATAGTTGCCGTTCAAGGGCGGAATTTACCGCAACGATGCGATACTTCTGGTCCAACAGCAAAAAAGGCTGTTGATGGGTATCGATGACGGATTGAACCGAAAGGGAGGTCTCAGCCACGATTTAATCGAAATCCAATTATTCTGATTCTGAGGGGGCCGAAGCAATGTAACCAAAAATAAGTATACAGGGTTTATCAATATGGGTATGCCGAATACCTGACAAATATACTGACAATGCTGACAGACTATGACATAAATGTCCTGAGCGTGACAAACAAATCCGGGGATTTTGTTCTTATTTTTCAGATATTTCCTACAAGCATTGCGGGATTGGCTGATAGGGATTACGCACCTGTACCTGTACCGTTGCAGGGCATTTATTGGCACGTAATAAGCATACCCATAGTGCCACAATATATCAGGGGAACTGGCAAGTTAGGCTTCCGACTTCTGTAAACCTCTGCTATATTTGACCGTCTGAGAGTGCTACACGGGGGTTGGCGCTTTTAGAATAAGTATAAAAAAGGGACAACTCGAAGTATGGAAAAAATAAAAATTGAAGCCGCTCCTGAAGCCGGCGTCATCGAGCGGGGTGACAACCCCCCGAATGTCCGCACAAAATATAAACCAAGAATTAACTTCCTAAAAGGAAAGATCCGCTTTTTCGGGCACTTTCTTCATACCGCATTTCTGCTGTTGGCCGTTGCGGAGATCGCCGTATTCATCGGTGCCAGCCTGTTCGTCAACGCTGTCCTTTACAGCGGCGTGGAGGGCCGACCGGCCCTGGAGGCGCTCTTTCCCGGTATAGCCACCGTCGCCTTTATTCTGATCTCCAGCATGGCCGCCATGGGGCTCCACCATGCCCGTCAGAGAGAGACGCTGGGCGGTATCGTACTGCGGATCGGGGTTGCCTTTGCCCTTGGTGTAACCGCGATTGCTGTACTTAACATACTGTTCCCGAAGCTTTTTCCTGTTACAGAACAGTTCCTTACGCTATTTGTAGCGGTTTCCCTCCTGGGGTTGGCGGTCGTCCGCATCGTTTTTTATAAGTATGTCGATGGACGGATTATGAAACGCCAGGTTTTGGTGATCGGCACAGGCGAAAAAGCGAATAAATTCATGAGGTTGCGCAGGAAATCAGACCAGCGCGGCTTTACGGTAAGAGGATATGTCCGGCTTTCGACGAATAGGCAGGTGTGTGTCCATTCGCCGCATATCATATCCCTGGACGAGGAAGGGATCTGCAAATACGCGTTGAAAAACGGTATAGATGAGATTGTCATCGCCCTCGATGACCGCCGCGAAAAGCTGCCCGCAGAAGAGTTGATGGATTGCCGTATGCACGGAATCGAGGTATCGGACATTCTGGATTTTTTCGAGCGAGAGGCGGGAAAGATCCTGGTGGATGTGGTACGGCCGAGTTGGTTTATCCATTCCGATGGTTTCAGATTCAACTATCTTCGTGCGTTCACAAAGCGTCTATTTGATATCGTCGCCAGTCTCCTGCTGCTCATCATTTTTCTCCCGGTGATCGGTGTCACTGTTGCGGCCATTTGGATCGAGAACCGCGGTAAGGGTCCCATTCTCTATCTACAGAGGCGTGTGGGGGCCAGAGGGCAGCGTTTTAACGTGATCAAGTTCAGAAGCATGGTTGCGGATGCGGAGAAGGACGGAAAAGCCCGATGGGCAACCAAGGATGATTCCAGAATAACCAGGGTAGGGGCTGTTATCCGGAAGTTCCGGATTGATGAGATTCCGCAACTGCTGAATGTCCTGGCCGGGCAGATGAGCCTTGTCGGTCCGCGTCCGGAACGCCCGGAATTTGTAAGTGAACTTGTACAGGAAATTCCCTATTACAACGAGCGGCACAGGGTAAAACCCGGTCTGACGGGTTGGGCCCAATCCTGCTACCCCTACGGTTCCTCGGCAGAGGATTCTGTGGAAAAACTTCAATACGATCTCTACTACGTGAAGAATCACACCTTCCTGCTCGACCTCTTTATCCTGTTGCAGACCGCAGAGGTGGTGCTCTTTGGGAAAGGCGCCCGATAAGCCTTCCAGGCCGCCACAGCGTCCCCCTTCTCAGTTTTCTGTTATCCCGGTGCAAGCCGCCGGGATCCTGTAGGAGCGGCTTGTAGCCCGATCTATTCTCCTAGGAACCTCTTCGCGGCGCATAGCGCCGCTCCAACGCCTATAGAATCTCTGATTAAATGTCATTTCGAGCGAAGCGAGAAATCCACGCCGGCGTTTTGAACGCCGGTGAGAGACCTTCATAAATTCCTCGCGGTTGCTCGGGACAAGGATCTCTCCCTCCGGTCGAGATGACAACCATAAAATTAGTCGGAGATCGGATTAGAGAACGGGATAAAGCCGCGGGGTCCCGCCCGTACGGGGTGAAAGAGATATCTGAGAGAAATGGCACTTACTTAAAAGAAATTGTGTTCATCATTCGTATTCTGAAAAGTTTGCCCCTACGAAGCTTGGCCGTAAATGAACGCAAATCACCGCGAATTCACACCAATTGTTGGGGTACCCCACATAAACTATTTGCGATACCTTGCGGTGATTGGCGTTATTCGCGGCTTATACCTCTAAAGTAAGCGCCATTCATATCTGAGGGTATTTTCCGTCTATTTGTTGAGTCCGTACTTTTCCATCATGTTGTAAAGGGTCGGACGGGTAACTCCGAGCAGCTTGGCCGCCTGCGATACGTTTTCACCGACATGATTCAATGCCCGGACAATGGCCTGTTTTTCCGCGTCTTCCCGTACCTGTTTCAGATTAAACGGTAGCGGTTCATCCATCGACTCTGACAACTCCAGGTCTTCCGGTGTGATCTGATTGCCGTCCGCCAGTATTACCGCCCTCTTAATGCGGCTCTCAATTTCACGAACGTTTCCGGGCCAGTCGTGGTTTTCCATTGCCGCCACGGCGTTTTTTGAGAAACCGTTAATAGAACGTCCAAGCTCGTTATTGAAGCGATCAACAAACGCCCGCGCCAGTAGCAGAATATCTCCTTCGCGTTCGCGCAGAGGGGGGATCTGAATGGAAAGCTCACTGATTCGGTAGTAAAGATCCTCACGGAACCGGCCTTCCTGAATCAGGGTTTTCAGATCCTGATGGGTTGCGCAGACAATGCGAATATCCACAGAGATCTCCTGACGGCCGCCTATCCGCTCAAACACCCGCTCCTGGAGAAACCGCAAAAGCTTAGGTTGCAGCTCCATAGGCAGGTCACCGACTTCGTCGAGAAATAAGGTGCCGCCATCCGCATACTCGATCTTTCCACGGGTCTGTTTGACTGCCCCGGTGAATGCCCCCTTTTCATAACCGAACAACTCACTCTCAAGGAGGGTGGCCGGTATTGCGGCGCAGTTGATTGATACCAGCTTCTGGTTGGCACGGGGACTCAGTTCATGCAGCGCCCGCGCAAACAACTCCTTACCTGTGCCGCTTTCTCCAAGTAGCAGGGTGGTGATATCCGAAGGCGCCACCTTTTCAATCATACGGCAGGCGGTCAGCATCTGCGGACTGGTGGCGATGATTCCACTCAGCGGAGTTTTCTGACTGGTTTGCAGTAATCTCCTGTTTTCCTGCTCCAGCTCGTAAACCCGGTAGGCTCGTTCGACGACCAGTTTCAGAGTTTCCGGATCAATGGGTTTTGGATAGAAATCATAGGCGCCGAGGCCGATGCACTGAACGGCATTGTCGTGGGTGTTATTGCCCGTAACCACGATTACTTTGGTTTCCGGAGCGATGGCAAGGATCTCTTCGAGGGTAGCGATACCTTCAGTTGCTCCTCCCGGATCGGGGGGAAGTCCGAGATCCAGCAACACCACGGCAGGGTGATAGCGTCGAAGAAGGGTTATTCCTTCCGATCGGTCACCCGCTATAGCGACTTCATGGTCGTCAAAACACCAACGTAGTTGGCTTTGTAATCCGATGTCGTCTTCTACGACCAATAAATGTTTTTCAGAGCCCTTCACCGCTTTTCCTTTGACATAGTTATAATTAACCCAGAGAAGGAGAATAGACGGCCTGTATAGTTCCGACCTTCAGTCACCGATCAATACCTCCGAGCACTGTTCTCGCATCAACCGAACTGGATGGTGGACTGAATATAAGAATTCTTCGCTCTTTATTTCTCTGTTTTTATTAATATTTTTTAGTTCAAGCCTTGTCCGGAGTTGTGTTCGAAGTCTTTTCGCAGGGCAAGACTACACGAAACAGAGAGCCCCCGCCCGGCGTGCTGCTGACGTGAATTTCACCTCCTAACGCCCGGATAAACTCCCTGCTCTCGAAAACACCGACCCCCATCCCGGTCAACCCCTTGGTTGAATCAAACGGGCGGAACAGGCGGTTGCGGATAAACTCACTGTCCATACCCGGGCCGTCATCTTCGACTTCGATTACGGCCTGATGGGAATTATAAGCCAATCTGACCCACACTTGTCCGTTTTTCCCAGTCGCTTCCTGAGCATTCTGAATGATGTGCCCAAACACCGTGGCCAGCTGTTCTTTATCGGCTCGAACAGTGAATTCCGAAGCTTCCAGATCGTGATCGGGTACAGGTTTTTGATGAGAGTGGTGAGCTATCACGTCCGCAAGCAGTTCGGCCAGATCAACCTCAATGGGATTGGCTCCGCGGATTCCGCTACGCATCTGTTCCATCAGGCGGGTCATTCGATCAACGGAGTTTTGAATAGTGCGGATGACGTCGTCGACGAATTCGGGCTTATGTTTATGTTTCTCCGCATTCGAGAGAATAAGGGATTGCTGGGCCAGAATGTTTTTAAGGTCGTGAACGATGTAGGCGGAAAGACGGTTGAAGGCCTCAAATTGACGGGCCTGGAGGAGCGCCTGGTCTGCCTGGTGCTGAGCAAGCAGGCTTGCGGCCTGCTGACCCGCGGTTTTCAATAAATCCCTGTCTTCCCAGTTTATGGCCTTCTGAACTCCCGATTCCGCCAGGATGACGAAACCTATATTGCTTCCTTTGAAGAGCAGGGGTATCAGCAACCAGGCACCGGGAATAGAACTGATCCAGGATGGTAGATCCAGTCCTTCGTAACTGTCGCTTTCATCGGAATATTCGCGGATGTCGATAATCCATTGCTGACTTTCCAGAAAGTCCGAAAACGAACCCGGGGTGGAATACACGAATTGTTCGGGTTCCCTCATATTCCAGCCCGCCAGCCATTCGTAGCGGGCATCCTCTCGTTTCATCCATAGGCAGCCCCCCGGACTGTTCACCAACGTTGAGATGGCACGTATCACCCTTTCCGTGACATCCTCGCCGCTTTCAGACAGGGTTCGGGTGAAGCGCAACCACTCCTCCCGGTAATCGTGCTTAAAACTGAAGAAGTGTTTGCTCAGCAGAACCCTTACTCGGGCCCGGATTTTGGCTGAGAAAAGCAGGACGAAGAGGAGCAAACCGGCACCGCAAAGAAACGCAACCTGAAGCACCACTCCCCAGCTTCCGCCATAAAGGCGAATGAAGTAGCCGACGGTCGCCATCAACAACAGGTAGATACCCGCACCGATCAGGGTTACGGAATGGAATACCACCTGGCGTGAAACATGAATACCGAGTTCCCACCGGGGATTTCTTGCGATAGAGATGGCTATCAATGGCGCTGCCAGTCCATTTACTACGCCCCTGGCATTCCATAGATGGGGATTCATTTGCTTGAAAAGCAGGGTATCGGAGAATAGAAAAAAGTCGTAGGCAAACAGGGTCCCCAACCCGAGACAGAGATGTTTGATGGCCCAGCGTTGATCGTAGTTGGTGCTTCGATACAGCTGTTCAATCAGTAATAGGCCGGCTATTGCGAAAGCCACCCAGGTTACAAGTGCCGCATCCCGGCTTAGCCGAGCCGATATCGGCAGGAAATCGGAAGCCAGGGGAGTAATGACGGTTGTCGTAAAGGCCAGGAGCAAGCCGATAAGATAGAAAATAAGCTTTTTTGAGGGAGGTTGGTCAGGTACTGATTGTTGGTGGCCGGAGTCGGTGATTCTAATCAGCAGCAGCAGCCAGGTCGCATTGCGGGCAAGCTCCGTGAGTTGCACGAGCCGGCTTCCAGGCATGCCGAAGCCGGCAAATCCGGCTGAAACGCCGGCCCACAATGCGGTACAGGCCGTAGCCAGGATCGCCAGGGTCCCGAAGGACTGTTTTCGCCAGGAAGCGAATAGCAGTATCGCCAGCACGGTAAACGCGAGGAAGGCAAACAGGTAGCTGAAAAAGCCGACGGTCATGGTTAATAATCAGTTGTCAGTTGTCAGTTATTAATTATCAGTTGTTGATGTTTGGCAAGTAATGTATGAGCGCCGGATACTACGTTCTAAATAACTACAAACTGATAACTGAAAACTAGTAACTAGCTGTTCCTCGCTTGCCTCTCTTTATGTTTCTTTAACGTCTCGTGCAGCTGATCGATAATTTCCGTCGCTGCCTTGAGGATGTGATCCGGGCCCATCCCGGCCTGTTTCATATCGTTGAAAAAACTTCTGGCAAGTATCTTTGCAACCTTTTCCGGGTCCTGGGTGAAGCTGCCGGCCCCGGCTTGTCTAACGCTTTCCTCTTTTGCCAGCGCGGCAATGGCGAACTTTGATTTCAGGAGCTTTTTTAATTGAACAGCCTGGACTGATTTTCCGATATAGAGGCTCAGTATGGTCAGGAGATCAAGATCGTGCGCTGAAAAAACGCGTCCGTCTCTGGGAGCATTTACGTTGATAACGCCTATAACCTGATTATCGACGAGCAGAGGGGCGGAGATGAATCCTCCATCGGATTGTGAGGTACGGCTGGCGAGCTTGGCAAATTCGCTGTTTTTTATGTCCCTGACCAGCAGCGGTTTCCCGGCGGTGGCGACTCTTCCCGCTATACCCTGCACAATCGACTGTGCCGTGTCATATGCTATTTCCGGCAGCTCACCGCAGTGGGCGGAAACCCGCAGATGGGATTCTCCATTCTGTGGGTCATCTTTCAGCAGCATGATGGAGCAGTTGTTGGTCCGTAGCGTTCCGGCGACCATCACGGTCAGGTCATGCAGACAACTGTCGAAATCGTCCTGTAGCTCCAAGAAACCGGATAGTCCGAAGACGTCGAAAACCGGGTCATTGGTGCTATCGGACACGTCCGGCATTTTTCCATCCGTTATCGATCGATAAGATCGAACAGGGACCAAAGGATCTCACGTGTATCGTTGTTTAAGGGATTATTCGACGATCCCAACCAGACCATAAAGCCGGCGGTTCCTATAGTGGCGATGTTCTTGGGTATATCCAGGACCTCCCCATCGACCGACCGGCCGTTCAGAAAATCCAGGAATATTTTCATCCTTTCATCCTTGGGCTTGCCGAAAAGAAGAGGGGAGAGCTGGTTATACAGTTGTTTTGCCGTTTCCTCGGGATCCTGTTGATGAGTAGGTGCGGGCTTTTTTCCGGCGGTGTTCTTATTACCGCTGTTGGGTGCCGACCGTACAACTTTAACCGGTGCTTTTTGTCCGCCTGTCCGAGCGGCCGCAAACGGGCGTTCGCCCGATCCGGCCGCCGTCTGCTTGGCGGCTATTGTCTGGCGCTTCTTCAGGACCTCCGGTTCCGCCCTCAGCAGGTTCAGTTCGGTACCAAGCTCCGCCGGCAGCAACTGCTCATGGATAAGCCCATCAAGTACGGACAGGGCGTCGTCGATACTGATTTCATGGAGCTCTTCAACCATTCCATGCAGCAACAAGCGGCTGCATATCAGATTAATCCAGCGCGGAATCCCGAGACTGAATTTATAAATCAGCGGATAAATATCCGGCGCCAGCTTTGGGTCATCGCGCCAACCCGCCTCCTGCAATCGGTATTGAACATACTCTTCCGTGGTGGTTTGGCTGAGAGGCTGCAGGTGGCAGGCTGCGATAATGCGCTGATGCAGCTGTTCCAACTGGGGCAGGAGCACTACTTTGCGCAATCCTTCCTGTCCCACCAGAAAGATCTGCAGCAACGGCTTGTTGTTATCCTGCAGGTTGGTGAGCAGGCGGAGCTCCTCAAGGGCGTTCCGGGGAACGTCCTGAGCTTCGTCAATGATCAGCAATGGACGTGCCCCCTGGATATGCAGCTGTCTCAGGTGCTGCTCCAATCCGTGTAGCAGTGACGATTTATGATCGGTATGGATCTCCAGGCCGAAATTCAACACCACCATACGCAGCAGGTCATCTGCCTGGAGCTGGGTGCTGACGATATTGGCGCATACGACGTTCTCCTCCGGCAGACTCGACGTCAAGTCACTGATCAACGTCGTTTTTCCGGTACCGGGATTTCCGGTAATCATGACGAAGCCTTCGCCGCGGTGCAGCGCATACTGCATGTAGGCTTTGGCCTTTTTATAACTCTGGTGTTGAAAGCAGAATCCGGTGTCCGGGGTAAGCCGAAACGGCTCTCTGTCTAATCCGTAAAATTCTTCGTACATTAGGGTAGATATATGATCATCAAGGGTTTAAGTGAAAGAAAGAACCCAGACAAAGGATTTATTATGGACCTGCTAAAAGGTTGCAACCCGTGTCCGTTCAGGTTCCGGTCGTGAAACAACTCAGGGGTGGGACCTCCGTGTCTCTCTAAGAAGCATATCCAGCTTCAGCAAACCGCTGAAGACCATACCTCCCATCCCGATGTTGAACAGTGTGAGCGTCTGGTATCCCCCCAAATGGAAGTTGCCCAAAAGCCGCGCCAATCCGGCGACAATACATAGGGCCACGCCCAGGATTCCGCTGAAATTGGCTACACCGTCAAGGATTTTTTGCATCGATCATCCTTTACCTACATAGAAGGGTATAAGATTACTCGTAGTTCGGGTGCCGCACAAGCCGTATGGTATTTCTGCGGTGGCGTGATAGGAGCAGATTTCCTATTCTTGATCATGGGCTTAGGGAGTATACCGCTAGTTGTTAACAGGGGTCGGTTCACTGAATATGAAACTAAATAACGGTCGGCAATTACCAGTAAGGGTCTTCCTGTTTCTGCTGTTGGCAAATACTTGTCTGACGGCCGCTGCCGGCGACGACGCTGCAACCAAACTGGCGCAGCAGGTCTATGATCGCCCGAGTGGAAAAGACGCGGCCTCACTGGTCACCATGACCCTCTCCGGGAAGGGTGTTCAAACCCGGGTACGGAAGCTGGCGGTATTCCGTCTGGACAAAGGGAAGGGAGAGCGCTGGTCGCTGATGCGCTTTTTCACCCCGGCGGATGTGGAGAATACCGGGTTGCTGACCCTGGATCATCCGGGGGATGACAGCGATCAGTGGTTATATCTCCCGGCTCTGGACCGGGTTCGGCGCATATCCTCTTCCCGTAAGGGTGGGCGTTTTGTGGGCTCCGATTTCTTCTATGAGGACCTTCGGGACCGGGAGCCGGATATGGACACCCACAGGCTGATAGGCCAGGGCAAGGTGGGCAAGATCCAGTGCGATATTCTGGTAAGCAGGCCGGTAGATCCCGACAACTCGATCTATTCGAAACGGGTCAGCTGGATTCACCGCCGGACCCTGACCCCGTTGCGGGTGGATTTTTACCAAAAGGGGCGCAAAAAGCCGGTAAAAAGGCTGCTGGCGCGTCGATTGAAGAAGATACAGGGTTACTGGACCGTGCTGCAAAGTACCATGTATGACCTGAATTCCGGGCATAAAACGGAGCTGTCCACCTCCCGTATTAAATTCGATCAGAATATCCCGGAATCGCTGTTTTCCCGGCGGGGATTGTCCGATCCCAGCAGAGAAAAACAATATGTTCCCTGAGAATACTGAGAATTAACTAAAGGAATTGGCGTTAACATATTGAATGGAGTATAATTCTGCGCTATAAAAACAGGCAGGGGATCTCCCCTGAGCGCAGGAATTGGAATCCATAACTATGAAAACGCCATTATTCACCGCTGCTGCTTTTTCGACTTTATTGCTCTGTACCGACGCCTGGTCCCAGGATGTGGAGGAGATTCAGATCTCCGCGGGGGACGAAGAGATGATTATCATGGAGGATGAGGGCCCTATCGTGATTGAGGAAGGGGATTCCCAGGGAGGGGACGAGGTGGTCATCGACATGGAAGATACGGATACGGTGGAACCGGCCGCGGGCCCGGACCATACCTTGGTGGTTGAGGAAGAAGATTCCCGGGGAGAGGAGGGGATTACCATCGATGTGGAGGACGCGGGGACGGAAGGTATGCCGCAGGAGGAAGAGATCGCGGAGACTACGCCTGAGCCGACCGCTTTTCCGGAGAAGGCAGGTGGATTTCGCATCGGGCTGGATAAGGCGCAGCTCGAGGCCGCCGCCCTGACCAAGACCAGCGAACCGGTGGACGGGGTCCATTACGGTCACGCCGCCGTCAGCGCCTCCTGGGATTCGGGAGAGGCGTGGGAGCTGCGGCTGGCCGGTCGGGTGGACGGCTATTCTCAGACCGGGGACCCGAGTTGGGATGAGGCGACCTTTGATTACGGCGAAAGCTATATCCGTTACCGGGGCGAAAGTACGCGTGTTACCCTGGGAGCCCAGACCGTTATCTGGGGGCGCATCGACGAGATTCCCCCGAGCGACCGGTTGAGCGTCCAGGACCTTACCCGTTTTGTCCTCGATGATCTTCAGGATCGGCGGCGGGCACGGCCCATGCTCAGGGTAGAGGGCTTTCAGGGCAACAACAAATTGGATCTGCTCTGGCTTCCCACCTTCCGCGGCGCGGAACTCCCGGACAAAGACAGCATCTGGTACCCCATAGACCGCAGGCGGGGGAAGATACTGGGGATCGAAAGCAGCCCGGTTATGACCGCCCTGGTATCCGGGGCCGCGATCGATGACGATGCACCGTCCGACGACGGTGGATTCGGTTTGCGTTACAGCCGTACCGAGTCCTCGTTTGATTTTGCATTGACGGCGCAACATGGGCGCCAGTCAGCACCTTATTTCCGTTATAACGCCGCTAACAACACCCTGGAGGCCGAATATCCCCGGGCCTGGTCCCTGGGCGGTGACGTGGGATTTGAGGCGGTAGGGGCCACCTGGCGGTTCGAGGCCGCCTGGATCAGTGATGTACCCGCCACCCGGGACGATCTTGCCTATACCGAAGTGAAAGGGGTCAACTGGGGCGCAGGTGTGGAGTTTCATCCGGGGGACGGCGATACCCGGGTCAATCTTCAGCTTGCGGGCACCAATCTCTACGACACTCCGGATATCCTCGATCGTACCGAGATCTATAACTTCAACGGCTCGATTGAGACGCCGTTTGCCCAGGACCAGTGGCGGGCGCGGATGCGGTTCTTCTTCGGGTTGGATGAGCAGGATATCTACGTCAATCCGGAAATCTCTTTCATTGGCTGGGAACCTCACGAAATCTATATGGAAATGCACCACTTTGACGGAGAGGACGGGACCGCCGGTGGTTACCACCAGGACCACTCCCTGTTGACGGTGGGGTGGCGGGCCGAATTCTAGAGCCGGAGTTCACAGCCATGGAGGACGCGCGTTCCCAACGGTCACGCCTTGAATCCCTTCATGCCCCGATCGCCATTATCCATGGCGGTATGTTCGTCTATGCCAATCGTGCCTATCTGAAGCGATTCCGTATCCCGGACCTGGACGAACTGGCCGGCATCCCGCTGCTGGATATGGTCAACGCCAGGCACCATGATCGGCTCAGACACCACCTGTCGCAGGCCGAGACCACCAAACCCGGGGCCAAGGAGATACCTCGGGCAAGATTGGCCATGAATACGCTGGATGGTCAGGACTTCCGGGCGGTCATGAGTTCGCATCGGGTGGAGTTCGATGGTGAACAGTGTATCCAGATCTCCATAAAAACCCGGGAAGATATGACCCTGTGGGGGATGATCAGGAACCTCCCCTGGATCCTGTACGGCAGCATAGCGTTACTACTCCTTCTTTCAACCTTACCCAGCCTGCTGCTGCTGAATCTGGACATAAACAACGCCCCCAAAGTCTATTTCCCCAGGGATGAGCCGGCAGTGGTGATTGATAACACCATCCGGAAGAAGTTTCCGAACGACCAGGTGGCGGTCCTGCTGTTCGAGGGCGTGGCGCTGTTTTCGGACGGTTTTCTCAAGGCCTATGACCAGCTTGCGGAAAGGTTGAGCGTCCATCCGCAGGTTAAGGATGTGGTGGCTCTGACCACGCAGGACCATATCTCCGGAAGCGAGGACGGATTTATGGTCGAACCCCTGATCGACACCGATCGCTTAGACGATAGCCATCCGTCTGAACGACCGACGATAGTCGGGGCGGATCGGTTCGCGCGGAGTTATCTGGTGGCGGATGACGGTTCCGCCGTGGCCATTGTGGTGGTCCCGCGAGCTGCGGATAACAGCCTGCGCCGTGAGGCGCTTCTCAAAGACATCATGAAAGAGGTGGAAGACGCCAGGCTGTCCGGTTATCTCAGCGCGGTGTCCGGGAACGTGCCGGTAGATGTTGCTCAGCTTCGCGCCATGTTAAGAGACAACATGATATTTATCCCGGTGACCACCGTCATCGGGCTGCTTCTGATCTGGCTGCTTTTTCATCGGCCCCTGGCGGTGGTGGTCGGAGGAATCGCCATAGGCGTGGTGGTCAGTTCGACCATTGCCCTGTACGTATTGGCGGGACGCCCGTTTACCCTGATCTCCAGCATAATTCCGCCGCTGCTTTCGGCGCTGACTATCGCCGCCCTTGTACATCTGTTCAACTCAATCCACTACGCCGCCCAGCGGGGCCTGGCGGGAAAATTCCGGGTGGAGAAGGCGCTACAGGAGATCCGGCGACCGGCCCGGTTTACCGTGCTTACCACGGCTGCGGGCTTGGCATCTCTCGGCATCAGCCCTATCGCACCCATTGCCACCTTCGGCCTGATCTCGGCCCTTGGTGTGATGCTGTCCTATTTGGTAGTGATCGTCCTGGTGCCGCCGATATTCGCGCGTTGGGACCACAGCGACTGGCCCAAACGTAAAGGCGGTCTCCGATGGATGGATAGCGGATTGCGTTATCTGTCCCGGCTGGGGATGCGCTATCCGGGAGCAGTGCTGGTTACAACCGGGATTCTTCTTCTCATGGGGGTTCCGCAACTCCTGAATATCACGGTGGAAACCAGCCTGCAGGAGTTTTTTCGACCGACGCACGAGATCCGACGCAGTACTGCACGAATTGATCAGAAACTGGTGGGAACAACACCGCTCCAGGTGGTATTTACGGCAACGGCAGCAGACGGCTTGAAACGCCCGGAGAACCTTCAGGAGATCAAAGCGTTTCAGGAATGGGTGGAGCAATTACCCGAGGTGGACAAGTCGATTTCTCCGGTAGATTTCATTGAGGAAATGAATTGGGGGTTTCATGAAGAAAATGCCCGATTCCGAAAGATTCCGAGCAATCCCTCTCTGATCAGTCAATATCTTTTCATCTATGACGGAGAGGATATTTATGACGTGGTTGACAGGGATTTCAGGGTCGGGCTGGTAAACCTTAATCTTAACGTCCACAGTACGTCGAATATCAGCCGCGTTATGGAGCAGATCAGGGGCTACCTGAGTCAGCATATCAAGGGAGGATTGACCTGGGATGTCGCCGGGGCCGGCCGGCTGTTCTCCGATATGGAGGATCTATTGGTCCGCGGCCAGGTCTACAGTCTGGGGGGAGCTCTGATCCTTATCTTCCTGTTGATGCTGGTGCTGTGGCGTTCGTTGAGTCAGGCCGTGTTGTGTATGATTCCCAATCTTTCCCCGATCCTCCTGATTTTTATCTTTATGGGGATATTCGGCATCTGGCTCGATATGGCAACCGCTATGATTGCCAGCGTGGCGGTCGGTATCGCGGTGGACGATACGATTCATGTCTTTCATGGGTTCATAAAACGGGTAAAAGCGGGAAGCCGCCCGATAACCGCCCTGATTCGCACCTATAGCCAGGCGGGAAGGGCGGTAATGACCACGACGGTTATTCTTTGTGCCCAATTCCTGGTTCTGACGATCTCGGAGTTTATTCCCACCGGAAATTTCGGTCTGTTGTCCAGTATAGGACTGGTGGCGGCGCTGCTTTTTGATCTGATGATTCTACCGGCGATCCTGATCCTGGTGTATGACCCCCGTGCACGCAAGTATAGAAAAAGGGTTCTTCCTGCCGATAGCTGATGTTCCTTAAGCATCGGCCGGCAACTCATGCGGTCCGAGTAGTGCGACCATTATCAAACGGATCGAGCCCCGACCGTACCCGCCGATCGCTTAGAGACTAAAATAGAAGGGAACCTTACAAATCGGATTCAGGCTCTCCCTCCTGAAAGGAGATGCCTTCTGATTTCCCAGGTAGGGAAACGGTAAGAACAGACGGAATGAACACCAAAAAGACATTCAACCTGGCGGGAGTGGATCTTTTCCGGGAATTGGATACCGAGGTCCTGTCCTTTCTGCAGAAACAGTTGGAGTGGGTTAGGCTGAAAAGCGGTGAGGCGCTTTTTAACCGTGGGGATGACGACGACTCCCTATATATCGTATCCGGGGGTCGTCTGGTGGCGGTCATGGATGGGGAAGGGGGGGACGGGAGTCTCCTGGGAGCGATTGCCCCCGGGGACATCATAGGTGAGATGTCAGCCCTGTTTGGCGAGACCCGTTGCGTCACCATAGTTGCCCAGAGGGACAGCGAACTGGTCAGGCTGCCGGGAAAAGCAGTGATGGAGCTGTTTGAACGGTCCCCGAAATTTCTGCTGAAACTTTCCAGAATAATGTTTACGCGGTTGCGGCAGTCGTTAAGACACGCCGGACCGAAGGGACGCGTTGGCAGTATAGCCCTGGTGGTGTTGGATGAAACCCTTAGTGGAGAAAAATTGGCAGAAAGATTTCGCCGTGCGCTGGAAAGAAAAGGCAGGGTAATGCTGGTAACGGACGTGATGCTGGATCGGCATGGGAACGCCGCAAGGATTCCGACCGGTCTGGTGTCACCCGAAGATCTGCCGCTGGCGCGCTGGCTCAGCGAACAGGAGGATCAGAACGATTTCATTCTATACCTGACGCCGGCACGATCGCCGGATTGGCGCAGTTTCGTCATACGTCAGGCGGATCGGGTGCTCTTTATTGTCGGTGACAAGATGCCCCCGGAGCTTACAAGCGGTGAAAAGCAGATATGGGATTCGGTGGCCCGGCTGCCTTTTTCGAACACCGATCTGGTGGTGATGCATAAAGATGATGCGACTCTTCCGAAAGGTACTTCGGCCTGGTTTAAGGATCGTTCGTTCAGGCATCATTATCACGCCGTGGAGGGTAAAGATGCGGATTATGACCGCATTGTTCGCTGCATACTGGGAGAAGCGGTCGGTTTAGTTCTCGGCGGTGGTGGGGCGCGGGGATTTGCCCACGTCGGTGCCGTTCGTGCCCTGTTGGAGCACGGAATTCCGATAGATCATCTTGCGGGGACGAGCATGGGTGCTGTCATCGCGGCTGAGATCGCCATGGGTATGGATTATGAAGAGGTAATGGAAGTAAACAGGAAGATGTTCATTGCTTCGAATCCCACCAGTGATTACACCATTCCCCTTGTGAGTCTTGTCACCGGGCACAAGTGCAATAGAAATCTGCGTCAGGGATTTGGAGAGGCGCGGATTGAGGATCTTTGGCTTCCTGTGTTTTTTGTAACGGCGAGTCTTACCTCCATACAGACGGTTTTCATAGATCGGGGTGTGCTCTGGGAAACGGTCCGAGCCAGTGTGTCGATTCCAGGTATTTTCCCGCCGGTAATCCAGAATGGTGAAATGCTGGTGGATGGCAGTATCGTTACGGGGCTTCCGGTCGGCGAGGCGCGGAACCGGTTCGCGGGAAAGATTATTGCCGTTGAAGTATCAAACAGTTCCAAATTGCGCGGTGGAATAAAGGACTCATTGGAAATGAGTGCGAGAGAATACGTATTTGGTCGTTTTAAAAGGGAGAATTCGGTACAGTGGCCGTCAATACTGGATGTATTGCTTGCGGCCGGTACCTTCGCGAAAGAGCAGTCCATGATGGATGCCATGAGTGGAGCGGATATATTGATTCGACCCCAGGTGACACAGTTTGAAAGCCTTGAATGGCGTTCCATGGATGCGATTGTAGCCGCTGGATACGAGGAAACCGCTAAACTGTTGGAATCCGGAGCGATTACCTGATCACACGGGCCCTGATCGGCTTCCGGGTGGTGATAATGAGGTAGGTTGCATGAAAGAAGCACTTGAGATTTTATTTCCAGGTGGAAAGAAAGTGGACATCAGGGTCGGGGATTTCACCATAAACACCGATCAGTCCATCAAACGCGGAGGTGAGGCCTCCGCCCCCGAGCCGTTCGATCTGTTTCTCGCCTCCATGGCTGCCTGTGCGGGGATATTCGCTCTCGGATTTTGTCACTCACGGGATATTCCCACGGAAGGGCTGCGTATGGAGATGGATTGGGAGCGGGAGGAAAATCCTCCCCATGCGGGTAAGGTGACCTATCATTTGACTCTGCCCGAAGGATTCCCGGACAAATATCGCAACAGTATCGTAAAGGCCATCGATTTGTGCACCGTGAAACATTACATACATAATGCACCGGAGTTTCGAATCGAGGTACATTAGCGGGTCTTTATTTTGAAAAGAATAATAATCCGGATCCTGAGTCGGATCGGGCGCTACATAGCACCTTCCTATATTGCAGGTGAAAATCTGGTCGATGGGCTTAGAGTCTGCCGGAAATACCATCGGGCGGGGTGGGGGACCACTATCTGCCCCTGGGACGATGAAAGGGAATCCTATGCGGAAATAACGCGGCGTTACATCGATGCGTTAAGCGCCGTGCAGGCGGAGGGTTTTGATTCCTATCTTTCCATAAAGGCGCCGTCATTCGGTTATCAACTCCAGTATTTACTGGAAATAATCGAAGCCGCAAGGTCCAAAGGGACAAGAATCCATTTCGATTCCATGTATCCCCATTCGGTACAGCCGACTTTCGAACTTTTGCGTGAGGCGGTTAAGGTTTATCCAAACATGGGCTGCACCTTGCCGGCGCGCTGGGATCGGAGTCTGCATGATATCGATCAGGTCATCGAGGCTGAATGTTCGGTGAGGATCGTCAAGGGCCAATGGAGAGATCCCTGGAATCCCCATATTGATATTGAGGCGCGCTATCTGGAAATCGTCCGGGCGCTGGCCGGGAAGGTACCCATGGTGTCGATTGCCTCGCACGACCCCAAGCTGGTTGAGGCCAGCTTGAGTATTCTTGCCGAAAGCGATACCCCCTGCGAACTTGAGCTTCTGTACGGCTTGCCGATGGGAGTATCCCGTATAGCGGCCGAGAAGGACGTTTCGACACGGGTCTATGTTCCATATGGGATTGCCTATCTGCCGTACGCCCTGTCCGACCTGAAGCGGCGGCCGCGCATATTGATGTGGATACTGAAAGACGCAATAGTCCGGACCTTCGGCCTGAAGGAATGACTCAAAGTGCTTGAATCAGGTGGCGATAGAAGCACCAAACGCTCCACTATGATAGAGATCGTCAGAAATATTGAGGAACTGCGATCGCTGCGCGATCAGTGGAATGAGGTTGCGGATATCATGGAGAACCCGCTGTTGCGCCATGAGTGGGTCGTTATAGCCGCCGACACACTTTTTTCCAGGGATCAAATCCACTTCTATATTTATCGGGAGGAGGGACGGATCCATGCTATTGCGCCGTTGCTGAAAATCGGCACAGGGCTAAGAGCGCGATTGTATTTGATCGGTTTTCCCCGTCTGTACGAGCCGGCGGATTTTCTTTATCGGGACGAGGCATCTCTTGCGGTCTTGATGCGAGCCATTGCCCGGCAGAAAATCCCGGTTTGTTTTCATAGAATTCCCCACAACAGTCCCATCCTCGGCTTTGGATTCTGGAAAACCGCAAATCTGATATCTCAGGCGAGCGCAAAAAACCGGACATACTCTCAATACTTGGAGATTGAAACGAGTTGGCAGGAGTTTTATGCCAATCTGACATCCAAGAACCGCAATGATTTAACACGGGCGTTCCGCAAAGCGGAGAAGATTGGTCAGGTCTGCTTTGACATCGTTAAGGTGGAGGGACAGACGCAGCAGCGCTTTTTTAGTGAATTTCTGACACTGGAAAAACGTAGTTGGAAAGCGCGCCGGGGAAGCGCGATCACCAGTATCGGTTATTTGGTGGATTTTTTTTCAACATTTACCTCATTGGCGGCGGATAGCGGTTATCTCTACTACGCCTGTATGAAAATTGATAATCGATTGATAGCCGCACAAATCTTCACGGCTAAATATAGAAAGCTCTGGACGCTGAAGATCGCCCATGACGAGGAGTATGACTTCTGTTCACCAGGAGTGATTCTCATGAATGAAGTTGTTCGTTTTGCATTCGAACAGGACATGAAAGGCGTTGAGTTCCTTGGAAGAGCGGAACCGTGGCTGAAAAAATGGACCACGGGGATACGTACCCATGTGGACTTCGTATATTTTCCGCTCTCGTTGATGAGCGCCGTACACGTTTTTAGGGGCCTGAAATCGCGTGTTATTCACAGATTAAGGCGAATGCGTTAGACCCTCCAACACACCAAAAGCCGCGAGACAAGGATAGCTTAACCGGACCTGATTCCGCCGCGTCGCCGGATCTGGGTCAGGAGGTGCCGTATCAGCATGAACGGCGGCATCTTGATCCAGTGGGAACGGAGGAAAAGTATCCAGCCGGAAATTTTCGGCAACAATCCGCGTTGACCGAGGGGCGCGGACCTTAGCTGCAGTTCCATGAGACGGCATAGAATCTTCCGTACCAGTGCTGGACCTGCGTCTGGTGTTAAAGCAGCTATAACCCGGTCGGGAATATCCGTACGCAACAAGTGCCGACAGAAGTACAGCGCATAAAACAGCGGTTTGGCGAGTTCAAGTTCACGGGCCCGTCGTGAGAGACGGTCAAGGAAATCCCCCTGCACGGAGTAGCAGGTGAGAAGCTCGTGGATATCCACCAGCTCACGCAGGCTGTCGCGAAGGTCTCCATCATGGAACAGATGGGTGGCCCGATGCAGGACAGTGTCCTCCGGTGTCAGTGTATGGAAGGGCGTGTGTTCCATGGGGACGGCGGCGGATATCAGTTTATCCGGGTCGGGTTTCAGGCGGGATGTTAAAGGCAGGATAGAGTGATGCAGATCGACCACGGTATTCCGTATTTCATTCCGCAGGGGGGGTAGTTCATGCATCCATTCCCGATAATAGTGCTGTTCATAATCGTCATCGCTCAGATGCCGCCATCCGGCGGAGAGGAGCAGTGCCTCCGCTTCTGGAAGCTGCTCACGGGGCAGCAAAAGGTCGACGTCGGATGAGAGCCTTCCTTCGGCAAGACCGAGATCCAGGGCCTTGTACGCGGCGCCCTTGAGAAGAATTATCGGCCCCGGCATCCGCGCAAGAATTTTTCCCAGGCGATTTATCTCCCAGGTCAGAACCTGGTTGTTGTAGTCCGCATGTACCTTGGCACTGAGGAGATGGTCGCGAAGCTTGCCGGAGGCGTTGGAAAAACCGATGCGGGCTTCAAGAAAACCGAGCAATCCCGTGTTCCTTGCGTGTCTGACGATCTCGGTCTGTTCCGAGGGTCGTAAACCCGGGAGAAGGGAGGGGGAGATAATGACGTCGAGAAGCGTGTGATCCACTGTCTAACCGGCCGCTTTAGGAATAAGAATCATCAAAAACCCGCATTTTTGTCATGATGGACGAAAAAAACTGTCAGGAACTGTCGAAATTTTTTACAATATGCGGATATAGTCTCAAAAAATACGGAACGAAATCCCATAGTAAACAATATGATAAGTAAATGGGTATAAAAATTGCTTTAAAAACATGCGGATTTTCATCCCAATTGTATAAAACCGAGTAGATTCAGGACCATATGGAGTAACCTATGATGGATCGCAGCAAGCAGTCAGTAACCGCAACGCAGCCAAAATCAGAAAAGTCGCTGTCCTCCTCAGAACAGAAGGAGTTTGCTGCGCGTCGGACAGTTATTCAAGGGATCGCCTCGGTAGCTCCGGTTATTATGACCTTGAGCAGCGGTGAAGCACTAGCGAATTCCAGTAGTCTTCAGTGTGTAAAAGAGCCCCCATATCAGCCGCCCAAGTGTATAACCAAATATCAAAAGGACGAGTGGCTGCGAAAGTACGTGTCCTACGATAGCAAGTACGGTACCGTGACCAAGAAATGTCTTAAGTACGTCGATCAATCCGGGGAATTTTGCTCGGAGAAAGAGGGTTTTCCGGTTACCCGCTCCTGCTATAACTCCTTCCTTCCCAAGAAATAGGGCAAAAGCCTCCATATTCGGGTGTCCCCTATGAGTTGGCGTTGTGAGGTCTTCAATGACCTGATCGTGCGTCATTGGGAATCCGAAGTCTTTCTATTCAATCCCCACACCGGGGATACCCATATCCTTAACGATATCGCCTGGCAGCTGCTGTGCGCCTGTGCGGATGAGTCCCGATCCGAATCCGCCCTGCAGGACTTGCTGGCGGTGCACATCGGTGCAGAGAATGGGGGAGAGCTGAGTGAAGCAGTTAACGATCATATGGATCAGTTGATGCAACTCGGATTGATAGAACAATGCGCAGAACATGACGCTCACTGAACTGGCACCAACAGAGCTGGAAACGGCGCTAAAAGAAAAGGGCATCCTGTGTTCCATAGGGCCTTTTGAAATCCATATGAGGAATGACGCTCCCGGTTTCGCGGAAACGCTGGCTCTTCTCTATGGCGATTCGTCTGTAAGTCTGGACCCGCGAGACAGCTTTTTCGACTTTTCCGTTCGTATGACCCGGCCGCGGTCGCTCCGGCGCTTTCTGCGACCCCAGGTCCGGTTCGAAACCGATAGCTCCACCCCGTTTGAACCTTTTCCACTGGATCACAGTTTTCCCCATTTTGAATGGGGTCTGAACTGGTTGATCGCAACACAGGCGCACCAGTATCTGATGTTTCACGCGGCGGTTCTGGAACGTCAGGGTAAAGGTCTGCTGTTGCCTGCGACTCCCGGGTCGGGTAAGAGTACTCTCTGTTCTGCGCTGATGCTTTCCGGTTGGCGTCTGCTGTCCGATGAATTCGGCCTGTTTCGTCCGGAGAGCGGATTACTGGAACCGATTCCCCGACCGATTCCCCTGAAAAATGAATCCATTGGCGTCATAAGGGACTATTCTCAGGAAGCGGTATTAGGACCGACCTTTAGTAAAACCAGAAAAGGTGATGTGGCTCATCTGCGACCCTCTGCGTTGAGTTTGCGCCAGGCGCAAAACGCAATCAGACCGAACTTGATTGTTTTTCCTCAGTTTCGGCAAGGGGCGGAGGAGCTCTTGCATCCCTTCGCAAAAGGGCGTGCTTTCCTGAAGCTTTCAGGAAATTCCTTCAATTATCGGCTGCAGGGAGCGAGGGGATTCACTGCGGTGGCTGATGTAATAGATCAGTGTGATACCTGGTATCTCGAATTTGGTAATCTGGAGAAAGCGGTTTCGCTGCTCACAGAATTGGTGGAATCATGAGTTCCGGTCTGAGCATTCGATGTTATAAGAACTATTCAGAATTGCCTGATAGCTTTGCTCCGTTACTGGAACAGGCGGAAAGGGAAGGATTTTTTCACACCCAACCCTGGTTTGCATTCCTGATGGAGTATATGTGGGAGGTGGATGAGTTACAGCTGTATACGGTTGAGGATTCCGCCGGCAGACCGCTGTTGCTCGCCCCGCTGCGCCTGACCCTGTTTGACGGGGCAGTTCCCTTTGCAAAGACCCTGGCGTCCATCGGCCATCAGGAGAATTACTCTGTTCTTTGCCTGCTCTTTAATCCCTCCATGGATATCCCGCCCATGGATGTATTGGTGGAGCTCCTAAAAGCGATACGGGACAGGAAGAGTTATCTGCATCCCTATGTCATCGATGTCCTGCGATTATGGCCGGTGGAGGCCGGATCCGAGCTGGCCGCATTCCTGGCGCAGGCCCTAAAAAAGAGCGGGTTCTGGGTGCAACCCTATGCCAACTCGTATAACCGCTATGAAGACACCACGGGGCTCAGATTCGACGAGTACTTTGCGAGCAGAAGCTCCAACCATCGCTACAACGTCCGACGGCGGCAGCGCAACCTGGAAAAGGTCGGGGAACTGGAGGTCGCTATCTATGCCGGTGATATTCCGCCGAAGGAACTGCAGAAAGGTATAGACGACTATGTTCTTGCCACGGTTGAAAGCTGGAAATCACCGGCCTCCATGGCGTCGCGTCCGATGTTGAAACTTATGAGGTTGGCTGCCGAGGATGGTTGCCTGCGTCTTGGGGTATTGAAGCTGGACGGCAGACCCATTGCCGGACAGTTCTGGATCGTCACCGGCGGGGTTGCACATTGCATGCGGCTGGCCTACCACGAGGATTATAAGAAACTGGCGCCGGGCGTAGTGTTGACCAGTCACATGTTAGCCCACGTCCTGGACCGGGACCATGTGGCGAAAATAGATTTCGGGTTGGGAGAAGAGGAATATAAAGAGAAATGGATGAAGGACAGTCGTGACTACTTCGGTTATATGGCCTTCAATCCCGCGACGCCGAGGGGGGTGTTTTTCGCCGCCAAGCACATCGTCGGTCAGCCGGTGAAGCGGCTGCTGTCACGCATCCTGCGCCTCCTGTTGCGCCCGTTGTCAGGCCGGTAACCACCGGGCAGACAACTTTTAACTTCTAACTTCCGCCATCCTGCCGCGGTAGATATCACGATAGGCGGCATAGATGGATGCGGTAAGCGCGGGTATAAGCACAAACATCCCCAGGAAAAGGGGCAGGGCCGCTATAAACATCAGAACGGTTGAAGCAACTCCATACACCAGGAAGGGGAGCATGTTCTTGATACAACCCTGGAAGCTGAGTTTCATCGCTTCCAGGGCTGGGAGCCCTTCCAGTGCAACCAGGGACGGTGCAAACCAGTAGGCCATGACAACCGGCAGGAGGAGCGCCATTGAGACCAGAAAGAACAGGAGCAAGTTGTTCGGATCCAATGCGGCCGCAGCGGCTTCCGGATCCTGTGCCGCCATTTGCTCCATGCCGCCAAGGGCGGCGGTGAAGGCACCCCCCAGGGTCAGCAATCCGGCGATGGCGAAAACCAGGATTGTGGCACCGAGGTAGATTGCGCCGACCAGTACCAGTTGGCCGGCGTTTTGCTGGAAGCCGCTGAACAGGTGGCCGACCCGGAACCGGCCGCCCTGATCCTGCTCCAGGCAGCCGATCATGAATCCTGCGCCGATGACGGGAGAGAGCAGCGAGGTGGCCAGAGGACCGACGAAAGGAACGGCGTTGAGCAGAAAGTAGAGCACCACGAATACCAGAAGGGCGCCTATCCAGGCCAAGGCATTACGCCGGAACAGATTGAATCCATCGGCGATCCAGGTCCAACCGTGTCCGGCGGGGACGGATACCGGCATCAGCTCGTCATGGTATTCGGGCTCCATGTTCCGGGTCTTGTCTGATACCCGGTAGGGATCCTCTTCCGGCGGGGGGCTCTGTCTCCCCATGCCGGATTCCACGAATTTGGCGATGATAATCCCGCAGTCGAGGCATTCTCCTTCTTCCAGCCGCTGCGAGCCGCATTTGGGGCAGGTCGGCTGCGCGGGTTTAGCTTGAGGTTCCTGTGTGTGGGGCTGTGACGTCGTCTCCATCGGTTCCAGTGTCAGACCTGTTGGCGCCATTGCCTCGAGGCGCACCTCCATGCCCAGTTTCTCCAGTACCCCAAGGTATTTGGAGCCGTCCTCGGCGCCGATGTTTTTCTTTATCACCACCTCCCGTCCGGTATTTACCAGGGCCTGGGCCTGCTTCTCGGACACCTTGAAATAGCGGCAGAATTTTTCAATAAACTCAGCCCGATCTATACCTTCCTTAAGGGTTCCGCTGAATACGATCTTGTATTGATCTGACATGGATTGGCCTTTTGATTGATGTACTTACACTATTACGGCGCACCAGGAGTATAACTTTACCCTGAGAAGGGGTATTCGGCATCCTCTTTAACGGCCTCCGACCTCGGGGACAGGAACCCTGTCGGCGTTCCAATGGGCTGTTGCCCATTGCCAGAACTCATCCACGCCGGACGGTTGCTCCTCGGGGAGCGATTGACCCAGGAAGAGATAGGCATCCAGCAGGGCAGGCAGGGGATCGTGGTTTTCCACAGGTCGTGCGTGACTCTGTTTGCTCATCTTTCTGCCGTCCTCATCGAGAACCACGGGCAAATGGGCGTAGTTCGGTTCAGACAGTCCCAGAAGACGCTGCAGGTAAATCTGACGGGGGGTGGAGAGCAGCAGATCGGCGCCACGAACCACGTGGGTGATGCCCTGAAAGGCGTCATCTACGACTACCGCCAGCTGGTAGGCCGTGAGGCCGTCCCGACGCCGGATCACGTAATCCCCGATATCGGTGTCGAGTTTCTGGGTCAGGTTCCCGGCTATCCGGTCATGGAAGGAAATAGCTATGCCATCGGTTTTCACGCGCAGGGCGCTGTTACTGCGTTCGGCCTTGCCTCGGTTGCGGCAATGACCCGGATAGACGGGGCCTTCTATACCCAAAATCCCGGAGTCCGCGATCTCTTTTCGGCTGCAGTTGCAGGGGTAGGCCAGGTCCCGCGCCAGGAGATCTCGTGCGGCGTCGGCATAGGCCTCCAGCCGGCCGCTTTGACGCAGTACCGTCCCGTCCCATGCCAGGCCGAAGGCCTCCAGGGTGCGTAGGATTTCGTCTGCGGCCCCCTTCTTCTCACGCGGCGGATCGATGTCTTCGATACGGACCAGCCACTCCCCCCCACGGCTGCGGGCCTCCAGATAGCTGCCCACGGCCGCCACCAGGGACCCGGAATGGAGGGGGCCCGAGGGTGACGGGGCAAAGCGGCCGCGATAGAAGGGGGTATCAGACATAGGCCGTCATGGACTTGATCAGGGGTTCCTAAAATAGAAGAAGCCGGCGGTTGCCGGCTTCCTAAGATATCATTTTGTGCAAGCGGCGGGAGGGCTCAGCTCATCTGTTTTTCGCGGATCTCGTCAAGGGTTTTGCAGTCAATACAGAGCGTTGCGGTGGGACGCGCCTCCAGACGGCGAATGCCGATCTCCACTCCACAGGATTCGCAGAAGCCGTATTCATGGCTATCGATAAGGGACAGGGTGTCCTCTATCTTCTTGATAAGCTTTCTTTCCCGGTCACGGGTGCGCAGTTCCAGACTGAATTCCGATTCCTGGCTGGCACGGTCATTGGGATCGGGGAAATTTGCTGCCTCGTCCTGCATATGGTGTACGGTCCGGTCGACCTCTTCCATCAACTCCTTTTTCCATGCCAGAAGGATGGCGCGAAAGTGGGCTTCTTGCTTTTCATTCATGTACTCCTCGCCCTTTTTAACCTTATAGGGCGTAAAGCCAAAGGGGCCACTTAACACTTGTTCCTGCTTTTTCTTGGCAGCCATTAACGGACTCCTGACAAACCTCTAAATTTAAGGCCGGTATCTATACCAGAATAGCCTAGATCGGGCAAGGTCGGAGTGTCCCTGCAGATCATAATGGAGGCAACTCTGCGAGCAAGATAGAGTAGGATAAGGTGACCTGAAGAAAGCGGAAAAGTTTGGGGGCGCAGTGGGGCAGAAACCGAATATTGCAGGCAGAATGGAAAGGATCCAGCCGTTTTATGTAATGAAACTGCTGGCGCGAGCCCGGGAGCTGGAGGCCGCGGGTCGTTCCATAGTGCACATGGAGGTGGGGGAGCCGGATTTCGAGACGCCGGCGCCCATCACAAGGGCCGGTCAACAGGCGCTGGAGGAGGGCCGGACCCACTATACCCCGGCTCGGGGTATCCCGGAGCTGCGACGGGAGATCGCTGCCTATTATCGCCGATACTACGGGACGGCGGTCGATCCTGAACGAATTGTGATCACGCCGGGTTCTTCCGGGGCTCTGCAACTGGTTTTAAGCGTGCTGATCAATCCCGGTGAAGAGGTGTTGATGGCGGATCCCGGGTACCCCTGCAATCGCCATTTCGTTTCTCTGCTGGGAGGAGAACCGGTTGCACTGCCGGTGGGTCCGGAGACGCGTTATCAACTGGATGCGGAGTCGGTAGCGTCGGCCTGGACCGGTAATACACGGGCGGTGTTGGTTGCCTCTCCTTCAAATCCCACCGGGACCCTGCTCACGCGGGATGAACTGGGTGCTATCCACCAGGTGGTCCGGGAGCGAGGCGGTATCTTGATTGTGGATGAGATCTACCAGGGGCTGGTCTATGACGGCCATAGCGGGACGGCCCTGACTCTGGGCGACGATCTGTTTGTTATCAACAGCTTCTCCAAGTATTTCGGTATGACAGGTTGGCGACTGGGGTGGCTGGTAGCGCCGGAGGGTTACGTGGAGGCCATCGATCGCCTGGCTCAGAATATATTTCTCTCGGCCCCCACACCGGCGCAGTACGCGGCGCTGGCGGCCTTCGGCGAGGAGACGGAGACCATCCTGGAACAGCGGCGGGAGGAGTTTCGACACCGCCGTGACTATCTTCTCCCCGCACTTGCCGGCCTGGGGTTCAGATTCCCCGTGGTTCCGGAGGGGGCCTTCTATCTATACGGTGACTGTTCCGCGTTCACCGATGACAGCTTCCGGTTTGCCGGCGAACTCCTGGAGCAGGCGGGGGTGGCGGTGACCCCGGGGCGGGATTTCGGTGTCAACCGTGCCGAGAGGCATATACGGTTCGCCTATACCACCGACAGGGAGAAGCTGGAGGAGGGGGTGCGACGGATCGCCGGATTCCTGGGAAAGGCCGGTTAATGCGGGAACCTTCTTGAATTCCTACGGAGCGTGGCGGACCGGAGGGGGCGGTCAGCCGTCCCGTTCCCCGCACCAGAAGGCCGTGGCGCCGGCCACCGCCGCCGGCATGGCGAAAAAATTGAGCACCGGAATCATCATCAGCAGCATAAGGGTTGCGCCGAATCCGAGGGCGCTTTGACGCATACCCCTTACCCGCGGGAGCTGCTGGCGGAAAGCAAGCCCGCTGTTACCCATGGGATAATCCAGATACTCCAGACTGAGAAACCAGGCATTAAACGCCAGCAACAGCGGTGAGGCGACGACGTTGATGCCCGGAACAAGGGACAATACCAGCAAAGGTGTTGCCCGGAGCAGATAGTAGACCATCTTTCCCAACTCCGAACGGATCGCCGGGAGTATGGTCCGCAGAAACGGACCGGAGGGTTGAGCCGGAGGGTTGCCGGTGAGCAGGATCTCCACCCGTTCCGCAAGCAGGCTGTTGAAGGGTGCGGCGATCAGATTGGCGATGATGGTGAACGTATAGAAGGTGATCAGCATCAGGACCAGGGCGAAAAAGGGCCAGAGCAGCCAGCGTAGATAGCTTAACCAGCCGGATTCGGGCAGGAGCCAGTCAAGAAAGTCGCCGAACAGGTGAATACCGAGCCAGCCGATAGCCGAGAACACCAGGATATTGATGGTAAGCGGGGCTATGAGATAGCGGCGCAGGCCCGGGCGCAACAACAGGCGCAGCCCCTGGATAAGATAACTGCCGCCGGATAGGGGATTATTATTCAACTGCAGTCCCATTCAGTTGGAGGGAAAGAGGAACGCCGCGATAACACCCCCCAGTATCAGACGATAGATCACATAGGGCAACATCCCGCTTCTGCCGATGAGGCGGAGAAAAAACTCGATACAAAGATAGGCAGCAACGAAAGAGAGGCCGGCGCCCAGGACCAGTTCCTGCCAGATCACCGGGTCCGGGCTCCGCAGCATCTCCAGGGTAACCAGTCCACCGGAAAGAAGAATGGTGGGTATGGCCAGCAGGAAGGAAAAACGTGAAGCCGCCTCCCGCGTCAGTCCGAGCATCAAACCCGCGGTGATGGTAATTCCGGACCGCGACGTGCCGGGAATGATCGCCAGGGCTTGAAACAGACCGATGATAAGCGCGTCTTTCCAGGAGAGGGAAAATTCAGACCGCTCCTTGCGGCCCCGGATATCGACCCAAAACAGTAGCAGGCCGAAAAGGACGGTGGCACCCGCGATGACGGTGGCGGAACGCAGGTCCGTCTCCACGACGGTAATCAGCATCCCCCCGAAAACCACGATAGGGAGTGTGGCCAACAGCAGCAATTCCGCCAGACGGGAGTTCTCCGTGGCCTGCTCCGGGGCCCCCAGAGCGCGAAAAAAATCCCCGGTCATGACGGTCAATTCCTTGCGAAAGTAAGTGATGACCGCCAGCAGGGACCCGATGTGAACGGCAACGTCGAAGGCCAGGCCCTGATCCGGGAAGCCGAACAGGTGGGGCATCAGGATCAGATGGGCGGAACTGGAGATGGGAAGAAACTCTGTTACCCCCTGAACCAGGGCAAGGATAAGAATGTGCAGGATCTCCATGTACGGACTACATGCTCATTGGCAGGTTCAGAAGTGTACGGACGGTCTGGAAAAGGATACGGAACGGTGAATACATCTATCTGCCGCCGCCCCTCTGCAGGAGTTTTTTCTCCCATTCCAGCGAGGTGCGTACGATGATATCCAGGTCGTTGTAACGCGGGGCCCAGTTCAGGGTCTTGCCGATGTGATCGACTCCGGCGACGAGAGACGGGGGATCACCGGCGCGTCGCTCGGCCTCGATGACGTTAAGCGGTTGCCCGTGGACCCTTGCGACAGCCTCCAACACCTCGCGGACGCTGTAACCATGCCCATATCCGCAGTTGAGCGTAGTTGATTCCCCCCCGGCGCGCAGATAGTCAAGGGCTTTGACGTGCGCGGAAGCCAGATCCTCGACGTGGATATAATCCCGTATCCCGGTTCCGTCCGGAGTCGGATAGTCGGTCCCGAAGATGGAAATACTCTCCCGTTTGCCGACGGCCGTTTCACAGGCAACCTTGGTCAGGAGAGTGGCGTTGGCGGTTGATTGGCCGATTCGACATTCCGGATCACAGCCTGCCACGTTGAAATAGCGCAGGATGACGTGATTCATGTCGTCGGCCTGGCACAGGTCCCGGATCATCCATTCGCTCATTAACTTGGAGGTGCCGTAGGGATTGATGGGTTGGGTCGGGGAGTCTTCCCAGGCGATTCCTGCCGGTGGGATGCCATACACGGCCGCAGTGGAGGAAAAGATGAAATTCCTGACTCCGGCTTCCCGGCAGCATTCCAGCAGGTTGCGGGTGTTGCAGGTGTTGTTGCCGTAGTACTTCAGAGGATTCGCCACCGATTCCGGAACAATGGTGTGGGCGGCAAAATGCAATACCGTGTCCACCTCGTGTTCCTGCAAAACCCTGGACACCAATTCCTTGTCGCCTACGTTGCCTTCCACCAGCGGGCCATAGAGCACGGCATCGGCGAAACCGGTGGTGAGATTGTCCAGGGTAACCACTGATTCTCCGGCTTCTCCCAGCTGGCGGAGGGTATGGCTGCCGATATAACCGGCACCGCCGGTGACTAAAATCCCTTTTGTATCCATTTGGTCGCTCTGGGTATCTGTTGTTTTTGGTTTTTCAATTGTGCCGTAGTACCAGCAGTGGCGGCTATCATACCATCCGTGCCGCGGGAAAACCCCTTTAAGAATATTGCAAGGTCTTCCAGGTAGAAACATCGGCAAGGGGATTGGTGCTTGCCACGCAGGAGATCCACCCGGGTTCCGGAATGAAGTGTTTCGTGTAGTAGTCACGGGATTCCTGCTTCGGACCGAACAGTCCCGATCCCCCGCATTTGGCACAGGACTCAAGGTGGGTCCAGTGCCGGAAAAAGGCCAGGGTGAGGTCGTTTCCCTGTAACTCAGTCATCGCTTGCGGCACAGGTTGCGGAAACATACGGGCCGCGATTTTCCGAAGATTGCCCCGGTCGATCAGTTGCTCCAGATCGATTCCGATGGGGTGGGTTGCGACGGCAAACAGCGCCATCTCCTTCGCGTGACTGAGGTTGAAATGGATAGGGATCGGCGGATCTTCCAGGTAGGGTTTACCTCGGTCACCATAGACGAAGTGCAGGGCGTGCGGGGGGGTGTCGAGGTAACCGCTGAGGATGGAACGCATGGCCCCCCGCGAGCGGATGAAACCGGTACGGGCCTGTTCGGCGATAAATCGGTCTGCACGTTGTTGTTCGTCGCGGGAGAGCAGACCCGACAGATCTCCGGCAGACCCCCGCAGATCGATGCGCCACAGGTGTAGGGTCCTTTCAGGCGGTCGCAGAGAGGCTGGGGGAGCGTGCCAGTTTTCTATAGCATGCATGCGGGGCAGTTCTGGTATTCTGAAACCTGTGCAAAGGGCCCTCTCGAAGAGGCGGGTTCCTGAATTTTAACGTGCAGCAGTCTCGGTGTCTTCCGGGGTGAAAACTCCGCTCAGCGGATGTATTGGAGCTGCACTGCGATATCGTAGACGTATGAATAACTGTGTCCGGAGTTAAGAAAGAGATACGCCGTAGCGACCATTCCACAGGTATCGCGGAGGGGCTGCCGCAGGATCTTCATCCCGTCCTGCGCCGGGCGTACGCGGCCAGGGGAGTGGCGACGTCGGAGGAGTTGGAGCGGGAGTTGACCGGACTGCCGGCCCCTTCCGCATTGGCCGGAACCGAGGCGGCGGCCGAACTGCTTCGAAGCGTCATGGAAAAGAATGGCCGCATCCTGGTGGTGGCGGATTTCGATGCGGACGGGGCCACCAGCTGCGCGTTGGCCCTGCGTGCGCTGCGGGCCATGGGGGCGGACGATGTCCGGTATCTGGTCCCCAATCGTTTTGAATACGGCTATGGCCTGACCCCCGAGATCGTAAAGGAAGCCGTTGCGCAGCAGCCTGATCTGTTGCTAACGGTGGATAACGGTATCTCCAGCATCGAGGGTGTGGAGGCCGCCAGACAAGCGGGCGTGGCGGTATTGGTGACCGACCACCACCTGCCGGGAAAGGAGCTTCCACAGGCGGATGTGATGGTCAATCCTCATCTGCATGATGACGGCTTTGCCGGTGCAAATCTGGCGGGCGTCGGGGTGATCTTTTATGTCATGGCAGCCCTGCGGGGTGAACTCCGACAGAACGGCTGGTTTGAGCGACGGGGGATTCCGGAACCCAACCTGGCTGATCTGCTCGATCTGGTGGCTCTCGGTACGGTGGCGGACGTGGTGCCCCTCGATCATGTGAACCGTATACTGGTCCATCAAGGGTTGCAGCGTATCCGGGCGGGGCGCGGTTGTCCCGGCATTAGCGCTCTGCTGGACACGGCGGGTCGGGAAAGGCGTCGGGCGGTGGCGGCGGACATGGGGTTCGCCGTAGGGCCACGGCTGAATGCGGCGGGACGGCTGGAGGATATGTCCCTGGGTATCGACTGTCTGCTCACCGACCTGTCCGGGCAGGCCATGGAGGCGGCATATCGCCTGGATCGGCTAAACAGGGAGCGGCGCGAGATTGAGTCGGAGATGCGTGATCAGGCCCTGGCGATTCTGGAGGGTCTCGGTGCCCACGAAAAGGCGAGACAGCCTTTCTCCCTCTGCCTTTACCGTTCCGACTGGCATCAGGGGGTGATCGGTATCCTGGCGGCGCGCATGCGGGAACGTTTTCATTGCCCCGTGATCGCGTTTGCTCCGGTCGAGGATGGGGTGCTGAAGGGCTCGGCGCGTTCGATCCCGGGTCTGCATATTCGCGATCTGTTGGACTCCGTCGCAACCAGGTATCCCGGGATTCTGCAAAAGTTCGGTGGTCACGCCATGGCGGCCGGGCTCAGCCTGCAGGAGAGTGATCTGGAGTCCTTTCGGGACGTCTTTGACCGGGAGGTGCGGCTTCGCCTGAAAGAGGAGGATCTGTCGGGTGTGATACGCTCAGACGGTACCCTGGAGGAGGGCGATTTCACTCTGGAGCTGGCGCAACAGATTCGCGAGGGAGGGCCCTGGGGGCAAGGGTTTCCCGAACCCCTGTTCGACGGGGTTTTCGCTATCGTAAGCAGCCGGATTGTCGGTGACAGACACGTCAAACTGGTGTTGAATGCCGGTGATGGTGATCATTACCTGGATGCCATCGCATTTAATCAGCTGGAATGCGGGCTTCCCGGGCCGGAAACGAGGATACGCGCCGCTTACCGGATAGATATAAACGAGTATCAGGGGCGCCTCGGTCTGCAACTGATCGTGGAGTACTTTGAACATCTTGGGAACTAAGGACGCGGTTAAGGTCCCGCTACAAACTTCTAACTTCTAACTAAAAACCTGAGGACTGAAAACTGTTAACTGAAGACTCACCAGTCAGTAAGACCCAGCAGAAGAAGGAGCTTCTGGCTTTGCAGAAAATCGGCGAGCGGCTGATCAATATGTCATCGGCGCAACTGGCGTCGTTCCCCCTCGGTCCGCGGGTGTTGGAGGCCCTGGAAGAGTCGCGGCGGATCAAGGGGCACAACGCCTTGCGCCGACACGTACGCCGGGTGGGAAAACTGCTGCGCGATGAAGATATGGAAGTGATTCAGCGATTGTTAAACGAACTGGATTGCCAGCATCAGGATGAAAAGCGACGTTTTCACCAACTCGAACAGTGGCGGGAGCGGCTGTTGCGGGAAGGGGACAGTGCGTTGTCGGAGCTGTTGGTTATATGTCCACAGATCGATAGTCAGCAGCTCCGCCAGTTGCTGCGCACCGCGCGCAAGGAACAGGAGCAGTCCCGTCCCCCGGCGGCGGCCCGTAAGCTGTTCCGCTACCTGAAGGAACTCGATTTTGTGTAACAGGAACTTCTAACTTCATACTGGAAACTAACCCCCATGCCAGGGAAAGGCGCTGCAAAGATCACCATTTATCCCCGGTTTCCGCGCCGGTTGGCGGCCTGCCTGGTGATTATTCACGCTTCCGCGTTCCTGTTGCTGCCCCTGTTGCCGCTACCATCCGGGGCAGGAGTCGTTGTTGGGGGACTTGTTCTGTTCAGTCTGATCCGTTATTGGCGCCGGCATCTCTCGCCGTCGGGAGAGGGGGCTGTTCTCGCCGTGGAATGGGGCGGTGATGAGGATTGGACCCTTATTGAAAGCCGGGGGAGGGCTGTTCCCGCCACCCTATGCGGTCCCAGCTTCGTTCATCCGCGGCTGATTATCCTCAATTTCAGAACCCCCGGCGGGAAACGGCGAAGTTTGTGCCTGACTACGGACAGGGTGGATCCTGAACAGTTGCGGCGGCTACGAATGAGGTTGAACAGCCCGCGGAGGGATTATCCGGACGGTTGGTAGCTGTCCGGCGCGATCACCGTCGGTTTGCGCTGCTGCAGGTCGTCCCGTGCGGGGTAATCAACGGTGTAATGAAGCCCGCGGCTTTCCCGACGGTGCTGCGCCGAGCGGATGATCAGGTCAGCGACGTCCACCAGGTTACGCAGCTCCAGGAGGTCGTTGCCGACACGAAAATTACTGTAGTACTCCTCGATCTCCTGGTGCAGCAGGTTGACCCGGCGTTGGGCGCGCTCCAGCCGCTTGTTGGTACGGACGATACCCACGTAGTCCCACATGAAGCGGCGCAGTTCATCCCAGTTGTGGGATACCACTACCATCTCATCGGAGTCGGTAACCTGGCTTTCGTCCCATGGCCGTATAGTCGGAGGTTCCGGGGCGCGGTCCATGTTCTGTTCGATATCCAGGGCCGCCATCTGCCCGAAAACCAGGCATTCCAGCAACGAGTTGCTGGCCATACGGTTAGCTCCATGCAGGCCGGTATAAGCGACCTCTCCCACGGCATAGAGACCCGGGATGTCGGTTCGGGCATTGTGATCGGTAACAATACCACCGCAGGTGTAGTGGGCCGCCGGAACCACCGGTATCGGTGACCGGGTTATATCGATACCGAAATCGAGACAACGGGCGTAAATCATCGGGAAGTGCTCGCGGATGAAATCTCCGGGTTTGTGGCTGATATCGAGAAAGACACAGTCAGCTCCCAAGCGTTTCATTTCGTGGTCAATGGCGCGGGCGACGATATCGCGGGGGGCCAGTTCCGCACGCCGATCAAACTCGGGCATGAAACGGGTGCCGTCCGGCAGGAGCAGACGCCCCCCTTCGCCCCTCAGGGCCTCGGTGATGAGGAATGATTTCGCATGCGGATGAAAGAGACAGGTGGGGTGGAACTGGATGAACTCCATGTTTGCCACTCTGCACCCCGCCCGCCACCCCATGGCGATACCGTCACCGGTGGATACGTCGGGATTGGAGGTATAGAGATAGACCTTGCTGGCACCTCCGGTCGCCAGAATCACGAAACGGGCGCGAAAGGTTTCAACCCGGTCCGCCTGACGATTGAACAAATAGGCCCCGAAACAGCGGTTGTCCTCGAGCCCCAGTTTGTGTCCGGTTATCAGGTCGATGGCAACATGGTTTTCGAACAGTTCAACGTTGGGGAGAGACTGCACCCGCTGTTCCAGGGTGTTTTCCAGGGCCTGACCGGTGGCGTCTGCGGTATGTATTACCCTGCGGTGGGAGTGGCCACCTTCCCGGGTCAGGTGATAACCGGTGCCGTTGTCGGATTCGCGGGTGAACTCCATGCCCTGGTTCAGAAGCCAGTGGATGTTTTCGGGGCCTTTTTCCACCACCAGACGGACCGTTTCCTCATCGCACAGTCCTGCTCCGGCATTGAGAGTGTCCTCGATATGGGACTCGATGGAGTCCTCCTTGTCCAGCACGGCCGAGATGCCGCCCTGGGCGTAATAGGTACTTCCCTCCGAGAGGTCCAGCTTGGATATCACGGCTATCCTCAGGCTGCGGGGAAGACGCAGGGCGAGGCTAAGCCCGGCGGCACCGCTGCCGATAATCAGTACATCATGTAGGTGAAGTGGGTCCATGATAATCGACCGCTATTTGATGGATTGAGAAACCGCGGTCATAATCTGCTCCAGAATTTCGGGTTGAGGCTGGCGGCGGTGCAATTTATCTGGCGAAATCCTAGCGCAAAAACCCAATATGATGCGAACTATTTTATGATCAGGGTGTCAATCAGAGTACATAGAGATACGCGCTTGCCGCGATCGGGGAGAGGGCCCGAATGGGCGAGCGAAAGGTAGATCAGGAGCTGGTTAACCGGGTTCAGCGGGGGGATAAGAAGGCCTTTGATCTCCTGGTGTTGAAATACCAGCATAAAGTGGCCAATCTGGTATCGCGATATATCCGTAATCCGAGTGAGACACTAGATGTGACTCAGGAAGCGTTTATCAAAGCCTATAGAGCGTTGCCCAATTTCCGCGGGGAAAGCGCTTTCTACACTTGGCTTTACCGGATTGCGATCAATACAGCGAAGAATTTTCTGGTTGCTCAGGGACGCCGACCTCCGGCTTCCGATTTAGATGCGGATACTGCGGAACAGATGGATGTGGGCTTCAGGCTGCAGGAGAATACCACTCCGGAGAACAATCTGTTGCAGGAAGAGATTGCGGATACCGTACGGCAAGCCATCGAGGAACTGCCGGACGATTTGCGTACGGCGATTACGCTGCGCGAACTGGAGGGACTCAGTTATGAGGATATCGCCCGGGCCATGACCTGCCCGGTGGGAACAGTGCGTTCCCGCATTTTTCGGGCGCGGGCGGCAATAGATGCTAAACTCGCTCCACTACTGGAGCCTTGAGGCGTTTACGGAATACGTTTTATGTCTTTATTTCAGGTGCCATGATGAGTGAGAAAATATACGAACAGGTATCGGCGCTGCTTGATGACGAACTCCCGTCAAAGGAAACCTCTGAGACTTTGAGTCAGCTGCGAGAACGGGATGATCTGCAGCAGCAGTGGAATCGATTTCACCTTATCGGCGACGTCATGAGGGGCGAGGCCCTGCAGGTGAATGCATCCGATATCGCGCCCAGGGTACGAGCGTCTCTGAAGGAAGAACCGGCGATAATCGCCGCACCAAAAGTAAAGACTCTGCTGCAACAGGGACCGCTCTGGATCCGCACTCTGGCGGGAGCCGGGTTGGCCGCTTCAGTTGCCGCCTTAGCGGTGATCACAGCACCTTATTTCTTTGGTCCCGGAACCGGCGACGGGGCACAGATGGCCGCAAATACCCCCGCTGTCTCTTCGCCCTATGCAGAGCGCCCCGGAATGCGATGGAAGAACCTTCAGGAGCCGGCGGTAGAGTCCCGGCTTAATGGTTACCTGGTGGAGCACAGCGAATATGCCGCTTCTCCCGGTGGTGTCGGAGGGGTTATCCCCTATGCCACGTTTGTCGGATATGACGCGAAGCGCTAAGGAACCTCTGATCAAGTCCACGACGACGGCCGGGACGCTGCCTTTGCGTTTTCTGCGCTGGCTGCCACTCCTGATCATATTCTCCACCGCGGTACAGGCGGAAGAACCGGAGAATGAGGCCTTTAAATGGCTGGGGCGGATGTGGCAGGCCGTGCACCAGCTCAACTACTCCGGTACTTTTGTTTATCTCCATGACAACCACATGGAGTCGCTGCGTCTGGTGCATTCAGCTGCGGATGGTCAGGAGCGGGAAAGACTGACATCCCTCAACGGGATTTCCCGGGAGGTGGTCCGGGATAATCACTCTATAATCTGTGTGCTTCCTGACAGTCGTTCGGTATCCGCCGAATTGCGTAGCGGCGGTCGTGGTATAGGGGAGAACTCGGTACTCGATCCGAAGAAACTGTCAGCCTACTACGATTTCTACATGCACGGAGACGGGCGTATAGCGGGTCGGCCGGCCATAATGTTGGTGATTGCACCAAAAGACGCCTATCGCTACGGCCATAGACTGTTCCTTGACAAGGAACATGCTCTTCCGTTGAAGACCGAACTGCTGGACAGCAACGGCGAGCCGGTATCCCAGATCATGTTCACCAGCCTTAAGGTTGATCCGGGAATCAAGATTGCGGTGGAAGAGGATGATCCCGCCTTAGAGAATGAACACTATGCCTGGATCTATCAGAAACCGGTACTGCGCATGCAGGATGGGGAAAAATCAGCGGCCGGTTGGTTTTTTCCTAATCTGCCCACAGGATTTGAGTTAAGCGTTCATGCCAGACGACCTGCTACGGAAAAGCGGGGCGCGATCGACCATTTTGTATTTACCGACGGATTGGCCACATTTTCGGTATATGTGGAGAAAGCCGATTCCAGCAACGGTCTGGAGGGTGAGTCCAGAATGGGCGCGGTAAACGTCTTCGGCATGCGTCATGACAACTATCACGTCACTGCGGTTGGAGAGGTGCCTCTCCAGACAATACAGGAACTCGCCCAAGGCATCATGCTGCAGGATGAGGCGTCCCCCGGTGATTGAAGAGACCGCAACCGTTACCCGATGCGATGGAGAGTTTGCAGAGGTGGAGACGGAGCGCAAGTCGTCCTGTGGAGGTTGTAATGCGTCAGGTGTCTGCGGTACCGCCGCGCTCTCCAAGGTGTTCGGCAATCGTCGCACCGTGGTGCGTGTTTTCAATCCTATAGGAGCACTTCCCGGGGACCATGTGATTGTCGGCCTGCCGGAGTCGGTACTGGTCCGGGTTTCGTTTGTCTTCTATGTGATACCGATTCTAGGGCTCATCGCGGGCGCTATTATCGGACAATCCGTTGCGTTGAAGTTGGGTTCCTCAGCAGTGGAACTAATCTCCATCATCAGTGGTCTATTGGGCCTGACAATTGGGCTCTACCTGGTGCGGCGTTTTGCGGCCCGTACTGCCACTGACGAACAGTACCGCGCTGTGATTCTCCGCCAGGCTGGGAAAGTGAAGATCGATTTCAGGGCTGAGTTTGATAACCGCCCTGAAGACTAGGGAACCTCATCAGAGGTTTTTTAGATGGCTCTGGAGAAGAAAATGAAGGTTTCAATGCGATGGATTCGATGGCAGGTTGCCGTAATCGGATTGATCTTGTTGTATACAACTGCAGCAATTCATGCCAGGGAGTTACCGGATTTTACCGGTCTTGTGGAAGAATACAGTCCGGTAGTGGTTAATATCAGTACCAAGCAAACACATTCCGCAGGGCTTCATCTGCGACGTGATTTCAGATTTCCGGACCTTCCGAAAGACAGCCCTTTTAACGAATTCTTCCGCCGTTTCCTCGAGGAAGGTGAGGACGGCGAGAGGGAATATAATGCCACCTCTCTTGGCTCCGGTTTCATCATCTCCAGTGACGGATACATTCTGACCAACCACCACGTGGTGGATGGGGCGGATGAAATCATTGTACGTCTCGCCGACCGGCGCGAATTTGAAGCCGAAGTGGTGGGGTCGGATAAGCGCAGTGATACTGCCCTTTTGAAGATCAACGCCAAAGATCTGCCGATAGTGAAAGTCGGGAAGTCGAGTGATCTTAAGGTAGGTGAGTGGGTATTGGCTATCGGGTCACCGTTCGGGTTCGATCACTCGGTAACCGCCGGCATCGTCAGCGCCAAAGGCCGCAATCTTCCGAGTGAAAACTATGTCCCGTTTATCCAGACAGATGTCGCGATCAATCCGGGAAATTCCGGAGGGCCGCTGTTCAATCTCGATGGAGAAGTGGTGGGCGTGAATTCCCAGATCTATAGTCGGACCGGCGGTTTCATGGGGCTTTCCTTCGCTATCCCCATCGAGGTAGCGATGAATGTTGCCGATCAGATTCGCACCCAGGGCCACGTAACACGCGGCTGGCTCGGTGTCCTGATACAGGATGTGACCCGAGAGCTGGCTGATTCCTTCGGCATGGACCATCCCTATGGGGCGTTGATTGCGAAGGTATTGCCGGATAGTCCCGCGGAGGCGGCAGGCCTGCAGACCGGAGATATCGTTCTGGAATACAACGGCAAGAAGATTATGCGGTCCTCCATGCTGCCTCCGTTGGTGGGTGTCAGCGCAGTGGGGGAATCCTCCAGGCTCACCGTTCTCCGGAAGGGAGAGAAGAAGGTGATTAAGGTGAAGATTGGAGAGCTGCCCGAGGAAGATGAGCTGGCAATGACCGGTTCGCCGGGAGAAAAAGCGAGTGTTCCGCTGCTTGGCCTGTCCCTGAGAAACCTGACTGACGAGCAAAGAAAGGAGATCGGTCTGCCTGAAGGCAAGGGCGGCATACTGGTCAGGGATGTGAACAAGGGTCCGGCAAGGACGGCGGGAATTCAACCGGGAGATGTGATTCAGATGATCAACAACACTCCGGTAAACAGCGTCCAGGAATTTCGGCAATTGATTGATAAACTGCCTAAAGGAAAAAGCGTGGCGGTATTGGTGCAGCGTAGAACAGGTCCGCTGTTTCTGGCGTTGCGAGTGCCGGAGGAATGAACCAGGGTCCGCCGTTGCTCACCCTGTATCACCGGCGTAATTGTCATCTTTGTGAAGAGATGCAACGAAGACTGCAGAAATTACGCGGAGAAATCCCGTTTGAAGTCGTTCTCCGCGATGTAGACGACTCTCAGGATCTGCGGAGCAAATACGCGGAGCGAATACCGGTTCTGGAGGCCGAGGGCAGGGAGTTGTGCCACTTTTTCCTGGATGAGACGAAAGTAAGGGATTATTTATGCAATCCGGGAAATAGGGTATGATTTAGCCGCTCCGAACATCTTCGGTGGACCATTGATGACGGAACTATTCGGTAGAATAGTTCCGTTTTTTCAATAAGATACAGTATAAACTTGAAGTCAATATATACTGGAGTAACTCCCCTTCGGGATTAAGTCCTCCAGGATTCGGCCCTTGTATGAGCGATCTCCGGCACATTCGTAATTTTTCCATTATTGCCCATATCGACCACGGTAAGTCCACCATTGCAGACCGTTTTATCCAGATCTGCGGGGGGCTGACGGAGCGAGAGATGGCGGAGCAGGTTCTGGATTCCATGGATCTGGAACGGGAACGGGGAATCACCATCAAGGCCCAGAGCGTTACCCTCGACTATCAGGCGCAGGATGGCCAGTATTACCAGCTTAATTTTATCGATACACCGGGCCACGTGGACTTTTCTTATGAGGTCTCCCGCTCCCTGGCGGCCTGTGAGGGCGCGCTGTTGGTGGTGGATGCGGCCCAGGGCGTGGAGGCCCAGAGTGTCGCCAACTGCTACACTGCCATCGAGCAGGGTCTCGAGGTGTTGCCGGTGCTGAACAAGATCGATCTTCCGGCGGCTGAACCGGAGCGGGTCATAAACGAAATAGAAGAGATCATCGGTCTGGAAGCAGGTGACGCATTGCGGGTAAGCGCCAAGACCGGAGTCGGAATCCCGGAACTGCTGGAAAAGCTGGTGGAGAAGATACCACCGCCGGTCGGGCAGGAGCAGGATCCGTTACAGGCGCTCATTATCGATTCCTGGTTTGATAGCTACGTCGGTGTAATCTCTTTGATTCGGGTGGTAAACGGCGTTATCCGTCCCAAGGACAAGATATATATCATGTCCACCGGACGCAGTTTTCAGGTGGAAAAGGTGGGTGTGTTCTCGCCCAAGCGGGAAGAACGTCAGAAACTCGGTACCGGGGAAGTGGGCTATGTTATTGCCGGTATCAAGGAGATCGACGGGGCGCCGGTAGGCGACACCATTACTTTGCAGGACCGCAAGGCGGCGAAGCCGCTGCCGGGTTTCGCGGAGATGAAGCCGCGGGTATTTGCCGGGCTTTACCCGGTAAGCACGGATGATTACGAGGATCTGCGCGAAGCGCTACAGAAACTGAGACTCAATGATGCCGCCCTGCACTATGAACCGGAGACTTCGCAGGCCCTCGGATTCGGCTTCCGTTGCGGATTCCTCGGCATGCTGCATATGGAAATCGTACAGGAACGGTTGGAACGGGAGTACGACCTCGATCTGATTACCACCGCTCCTACGGTTATCTACGAGGTGGTGACCAGCGACGGCAATACGTTCCAGATCGATAATCCCGCGGATCTACCGGAAGTCGCCCGTATCCAGGAGGTGCGGGAGCCGATTATTGAAGCCCATATCCTGGTACCGCAGGATCATCTCGGGAATGTGATCAATCTCTGCATCGAGAAGCGGGGCACGCAGAAGAATCTGCAGTATTTAGGGGGGCAGGTCCAGGTGATCTACGAACTTCCTCTGAACGAGGTCGTGCTGGACTTTTTTGACCGCCTGAAATCAGTGAGTCGCGGGTTTGCCTCCTTCGAGTATGAGTTCAAACGATTCGATGCCGCGCCGCTGGTCAAGCTCGATATCCTGATCAACGGCGAACGGGTGGATGCCTTGTCCCTTATCGTGCATCGTGATCACGCCGAATCGCGGGGACGGGAGCTGACAGTGAAAATGAAGGAAATCATTCCGCGTCAGATGTTCGAGGTGGCGATTCAGGCGGCAATCGGCAGCAAGATTATCGCGCGAACCACCGTCAAAGCTTTACGCAAGAATGTGACCGCAAAGTGCTATGGAGGGGACGTGACGCGTAAACGGAAGCTCCTGGAAAAGCAGAAAGCCGGTAAGAAAAGGATGAAACAGGTGGGAAAGGTGGAGATTCCGCAGGAGGCTTTTCTTGCCGTATTAAAGGTGGGTAAGGATAATAAGTAAATTTGGCGGAAAATATCTTACTAATTGGATGCTTATGGACTTTGATTTTTCATTGCTGCTGGTGTTGCTGACCGTCGGTACCGGAGGGATCTGGTTATTATACGCCGTAGTATTCAGGCGGCGTGGGGAAGGCCAGGCGACCGAACCCGAGGATTTTGTTGAAGCGGGCGAATTTGAAAAACAAAAGGAGAGTAAAGAGCCGCTCCTGGTCGAGTACTCCCGTTCTTTCTTCCCGGTCATACTGGTAGTGCTGCTGCTGCGATCTTTTCTCGTGGAACCCTTTCGCATTCCCTCCGGTTCCATGATGCCCACGCTGCTGGTGGGAGATTTTATTCTTGTGAACAAGTATGCATATGGTATCCGGCTACCGGTATTGAATACCAAGATAATAGAGGTCGGCGAGCCGCAACGGGGTGATGTAATAGTATTTCGTTATCCCAAGGACCCGTCTGTTGACTATATTAAACGGGTAGTGGGCGTTCCCGGTGATCATATCGTATATCGGAACAAGACACTGTTTATAAACGGCGAACCCGCCCCTCAGGTACCAATTGGTATCTACCAGGGGAGCGGATCCGGGGCTGGAATGACCGGCGCTTTGGAGGGCATCGAGAAGCTCGGCAGTGTGGAGCACGCTATTCTCGTGAACCCTCGTGCACCGGATAGCCCGCCGAGCTGTCAGGTGCTCAGCGGTGGGGCGATCACAGTACCGGAAGGGCACTATTTTGCCATGGGTGACAATCGGGACAATAGCAATGATGGCCGTTGCTGGGGTTTTGTCCCGGAAGAGAATCTGGTTGGCAGGGCTTTTGCCATCTGGATGAGTTGGGATTCAGAACGGTCCGGTTTTCCGGTTGCCTGGGAGCGAATGGGCGAGGGAGTCGATTAAGCGGAGGTTTGTGTTATGCAGCGAGGACTAAAACGACAGAGGGGAATGACCGGGATGGGGTGGTTGACGGTACTTTTCCTGATCGGTTTTTTTGTGTTTTTGGGCTTTAAGATCATCCCGATTTACCTGGAGCACCACTCAGTCGAATCGGTTTTGAATTCCTTAAAGGAAGAGCCTCTCATAACAAAGAAAACAAGATCGCAGGTTAAGGGTATGGTTATGGCGCGGCTCAATACCAACGGTATCCGTGATATTAAATCGGACAGCATCAATATTGATAAAAAACCTGGGGTGCTGACCGTCCGTATCGCCTATGAAGTCAGGAAGAATATGGCGGGGAACATAGATGTTCTGATCAAGTTTGATGATAGTGTGGAGTTGGTATCTAATTGAGGGACTCGAAAGACCGGCTCTGCCGAGCCATCGGTTATCAATTCGCCGAAGGTAAACTTTTAGAGACGGCCCTGACTCATCGCAGTGCCGGCAGCCCCAACAATGAGAGGCTGGAATTTCTGGGTGATGCGATTCTGGGATTCGTGATCGCCGATGAGCTGTTTCTGGCCTTTCCATCGGCAGATGAAGGGCAGCTTAGCCGGTTGCGGGCCGGATTGGTGAGACGCGAGGCGCTGGCGGAGGTGGCGAGGCAGCTTGAGCTGGGGAAATACCTGGCGCTGGGCCCGGGAGAGTTGAAAAGCGGTGGGCAGTCCCGTGACTCCATTCTCGCCGACTCCCTGGAAGCGCTGTTTGCAGCAATTTATCTTGATGGCGGGTACCCTTCCATTCGTTCCGTAATTCAAAATCTGTTTGAAGAACGCGTACAGACGCTGTCGCTGGATTCCCAGCAGAAGGATGCGAAAACGCGGTTGCAGGAGTATCTGCAGGCGCGGCAGATGAACCTCCCCAGCTATGAAACCATTGAAACCACCGGTGATCAGCATGCACAGACATTTGTGGTGAAGTGCATGGTGCAAGCGCTGGGTCTGGAAATCATGGGAAGGGGCGGTAGTCGCCGAAAGGCGGAGCAGGATGCCGCTGGAAAAGTTCTCGAATCTATTCAGAGTGATGGTTAAAGATCGGATCAATCGCTGTGGCTACGCCGCTATCGTCGGCCGCCCGAATGTCGGCAAATCTACGTTGCTGAACAGGCTCGTCGGCCAAAAACTGGCGATTACCTCCCGTAAACCGCAGACAACTCGGCATAGCATACTGGGGGTGAAAACCTCCAGCCAAGGCCAGGTCATCTACGTGGATACCCCGGGTATTCATCACCGCGGCGAACAGGCTATGAACCGCTACCTGAATCGTACTGCCCGGGCCGCTCTTTCCGATGTGGATTTGGTGGTATTCGTAGTGGAGGCATTACGCTGGACAGAGGAGGATGCGATGGTGCTGGAAGCGTTGCGCCGCTGCAACGCACCTGCGATTCTGGTTGTTAACAAGGTTGATCGGGTTAAACGCAGGGATGATTTGTTGCCGTTTCTCTCGGAGGCTGCTGAGAAGTTCGATTTTCGGGAAGTGATTCCGCTGTCCGCGAAAAATGGGGAGAATGTGGCGTTGCTGGAGGAACGGGTTCTAGCAGCGCTTCCGGAAGGGATTAACTTTTTTCCAGATGATCAGCTCACAGACAGATCCGAGCGTTTTTTCGCCTCAGAGCTGATCAGAGAACAGCTTACCCGGCGCTATGCCAAGGAGATCCCCTACGCGTTGACGGTGGAGATCGAAAAGTTTGAGGAAGAGGGTAACCTCTATCGTATCGACGCGTTGATCTGGGTTGAGCGACCCGGACAGAAGAACATTATTATCGGCAGCAAAGGGGAAGCGCTGAAAGAGGTGGCGAAAAAGGCCAGGCTTGAAATGGAGAAATTCTTTGAAAAGAAGATCTATTTGAATCTTTGGGTCAAGATCAAGAAGAGCTGGTCCAGTGACGAGAGCGCCCTCGGTCGCCTCGGGTACGGCGAATAGAGCGTATGGTGTCGGCAGGCACCGGTTATGGACCAGGAACGCACCCGTTTATTTCCCGCCTATATTCTTCACCGCAGACCCTATTCCGACAGCAGTCTGCTGCTGGAATGTTTTACACCCCGGCAGGGGCGTTTCCCGGCCATCGCCAAAGGGGTACGCAGCGCGCGCAGGGCTGATGCCTCCCAGTTGCAACCGTTCCGGCCGCTTCTTATTCGATTTGCCGGACGGGGCGAGGTAAGAACGCTTAGTGCTTTCGAATCTGCCGGGGAGCATTCTCAGCTGCAGGGTCGGACCCTGTTCTGTGGGTTTTATCTCAATGAATTGTTGATGAATCTGCTCGAGCGAGACGATCCCCACGAACGTCTGTTTGAGGTATATGCGGAGGCGCTGGGACGTTTGAAGCAGAGCGAAAATCCGGATCGGGTGCTGCGATGGTTTGAAATCGAACTATTGCATGAGCTTGGTTACGGGCTGCTGCTGGAACAGGAGGCGGAGACAGGTCTGCCAATTGAGCCGGATGAGCGGTACCATTATCAGCCGGAACAGGGGCCGATCAGGAATTGTGGACCTGCCTGGAGCGTCAGCGGACGCACCCTGTTGCAGCTGGCCGGGAGAGAGCAACGGTTGGATAAAGAAGGTTGGAGAGAGGCTCGGGAACTCATGAGAAGGGTTATTGCCCATCACCTTGGTGGACGAGTACTGAAGAGCCGGGAACTTTTTCAAGTATCAAGCAGCAAAAAGCATGACTGAAGAAAAAAATCAGCTGGTTCTTCTTGGCGTCAATATCGATCACGTAGCGACACTTCGCCAGGCGCGGGGTACCCGTTATCCGGAACCGGTGCAGGCGGCCTTGATCGCGGAGCAGGCCGGTGCTGACGCCATAACGGTTCATCTTAGGGAGGATCGTCGCCACATTCAGGATCGTGACGTGGAGCTGCTTCGGCAGGTCCTGCAGACACGTATGAATCTGGAAATGGCGGCCACCAAGGAGATGCGGAGCATAGCAATGCGGCTGCAGCCCCAGGATTGCTGCATCGTTCCTGAAAAGAGGGAGGAGTTGACCACTGAAGGGGGATTGGATGTGGTGGCAAACCTTCCTTATCTGCAGGACTATTGCGGAACCCTGGCGGAAGCAGGTATCCGTGTATCGCTGTTTATCAACGCCGAGGCGAAGCAACTGGAGGCGGCTAAGACCTGCGGGGTGCCGGTGGTGGAGATCCATACCGGTCACTATGCGGATGCCGGAACTGTCGAGCAGCGAAAAGCGGAACTGGAACGTATCAGATCTGCGGTGGGACTGGGAGAGGATCTCGGCCTGCAGGTGAACGCCGGGCATGGATTGGACTACCACAACGTCAGGGCGATCGCGGCTATACCCGGGATACGGGAACTGAATATCGGACATTCAATAATTTCCCGGGCCGTTATTTCCGGGCTGGCGCCCGCCGTGGCTGAGATGAAGCGGCTGATAAGTGGTTGACCGCTTTCGACGCATGAAGACTTGGAGCGACAGATGAGAGTGACTAAGATCGTTTCCGGGGGGCAGAGCGGCGTGGATCGGGCGGCACTGGATGTGGCACTGGCGCTCGGTATTTCCTGTGGGGGATGGTGCCCCCGGGGACGCCGCGCGGAGGATGGCCGGATCGCGGACCATTATCCGTTGCAGGAGACGGAAGGAAAAAAATACAGCTTTCGTACCGGCCTTAATGTGCGGGATTCCGATGCGACTTTGATCCTTAATACCGGGCTACTGGAAGGGGGTACCGGGCTCACGCGGGTGCTGGCGGCGAAACTGCACCGTCCCTGCCTGGTGGTGGAGCTGGATCGTAAAGCCGATCTACATCAGGTGCAGCAGTGGTTGCAGGAATACAGTGTGGAGGTACTTAACGTGGCCGGGCCGCGGGAATCCAAAAGACCTGGTGTCTATGAGCTGTCGGTGGGTTACCTGACACAACTGTTATCGGGATAGTGCCCCGGCCGAAGTCCCCGAATTCCTTTATCGACCTTCTTGATATTCCTCAGGAATCGAAACTGATCCCGTTGAACTCGCGAACCTGATAGCCGCGTGATTGCTCCCGCCGCTTTTTCCGTGGTTTGCCGACGGCGTTCCGGCGCCGTTCATCGATTCGCCGTTCGACACCGGACCATTCCCGGTCGCGCCAGCCCAGGGCGCGGCGCTCATTGCTGTAGGAACGTTGTTTGTACTCGCGGATAATGAGTTTTGTATCCAACTCCTTGGCATTGGCGAGTTTTTTGGTCAGTTTGTTGGCCAGCCGCTCCGATGACGTCTCAACCACGGCGTAGAACCGTGGTTCGCCGGATTTCAGTTTCGTAACCATGTACTTAGTGTCGCTATGATATCCGTAACGCCGCAGGAGTTTCGCGAGCTTGGACAGGTGTCCTTTGTCGGTAAAGTTTCCTATGAACAGCTTCATCTCTGGGGACGATCCCTGTAGGCTTTTTCTGCAAAGGGTTTTTATACTGTATCGGCCCCTGTAAATGCAATGGAAAGGGTCAGTAAATATGTGAAAGTACTGCTTTTGTAGGGAGAGCGGGGAGTGAACAAGTCTCTGTACAAGGTTTCTTCATAGGGCTTAGGCCGATTGAGAAATTGGTACTCCCTAGGGGACTCGAACCCCTGTTACCGGCGTGAGAGGCCAGCGTCCTAGACCACTAGACGAAGGGAGCGTAATGGTGCAGGGAGGTGTATTATACGCCTGCCGGCGCAGCACTCAAGATCAGGGTGGCGTCGTTTCCTGGGTTCCGATGAATATAGTGGACAATAACCGCAACGAATGGTTATTTCGTATTGATTTAGGATAGAACAATCGTAACGCCAACCCTAATTCCGCGCCCGGAACACAACATCTCCAGGGCAAATATCAGTGAATACGCCCTCAAGGTATTGTATCGACTGAGAAAATCCGGTTACCAGGCATATCTGGTCGGTGGCGGAGTGCGCGATCTGCTGCTGGGACGGGAACCGAAAGATTTCGATGTGGCTACCGATGCCCGCCCTGAAGAGGTCAAAAAGGTCTTTAGCAACTGTCGCTTGATCGGTCGGCGCTTCCGGCTGGCACACGTCCATTTCGGGCGTGAGTTCATCGAGGTTGCCACTTTTCGGAGTATGAACGACGAGGAGGGGGAGCGGCTGACCGAAAACGGCAGACTGGTGCGGGACAATGTTTACGGCACTATAGAGGAGGACGCGCTGCGTCGGGATTTTACCGTCAACGCCCTGTATTACGATATTGAGGATTTCTCGGTCATCGATTACGCCGGAGGTTTGCAGGATCTGCAGCAGGGGGTACTGCGGCTGATCGGGGAACCGGAGCAGCGTTACCGCGAAGACCCGGTGCGAATGCTCCGCGCGGTCAGGTTTGCGGCGAAACTCGGATTCAATATAAATCCGGCCTGTGAAGAGCCCCTGTTTCGCATGGGAGAGCTCCTGGAGGGTGTTCCTCCGGCGCGCATGTTTGATGAGGTCCTGAAACTGTTCCTGGGGGGGAGCGGGTTGCATACCTTCGAGAAACTGCGCCACTACGATCTGTTTCGGTGGCTTTTCCCGGCTACGGAAGAGAGTCTGAGCCATGAAGAGCAGCAGTTCCCCATAACATTCGTCGCCAATGGACTGAGAAACACCGATAACAGGGTGCAGGAAGATAAACCGGTTACTGCGGCATTTCTGTTTGCGGTGCTTCTGTGGGAACCGGTACGTCGATTGGCCGAGGAAATCAGGTCTGCCGGTGAATCGGCGCAGCCGGCGATGCAGCAGGCGGCGTCGGAAATCCTCTCCCAACAGCAGCAGTGTGTCTCCATTCCGAAACGGATCAGCTATCCGATGCGGGATATTTGGGGAATGCAGCATCGATTTGCCCAGCGCGGCGGCAAGCGTCCGCACCGCCTTCTTACCCATCCGAAATTCAGAGCTGGTTACGATTTTCTGTTATTGCGGGCCGAGTCCGGAGAAGCGGATCCGGAACTGGCCGAGTGGTGGACACGTTTTCAGGAGGTGGATGAAGAAGAGCGCAACCGGATGACCCGCGAGCATGGCAACGGTGGTAAGCGACGTCGCCGGCGCAGATCCAGGGGCCGCCCGGCGGGAGAAAGCCGGTGAGCCTATCTTCCTCGCGGGCTGAAAATCAGGGCACGAAGCGCGTGAGCCCGGTCTACGTGGGGATGGGCAGCAACCTGGATGACCCGATGGGACAACTGCAACGGGCGCTCTTTGAACTGGCGGAGATCCCTGATACGCACCTGATACGCTGTTCCGGATTTTACCTCAGTCCACCTCTGGGGCCGCCGGACCAACCGGAATATGTTAACGCGGTGGCGGAACTCGAATCCAGGCTGTCTCCCACGCTGCTATTAGACGAGCTGCAGCGAATAGAGCAAGCGCACGGGCGTGAGCGGACGGTACGCTGGGGTGCCAGAACGCTGGATCTTGATTTGCTGTTATTCGGTGATCAGATAATAGACACACCACGGTTGCAGGTACCGCACCCGGAGTTGGCAAAACGCAACTTCGTTCTTTATCCACTCCAGGAGCTTGTGGCTGATCTGGATATTCCAGGCAATGGAACCCTCCGGGAGTTGGTGCGGCACTGTTCGTCAGAAGGGTTAAAGCAACTATGAGTCCCAATGAATCGAATATTCCAGGCTATATCGTAGTCGAGGGCCCCATTGGCGTGGGGAAAACCACTCTGGTCAGACGCCTGGCGGATAGTCTGGGATCCGATTTGTTACTGGAGGCGGCGGAGGAGAATCCGTTTCTGGAGAGGTTTTATCGCGAAGGTAAGAGTGCGGCGTTCGCCACCCAGCTGTTTTTCCTTTTTCAGCGCACTCAGCAACTGAAAAGCCTACGCCAGCATGACCTGTTCACCCCGCAGTCTTTGATATCCGATTTTCTTCTCGAAAAGGACCGTATATTCGCGAGCACAAACCTGGATGAGGATGAACTGGAGTTGTATGAGAAGGTATATGAGAAGCTCTCACCGGAGGCACCGGTACCTGATCTTGTGGTCTATCTGCAGGCCCCGGCGGATGTTCTGCAACAGCGTATAAAACGACGCTCCAGGCCGGAAGAGCAGGGAATGGCGCCGGAATACCTGAGGCGACTATGTGATGCTTACGCGGAGTTCTTTTTCCACTACGACGCGTCCCCGCTACTTATCGTGAATGCGTCAGAGATCAACCCGGTTGATCGGGAGGAGGACTACCGGATGTTGTTGCAACAGATTCGCGGAATGCGTAGCGGCAGACACTATTTTAATCCCGGGCCGCTGCTGCTTTAATAGATCCGTAAGCACGCGGGTTTTCACCCAGATCCTGAATAGACCTATGTCCAATATAACGATTTCCACATTGACGCGGATGAAACAGCAGGGCGAAAGAATCGCCGTGTTGACCTGTTACGACGCCAGTTTTACCCGGATGCTTGAAGCCGCCGGGGTAGAGGTCCTGTTGGTGGGAGATTCTCTCGGCAACGTAATCCAGGGGCAGGAGAGCACATTGCCAGTGGAAGTGTCGGAAATGGTTTATCACACCCGGAATGTGGCAAGGGTTCGAAAACACGCCTTTCTGATCGCCGATATGCCCTTCCTGAGCTATAGCTCTGTCAGCCAGGCCCTGGCCACCGCCGGGCGTCTGATGAAGGAAGGAGGGGCGCATATGGTAAAGCTGGAAGGGGGGGCGACGCAGTTGGAGACGGTTGGTGCGTTAACTTCCCACAGTATTCCGGTTTGCGCCCACCTGGGTCTGTTGCCGCAGTCCGTGCACATGCTCGGAGGTTATCGGGTCCAGGGCCGGGATGAGGATGCCGCCCGCGTTATGCGGGAAGAAGCGCAGGCGTTGCAGGAAGCGGGAGCGCAGATGCTGGTGCTGGAGTGCGTACCCCGCGATCTGGCGGGGCAGATCAGCCGTAGTCTGGATATACCTGTTATCGGGATCGGCGCCGGTCCGGAATGTGACGGCCAGGTGCTGGTGCTCTATGACATGCTCGGAATCACCACCCATGAGCTGCCCCGTTTCTGCCGGAATTTCCTACAGGATGCCGGCGGTATAGATGTGGCGATAGGGAACTATGTGAAAGCGGTAAAGGACGGTAGTTTTCCGGGGCCGGAACAGAGCTACCAATGATCATATCCGCCACGACAGTCGACCTGCGGCAGCAGGTTCGGGCTTGGCGCTCGCAGGGTCTGCGCACCGGACTGGTGCCGACTATGGGAAACCTGCATGCAGGTCACCTGCATCTCGTTCGGGAGGCGCAACGGTTGGCCGATCGGGTGGTGGTTACGATCTTTGTCAATCCGCTGCAGTTCGGTGAGGGAGAGGATTTTGACAGTTACCCACGCACCCTGGATGAGGACCGGCGTAAGCTGGAACAGGTAGCGACCGATCTACTGTTTGCGCCGCCGGTATCCGAGGTATACCCCCGACCGCCCGGGGAACAGACGGTGGTAACGGTTCCCGGTCTTTCCGATATCCTCTGCGGTGCCTCAAGGCCCGGACATTTCGCCGGGGTGGCGACCGTGGTCTGCAAATTGTTCAACATGGTACAGCCGGATGTGGCGGTTTTCGGGGAAAAGGATTTTCAACAGTTGCTGGTGATCCGGCGTATGACGGAGGACCTCGCCCTTCCGGTTGAGGTGGTCGGGGTGGAGACTCAACGGGAAGCGGATGGATTGGCGCTCAGTTCGCGCAACGGTTATCTCAGTGCCGATGAGCGCACCCGCGCTCCGGATCTCTACCGGGCGCTGAACGAGACAGCCACGGCGATACGGGGAGGAGAGGACGATTATACGGCGCTTGAGGCCGGGGCAATGGCGGGGTTAAGGAGTAGCGGATTTCGCCCGGAGTATTTTACGGTACGTCGTTGCAGTGATCTGGCTTTACCCTCAGCCGCGGATCGGGACCTCGTTATACTGGCGGCGGCAAAACTCGGAAAAGCGCGTCTTATCGACAATCTGCGGGTCTGAGCCGGCATCCGCAGGAACCCACGGTTGTTGCCGCGGTGTACGGTCAATTACCTCTCAGACGGTAGGGATATAAGTTATTTTCGATGGAGATTCGGTCCTTTTCCAGCGGATATTTTCAGACCGTTTTCACTGTCCGGACACCGGATCTGTACAGGTTGCCTTGCAATTATCCCTATCCGGACCCACATTCGAAGCATTAGCGGGTTGTCCGGCAGGTTCGTTCGCCCCTATGATTGATGGGTAGCGAAAAATAAAGGATAATTAACAGATTAGGTAACGTTTAGGTTTATTTAGGTAGGAGTTTTTAACTGATGCAGTTGACCCTTTTAAAATGCAAACTGCACCGAGCCTGTGTGACCCATGCAGAGCTGGATTATGAAGGATCCTGCGCCATCGACCGGGATTTGATGGAGCTGGCGGGAATTCTGCCGTACGAGCAGATTCAGATCTATAACATCGCCAACGGCGAGCGTTTTACCACCTATGCGATCGAGGCGGAAAGGGGATCGCGTATCATTTCGGTAAACGGCGCTGCCGCTCATAAGGCCTCTCCGGGAGACCGGGTGATCATCTGCGCCTACGCCGTGCTGGATGAGTCTGAGTTGGCGGGGTTTAAACCGACCCTCTGCTATCTGGATGAGAACAACAGGGTGGTCCGTACCGGGGACAGTATCGCCACCCAGGCGGCATGATCAAAGCGCTTCCCGGTAAAGTCGGAAAACGGCGCCTCAGCGGCGCCGTTTTTTGTTAGGGTCTGAAAAAAAACGCGGATGCCCGGCTTTTTTTTACTCAAACAAGGTGGGGCAAGGGGTGCAGAGTCTCAACGGATCTTATCAAGGATCTTCCTAAGCCACCGGATTCGGTGCCGGATGGTCTATCGCCCGCCGATACAGGTCCAGATAATGCTGGGCGCTGGCGCGCCAGCTGAAATCCTGCTGCATGCCGTTTATGGCCAGTTTGCTCCACCATACACCCGGGCGACGGTAGTACTCTATGGCACGCTCAACGGCCTGCATCAGAGAGAATCCCTCGGGTCGATTGAATACGAAACCGGTAGCGTTACCGCTGAGCAGTGTGCTGGGTTGCACATCCACCACCGTGTCTGCAAGGCCTCCTGTTCGATGTACGATGGGAACCGTCCCGTACCTCAGGCTGTAAAGCTGATTCAGTCCGCAGGGTTCATACCTGGACGGCATCAGGAACGCATCACAGCCCGCCTCGATGCGGTGTGCAAGGTGTTCGTCGTACCCTATATGGAGAGCGCATTTCCCCGGATGGTAAGCCACTTCTTCCCGTAGGGCCTGTTCCAGTGCCCGGTCGCCCTCGCCGAGGATCACCAATTGCACATTCTCCTTTTCCATGAGGATTGGCAGGATCTCGAGAATGAGATCAATTCCTTTCTGTGTAACCGTGCGACCGATGTGGCCGAACAACATCGCGTCACTGTCCTCCTTCAGCCCCAGTTCCCGCTGAAGTCCCTGTTTGTTGGCCCGCTTCAGCTCGAAGGTTCCGGCGTCGTAATGCTGGTGGATGTTCGGATCCGTGGAAGGATCCCAATCCTGGTAGTCGATACCGTTAAGGATACCGGTAAGACGATCCGATCTATGGCTGATGAGACCTTCGAGACCGTTGCCGAACTGTGAGGTGCGGATTTCTTCGGCATAGGTGGGGCTGACGGTGGTTATCCAGTCGGAAAAGACCAGCCCGCCCTTGATAAATGAAAGATTATCATGGAACTCGAGACCGGCCGGCGACCATAGATTCCGGGGCAGTTGCAACTGCTCGAACGTCTCCTGGGGGAATACCCCCTGATAGGCGAGGTTGTGGATAGTGAAGAGGGTGGCCGGCCGATTCCAGTTCTGGGCAAGCAGAGCCGGTATCAGTCCGGTCTGCCAGTCGTTGCAGTGGACGAGATCCGGCTGCCAACCCAACTCCGCCTGATTCATAGCCATCAGAGTGACCACCCGGCAGAACAGGGCGAAACGCTGGGCATTATCGCCCCAGTCGTGGCCTGACGCGTCAGTATAGGGATTACCGGGACGATCGAAGAATCCCGGTGCGTCCACCAGGTAGAGCGGCAGCGTACCCGCCAGTTTTCCCTCCAGCAGGCGTACCTCGGTGTGAAAACCGGGGACGTTCAGAGAGGCCACCGCTTTCAGCGGTATCGCCCGTTCCACGGCCCGGGGATAGGCGGGCAGGATAAGCCGGACGTCGTGGGCCAGCATACGCACGGCCAGAGGCAGGCTCCCGGCGATATCCGCCAGGCCACCGGTCTTGATCAGCGGCTGAGCCTCGCTCGTGGCGAAGAGGATTTTCAGGGGTCCCGACGATTCTGTGAAGGTTGATTTACCGCTGTGTCCCATGCCTGAAATCTTTATACAGGTGTCCGCTATGGATGCGTATACTTTAACGTCAGAATTGCCTAAAGTGAAAAAAACTTTTTCTTGTCGCGGGGGCGCTGTGTTAGCCCGCGGCCGAATATGGATCCGTGGAAATGAATTCAATAAGAGAATCCGATGAGTGGCGGGCGCTGCAGGCGCACTGGAAGGAGCAGGAGCCGAAACACATGCGGGAGCTCTTTGCCGGGGAGCCGGGCCGGTTTGAAAGATTTTCCCTGCGGGAATGCGGAATCCTCCTGGACTATTCCAAGAACCGTATAACGGCGGAAACCCTCGGCCTGTTGCAGGATCTGGCCAGGAAGGCGGACGTGGGTGGCTGGACCGGGCGGATGTTTCGGGGTGAGCGCATCAACAATACCGAACGACGCGCGGTGTTTCATATGGCTTTGCGCAACCGTAGCGAACGGCCGATGGAGATCGACGGCAGCAACGTAATGCCGGAGGTACACCGTGTTCTTCAGCATATGGCGGGCTTTGTAGAGCGGGTGCGCAGTGGCGAGTGGAAAGGTTATACCGGGTCGCCGATAACGGATGTGGTCAATATCGGTATCGGCGGCTCCAACCTGGGACCGTTGATGGCGTGTGAGGCGTTGCGCAGTTACCAGTCACCGGAGCTGAGGGTGCACTTCGTCTCCAATGTGGACGGCACCCATATTACCGAGACGCTAAAAACCCTGAGTCCCGAGACCACACTGTTCATTATCGCGTCCAAAACCTTCACCACCCAGGAGACACTGGCCAATGCCCATGCCGCCCGGGCGTGGTGTCTGGCCGCTCTGGGTGAGGAAAGCGCTATAGCCAGGCATTTCGTGGCGATTTCAACCAACGCAGAGAAGGTGCGGGCCTTCGGTATCGATGCGGAGAACATGTTTGTCTTCTGGGACTGGGTGGGTGGACGTTATTCACTCTGGTCGGCTATTGGTCTGCCTATCGCACTGGCGATCGGTATGGAGCGTTTCATCGAGTTGCTGGCGGGCGCCCATGACATGGATGAACATTTCCGGACGGCGGATCCGGAGAGAAACATGCCGGTCATCCTCGCCCTGCTGGGGATCTGGTATGCGAATTTCGCCGGCGCCCGGACCCATGCCGTTCTTCCTTACGATCAGTATTTGCGGTTTCTTCCGGACTATCTGCAGCAGGCGGATATGGAGAGTAACGGAAAAGGGGTGACACGAGATGGAAGGGAGGTGGATTACACCACCGGTCCGGTGGTTTGGGGTGCGGCCGGTACCGACGGCCAGCACGCCTTTTATCAACTGATTCACCAGGGCACACAGATGATTCCCTGTGATTTTATCGTGCCGGTTCATAGTCAGAACGAACTCGGCGATCAGCATCAGAAGTTACTGGCCAACTGCCTGGCGCAGAGCGAGGCCCTGATGCTGGGAAAAACCGCCGACGAGGTCCGTCACGAACTGGAAGCGAGCGGGGTCGGGCCGGAGGAACTGGAGCGTCTGCTGCCGCACAAGGTGTTTCCCGGGAACCGGCCGACAAATACCCTGCTGCTTGATCGGGTAACACCAAGACGTTTGGGTTCATTGATCGCGCTTTATGAGCACAAGATCTTCGTCCAGGGTGTGATCTGGGGGATTAACTCCTTCGATCAGTGGGGCGTGGAGCTGGGAAAACAGTTGGCCGGGGTGATTCTTGGCGAACTGAAGGGCGAGGTTCCCGTTGCCGAACACGACGGCTCAACCCGGGCGCTGATCGATATCTGCCGTAGCGAGCGGAAAGAAAGAGGTTTGTAACTAAACCCTGGTAGTTAACGCAAAGCACGCAAAGACCCGGAGCTTGGTATTCAATCTCGATCGGCTATCGTTTCTGAGGAAATGAATCAGACAGCGTTGTCGTTTCGGTGCCCCCCTGTTGTCCCTCCTTCTAACTTCTAACTTAAAACTACTCCGGCTGCAGTATCAGCGCACCCAACGGCGGCAATCGGACCGTGATGGATTGGTCGAAGCCCATCCAGGAGAGGGGCTCGGTAGAGACACCGCCGTCGTTACCAATATTACTGCCCCAGTAATACTCCGAATCCGAATTAAAGATCTCGTTGTAACGGCCGGGACGCGGTACCCCGAGGCGGTAGCCTTCGCGAGGGACCGGGGTAAAGTTGAGTATGACGGCCAGGAAGCTGCCGTCCTTTCCCCGCCGCAGGTAGGTCAGAACCGATTGACTGGCGTCATGACAATCGATCCAACGAAAACCGCTCTCTTCAAAGTCGATTCCGTGCAGGGCCGGCAGTTCCCGATAGAGTCTGTTGAGTTCCTTGACCACCGCCTGAACCCCCTGGTGCTGGAGACGGCCCAACAGATGCCATTCCAGCGAAGAGTGGTGATCCCACTCGCGACCCTGCGCGAATTCATTTCCCATGAACAGCAGTTTTTTTCCGGGGTAGGTGAACATATAACTGAACAGCAGACGCAGAGAGGCAAAGCGCTGCCATTCGTCACCGGGCATCTTGTCCAGCAGCGAGCCCTTGCCGTGCACCACTTCATCATGAGAGAAGGGCAGGACGAAATTCTCGGTAAAGGCGTACAGCAGACCGAAGGTCAGGAGATCGTGGTGGTAGTGGCGATGGACCGGATCTTTCGCCATGTAACAGAGGGTATCGTGCATCCACCCCATGTTCCATTTCATGCTGAAACCGAGTCCTCCAAGCCAGGTGGGACGTGAAACCTGCGGCCAGGCGGTGGACTCCTCAGCGAGGATCAAGGTTCCGGGAAACTGGTCATGGGTTACGGTGTTTAACTGGCGCAGAAAATCCACTGCTTCCAGGTTTTCCCTGCCGCCGTATTTGTTGGGCAGCCACTCCCCCTGTTCCCGGGAATAGTCGAGGTAGAGCATGGAGGCGACGGCGTCCACGCGCAGACCGTCCAGATGAAACTCCTCCATCCAGTAGACGGCGCTCGCTAAAAGGAAGTTTTTTACCTCGTTACGGCCGTAGTTGAAGATCAGGGTGCCCCAGTCCTTGTGTTCGCCGAGACGAGGATCCTCATGTTCATACAGCGCCGAACCGTCAAACCGACCGAGGGCATGCCTGTCCCGCGGAAAGTGCGCCGGGACCCAGTCCAGGATCACGCCGATACCGTTCTGGTGCAGATGGTCCACAAAATAGCGAAAATCATCCGGGGTGCCGAAACGGCTGGTGGGCGCGAAATATCCGGTAGTCTGGTAGCCCCAGGAGGCGTCCAGGGGATGCTCTGTGATAGGTAACAATTCGATATGGGAGAACCCCATATCTTTGACGTAATCGCAAAGACGGTGCGCCAACTCCCGATAGCCGAGGAATTCACCCTGCTCATCCCGCTGCCAGGAGCCCAGGTGTACCTCGTAGATGGAAAGGGGGGCATGCAGCCAGTCTGCGTTTTTCCTGTCTCCTAGCCAGTCAGTGTCCTGCCACTGATATTCGGGGTCAGCGGTAACCACACAGGCGCTGTCCGGACGAAGCTGGAACTGGTTACCGTAGGGGTCCGTTTTCAGCAAAACATCGCCGGATTTGGTACGGATTTCGAATTTGTAGAGGGAACCCGGCGCGATCTCCGGGAGAAACAGTTCCCAGATGCCGGATACCCCCCGTGACCGCATAGGGTGAACCCGGCCGTCCCAGCGGTTGAAATCACCCACTACGCTGACCCGCTGTGCATTCGGCGCCCATACGGCGAACAGGGTACCCCGGATACCGTCCACGGCATGGCCGTGAGCTCCAAGAAAGCGGTAGGCGTGCCAATGGTTGCCTTCCCTGAACAGGTGCAGATCGAAATCATCCAGTTGCGGCGGGAAACAGTACGGATCGTGGCGGCTCTGGGTGGCACCGCTCTGGTCGGACCAGGAGAGACGGTACCGCTCAGGGATATCCTCTGCATCGCCGCGCCATTCGAAGAAATCGCTGTGGCCGATACGGGTTAATTCCCGGCCGCATTCCTCGATCCGCACCTCGGAGGCATGGGGTAGAAAGACCCGGATCAGCGCCTGCCCGCCGTCCATGTGGTGCCCGAGGACCTCGAAGGGGTCATGATGTCGGGCCTCCTGGATTCGCAACAGGGGCTCTTTGAGAGGGGGCACCGCGGAGGTACGTCTGGTTTTGCTCATTTTGTATTACGCCACAAATAGTACATATTGCCGATTATCGCAGCGTGTTAGTATATGCGAATACGTGATGGAGTGCCGCAGTGGCGTGAATTTCATATTAAGGTTTAGGTGATTATGGAAAATGGAGATAATCCCCGGTTTGTCAGCCGGATTACCAGGAATACCCTGGCGTTGATTCTCGCGGGAGGGCGGGGCTCGCGTCTTAATGAGTTGACCCGATGGCGCTCCAAGCCCTCTGTTCCGTTCGGTGGTAAGTTCCGTATTATCGATTTCCCCCTTTCCAACTGCATCAATTCCGGCATACGGCGCATAGGGGTGCTGACCCAGTACAAGGCACACTCCCTGCTGCTGCATATCCAACGGGGATGGGGTTTTCTGCGGGGTGAGTTCGGTGAGTTCGTGGAACTTCTGCCGGCCCAGCAGCGCATTGAAAACACCTGGTATGCCGGTACCGCGGATGCGGTGTATCAGAATCTCGACATCATTCGTAACCACGATCCCGAGTATGTGTTGGTCCTGGCGGGTGATCATATCTACCGCATGGATTACGGCACCATGATCGCACAGCATGTGGAGAGCGGTGCGGACATGACGGTGGGTTGCCTGGAGGTGGATCCGGAAACGGCAAGATCGTTCGGCGTGATGAACGTGGATGAGGACGGGAAGGTTCTGGAATTCGAGGAGAAACCCGAGCGTCCGAAAACGATCCCCGGACGCGATAACGTCGCCCTGGCCTCCATGGGTATCTATGTGTTCAACAAGGGGTTTTTATTCGAGCAACTGATCAAGGATGCGGATACCCCGGGTTCTTCCCACGACTTCGGGAAAGACATCATTCCCGAAATCATCGCCAACTACCGGATAATGGCTTACCCCTTCCGTGATCCGGAAACGGGTAAACAGGCTTACTGGCGGGATGTAGGGACCGTGGATGCGTTCTGGCAGGCGAATCTGGAGTTGATCGGGGTCACTCCGGAATTGAATCTTTATGACAAGAAATGGCCCATATGGACCTATCAGGAACAGCTGCCGCCGGCTAAGTTCATCTTCGACGACGACGACCGTCGCGGTATGGCGGTAGACACCATGGTGGCCGGGGGGTGTATCGTATCGGGTTCCAAGGTCAGTAACTCATTGCTTTTTTCCAATGTCCGGGTAAATTCCTATTCCCTGGTTCAGGATTCGGTAGTGCTGCCCGACGTGGATATCGGCCGCCACTGCCGCATCACCAAGACGGTGATCGATCGTGGCTGTGTTATTCCGGAAGGAAGCATAATCGGCGAAGACCTGGAGCGGGATGCCAAACGTTTCCATGTGACTCCCAACGGCGTGGTGCTTGTGACCCCCAATATGCTTGGTCAGGTGAGGAATTATGTCCGGTAGCAGCAGGCCGTTGAAGGTGGTGCTGTGCTGGCATATGCACCAACCGGACTACCGTGGACCTGACCACAGCGATTTCCAGTTGCCCTGGGTCTATCTTCATGGCATCAAGGATTATGTCGATATGGCCTTCCATCTGGAGAGCAATCCCCAGGCAAAGGCGGTGGTCAATTTTGCTCCGGTCCTTTTGGAACAGTTGGATGAATACGTAGAGCAGATCGATGCCTGGCTGGATCGGGGGGCGCGGATCAAGGACCCGCTGCTGGCGGCGTTGGCCGGTCCCGGATTGCCCGGAGACGAGAAATCACGCCGCGATATTGTTCGTGCCTGCCAGAGGGCAAATGAGAAACGGCTTATCGGGCGGTTCCCGATGTTTCGCCGATTGGTGCATATCTCCGAGTTGGTGAGCGAACACGCGGAGTCCTCTATCTATCTGAATGACCAGTACCTGATAGACCTGCTCGTCTGGTATCACATTGCCTGGATGGGAGAGTTCCCGCGTGGTAATGACATCCGGATCCACTCTCTGGAAAAGAAGCGGCTCAAATACGATAACGACGACCGGCGCAGGCTGGTGGAAAGCATCAGAGATCTGTTGTCCGGAGTGATCAAGCAATACCGCCGCCTGGCGGAAGAAGGTCGTGTGGAGCTATCGGTGACGCCTTACGCTCACCCTATTGTACCGTTGTTGCTGGATTTGAAATCCGCCCGGGAGGCCATGCCGGAGATCCCACTACCGAAAGCAACCGACTACCCGGGCGGTGAACCCCGGGCCCGCTGGCATATCCGCCGCGGAATAGAGGTGTTTGAAAAACACTTCGGGTTTATGCCGGAAGGTTGCTGGCCTTCAGAAGGCGCGGTAAGCGAGGAGACCCTGCGGATATTGGAGGAGGAGGGGTTTCGTTGGGTCGCCAGCGGCCAGCAGGTCCTAAAGAACAGTCTAACTGCTTCCCTGGAGGGGGCGCCGTTAACACCCAGCTGGGTACATACTCCATACCGTCTCGGCAAGGGCCGCCTGAACTGTTTCTTCCGCGATGACGGTCTTTCCGATTTTATCGGCTTCACCTATGCGGACTGGCATGCGGATGATGCGGTGGGAGATCTCATCAACCATTTGGGGATCATCGCGGAAAATACCAAAGATCATGTCGACCCGGTTGTTTCCATCATCCTGGATGGAGAGAACGCCTGGGAATACTATCCGAGAAACGGCTGTTATTTCCTGACTGCGCTATACAAGCGCCTGGTTGAACACCCAGGGTTGCAGCTTACGACCTTTTCAGAGGTGTTGCATGGCCAGAAAGAGCCATCACCGACCTTGAAAAGAATGGTTGCGGGAAGCTGGGTCTATGGAACATTTTCGACCTGGATAGGCAATACGGACAAGAATCGGGCCTGGGATATGTTGGTTGCCGCTAAGAAGGTGTTCGATCAGGTGATGAAGGAGGGAAGACTCTCGGAAACGGAACAGAAGCATGCGGAAATGCAGTTGGCTCATTGTGAAGGATCTGACTGGTTCTGGTGGTTTGGTGATTACAATCCGGGTGAAACGGTCTCGGATTTTGAGCAGCTGTTCCGGCACCAACTTACCCACCTCTATAAAATTCTCGGCGTTGATCCGCCGGAGTATCTGTCCCGTGTTTTTGCTGTCGGTGCGGGAGAACCGACAGCCGGTGGAGTTATGATAAAGAACTAACCATGTGTAAACCAAAAGAGCAGAGACTACGGGAGACGAGATATTAGGATGGAACCATTTTCTCCAAAGGGATGCCTGGACCGGCGCCGTGCCGGGGTTCTTTTGCACATCACATCACTACCGGGTCCAGGGGTTATTGGAGATCTTGGACCGGAAGTACGTAATTTCATCGATTTTCTTGCGGCTGCCGGATTTTCCGTCTGGCAGACCCTGCCTTTGGGTCCTACCCAGGAGAACGGCTCTCCCTATTCGACCCGTTCAGTACATGCAGGAAACCGGCGGCTCATCGCCCTGGAGCCTCTGGTGGAACTGGGCTGGCTTGAGAGCTCCATTCTGAATCAGACCTGCATCTCCTACGAATGCCGTCAGCAGGCGCTGTTTGGAGCCTGGTCAGGATTCAAGAAGTTGGCGGGAAGCGCGGAAAAGGAGCAACTTGCCAGATTTATAGGTGAACAGCGGTTCTGGCTGGAGGATTATGCCCTGTTCGAAGCGATCCATCAGGAGGAGAAACGTGCCTGGTGGAAGTGGCCGAAAGGACTGCGTGACCGCCAGCCCCAGGCCATCGCCGAAGCGCGTAGCCGTTTGGCGGAAGATCTCCAGTATATTTATTTCGAACAGTATCTGTTTTTCAGGCAGTGGGCGGAGGTGAAAAGATACGCCAACGAGCGAGGTGTCAAGTTGTTCGGGGATATGCCTATCTTTGTCGCTCACGACAGCGCTGAGGTGTGGGCCAACCGGCATCTGTTTCAACTCGACGAAAAAGGTCAACCAACGGTGGTGGCGGGTGTTCCCCCCGATTATTTTTCCGCCACCGGCCAGCGTTGGGGGAACCCCCTCTATCGCTGGGAGTTGATGGAGCAGGATGGTTTCTCCTTCTGGGTTGAACGCATGAAAAGCAAACTGTCCCGATTCGACCTGGTGCGTATTGATCATTTTCGAGGGTTTGAGGCGTGTTGGGAGATACCCGCAGCGGACGACAACGCTATAAATGGTCGCTGGGTAAAAGCGCCCGGTACGGCGCTTTTCAATCGTCTGCATACGATCTATGATCCTTTACCACTGATTGCGGAGGATCTTGGGATCATTACTCCGGAGGTGGAGGCGTTGCGCGATGGATTTGGTTTGCCAGGGATGAAGGTGCTGCAATTTGCGTTCAACGGCGATACAGACAATCCTTATCTGCCCTATCGTCACCATCAGAACAGTGTTGTCTACACTGGCACCCACGATAACAATACAACCCTCGGTTGGTACCGTGACCTGGACGATCAAAGCAGGCACTATGTAGATGAGTATCTCGGGAATTCGCGCGAACCCATGCCGTGGCCTTTGATACGCGCTGCGCTCGCCTCCCGTGCGAGGCTGGCGATGCTGCCGATGCAGGATATTCTCGCCCTGCATGGCGAACATCGCATGAACCTGCCGGGTACCACCGAGGGTAACTGGACCTGGCGATTCAGTTGGGACCAGGTCGAGAAAGATCTTGCGCCATGTTTGCGACACATGAACAGTATTTACGGAAGAGTCCTTAAATAGGGGGAGTTGATGACGCAAAAGATAAGAAAAGCGGTTTTTCCGGTGGCCGGTTTGGGCACCCGTTTTCTTCCCGCCACCAAGGCCAGTCCTAAAGAGATGTTGCCGGTGGTGGACAAGCCGCTCATCCAATATGCGGTGGAGGAGGCCGTTGAGGCCGGCGTCGAGATCATGGTGTTCATTACCGGACGCAATAAGAGTTCGATCACCAATCATTTTGATACCGCTTATGAGTTGGAGATGGAACTGGAACAGCGCCAAAAGATACAAATGCTGGAGGTTGTGCGCGGCATCATACCAAGCCATGTTTCCTGCGTATTCATAAGGCAGCACATGGCCCTTGGACTGGGTCACGCCGTACTCTGCGCCCAGTCAGTGATAGGCGAAGAGCCGTTCGCGGTGATACTGGCCGATGACCTCATAGACAACAACCCCGGCTGTCTCAAGCAGATGGTGGATATCTTCAAGCAATGCGGTTGCAGCATCCTAGGCACTGAGACGGTGGCGCCCCAGGACACTGCCAGTTACGGTATCGTGGATACCGGCGGCGATGAAACCAAGCTGGCGCCGGTACAGGGGATCGTGGAAAAACCGAAGCCGGATGTGGCGCCGTCGACCCGCGCGGTTGTCGGGCGTTATATCCTCACTCCGAGGATCTTTCATCATCTCTCCAACACCGGTCAAGGTGCGGGCGGAGAGATACAGCTCACGGACGGTATCGCTGCGTTGATGGAAGAGGAACAGATCATGGCCTACAAGTTTGACGGCAAGCGCTATGATTGCGGGAACAAGCTTGGCTATCTCCAGGCCACGGTGGATTACGGTCTGAAACACGAGAGTCTCGGCAGCGAATTCCGCACCTGGCTGGAAGGGCGATGCACGTGAAGTTAACAGTAATCAGTTTTCAGTAATCAGTTATCAGTTATCAGTAATCAGTTTTCAGTGAGCAGTACGGATGGTAGTTATCCGAACCCGGGGTACGCTCAACTGACAACTGACAACTTCTCACTTCCACAACGCCTCATGCTCCGGTAGTTGTGGTGTAACCCTGCCGGCCCCTGGAAATGTTATAAACAAGGAGGTGTTTGTCGGGGCCCATTGCCCTTTCTGTACGTTTTCGAGTTGGGCACCCTGAAATACCAGGTAGCTGTATTTTCCATAGTGGGGCAATTTGCGCGCCAGTAGCGGCAGGAGGTCCGCCGCATGGAGTGAAATCCAGCCGACGGTGTCAGGGTTGCGGCCGGTGAGCACGATACTGTGCTCCTGCAGGGAGTAAATCTGATTTTCCAGATGGATATTTTCCTTTTCGGACCCTAACGGTGTTTCTTTGATAGTGGTAAGAAAACTCTCCGCCAGGGTGTTTTCTCGTCCAAGCAACCAGACCATTCGGCCGCTAGGGATCTCCTCCAGTTCGTTGTCCCACACCACTTGGATCCCGCTATGGTTTGAGGCCCACTCCCTTGCCAGGTCCGCATAAGCCGATTTGAATTCGGACGGGGCCCTGGAAGGCAGCACCAGCGTCAACTCCTCTGCGCCGAACAGCCGCCCCACGGAGCTGGGTATTTCACTCGGGTCGAGTCGCCGGAAGATATCAAACAACGGATCGACCGCAAGCCAGAGAAGAGGTTGCCCAAATCCCATCTCCAGAGATTGCTCGCGTTCCGTCATATCAAGATGCATCACCCGGGGTCGGTCTTCGCTTTGCAACTGGAACAGAATCGGCAGGCGTATGCGAAAGGGTTGCTCCTTCTGGGTCTGATGTAACACAGCCCTAAGCCGGTATCGGTCCTGCTCCTTTTGCATCGACACGTCGGTGATCTGCAGGGCGGGAGCACCGGTGCGACCGGTCCACTGCAGAAACATCTCCGAGAGGTCCCTGTCTGCGACGCTTTCGAATGCCTGCTGAAGCTCCCGATAACCGGCCACCTTGAAGCGGTTGTCGCGGTAGAAGCGCTGCAGACCCTCACGGAAGGCGGTATCGCCCAACCGACGACGAAGCATGTGGAAGAACATCATCGCCTTGCCGTAGCCCACCGCTTGGCTTGCCTGCCCGTGACGACCGCGAAAACGGGTTAGGGGGAAGTCTTCCGCTTCTGCAACGTAATCGCTGTAACGTTGCAGAGTATCACGACGATAGGAACTCCCAAGCCCCTGCTGTTCCTTGAGCAGATGGTCGGCCAGATAGGAGGTGAGGCCCTCGCTCCAGTTGCCGGCGCCGTAGTTCACATAGACACCGTTACCCCACCAGTTGTGGAGTATCTCATGGGGGTAGGAACTGTGCAGGATAAACGGCAGCCGGATTACCCGCGGACCGAGCAGGGTAAAGGAGGGCATGCCGTATCCGCTTTCCCAGAAATTCTCCACCAGGGCGAATTTGTCGTAGGGATAGGGTCCCAGCAGATTGCTGTACAGCTCCAGGTAATGCACGGTGGCCTGCAGATAACGCCCGGCCAACTCTTCATCAGGTTCTCTGAGGTATACCCGTGCTTCGGCGATAGGGCCTGGGGCGCTGTACAGGTAGAAGCGGCCGGCGACCAGATAGATCTCATCCTGAGGAAAACTTTCCTCCCATCCCTCAAATTCGGCGGTTGTAAAAGGCTGACCCTGGCTGATACTGTGCCAGCCTTCCGGGAGATGGACGTGCAGGGAGAAGGTCAGCGGATACCCGTCGACTACGGGATACCATAAACTGGAACCGTCCAGGAATACCCCTTCCGGCGTTATCAGTCCCGCGGACGCCTCGCGAGCACCGGCGTAGTCGTCCCCTATCTTCTGGAGGGGCTCGTTAATGATCCCCCGGTAGCGGAGCCGGAAGCGGCTGTTCGCGTTTTCCGCGGTGATGCGGTAGCGGGCCGGTTCCCCTCCGGTGCCGCCGCCGGTTAAGCGCTCCCATCTCACGCCCTCGGTGATGGTGTCGATTCGCAGACCAGGATGGAGCAGGAGCTCAAACCCGGCGACCGGGGAGGGAAACACCAGAACATCGTCTACCTGCAGTGCATGGCCACCGGGATCAATGGAGACGTCCAGGGTGTGTTGCAGCGGTTGGGCGGCCGGGAGATCCGCGGCGGAGAGGGTTGCAATCAGCAAAGCGGCGGCGATAAAGAACGATTTGGGCATATGGCTGTCTTTCTTTTGAAATATAGCGTTCAAGGATATTATCCGGGGATTGGATTATTTAACAGGACTCCAAGTCGCTTATCGGGCTCTGGAGCGGAATCGCCACGAGTACGACCGCGAGGTACTATGAAACAGGTTCTGATGAGATTATCAATCCCAAAATCTATTGTTGTTGTCGCCCTGTTCCTTCCATCCCTCGTGGCCTGCCAGACGACGGCGGACTATCTGGGTGGACCGGGATTGAGCGCTGCCGTTCAGGAGGGGGGCGATGTGCTTGATTTACGAGATGTTAAAAATCTGGACGGCATCCTCGATGAACTGGCAGGTTCCAGGGTTATCTATGTGGGTGAGGCACATGATGAGTACGCTCACCATCTGAAGCAACTGGAAATCATTCGCAAACTGCATGCGCGTTATCCGGATATCGCCATCGGCATGGAACAGTTCCAGACGCCGTTTCAGACGGTCCTCGATAACTATATCGCGGGCCGTTCGAACGAGAAGGAGATGCTTCGTGACAGCGAATGGTATCGACGCTGGCGCTTTGACTATCGGCTCTACCGGCCGATATTGACCTACGCCCGGGAGCAGGGTATCCCGGTGGTGGCCCTTAACGTCCCCAGGGAGATTACCGATACCGTTGCAAAACAGGGAATGGAGGGATTAACACCGGAGGAACGGGCTGCACTGCCGGAGGAGATCGATAGATCGGACGAAGCCTACAAAAGCCACCTTCTGCGGATATTCCGGGAGCATCCGCATGCAGACAAACAGGATTTTGAACGGTTTTATCAGGTACAGCTGCTCTGGGACGAAGGGATGGCGCAACGGGCGGTTGATTATCTGCGGGAGCACCCAGGTCGGAAAATGGTGCTTCTGGCCGGGGGTGGGCACTTGTCTTACGGTTACGGTATACCGAAAAGGGTGGCCAGGCGTCTACCGGAGCCCTATTCAATCGTGCTCCCGGCCGGGACTACCCAGGTACAGCCGGGGATAGCGGATATTCTGCTGTTTACCGGGGATGCGCGGCTCCCTCGATCAGGGGTAATGGGTATTCTGCTTTCCGATACGGAGCCGGGGGTCGCGGTGACAGAGGTGGTGCCCGGTAGCGGCGCACAACTGGCAGGTATCAAAAAAGATGATCTGATTCGTAGTATCGACGGAGTGCCGGTGTACACAAGTGCCGACGTAATGATAGAGATGCTGGATTGTAAGCCCGGAGACAGGGTTCGTCTCGCCCTTCAGCGCAGGAAACTGGCCTTGTTTGAAAAGGCGTTGGAAATAGAAGTGGTATTGGGAGAGTAAGTTGGAAGTCAGAAGTGGGAAGTTTCGTAGGGCAGGCTGTGCCCGCCGCCTAATCCTGACAACTTCAAACTAAAAACTTCTTACTTCCAACTCCCCATCAAACCGCCTCTTTGTGCTGTTCGCCGTCGTTGTCGTTGAAAAATTCCGGGTCGAGTATTTCGATAAAACGCTTGGCCTGCGGGGACAGGAACTTGCCGCGCCGCAATACCACGCCGTAGCCGCGATCCGGAAAATAGTCCTTAAGCGATATATGCGCGACGTTTTCGTTACCGGTTAGGCAGAGTGCAGAAACGATGGATACCCCCATGCCCTGTTCAACGTATTTCTTGATAACCTCCCAACCGCCGGCCTCCAGGGTTACGTTGTAACTGGCGTTGTTTTGATTGAATACAAAGTCCACCATGCGCCAGGTGCTGAGGTGGTGTGGTGGCAGGATCAATCCGTAGGGGCTGATGTCGTCCAGCGTGACACTTTCCCGGTCCGCCAGGGGGTGATCCGGTGGTGTGATAAGGACGGTTTCATAGGAGGCCACCGGCTGGTAGATGATATCTTCCGGCACGTCCAGCATGGAACCCACTGCAAAATCCACCTGGTCCGCCCGTAGCAGGGCCATGCCGTCCCGCCCGGTGACATTGTGGAGCTTTAGACGGATCTTTGGATAACGGGAGGCAAATTCCTTCATCAGGTCGGGGAGGAGATAGAGGATCGTGGATTCCCCGGCCGCGATGTTGAGCTCTCCCGACTCCAGGGAACCGCACTGCGCGACAAAGGCTTCATGCAGGCCGTCAATGCCTTCAACCAGGGGTTGGGCGAGTTTGTACAGTATCTCTCCCTCCGGAGTAAGTTTGATCTTCGGGCCACGCCGTTCGAACAACATGGTTTCCAGTTCCCGTTCCAGGGCCTGGATCTGGAGTGAGACCGTCGGTTGGCTCAGAAACAGCCTTTCTGCCGCTTCGCTTACGCTGTGGGTCTGTGCCGCGTTACAGAACGCACGGAGCTGTTTCAGCCGGTTCTGTTTGTAATAGGGGGGTGCCGGTGATGACATGATTACTCCAGTTAGGGGACCTCAGAAAGGCCAATAAGGAGGCCCCTTAGTATTAGAGACTCCAATAATAACCATTAATATCATTAGTTCAAGCCCTAAGGGTGAGATTGGGTGTGGCGCGGCGGTTTGCTATGCTGCAAAAGACATCCACACGCCTCGAGTTTCTCATGAAACGAACGGTCTATTTCATCTCAGAAAGTACCGGTATCACCGCCCGGGCCATGGGATACAGTCTGCTTTCCCAATTCGAAGACGTGGAGTTCGATGTGGTCTATATGCCGTTTGTCAATAATCCCCACAAGGCCCGGAAGCTGGCTAGGCGTTTCGAAGAACATGAGCAGCGCCCCGTCGTGGTCGCTACCATGATGGAACCGGAGGTAGCCAAGGTGCTGCGAATCAGTCGCTGCCTGTATCTGGAACTTTTCGACAGCTTTCTGCCCGCGATCTCGGAAGAACTGGGTATAGATCCCAGCGGAAAGATGGGGCTCAGCCACGGTATATCGGATGACAGGATTTATCAGGATCGCATGAGTACCATCAATTTCGCCATGGTCAATGACGATGGTGTGAGGGTGGATAAATTCGGGGAGGCGGACGTGGTGCTGGTGGGTGTTTCCCGTTCCGGGAAAACACCGACCTGCCTCTATCTGGCCATGCATTTCGGTTTGCGTGCCGCCAATTATCCGCTCACGGAAGAGGATTTCGAAGGTAATGATGTAATCCAGGTACTGCGGCCCCATCGGGACAAGCTGTTCGGGCTTACTATTGATCCGGAGCGGTTGCACCGGATCCGGGAACAGCGGCGGCCGGGGAGTGGCTATGCGGCGTTGACCAACTGTCAGGGAGAGGTCGGACAGGCGCTGCAGATCTTTGAAGAACTGGATATCCCGGTGCTGGATACCACCACCCGTTCCATCGAAGAGATCTCTTCCCGCATCACCAAGAGGCTGATGAAACAGGCGGCTGGCTAGACCGGGCGCAGACAGCCCCATGATGGGTAACCGACGACTGATAACTGATAACTGATAACTGTCTTTAAGTCTGCCCCCCCGCCCTTATATTGGATCAATGAGTCCGACTTCACGCGACCAGAAAGGGGGATCCCATGAGTGATGCGTTGAACTATCTGGTACAGGCCCGTCCCGAGGCCATGACCTCCTACTTCACATTTCTGAAAAAGGCAGGTGAGCACCTGGATACCCGTACTCGGGATCTCATTTCCGTAATCACCAAAGTGGCGGTGCAGACCGAGGGGGGGTTCAGGCAGTACCTTACCCGGGCGTTACGCAACGGGGCGACACCGAACGAGATTATCGATGCGCTGCTCATGGCGTTCCCGGTACTGGGCCTGGCAAAGATCGTATGGGCCGCGGAGATACTGCTGGATATGGATATTCCCGAGTTTCGACCGGAGAATCTCGATGCCAAACCGGAATGGCACGATATCGCGCCACTGGATGAACTGCCGGTGGACGACGTGGTCTTTTTCGAGAAGGAGGGCCGGCATCTGTTCGTCTACCGTTCCGAGGACGATATCCGCGTCTATGACAGCCGCTGTCCACACCAGGTTACGGATATTCCGCATCTGGCGTTGGAGGGAAAACGGCTCACCTGCCCGAAACATAACTGGCGTTTTGATATCCCCAGTGGTGAGTGTGTCGAGGGGGGCAAGCGGCCGTTGCGCCGTTTTCAGCACAAGCTGGAGGAGGGGCGGCTGTTTGCCTATTGGTAGCAAAGACCGCCCGGAGAGGTCATGCTTGAGCGGCAGAATAGGAGGATCTACCTTCCCATTACCCCCATGATTCAGGTGAGTGCCCTGGTTTCACTGCTTTTTTGGCTGTTTGGGGGGTAAAAACCCTTTTCATACAGCATTTAAAGGGTTATTCTCAAACGTTCCCGTGGATGATTTCCATATTTGCCGTAACCGGGTACCCCCGCAGGGAGGCAACGGGTACAAAAATAATAATAGAAGGGGGGATCATGCGACGTATTATGCTGATCAATTCAAAAGGGGGCTGTGGTAAAAGTACCATCGCCACCAGCCTGGCCTCCTATTACGCCAGCCAGGGTAAAAAGACCGTTCTGCTGGATCATGACCCTCAGGGGTCGAGCCTGCTTTGGCTTCGCCAGCGCTCCAAGGAACTGCCGAAGATCCGGGGCATCGATGGTGCCCATCCCAAGCGGGGCGCAACCCGCACCTGGTTACACCACGGCGGCGGGGGCGAAACCCAGTTGATGGTTATCGATACCCCGGCGGGGGTGGAACGGAGTTGCCTGTTCGAGATGGTCCGGCTGGCGGACGATATCCTGGTACCGGTAATGCCGTCGCCCTTTGACGTTCATGCGGTGACGCAATTTCTCCAGGATCTCATGGCGGTGGGTAAGGTCCGATCCCAGGGTAAACGGATCGGCGTCATATCCAACCGAATCAGAAGTCAGTTTCGGATCGACCAGCAACTGGAGCAACTGCTTTCCAACCTGGATATCCCGGTGATCACACGTTTGCGGGATACCCCCAACTATGCTCAGGCTCTGGAGCAGGGGATTGGGATCCATGAGCTGGGCACGAAAGGGATTGAACGGGATCTGAAGCAGTGGGGCCCGCTTCTGGACTGGTTGGACGCCAAGCATGAAAAACGCCTGGTGCCACGGTGTACGGTGGAAAAACCGCGTACGGATACATTCGAAAGGGTGGCATTGAGCACCTCGCTTTAGTTTCCCATACGAGAGAACGTCCCGGCAGGGGCGAACAGGACTCGCGAACGGCACGCCACAGTGTTATCGTGGGGCGGTGCCCGTTCCTTTTTGTTTTTTTCCAGCCTGTGACCTCTTCCTCTTTCCCCTCTGCCAGCGATATCGACGCCTGTATGCTGGCGGACCGCCACGGGTTCAGGAAACGCATTCAAGGCCTCAAAGCGCGACAACGGGAGGGAAAACCTTACCTTCAGGGCCTGTTGCGGCTGTCTCAGGAACTGCAGCGTTCCCGTGAACTGGCGGCGCGCCGCGCCGCGACCCTGCCTCAACCTGGATTTCCGCCGGAGCTGCCCATAAGCGAAAAGTGGCAGGAGATCGGCGACCTCATTAACCGGCACCAGGTCATCATCCTTTGCGGTGAGACCGGCTCCGGTAAATCAACGCAGCTACCGAAAATCTGCCTGACCCTGAAACGGGGCATCTTCGGGCGCATCGGCCACACTCAGCCGCGGCGTATAGCGGCGCGCAGTCTGGCGGCACGGATTTCGGAAGAACTGGGGTGCGAGCCTGGAACCGGAGTCGGTTTCAAGGTGCGTTTTCACGACCATGTGCGGCCGGAGAGTCATATCAAGTTAATGACCGACGGTATGTTGCTGGCGGAGATTCAGCGCGATCGTTTACTTAACGAATACGATACCCTGATTATCGATGAGGCCCATGAAAGAAGCCTCAATATTGATTTCCTGCTGGGCTATCTGAAACAGCTTCTGCCCAGGAGACCCGATCTAAAGCTTATCATCACTTCGGCAACCATAGATCCGGAGCGCTTTGCGGAGCATTTTGCGCACGCTCCCATCATCAATGTTTCCGGTCGTACCTATCCGGTGGAGCTTCGCTATCGACCGCCCGTGCAGGAAGGCGTGGAGGGGCAACGATCGGCGACGGTCAGCGAAGAATCCGGCGAGGCCTGCAGCGAACGGGATGAACCGATGCAGCAGGCGATCCTGGAGGCGGTGGATGAACTGTCACGCATCGATCGCGGGGACATACTCATCTTTCTAAGCGGAGAGAGGGAAATCCGGGAGACGGCGGAAAGCCTGCGCAAGCATAAGCTGCAACTGACGGAGGTGCTGCCTCTGTATGCCAGGCTGGGAACCGCGGAGCAGACCCGTATATTTCATCCCTCCGGACAGCGGCGCATCATCCTGGCCACTAATGTTGCCGAGACCTCCCTGACGGTTCCGGGTATACGCTATGTCATCGACGCCGGCTTTGCCCGTATAAGTCGTTATAGCTACCGCAGCAAGGTACAGCGTCTGCCCGTCGAACGAATCTCCCAGGCCAGCGCCGATCAGCGCAAGGGTCGTTGCGGTCGGGTGGCCGCCGGTGTCTGCATCCGCCTCTACTCGGAAGACGACTACGATTCCCGTCGGCAGTTTACCGAAGCGGAGATCCTGCGCACCAACCTCGCCTCGGTGATACTGCAGATGAAGATCCTCGGATTCGGCGAGATCGCTGACTTTCCCTTCGTCGATGCTCCGGATACCCGGCTGGTCAAGGACGGTTATCGGGTATTGGAGGAGATCGGGGCGGTGAGCGGGGATCGCAAGGTGACGCGGCTCGGTCGTATGCTCGGAAAACTGCCTGTGGACCCACGTATCGGAAGGATCCTGCTGGAAGCGGCTCATACCGGCTGTCTTAGGGAGATACTGGTTATCGCCGCGGCCATGAGTATCCAGGATCCCCGGGAACGGCCCATCGAGCGGCAGCAGGCAGCGGACGAAGCGCATCATCACTATCGGCACCAGGAGTCGGATTTTCTCGCTTTCCTGAAGCTCTGGGAACACCTGGAGGAGCGCCGCCGCCACCTGAGTAAGCGCAAGTTCCGCAGCTATTGCCGCGATAATTTTCTGTCCTGGATCAGGGTCCAGGAGTGGCACGATATCCATCACCAGCTGCGGGGCCAGATGCACGAGATGGGCTATAAGGAAAACAGTGCGGAGGCGGGATATGAGGAGATCCACAAGGCAATATTGAGCGGTCTGCTGAGTCATGTGGGTTTCAAAGACCGGAGCAGGGAACGGGATTATCAGGGTGCGCGCAACAGCCGTTTTCACATCTTTCCCGGTTCCGGTCTGTTTCAGAAACAGCCGAAATGGGTGGTGGCCGCGGAGCTGGTGGAGACCACCAAGCTCTATGCGCGTACAGTCGCGGCGGTGCGCCCGGAATGGGTGGAGTCCCTCGCAGGGCACCTGATCAAACGCAGCTATTCGGAGCCGCACTGGGAGAAGAATCGCGGCCAGGTGGCCGCCTATGAGAAGGTTATCCTTTTCGGGCTCACCCTGGTTCCCAGACGGAAAATCAACTACGGCCCTATTAATCCGCAGGAAGCACGGGAGATATTCATTCGTTTCGCCCTGGTGGAGGGGGATTTTCATACCCGGGCTCCTTTCTGGCGCCACAATCGGGAGCTCATGGAGCAGGTCCGGGGATGGGAGCACAAGATACGCCGTCAGGATCTGCTGGTGGATCAGCAGGTGATCTACGACTATTACGACCGGCGTCTTCCGGAAGGGGTATACAGTACGCCGCAGTTCGAAAAATGGTTGCGCGGAATAACCCGCACCGAACCCAAGATTCTGCACATGCGGTTGCAGGATTTAACCCGCCAGGGGGCGGCCGAGGCGTCGGCGGAGCAGTTCCCGGACCTGTTTGATCTCAACGGTATGCAGTTGCCCCTGGAGTATCGTTTTGAGCCCGGCCACCCGGAGGACGGCGTTACCCTCAAGGTGCCGCAGGCGGTGCTCAATCAGGTATCCGAAGAGCGTTGCCAATGGTTGGTGCCGGGCCTGTTGCCGGATCTCGTCGTTGCACTGTTGCGAAGTCTGCCCAAGCAGCTTCGCAAATCCTTTGTTCCGGCACCAGATTACGCGGATGCCTGCCTCAAGCTGCTGCATCCTTCGGACAAGCCCCTGATACTCGCCTTGTCGGAACAGTTGAAGGCCATGAGCGGCCTCCATATCCCGGAGGATGCCTGGCGCGAGGAGAGCATTCCCGAACATCTCAGGATGAATTTCCGGGTGCTGGATGAGCAAGGCGGGCAGATCGATACCGGACGCGATCTGCTGTTGTTGCAGCAGCGTCATGGCGGAAAGGAGCATAATGCCTACCATCAGTTGCCGGCTGTGCATCTGGAACGGGAGGGTATCAGGAGCTGGGATTTCGGAGAGCTTCCGGAGACGGTGGAAATGGATCGGGGCGGTATCAAATTGCGCGGTTTCCCCGCGCTGGTGGACCAGAGGGATAGTGTGGCGCTAAGGGTCCTGGATTCCCAGGCCAATGCCGCAAGGGAAAACCGGTCCGGGTTACGCAGATTATTTATGCTGCAGTTATCCCGGGATGTGCGTTTTCTCCGTCGCAATCTGAACGGGTTGGAGAGGATGCGTCTGCAATACGCCAAGGCGGCACCGACGCCGCAAGGGTGGGAGCCGCCGGCCGGAGACGACCTGGAAAACGAACTGATCGCCCTGATCCTCGATCTGGCCTTTATCGAAGGTATGCCAGGAATACGTGATGAGCGGCAGTTTCTGGAACGTATCTCCCAGCGCAAGGGCTCCCTTATTACCGTGACCAACGAGATTACGGTGCTGGTGGGGGAGATACTCGACTGCTACCAGCAGGTACGCAAGGCCCTGTCCGGGATCACCCAGATCAACTGGATGGCATCCCTGGCGGATATAAAACAACAACTGGACCGCCTGGTATATGTCGGCTTTTTGCGGCATACCCCCTATCAACAGCTCAAACAGCTCCCCCGCTATCTGAAGGCGATAGGCCTGCGGCTGGAAAAACTGAGCCATGCGGCCGCCCGCGACGGGACACGTATGCAGGAGATGCAGGGGTTGTACCAAAAGTGGCGGGAGCGGGAAGAGAGCTATCGAAAACGGGGACGTAGGGATGAACGCATCGAGGAGATGCGCTGGGCCATCGAGGAACTGCGGGTGTCGCTCTTTGCCCAGGAACTGAAGACCGCCTATCCGGTTTCCCTGAAAAGGCTGGAGCAGCGCTGGCGGGAACTGGGGTTGTAAGTTAGAAGTGAGAAGTAGGGGGTTTTTACGATTCCGCGTCTTTCTACAAACTACTAACTTCAAACTTCCAAAACCTGCTGTGCCCGCCCTGTCGCCGGATAGGCAACCGCGTGATGTCATGGTACAGTCCCCGGCTCAATTTTTTGCTGGAGGAGGGAGCGATGAGCGAATGCCCTTGCGGTTCCGAGCGCGAATATGATCAGTGCTGCGGTCCGCTTATCTCCGGGGAGCGGATCGCCGCCACCGCCGAGGCACTGATGCGTTCCCGCTACAGTGCCTACGTGACAGGTACCATAGAATATCTTGGTACAACGCTGCATCCCTCCCATCGCGCCGATTACGATGAACAGGCCACACGCCGTTGGGCGGCGAACTCCGATTGGTTGGGTCTGGAGATCCGATCCAGCGAACGCGGCGGGGAAACGGATGAAGATGGAATGGTGGAATTCGTGGCCCACTTCAAGGAGAAGGGTGCTGTTCGTAGCCATCATGAATTCAGCCGCTTCAGTAAAAAGGACGGCCGTTGGTATTACGTGGACGGCAAGCTGGCGGCGCCGGAGACCGTCGTCCATACGCAGCCCAAGGTGGGACGCAACGATCCCTGCCCCTGCGGCAGCGGAAAAAAATACAAAAAATGCTGCGGACGCTAAAGAATATTACAAATCGTTCGCTAAATGACTGTGAAACGTTCTAGATTTTAGCGTTAACTTATTGATTTTTTTCCTGGATATTCTAAGGTAGAAAGGCTAGAAGTTTTTTTGGGGTGGTTGTGAACAAGATTTCCACAAAAATAACGACCGGGTTACTGCTGATCGGTGGTCTGTTGATCGGCCAATCCGCATACGCTGAGATCTATAAATACCAGGATTATGACGGCAATATCCTGTTTACCGATAAACCGGTAAAGAAGGGGGGATACAGGCTGCTTTGGCGTTCCGGGTCGGATCGTCTGATGGAACGGGCCAGGTCGCGCGTTGACCAAGCGGCTTATCAGAGGAACTTAGCCCACTATTCCAGCATGATCGATGATGTGGCCAAACGTAACCGGCTTTATCCGGAGCTGTTGCATGCGGTGATTAAGGCGGAGTCCGGATATAATCCAAACGCCGTCTCCAGGGCCGGTGCGGTAGGGCTCATGCAGTTGATGCCGGATACCGCCCGCCGTTACGGCGTTACCGACAGACGGGACCCCAGGGCTAATCTGGAGGGTGGAGCACGTTACCTGCGGGATCTTCTCACATTGTTCCGCAACGACCTTAAGCTGGCGCTGGCCGCCTACAATGCCGGCGAGAACGCGGTAAAGAGATACGGCAACCGGGTTCCACCGTTCCCCGAAACCCGGCAGTATGTAAAAAAGGTAATCGGATTCTATTTGCAGAACCGCAAACAGACAGTGGCACTGAACCTGGCGCTGACCCAGGGAACCGCCGCCGACTAAGTCCATTCCGGCTTCGACACAGCTCCAGCAGATACCGCAACTCTGTCCCGCTAAAGCGGGTCGTGCGTAATATAGTTAACCCACCATAAGAAAATCGCGACCGGCCAGATAGCCGTATTCCAACAACTGATGCGTAATCAATTCACGGGCCCCGTGGTTGGTTACGTAGCAGAGCACGAATGTGCGGTTGGAGCGCAGCCACTCCGGCGGGACCACCGGAACCCCTTGCAGGCGGTTACCGATCTTACAGGGATCTATATCTACCCATGCTCGAGGCGTAAATCCCTTGTTCTGCAGATGGCGACAACGTTGGCGGGTGCGGCGGCCGGCACCCCAGAAGACAAAGTTATGGCGCCGTGAACGAAGCCGGGAATCCTTGGCCAGATAGTGTGCACGGAGTCCGTCGAAGGCCTCACGATCATAGCGTGGATCCACCCGCGAGGTGCGCTCCGGATCCTCCCGCCACTCCAGCAGCGACACATCGAGCTTGGCCATCCGGAGTCCGGAATGGTGGAAACGCAGCCAGAGATCGTAATCTTCCGGAAAAGGGCCGTCCCGGTATCCGCCCAGGTCCAGAACTGCGGCTCTGCGATACATGACCGTAGGATGGATCAGCGGTGCCTCAATATAGATATCGCGGGCGATCTCCTCCGGCCGCAGACAGGCGTTCTGCCAGCGCATGTACTCGCGGAATCCGCTTCTTATTGCGTTTTCCGGAAACAGCCTGGCCCGGCTTCCGACTGCCGCGATATCCGGGTTCTGTCGCAGGTAGCGCAACTGCTTGAGCAGCCTTTCCGGGTGCATGCGGTCATCGGCATCCATACGGGCCACCAAATCTCCCTCCGCCTTCTGCAGACCGTGGTTCAGGGCGGCAACCAGGCCGCGGCCGGGATTCTGCAGCACGCGTATACGCGGATCACTGCGTGCCCGGGAACGAAGAACGGTCAGGGATTCATCGCTGGAATGGTCGTTAACGGCGAGTAACTCAAAATCACGCCAGGTCTGAGACTGAATGGAATCCACGCACTCATCCAGCGTAGAGGCGCCGTTTCGGAACGGCAGCAGGACTGACAGGGGTGCCTTGACCGCCTCCGATGTCTGATCAGTCGTCACCTATGATCCGGTCGTCTCGCGGGGTGGACAGCAGTTTCTCGGCTTCACCCAGGGTCTCGGCATAGATCATCCGGATCATCACGCCGGACTCCTTATCCTCCCTGGCCCAGAGCTCCCTGACCATCATTTTCGCGTCCCGGTATTTCTCCAGGGAATCGATATTTTCCAGCCGGTTATCGGCATGTATTCGGTAGATGAAATAGGGCATGGGACGGGGTTCCACCATAGGGTTTCCGGGACTGGAGGAAGAATAGCATTCATCTCGCGGCGGCAGAAGCCGTTCCCAGCGCGTCGTTCAGCAGGCATTCAGTAACAGCGCCGTATGCTTTGTTCAGGAAGAGGGAAAGAGCTCTCACCACTCCCGATTCAGCTTGATAAGAGAGGAGAAAAAAGATGATGAGGAAAACTGTGGCCATCATCCTCGGGCTTGCCGTATTGCTGACCTCAGGTATCGCGACGGCGGGTCACAGGGGCAACAGTTTCTATGACCAGGCCAGGGTCATAGATGTAAAACCGATCTACCAGCAGACTACCGGGGCTGTGCCCCGGCAGCACTGTTGGAATGAACAGGTATATTACCAGGAACAAGGTGATGATTATGATTACCTGCCGACCCTGACCGGGGCCATTATCGGCGGTGTCGTGGGTAGCCAGTTCGGCAACGGCCACGGGCAGGATGCGGCGACCATAGCCGGCGTACTGCTGGGAGGTGCGATCGGTTACAACATCGGTAACAACCGCAATGACGACGGCTACTCCACGGTGGAACGTCGCTGCGAGTACCGGGACGACTACCGCAGTCGTGAGCAACTGGTCGGGTATCGTGTAAAATACCGCTATAAGGGCAAGGTCTTCCATACCCGGACCCGGGAACGCCCCGGCCGCTGGATCCCTATCCAGGTGACCGTGGATCCAAGGAGCGGTAGAGTCGACGGCTGGGTGCCGGACGGAGGTTACAGTGACAGCGATGGGCCCTTCTGGTATCAAGAGCAGCCGAGAAGAGAGGTTTGGTGGTGATTAAAAAGAGAAATATCCTTGCGGTGATGTTGCTGCTCAGCAGTCTGCTGGTGCTCGAGCCGGCGGCTGCGCAGCGCTATCAACACCGGGAGGGGAGCTCGCCACCCGCTGCCGGCACCTTCGGCAGCCAGGAGCAGTTGCGGAATCAGGAGCTGGATCGCGCCGTGGCGCGTATCCGCGATCGAACCGGCGGCCGGGTACTGGCGGCGGAAACGCAGTTCATCGATGGACGTCCGGTGCACATGATCAGGATACTTACCCCGGACGGTAAGGTGCGGAATTTCCGGATTGACGCCCGTACCGGACAGCAGTTGCGCTGAAGGCCCGGGTAGCCTCCAATGCGAATACTCCTTGTAGAGGACGAAAAAGCGCTGCGGGAACAACTGGTCCGTCAGTTAACAGATCGGGGCTACTCGGTGGATGCGGCTGCGGACGGGGAAGAGGGCCTTTATCTCGGCAGGGAATACCCGATTGATCTCGCTATCATAGACATAGGTCTGCCCAAGCTCTCTGGAATCGACCTGATCAAGGCCCTGCGTAAGGAGGGCAAAGAGTTGCCGATACTGATCCTGACGGCCCGGGGCAACTGGCAGGATAAGGTCGAAGGGTTAGGGGCTGGAGCCGATGATTACCTGGTGAAGCCTTTTCATTTCGAGGAGTTGTCGGCGCGACTCAACGCTCTGTTGCGGCGCAGCGTCGGCCTCTCCGTTCCGGTGGTGGAGTACGGTCCGATCACGCTGGACACCACACGCCAGACCGTCGCCCTGTGCGGTGAGGAGATCTCCCTTACTGCCTACGAGTATCGGGTCCTGGAGTATCTGATGCTGCATCCGGGGGAAGTGGTCTCTAAAACAGTTTTGACGGAACACATCTACGACCAGGATTTTGACCGGGACAGCAACGTCCTTGAGGTATTCGTGGGCCGTCTGCGGCGAAAGCTGGATCCGGACAAGACCCTGGAACCCATAGAGACCCTGCGGGGTCGCGGATACCGCTTTCGTCTGGAGAAGGACGGCACTTGATGCCCCTTTCCATTCACCTGCGAATGGTGCTCGCGGCGTCGTTCGTGCTCGCCGCTTTTTTCGGGCTCTCCGGATATGCTCTGGACAAAGCCTTCCGGGATAGCGTGGAAGTGGCGCTGAAAGATCGTCTTCAGGGACACATCTATGCACTGCTGGCGGCGGCGGATACCAATACCTCCGGGCGTATGCGTATGCCGGAGACTCTGCCTGATCCCCGCTTTTCCAATCCGGATTCCGGTCTTTACGCACGCATTGTCGGAGAGGAGGGTGCCTATCGCTGGCAGTCCCCTTCCCTCGTGGGCCGGAACATGGATTATGCTCCGGAGCTGAAAGCGGGGGAGAAGCGTTTCCTGCATGACGCTGCCGGAGAGGGCCTCTATCTGCTCGCGTTCGGCCTGGTGTGGGAGGATAAACGGGGCCGGGAGCTGGCCTATACCGTTGTCGTTGCGGAAAGCGGAGCCGACATGGCGGCCCAGATTGCCCGTTTCCGGCTTACCCTGTTTCTATGGCTGGGGGGCGCGGCGGTGTTGTTGCTGGTGGTGCAGGGCGCGGTCCTGCGCTGGGGGCTGGGGCCACTGCGCAGGGTGGCCCGGGACCTGGGGCGGATCAAAACCGGGGAGGCGGACGCCCTGCAGGGGGACTATCCATCAGAGCTGCGTGGATTGACACAGAATATCAATCTGTTGATCCATCATGGGCAGGCCAGTCAGGAGCGCTATAGAAACAGCCTCGGAGATCTTGCCCACAGCCTGAAGACGCCGTTGGCGGTGCTGCAGGGTGCGGTTGACTCGGGCAGAGAGGACACGTTACGGCAGGCGGTGCGGGAACAGGTGCCGCGAATGAACGACATCGTGCAGTACCAGTTGCAGCGGGCGGCGGCGGCAGGCAGGTCGGATGTGGTCCAGGCGGTGGACCTCGCGCCGGTCCTGGAGAAGATCGTGACGGCCCTGGAAAAGGTCTATCTGGACAAAGGGGTGACCTGTCTGCTGGAAGAGGCGGATGAAGCACGGTTTTTCGGTGATGGGGGAGATCTGTTCGAAATCCTGGGGAACGTGCTGGATAACGCCTTCAAGTACTGCCGCGGCATGGTGCGGATCCGTACCCTGACCCGCCCAGGGGTGGACGGCGAGCCGCCGGCGCTCGCCATCCTGGTGGAGGACGACGGACCGGGCATCGCCGAGGGAGAGGTAGGGGAGCTGTTGCGCCGCGGCGGGCGGGGGGATCAGCAGATCCCGGGGCAGGGCATCGGGCTCAGCATCACCGAAGAGATCGTCAGGCTCTATGACGGGAGTCTGGTGATCGAACGGAGCGATCTCGGTGGGGCGAGGGTGGTTCTACGCTGGGGCCATATACCGGCTCAGTGAGCCCTGTTGTTATCCTGAAACCGCGGAATTCGTCTCTAACAGCATGAATTCTTGAAGGAAATATCTAGTGAGACCGCCCGGTTGCCGGGTTCGGAAAGACCGCGATAACTCAGGATATAAAATAAGAAAAACTATAAAAAACAATGGAATAAGAAATTATTAAAATAAAATACTTGAACTAATTTGTGTAATTGCCTATATATACATGGCGGACACCCTATGAGCAGGGGCAGGAAGGATGCCCGCCATATCGGACGCCAGTTGGGGGGATTGCACATGAGACACTTTTTTATTCACTGTTATTGGCATCAGGACTCCAAGTGTATGCACGTGGTTTACCTTGGGGACTGCAGCCGTTCCGAGGCCGAGGCCAAATTCGAGGCGGCGGTGCGGGAGACCGACGGTTTTGATCTGATGACCCTGGAGGAGGGTGGGGGTACGGAACTCCGTCGCTATGTGAAACCGGTGACGGCTGATCCGGGCGCCCAGCCCTCTCTGCTGCGGATGCAAAGCCTGCGGGACCGCTATCTTACTCGTCAGTGTGCTTAGAAGTTTGCTGTTGTCAGTTGTCAGTTCGTAGGGCGGGCTGTGTCCGCCGTTTGGCCTAAGGAGCCTCTGATTAAGTAAATTTCTTTGCGACTCGGCGTCTTTGCGGTCTTTGCGTTACTATCCGAATCAAAATGAGAACTGCGGGGGTAGGGGGTTTACCTTTTGGTTATCCCCCCTCGGGCTCCAGATTTTCCGCAAGATGGAGAAAATTCTGCCATCGTTCCCTGTCGACCTTGCCCTGTTCCACCGCCTCTTTGAGTCCGCAACCGGGCTCTTTGTCATGCCGGCAGTCCCGGAACTGACAATGACCCAAATAGGGCCCGAATTCCCGGAATCCCTGTTCCAGTTGCTCCCGGGTCAGTTTCCCCAGGCGAAAACTGCGCACCCCGGGAGAGTCGATAAGGTGGCCGCCCAGAGGCAGATCGTAGCAGGTCGTGGTGGAGGTGGTGTGGCGTCCCAGACCGGTGGCGTCCGAGAGGCGGCCGATCTGGATGGTCAGGTCCGGGAGAAGGGCCTTTACCAGAGATGATTTTCCCACACCGGACTGTCCCACCAATATGCTGGTTTGATCCTTTAACCGCTCGATAAGCGGGTCCAGGCCGTGTTCCCGCCGTGCACTGACCGGTATCAGCGGATAGCCGATGTTTTCGTAGACGTTAAATCGCTGTTGCAGGCTAGCGGAAGCCGCAGGCGTGAGCAGATCGCTTTTGTTAATCGCGATAAGTGCCGAGATACCGATGTTTTCCGCCGTGACCAGGTACTGATCCAGGAGATACTCACTGGGCTCGGGTTCCGGAGCGAGAACGATCACCAGTTGGGAGATGTTTGCGGCCAGGGCCTTTTCGCGTCCGCTGTAATCCGGGCGGGACAGGACCGATTCCCGTTTGAGTAACGCCGTAACGACACCGCCGCCGGTTCCGTCAGCATGCCAGACCACCCGGTCACCGCAGACCAGATGTCCGATGTTCTGCCGGAACTGGCAAAGGATAACTCTGTTGCTCTCGTCAGCCACCAGCAGATTCCGACCGTGACGGGTGATAATCCGGCCTTCTCTAGGGATCTCACCGTTATCCCCGGTTCCAACCCCGACGGACGTTCCTGATAAACGGCGCCGGCGCTGTTCCTGAATATGCCGGATGCGCTCCTTCTGCCGTTTTGTTAGTCGACGCTGTGCTATTTCCAACTCCCTTCTCTACGAGATCTTCCGTATCTTAGTCTACAGCATTCGCCAGGGAGGTGAGGTGGGCGATACGGATGGGCGCCGGCGGATGGCTGTCATGAAAAGCCGAATAGAGCGGATCGGGGGTCAGGGTACTGGCGTTTTCCCGATAGAGTTTTACCAGAGAGCTGATCATAGCTTCGGTCCCGGCCTCTGCGGCGGCAAAATCGTCAGCCTCGAATTCATGTTTGCGTTGATAACGGGCGAGCAACGGTTGCAGGAAAAAGGTGAATACAGGGATGACCAGCAGAAACAGCAGCAGCGCCGAAGCATCGGACGGGGAACTGACCCCGAGCCCGGAAAAAAACCACGGTTGTTCAACCAGCCATCCCAGTAACGCCAGGCCGGCAAGAGAGGAAAGCGCCATCAGGACCATTCCTTTACGCACATGACGGCATTTGAAATGGCCCAGCTCATGGGCCAGAACCGCTTCCACCTCATCATGCTCCAGTATTCCCAGCAGGGTATCGAAGAATACAATCCGCTTGTTTCGCCCGAGGCCGGTGAAATAGGCGTTGCCGTGGCTTGAACGGCGGGAGCCGTCCATTACGAACACCCCCTTGCTGGAGAACCCCAGGCGTTCCAGCAGGGTCTCCAGGCGCTGTAACAGCTGTTTATCCGGCAACGGCTCGAAGCGGTTGAACAGCGGCGCAATCAGTGTCGGGTAGATCCAGGTGATAAATAGAGAGAATCCCGTCCACACCAGCCAGGCCACCAGCCACCAGTAACCGCCGCTGGATTGCATTATCCACAGCAGAATCCAGATGAGGGGAAATCCGAGGGCCAGAGACAGGAGCAAGCGCAACAGGAGGTCCTTGGCAAAGCGTTGTGGCGTGGTGCGGTTGAACCCAAAGCGGCTTTCCACCCCAAACGTGCGCCACAGGGAAAAGGGCAGGGTAATTATGGAAGTGAACAGAAAGACCGAGATTATCAATCCGCATCCCGCAAGCAACGCATCCGGAAACAGGGAATTCCACAGAGCGGCAAGCGCGTTTATGCCCCCCGCAAGGGTCCAGAAAACCAGCAAGCCGCTATCGAACACCAGCTCAATTCTGCCCACACTGCTACGGGCGATGGTGTAATCCGCCGCCTTCCGGTGTTGGGCCGGGGTCACGGAATCGGCGAAGGCCGGGGGAACGTTGTCACGGTGTGCCGACACATGGCGCCTGTGACGTTGCAGTAGCCATAACTCCACCGACAGGCCGGCCAGAAGCGCCGCGAGAAAAATCAGAGTGAACCAATTCATGGCGGAAAGGATACAGGGGTCAACGCCTCTCTGCTAGAATCACAGTCCCTTGTTTTCCCGTTTTGGAGATTTTGATGACTCAGGACGCTTCCAACCTCATATGGATCGATCTGGAGATGACCGGTCTGGATACCGTCAATGATCAAATCATCGAAATCGCAACCATCGTCACCGACGGGAATCTGGAAATCCTCGCGGAAGGACCGGTGATCGCCATTCATCAGCCGCACCACGTCCTGGACGGAATGGATGAATGGAATACGAAACAGCACGGGGGGTCCGGACTGATTGCGCGGGTCCGGAGCAGTTCCTACGATGAAGGAGCGGCGGAGAAGGAGACCCTGCAGTTTCTCGAAAAGTATGTTCCGCAGGGCGTGTCGCCCATGTGTGGAAACAGCATCTGCCAGGACCGGCGTTTCCTGGCGCGCTGTATGCCCGAATTGGAGGCCTATTTCCACTATCGAAACCTGGATGTCAGCACCCTGAAGGAACTGGCAAACCGTTGGGTGCCCGAGTTGACCGCGGGAGTGGTGAAGAACGGCAAACATCTGGCGTTGGACGATATCAGGGATTCCATCGCGGAACTGCGCTATTACCGGGAACACCTGTTAAAGATCCCAGACACCCGGCAATGAGTTATAAACGCAAAGGACGCAAAGGCGCGGAGCCGCAAAGAGTTTTGATTTTTTGAACGCTGTTGTCAGGCTACGTCTATAAGTTTGAGGTTAAAAGTATGTAGCCTAAGTGGCGGGCACAGCCCGCCCTACGAAACTTCCAATTTCTAACTTCAAGCTTCCTGCCTTGCCAACGCCCATACCACATGCTCCCCGACCAATTCCGACGGATGCGAGCGGCGGGTTTCCAGGGCCTTTCTTATCTCCGTGGATGGAGGAGCGTTTCCCAGGGACACCGCGATATTCCGCAACCAGCGTTGATACCCTATTCTGCGAATGGCTGAGCCCTCGAGGCGATCAAGGAACTCCTGTTCCGTCCACATGAAGAGGGATAACAGGGTGGGACCGTCCAGCATGTTTCTCGGCAGAAAATCCGCTTCGTCTGAGGGGTGCGCAAACCGGTTCCAGGGACAGACCAGCATGCAGTCGTCGCAACCATAGATGCGGTTACCCATGAGTGGACGCAGCTCCAGCGGGATCGGGCCCGGAAGTTCGATGGTGAGGTAGGATATGCAACGTCGGGCGTCCACCACATAGGGTTCGGTAATGGCCCCCGTGGGACAGATTTCCATGCAGCTTTCGCAGCGGCCGCAGTGATTTGCGGAGGGTCGGTCCGGAAACAGAGGCAGATCGGTGTAGATCTCGCCAAGGAAGAACCAGGAGCCGGCCTGCCGGCTGATCAGATTGCTGTGTTTGCCGATCCAGCCGAGTCCCGCTTTCTCGGCAATGGGTTTCTCCAGAACCGGGGCGGAATCGACGAATACCCTGAAACCGAACGGCCCGATCTCTTGTTGTATCTTATCCGCGAGTCGCTGCAATCGGGTCCGCAGTATCTTATGGTAGTCCCGGCCCAGGGCGTATCTCGAGACGTAACCCAGGGTGGGATCTTGCAGGATCGGCGCGGGATTGTCGCCCGGCGGCAGATAATCGAGGCGGGCGGAGATGATGCTGAGGGTGCCGGGCACCAGCAACTCGGGGCGGCTGCGCTTTCGGCCATGAGCGGACATGTAGGCCATTTCCCCGTGGTTGTTTTTTCTCAGCCAATGTTCCAGGAAACGTTCCGCATCCTGGAGATCGATATCGGTGATACCTACCTGCTGAAAACCGAGTTCCTTGCCCCAGGTCTTGATCTGAAGGGCCAGTTCCAGCGGTTCATTGCGGTGATGCTTTAGGTTCATTTTCCGACTATAGCACTGTTACCTAACCGCTCCTTTGCGGTTAAGGAATAAATAGGGCTATCCTTGATAGCAATGATCGGAAACCGGTGTTTACACCACCCCTGGTTATTCTTCGGAAGCCGTAGTAACGAGAACCCTTATGAGCGATAAAGAACCTCTGGATACCCAACTGCCGTATGAACTGTATCGGGCGGAACAGGTCAGAGAGCTGGATCGTACCGCGATCGAGGATTACTCAATTCCCGGACTGACGCTTATGCAACGGGCCGGTGCCGCGGCGTTCCGTCTGTTGCAATGGCGTTGGAGTGGGGCGACGGAGATCGCAGTCCTCTGTGGTACCGGCAACAACGGCGGCGACGGTTTTGTGGTGGCGTTGCTGGCACAGGAAGCAGGCCTGAAGGTCCAGGTCCTCCAGCTTGGAGACCCGGATCGGTTGCGCGGTGATGCCGGAGCAGCGGCGGATGCGTTTCTCGCCGGCGGCGGTCGGGTGGTGCCTTTTACCGGCATCCCGCAGGAAACGGAATTGATCGTCGACGGTGTTCTGGGGACGGGTCTGGAACGGCCGGTGGAGGGGAAGTGGAAAGAGGCCCTGGATGAGGTAAACCGCCATCCGGCGCCGGTCCTCGCCCTCGATATCCCATCCGGACTCCATGCCGACAGCGGACGGGTACTGGGCACGGCGGTACAGGCGGATGCAACCATCAGTTTCATCGGCCTGAAGCAGGGGCTGTTTTCTGGAGAGGGTCCGGACTGTTGCGGCAAGATCTACTTTAATCGGCTGGATGTACCGTCCGGCGTCTATGAGAAGCAGGTCCCCGGTGCCTGTCGCGTGGACTGGAGGCAGCAGTCCCAGTGGCTGCGGTCCCGCAAACGTACCGCCCACAAGGGGGATTTCGGCCATGTACTGGTGGTGGGGGGTGACCGCGGATACACCGGGGCGGTAATGATGGCAGGCGAGGCGGCGGCACGCAGCGGTGCCGGGCTGGTTTCCCTGGCAACCCGTCCGGAACACGCGGCGCTGCTCAACCTGCAGCGGCCGGAGCTGATGTGCCACGGGGTGGAGACGGCGGCGGAGTTGCGGTCCCTGATCGGGCGGGCGAACGTGATCGCCATCGGCCCGGGATTGGGTAGGTCCGGCTGGGCGCGTTTGCTCCTGAACGGGGTCCTGGAGTCCGGGTTACCCCTGGTGGTTGATGCGGACGCCCTTAACCTGCTCGCGGTGGAAGCGCAGAAGCGGGAGGACTGGATCCTTACACCCCATCCCGGCGAGGCGGGACGCCTGCTTAATAAAACCGCGTCAGAAGTCCAACAGGACCGGTTTTACAGCGTCGCCGAACTCCAGGAAAGGTATGGCGGAACGGTGGTGCTGAAAGGCGCGGGAACTCTGGTGTATTCGGGGCCTGGAGCAAGCATGGATATCTGTACCGACGGCAATCCCGGAATGGCCAGCGGCGGCATGGGGGATCTGCTGACCGGGATGGTCGCCGCCTTTGTGGCGCAGGGGTTTACCCCGGCTCGGGCCGCGCGGCTGGGGGTCTGTCTGCACGCGGCGGCGGCGGATCGGGCGGCGGCGAAGGGGGAACGGGGATTGCTCGCCGGCGACCTCATGCCAGAGATCCGACCCCTGGTGAATCGCGGGTGACAGGTGTTGCAACCCCTTAACGCCGCTTCGCAGGAAGAACAGGAGGCCTATGGCGCGGCCCTGGCCGCCGTGGCGCCGGCCGCCTGTGTCATCTACCTGGAGGGGGAACTGGGCGCCGGCAAGACCACCCTGGTACGGGGGTTTTTGTATGGGTTGGGATACCGCGGTCTGGTAAAGAGCCCCACCTATACCCTGGTCGAACCCTACCACCTGGATCACGGACGCTGTTACCACTTCGATCTCTATCGCCTGGCCGACCCGGCGGAACTGGAGTATGTCGGCGTGCGCGATCTCCTGGAGGCGGCGGCGATTATCCTGGTGGAGTGGCCGGAACGGGGCAGGGGTGAACTTCCCGATCCCGATCTGCGCATCACCATTCGATACCGGGGAACGGGGCGAAATCTGGAGTTTTCCGCTGAAACCCCTGTGGGTCGGGAACTGATTCAACGCTTTTCTCAGGAGTTAAAACTACTAGTTAATAAACCTACATAGAAATATCTGCTATCCTACAGAAAACACTGGAAAATTAGCTGTCAACATGCTAGATTTTTACATAGGTGAGCAAGGGACTCGAGACGGCTGAAACATGAGAAAAACGTTCGCCCTCCTAGTGTTTCTGATCAGCCTGCCCCTGCAGGCGCAGCAGATAAATATCGACAGCCTTCGACTGTGGGCTGCGCCGGATCATACGCGTCTGGTTTTTGATACCAGCGCGCCGGTGGAACACACCATTTTTCCTTTGAAGCAACCGAGCCGACTGGTTATCGACATCGGCAATTCCAGGCTTAACGCCTCCCTGGCCGGTCTGGCGGAAAACGACCCCCTGATAAAAAATCTGCGCAGCGGCGTACGGGATGAAAACGGGCTGCGTGTGGTTCTGGATCTGAAGAAGGAGGTCAAGGCAAAGAGTTTTCTGCTGCAACCGAATCGGCAGTACGGCTATCGTTTGGTTATCGACCTCTTCGACGCGGAGGAGAAAGGGCGGGTCAGAGAAAACAAAAGCATCGATCAGCTCAAAGATGAGATGCGGGACGTGGTTATCGCCATAGATGCGGGCCACGGTGGCGAGGACCCAGGAGCGCAGGGTCGCTATGGAACGCGCGAGAAGGATGTGGTGCTGGCGATTTCCAAGAGGTTGGCCGCGCTGATCGAGAAGGAGAAGGGCATGCGCCCGGTCATGGTCCGTAAGGGGGATTATTATCTGGGTCTGCAAAAACGCACGCAACTGGCGCGGGATCAGAGAGCGGATCTGTTTATTTCCATCCACGCCGATGCCTTCCGCGACCGACGGGTGCGGGGGTCTTCGGTCTATACCCTGTCGCAACGGGGGGCATCAAGTGAGGCGGCACGTTGGTTGGCGGATCGGGAAAACGGTGCAGACCTGGTTGGAGGCGTAGACCTGAAGGATAAAGACGATGTGCTTGCCTCGGTATTGCTGGATCTGTCGCAGACTGCCACTCTGCAGGCGAGTCATGAGGTGGCGGATGAGGTTCTAGGTGAGTTGGGCCAGGTGGGTAAGACCCACAAGCGTAAGGTCCAGCAGGCCGGTTTCGTGGTACTCAAGTCACCCGATGTCCCTTCGATCCTGGTGGAGACCGCCTTTATCACCAACCCGGAAGAGGAAAAGAGATTGAAGAGTTCCGCCCATCAACAGCAATTGGCGCAATCCATTATGCGCGGAATTCGTTCCTATTTCCGTTCCCATCCCCCGCCGGGGACACTGTTGGCGAAGAACAGACCGCGTAAACATGTCATCAGTAAGGGCGACACCCTGGCCATGATCGCGAAACGTTACCGGGTGAGTGTATCCAGTATTCGTGACGCCAATAATCTTTCCGGCGATCTGGTTCGGGTAGGCCAGGTGCTGGAGATCCCGCAAACCTAGGGTTCGTTAATACCCCCTAGAGATCTATTGGCCCCGGCGATTGTCGCCGGGGCACTTTCTTTTTCTCTTTGAGATGGCACAATGGTGGCGCGGTTCCGTTTCCGCCACCTGTGTTATGCATATTCACCTCCTGCCCTCCCAGTTGATAAGTCAGATCGCCGCCGGTGAGGTAGTGGAGCGCCCGGCATCGGTGGTCAAGGAACTGGTGGAAAACAGTCTGGATGCGGGAGCATCCAGTATCCGGGTGGAGATCGAGCAGGGCGGGAGCAAGCTGATTCGGGTCAGGGACGACGGGGAAGGCATTCATCGGGAGGATCTGACCCTGGCCGTCACCCGGCATGCCACCAGTAAGGTATCCAGCCTGGAAGAGCTGGAGCGTGTCACCAGCATGGGGTTTCGCGGAGAGGCGCTGGCCAGCATCTCCGCTATCTCCAGGCTTTCCCTCGCATCACGGGTGCAGTCGGCGGAAACCGGTTGGCGGATGGAAGGGGACGGATCACCTGGTGGAGAACCTCAGCCTGCCGCTCAACCGCAGGGCACGGAAGTGGAGGTGCGAGATCTCTTTTATAATACTCCGGCGCGACGCAAGTTCTTACGCACCGATAAGACCGAATTCGGCCATATCGATACCCTGCTTAAACGCCTGGCCCTGAGTCGTTTCGATGTGGCCTTTTCCTTGAGTCACAACCGACGTGAGATCTTTTCCCTTCCCATCGCGGTGGCGCCGGAAGAGCGGGAACGACGAATCCGGGAACTTTTAGGGGCGGCGTTTCTCGAGGATGCACAGTTCCTGGAACAGGAGGCGCTGGGAATGGCCCTGCGCGGTTGGGTGGCCAATCCCACCTTCTCCCGCAGTCAGGCCGATATGCAGCTGTTCTACGTCAACGGTCGGGCGGTACGCGACAAGTTGATATCACACGCCGTGCGTCAGGCGTTCCAGGACGTACTTTTTCACGGTCGCCATCCGGCATATGTGCTCTACCTGGAGATAGATCCACGGTTGGTTGATGTCAACGTGCATCCGGCGAAGCATGAGGTCCGTTTTAGGGAGTCCAGGGTTGTTCACGATTTCATATTCCGTTCTCTGCATCGGGTGTTGGCACAACCAGCAAGCGGGCAATCGGAAGTTCTATCGGGGTCATATCCACTCAGCTCCGGAGGTTCGGTCCCGGTGCGGACGGGAGCACCGGCCCAGCATTCCATAGCGTTGGGGACAGAGGAACGGGGGGCACGCTATCAGGCTACCTTTGAGCAGCAAAGACCACAGATCGCTGGAATGGAAACGGCTGGGACACAGACCGTCCCGCCCCTCGGTTTCGCCCTGGCGCAACTGGCCAAGATCTATATCCTGGCGGAAAATAGTGAAGGCCTGGTGCTGGTGGACATGCATGCCGCCCACGAGCGGATCACTTACGAGCGGTTAAAAGAGACCTTTGAAGGAGAGGGGGTGAAAAGTCAGCCGCTGTTGGTCCCGGTGTCGGTTGCGGTCAGCCGCCGTGAGGCGGAACTGGTTGAAACCTGTTCTGAAACATTCACTTCCCTGGGCATGGCGGTGGACCGCTTGGGGAGTGAGACATTGGTGGTTCGAGCCATCCCTGCGATTCTGCAGGGGGCGGATGCGGAGCGGCTGCTGCGGGATATTCTGGCGGATCTGGTAACCTTCGGAACAAGCGATCGAATACGGCACCAGATCAACACGGTATTGGCTACCATGGCCTGTCATGGGTCGGTTCGGGCCGGGCGGCGGCTCACGCTGGACGAAATGAATAGTTTGTTGCGGGATATGGAACGGACCGAACGCAGCAACCAGTGTAATCACGGTCGACCCACCTGGACCCAGATCAGTATGCGGGAACTGGATAGGCTCTTTTCCCGCGGTCAATAGGAAGAAGAGGTGATGACCACTCTGCTTCCTCCGGCCGTGTTCCTTATGGGTCCGACTGCATCGGGAAAGACCGAATTGGCGCTGCAGCTTGTACAGAGAGCGCCGTTCGAAATCATTAGCGTGGATTCCGCTCTGGTTTACCGGGAGATGAACATCGGCACCGCCAAACCCGATGCCCGGGAACTGGCTATCGCACCCCATCGCCTTATCGATATCTGTGATCCTACGGAGAGTTACTCCGCCGCCCGCTTCCGGGAGGATGCACTAAGGGAGATGGCGGCGATCACGGGGGATGGAAAAATCCCCCTGTTGGTGGGTGGCACTATGCTCTATTTTCGCGCCCTGCAGTATGGACTATCTGATTTGCCGGATGCCGATCCCGGGGTACGGGCGCGTCTCGAAAAGGAGGCGGAAACGTCGGGGTGGAAGGAGTTACACCGGCGACTGGCACGAATCGACCCGGAAGCGGCCGGACGCATTCATCCCAACGACCCGCAGCGGATCGCACGTGCATTGGAGGTGTACGAACTGACCGGACGACCCCTGTCGGAGTTGCAGCGGCAGGATGGGAAACAGCAACTTCCTTACAGCTTGATCAAGATGGTTCGTGCGCCCCGGGACCGTTCTCTGTTGCACCGAAGAATAAACCAGCGGTTTCTCCAAATGCTGGAACAGGGATTTGAACAAGAGGTACGTGCTCTGCTCGAAAAATGGGATCTGGATCCAGATTTACCGTCCATGCGTTGTGTAGGCTACCGGCAGATGCTGGGGTATATCCAGGGTGAGTACGGCAAGGCGGAGATGATAGAGAAGGCGACGGCTGCCACCCGGCAACTGGCAAAACGTCAGATGACCTGGTTGCGCTCGGAACCGGATCTTCATTGGCTGGATGAAGAGGCGGGGGGCTTACCGGATCAAGCCTTGAAACTTCTCGCCGCGGCCGCAATCTTAAGAACATATTAGGGAGCCTCTGATCAAGTCCAAGATGGCCGGGACGCCGCCTTTGCATTTAGAGATGAAAGGCGGCGTGAGTGCGGCACCTTGCGGTCATAGCCATTTGGCCACAAACTCGGCGCATCAGCGATTTAATCAGAGGTTCCTTAGCCATGCCGGGTGATGTGCTACAATCTCACTAGCCGAGTTAGGCAATGGCCTGATTTGGGAAGAGCATAGCGCCAGCCTTCCGGCTCGTGAGCCAACTACAACAAGGAGAATCTCATGTCTAAAGGGCAAAGCCTACAAGACCCTTTCCTGAATGCGCTGCGTAAGGAGCGGACTCCGGTTTCGATCTTCCTGGTGAATGGAATTAAATTACAAGGGCAGATCGAGTCTTTTGATCAATTCGTAGTTTTACTCAAGAATAGTGTCAGTCAGATGGTGTATAAGCACGCCATTTCCACCATTGTTCCTTCGAGAAATGTCAGGATCCCGTCAACTCAGGAAAGCCAGCCTGAGCCAGGAAATTACTAGTCAAGGAATACGGTGCCGGGCTCCGGATTTTGCGGGACCGGCACCCTGTTCTCCGCTTTGCCCCTGTCGGAGCCCTTTGTTCATCTGAATGTTTGAGCGTCCTGAGAGCGGCGAACGGGCCGTGCTTATACACCTGGATCTCGGTGGTAAGTCTCATCCCGAAGAGCTGAACGAATTCACCGAGCTGGCGATATCCGCCGGAGCGGAACCGGTCATGACGGTGACCGGCAGCCGCGCCACACCCGATCCCCGTTTTTACATAGGCAAGGGGAAAGCGGCGGAGGTTGCCGACATCATCCGTGACCGGGAGGCGGAGCTGGTGATCTTCAACCATGATCTCTCGCCGAGCCAGGAACGTAATCTGGAGCGGGAGTTTCAGTGCCGGGTGCTGGACCGCACCGGTCTTATCCTGGATATCTTCGCCCAGCGCGCCCGCTCATTCGAAGGCAAGCTGCAGGTGGAGCTCGCGCAGCTGAGACATCTTTCCACCCGCCTGGTGCGCGGCTGGACCCATCTGGAGCGGCAGAAAGGCGGTATCGGTCTGCGCGGTCCCGGTGAGACTCAGTTGGAGACCGACCGGCGGTTGGTCAACAATCGCATAGCCCAGATCCGGCGCCGGCTGGAGAAGGTGGAGGGACAGCGGGAACAGGGGCGACGTGCCAGAAGCCGGGCCGAGGTGCCGACCGTCTCTCTGGTGGGCTATACAAATGCGGGAAAATCCACTCTCTTTAATCATTTGACCGATGCCGGCGTATTTGAGGCGGACCAGCTGTTTGCCACGCTGGACCCGACTCTGCGCCGGGTAGATCTGCCCGGGGAAGGGGCGATAGTGCTGGCGGATACCGTAGGTTTCATATCCCACCTTCCTCACGAACTGGTGGCCGCCTTTCGTTCCACCTTGCAGGAGACGGTTTCCGCAGACCTATTGCTGCATGTCATTGACGCGGCCGGTCAGCAGCGTTCAGCCTGTATCAACGAGGTCGATCGGGTGTTGCGCGAGATCGGTGCCCACCGTGTTCCGCAGATCGAGGTGTACAACAAGATCGACCTGCTGCCGGGGGAGGAAGCGCGCGTGGAGCGGGGCGAAGACGGTGCCGTGCGGCGGGTCTGGCTGTCGGCAAAGGAGGGTTCCGGTGTGGAACTGTTGCTGTCGGCGCTAGCGGAATTTTTCCATCAGGAGCATGTGCGTCGGATAGTGCGCCTGGGGCCGGAAGACGGGAAGTTGCGCGCGCGGTTGTTCCGATTAGCCAAGATTGTCTCGGAGCAGCCTACCGAGCAGGGGGGATGGGAAATCGAGCTGGAGATATCGAGACGGGAATATGAGCGGCTGTTACGCCAGGAAACGGCACTGGAGAAACGGCTTATTGCATAATCGCTCTTTGTCCCCATGTTACTGAAACCTATCTCAAAATAGCTCGCGAACAGGGGTAGAGGATTTGAATTTAGTGGTTTTTCCGGTAACACGGGGAAACAGGCAGTGCGAAATTGGTCATATATACGGGATTGCAGAAGTAAAGAGTATTCAGTGTGGTTCAATTTATCAGGTTTGCGGGATAGAATTAGCAGCTTCCGCGATTGTTCAAACAGTTGAAATAAATATTGGAGTGGTTCATGGCCTGGAACGAACCGGGTGGCGACAAAGATCCGTGGGGTAACAAGGGTGATGACCAGGGACCGCCGGATCTGGATGAGGTTGTAAAAAAGATGCAGGAGAGACTGGGTGGTCTCTTCGGCGGTCGCAAGGGATCAGATAACGGCGCAAGAGGGGAACTCCCTGCCGGCCCCGGTACTGCGGGCGTGGGCGTTATCGCTGTTATCGTTCTGATTTTGCTTCTTGTGTGGCAGAGCTTTTATATGATTCAGCCTCCGGAGCGCGGGGTGGTGTTGCGCTTTGGAGCTTACAAAGAGGTCACGAAACCGGGGCCGCATTTTCTCATTCCTCTAGTGGACCAGGTGATTCCGGTCAACATTGACCAGGTACTCTCTTTCAATCATTCGGCGATTATGCTGACCCAGGACGAGAACATCGTCGACCTGAAAATGACGGTCCAGTACAAGATACAGGATCCCGCGGATTACAAATTCCAGGACTGGAATCCGAATCAGACCATCAAGGACGCCACCGAAACGGCGTTGCGCGAGGTTATCGGTAAGAGTCGTCTGGATGCCATTATTACCGAGAACCGGAGCGGTATCGCGGAACTGGTAAAAACCGGTATCCAGGATCTCATGGACACCTACCGGACCGGGCTGGAAGTGGTTAGCGTTAATATTCAGGATGCCGATCCGCCGGAGCAGGTGAAAGAGGCGTTTGCCGATGTTGTTAAGGCGCGGGAAGACAAAGTCCGGATCGAGAATCAGGCCCAGGCCTATGCCAACGACGTTGTTCCGAGGGCGCGCGGCGCCGCGGCGCGCCAGCTGGAGGACGCGAAGGCCTACCGCGCGAAAGTGATAGCCGAGGCGGAGGGTGAGGTGTCCCGTTTCCTGGCGGTGCTGGCGGAGTACGAGAAGGCGCCGGAGGTGACGCGTAAACGACTTTACCTGGAGACCGTGCAGGAGGTGCTGGCCAAGACCAATAAGGTACTGCTCGATGTGGATAGCGGAAACAGCCTGATGTATCTACCGCTGGATAAGCTCATCGGATCAAAACCGGTGGCATCTCCCGCAAAACAGAAAAAACAGACGTCGGTCGAACCGGAGAGCCAGGCGACGGAAGCACCGGTACGCGATACAACGCGCAGCAGGAGGATACGCTGATGAATACGAAGGCTACCGGTTATCTCTTAAGTGTGGTCATCGTGGGGGCGATCGTCTACTCATCCGCTTTCGTGGTAAACCAGTGGGAGCTGGCCATCAAGCTGCAACTGGGTGAGATCGTGGATTCGGATTACGATCCCGGGCTCCACTGGAAGTGGCCGCTGGTGAACAATGTCATGACGTTCGATAAGCGCATTCAGACCCTGGACGCCAAACCGGAACGTTTTCTGACCATAGAGAAGAAGTTTGTGGTGGTGGATTCCTACGCCAAGTGGCGTATCTCCAACGTGGCTCAGTATTTCCGCTCCACCGGCGGCGATCCGACAAAGACATCACGCCTGTTGTCGGAGCGCATCAACACCGCCCTGCGTGACGAGTTCGGTAAACGCACTATCCAGGAGGCGATCTCCGGAGAACGTGCGGAGATCATGGAGCTGCTGAAGAAGGGCGCGGATGAGAAGGCCAGTGAACTGGGTGTGGAAATCGTCGATGTGCGGGTAAAACGCATCGACTTCCCGAGAGACGTCAGTGATTCGGTGCATGATCGTATGCGCACCGAGCGTGAACGGGTGGCGGCGGAACTGCGGGCCCAGGGTGAGGAGAAGGCGGAACAGATAAAGGCGGATGCCGATCGCCAGAAGACGGTCATCAAGGCGGAGGCCTACAAGGCGGCGGAAGAGATGCGCGGTGAGGGCGATGCCAAGGCGGCGGAGATCTATGCCAGCGCCTACAACAAGAATCGGGAGTTTTACGCCTTCTATCGTAGTCTGAATGCTTACCGTTCGGTGTTTGAACAGGGTGGTGATGTGATGGTATTGCAACCCGATTCGGAGTTTTTCGAGTATTTCAACAGCAAGAGTAAACAAAACCGCTAACCGAATAACCGATTTACGTACACTTCAAATAAACGCATAGCGCGCAGGGGCGCAGAGGGTTTGTCTCCAAATGGTGAGATAAAACGCCTTTGTGTTCTCTGCGTTCTTTGCGTTAACAGGCCGGTGTACGGGGGATAGGTTTTATGTGGCATGATCTGCTGGTGGCCCTTTCGCTGGTGATGGTGATCGAGGGTATATTTCCGTTTCTCAGCCCGGGTACCATGCGAAAAATGGTTCGCGCGGTGGATGAGATGGATGACCGCTCCCTGCGTATCGCCGGATTGGTCTGCATGGTACTCGGCGTCGTTATGCTTTATCTAGTGAACTGAAAATGAGAAACGAACATTGGTTATTACCCCAGGGCATTGAAGAGGTCCTGCCGCCGCAGGCGTCGGCGTTGGAGGCCCTGCGCCGGGAACTTCTCGATCTGTATCGGTGCTGGGGATATGAATTGATATTCCCCCCTTTCGTGGAGTATGTGGAATCCCTGCTCACCAGCACCAGCGGCGATCTGGATCTGAAGACGTTTAAGGTTACCGATCAGCCTACCGGGCGGCAGTTGGGCATCCGGGCGGATATCACGCCTCAGGCGGCGCGGATCGATGCCCACCAGTTGCGCAGAGACTGTCCCACGCGGCTGTGTTACCTGGGAACCGTCCTGCATACCCGCGGCGACGACTTTGGCGGCTCCCGCGCACCGATGCAGGTGGGGGCGGAGCTCTACGGGCACTCAGGTGTCGAGAGCGAACTGGAGATCCTTTGCCTTATGATGGAAACCCTGAGTCGGGCGGGGATCGATGATCCTTACCTGGATCTCGGGCATGTGGGCATATTCCGTAGTCTGGCCAGGGAGGCGGGGCTGGATAGACAGCAGGAACATGATCTGTTCAACGCCCTGCAGAGTAAGGCGGTGCCGGAGGTTGCGGCTCTGGTGAAGGAGATGGGTATCCCAGCCCCGCTGGCGGGGATGTTTGAAATATTGCCGGAATTGAGCGGTGAAGACGCCCTGGAACGGGGGCGGAAGCACCTGGCGGGAGCGGGGGCAGGGGTTCTGGAGGCCCTGGGGGATCTCGAGAAGCTGGCGGCCTTGCTGAGAGGGCGCCTGCCCGGCGCCTCCCTACACTTCGATCTGGCGGAACTGC
>JBNKJV010000005.1:0-215561 GCA_050291465.1 Sedimenticolaceae bacterium | reverse complement strand
TGCTGCTGTGGGCGGCTGTTGTGATTCTACCGTTGATTCCGTTGCTTAGTATGCGGCTGTTCGCCGAGGAGTACCGGAGCAACAGCATAAACCTGCTGTTGTCCGCCCCGGTATCCCTCACCCGCATCGTGCTGGGGAAGTACCTGGCCCTGCTGCTGATCCTGGGCAGCATGCTGCTGCTCACCGCCCTGATGCCCCTCTCCCTGCTGCTGGGTGGCAACCTGGACCTGGGGAAGCTGGCCGCGGGCCTGTTGGGATTGGGCCTGGTATTGGCCACTTTCGGCGCCATCGGCCTGTTCTTCTCCAGCCTTACCAGCCAGCCCGCCGTGGCCGCTATCGCAACTTACGGCCTACTCATGTTCCTTCTAATAATCTACTTGGCGAGCGGAACCGACAATGGGGGCGGCTCGCCGTTCTCCTGGCTCTCCCCCGTCTTCCATTATTCACAATTGCTGTCCGGATTAATCAGGAGCGGAGACCTGATCTATTTCCTGCTGTTGACCTCGACCTTCCTGCTGCTGACCATCCACCGGCTGGAACGCCGCCGTCTGCTGGACTGAAGAGATCATGGAGCAGAGAACCCGTCAACGCCTGCTGATGCGACTGCAGATCCTGCTGTTCTACCTGCTGTTCGCGGCGACTGTGGGACTGACCGGCTGGCTCAGCAGCAGCTACTCCTTCACCTGGGACTGGAGCGCCGGGGCACGCAACAGCCTCTCCGAGGCCAGCCGGCAGCTCCTGGAACGCCTGGAATCGCCCCTGAACGTCGTCTCCTTCTCCCCGGAGAATCCGCAACTGCGCCGCCAGATCAGCGACATCATCGCCCGTTACCAGCGCTACAGCGACAGGATCACCCTGGAGTTCGTCAACCCCGACACCCACCCGGATCGGGTGCGGCAGTTGGGGATACAGGTCTCCGGCGAGTTGCTGCTGACCTACCAGGGCCGCTCGGAAAACCTGCGTACCCTCAGTGAAGAGGCCCTCAGCAACGCTATTCAGCGCCTGATCCAGCAGCAGGACCGCTGGATCGGCGTCCTGGAGGGCCATGGGGAACGCCGTTTCGACGGGCGCGCCAACCACGACCTGGGGGGGATCGGGGAGGAGTTGCGGCAGAAGGGCTATCATATCCAACCCCTGAACCTGGCCGACACGCCGGAGATCCCCGAGAACATCGCGGTGCTGGTGATCGCCGGCCCTCGGGTGGACTACCGGGCGGACGAGGTCGCCCGGATCTCGGATTACCTCAAGGACGGAGGCAATCTCCTCTGGCTGCTGGAGCCGGAGCCCCTGCACGGGCTGGATCCCCTTATGCGGCAGCTCGGGCTGACCCTGCTGCCCGGGACCATCGTGGATGCCAACGCCTCCGCCCTGGACCTGAAGGATCCCGCCATGGCCCTGGTGCCCCGCTATCCGGAGCATCCCGTCACCCGCGGTTTTGCGCTGGTCACCCTCTATCCCCATGCCGCGGCGCTGGCGTATACGGGCAAAGACGAACCCTGGCAGAGCACCCCCCTGCTGAGCACCCTCACCCGGTCCTGGAACGAGACCGGCCCGCTGCAGGGAGAGATAACCCGGGACGAGAAGAAAGGGGAGCAACAGGGGCCCCTCACCATCGGTATCGCCCTGGACCGGACCCTGGGCGATGGACAGCAGCGGGTCCTGGTTATCGGTGACGGGGATTTCCTCAGCAACAGCTATATCGGCAACGGCGGCAACCTCGATCTGGGTCTGAACATCCTCCGCTGGCTGAGCGGCGACGACCGACTGCTCAACATACCGGCCCGCACCGCCCCGGACCGGACCCTGGAGCTCTCCACCACCGCCGGCATCGTCATCGGCCTGGGATTCCTGTTTCTGCTGCCGTTACTGCTGCTCGCCGCGGGCATACTGATCTGGTGGCGCAGGCGGAAGCTGTAGGGTGAAACGGCAGCTGCTTCTTACCCTGTGGCTGGCGGCAGTGGTACTGCTGTTGGCCCTCGCCGCCTGGATGCTGCCGGAAGGTTCCCCGCCCCGGGAAGCGGTGCCCCTCACCACCCTGAAACCGGAAGCCATCGATTCCATCCGGATCAGCAACCACCGGGGCGAGTTCCTGCTGGAACGGCGGACCACGGGTTGGGTGATGTCCCGGCCTTACAGCGTGGCCGCCAATGAATTCCTTATCCACAAACTGTTGCAGATCGCCCATGCCCACAGCCTGGAGCATTTCCCCGTGCCCGCCGGTCGTTTGGCGGAATTCGGTCTGGAACCGCCGCAGGCGATTCTGGACCTGGGGCCCGTACACATGGAGATGGGCGGCACCGATCCCATAAATCACCGCCGTTATCTGCGCATCGGCGATACCCTGCACCTGATCCAGGACCGCTTTCCCCATCACCTGCTGGCGGGCGCGGAGGCGTTCGTTCACCTGGGACTGATCCCGCCCCAACAGACCCTCACCGCCATCCGCACCCCCGACTGGCGGCTGGCAAAAGGCGAGGGCGGAAGATTGATTCTGGACCCACCCGACGGGGCCCTCTCCGTGGACGACCTGCAGCGCAAACTCCAGCGTTGGCAGCAGGCCCAGGCCACCCGGGTGCTTCCCCTGAAAGGGGAACCTACGGCGCCGGAGCTGGAATTGACCCTGGAAGGGGAGGCACCCCCCCTGCGCTACCGGATAATCGAACGAGACCACAGGGTACTTCTGCTGCGATCAGACCTGGGACTCGCTTTCCGTTTGCCCGGCGCCGACCTGTTGCTGCCGCCGGCACCGCAGGAGGGGCCGTGAGGTGCCTGAACTGCCGGAGGTCGAAACCACTCGCCGCGGCATCGCGCCTTACATCGGCGGAAGGCAAATCCACAAGGTAGTTGTACGGCAGCGACGGCTGCGCTGGCCGATCTTCGCCGGACTGGGAAAGGTCCTGACAGGTCAACGTATACGCCGGGTGGAACGACGCGCAAAATACCTGCTGCTGAGCCTGGACCGGGGTACCCTGATTATCCATCTCGGCATGTCCGGCAGTCTGCGGCTGGTACCGATAGACACCGAAGCGGAACCCCATGACCATTTCGACCTGGTATTCCGGGACACTATCCTGCGGCTGCGTGACCCACGCCGTTTCGGCGCCGTCCTCTGGACCCGAAAACCCCCGCAACAGCACCTGTTGCTTCGCCACCTGGGTCCGGAACCGCTGGCCGACGAGTTCAACGGTGACCTGCTCTACCGCCGCTCCCGGGGCCGGCGAACGGCGGTAAAGAGCCTCCTCATGGATGGGAAGGTAGTAGTAGGGGTCGGCAATATCTACGCCAACGAATCGCTCTTCCTGGCGGGCATCCACCCCGGACGCCCCTGCAACCGTATCTCGAAAGACCGCTATCACACCCTGGCCAGGACGGTAAAACAGGTGCTGCGGGAGGCGATCCGACAGGGCGGAACTACCCTCAGGGATTTTCGTCAGGGGGATGGACAACCGGGCTATTTCGCGCAGCAGCTGCTGGTCTACGGCAAGGAGGGACAACCCTGCCCACGCTGCGGCCGTCCCCTGAAGCAGCGACGCATAGGCCAGCGTTCCAGTTTTTTCTGTTCCCGGTGTCAGAGGTAGAAGTTGTAGGAGCCCGGTCCTCCGGGCGAATAATCCCGCGGGCCGGGGTAACCGTTGAGTTAAGAGTTCTAAGTAGGAGGTTTGTAGTTAACGGTTCTGAGTTATCAGGCATAAAGCGGGACGGAAACCCGGCCGCAACGCAATGCGTCACCCCCAAACGCCCGCAAATACTAATAACCCTACTTTGAACCGGCTTCCAGCTCCTGCTCCCGCAGGTACTTCACCTTTTTCCCGGCCTTTTCACCGATAAAGCCGGTGAACTCCTCATAGTTCTCATAGCCCATCTGCTGAACAAAAGCCGCCACGGCGCCGATCAGTTTCCGTGTAGCGGCGATCTCTTCATGGCTGCGTCCGCAACCTTCGCAATGAGGGCCGTCTTCGGTACAGTAATCCTTTCCGCGACAAGGGTTGAATTGCATATCGACTGCTCCTCCACTATTACTCAATACCTCGCTTGGTAACAAAACTTTTACACTGAAACATATGGAGACACAACGTATAAAGCGCTGTATATCTCATTTCGATATGGTGCCGAATGGAGCAAACACCTAAACTGAACAGATCGGCATTTCAAGCAACAGGAAAAAACTGCCATGGTTCTTGAGGAAATTCTCGTCCCCACGTTGATGGCCCGTCCCGGTATGAAAATGGTTGACGTGTTTCGTGAGTGCGTGGAGAAGCGCGTGCCCGGGATTCCCTATTGTAACGACCAGGGAGTAATCACGGGACGCATCTCCATTCGCCATGTTTTTCGCGAGGTTTGCGTGCCCTCTGATGTGGTCAGCGGAGCTCATATGCTCGGCGACGAAGTAACACATCTGGATCTTCCGGACATCGAGAAATGCCGCATACTGGACGAACCTGTGGAAAAATTCCTTCTGTCAAAAACCCCTTTCCTTACCTCCAACTCTCCGGTAGTTAAGGCGATCGCGCTGATGGAGAAATTTAATTCGACCTATGTATTTGTCGTAGACGAAGGGTATCGGGGCGTGATCACCCAATTAGGCATCGCCACCCTGTTGCTTAACCATCTAATAAATTCTCCTGACGGATGTGCAACCGATGCATAGCAACGCCTCCATGCTGGCATCCGCCGTCATCCTGATCGGCACCTACACGCTCATCTTCAGAGAGATTATCGACCGCACCACCGCGGCCATCCTGGGATCGGTAGTAATGATCGCGGTGGGAATGACCATGGGCTTCTATTCCCAGGAGGCCGCCCTTACCGCAATTGATGCCAATACCATCTTTCTGCTTGCCGGTATGATGATGGTAGTTACGCTACTGCATCCCACCGGGGCCTTTGATTACACCGCTGTCCGCATAGCCCAGTTATCCAAAGGGGATCCGAGGAAACTCCTGATCTATCTAAGCCTCGCGGTAAGCGTTATCAGCATGATCCTGGACAATGTGACCACTGTGATCGTGTTTGCCCCGCTGACCATACTTATCTCCCGCATTCTTAGACTGAATCCTTTTCCGTTCCTTATTGCCGAGGCGATGATGTCTAACGTGGGCGGCGTCGCGACCCTGGTCGGCGATCCCCCCAATATCATGATCGGCAGCGCGGGAAATATCGACTTTACCTCGTTCCTGGTACATATGGCCCCGCCGGTGATGGCGATCTGGCTCTGCACCGTCGGCCTGCTGCTGTTTCTGTTCCGTAAGGAACTTGCCCTGCCGTCACTTTCCTCCCTGGAACTCGACCACGCCAAGGCGATAAAGGATCCGTCACGGTTGAGGCGTACGTTGTTTGCCTTGGCGGTTATCGTGGTGCTCTTCTTCATTCACCACACGCTGCATCTTTATCCCGCCTATGTTGCCTTCGTGGGGCTGTCCTTCGCCCTGATACTGTTGCGACCAAAACCGGATGATCTGTTCGGGGCGGTAAACTGGTCGGTACTTATCTTTTTTTGCGGACTTTTCATGATCGTCGGCGGCGTCGAGGCCTCCGGCCTTCTGGACCTGATAGGGGAACAGTTGGGGAAACTGGCAAAAGAGCCGGATGAACTGCTGCTCACCTGCCTGGTGCTCATGTGGGCGGCGGCACTGCTTAGCGCCATCGTGGACAATATCCCTTTTACCGTCACTATGATCCCGATCATCCTCGGCCTCGAATCCCAGGGAGTAAATGTCAAGCCGCTTTGGTGGGCTCTCGCTCTCGGGGTGGGACTTGGGGGCAATGCCACCCATATCGGCGCCACCGCCAACCTTATCGTAGTTGCCGAATCCGAACGCTGCGGCATCAGCGATGCGCGCATTTCTCCCACAACCTGGCTCAAACACGGTATACCCACAACCCTGACCAGCATGGCGCTGGCATCCCTTCTGTTCAGTCTCTTTTTCAACTATTTCACTTAGGATATGACTTACTTGAAGGCATCGCGCAGGCGATGCATTATGCAACAGGTGAGATCGCACTGGAGAAATACCTGATGGAAACCGTGCTCGGCATGGGCCTGGGAGCCGTCCTGATCATACTGCTCGTCTGGCTGCTTCCCATACTTCTCATTCTGACCTCCGGTAAGACCTCCGGAAGCGAAAAGCTTTTCTGGCTCCTCGCAGTGATTTTCGTCTCCTGGTTTGCCTGGATCTTCTATGCCCTGCTCGCCCCCATCGGCGAGCGCCTTAAGGAATAACCTTTGGAAACCTCTGATGCGATATCGACCACTTGGTGACACCGGCCTGGAAGTGAGCGTCATCTGCCTGGGCAGCATGACCTGGGGCGAACAAAACAGCGAACAGGAAGGTCACCAGCAACTCGACTACGCCCTGGACCGGGGTATTAACTTCATCGATACCGCTGAGCTGTATGCCATCCCGCCGAAAGCCGAGACCTACGGGCGAACGGAAGAGATCATCGGCAGCTGGCTGAAACTTCGCGCTAACCGCGAGCGGGTGATTCTGGCCAGCAAGATTGCAGGCCCCGGGGCGGGATGGGTGGACCACATACGTGACGGCAAGACCCGATTCGATAAAAAGAATATACAGAGCGCCCTGGACGGAAGCCTTCGCAGGCTGCAGACCGATTATATCGATCTCTATCAACTCCACTGGCCGGAACGCAATACCAACTGTTTCGGCCAGCGGGGATATACCCATCAGGAGGCCCCCTTCACCCCTGTTCTGGAAACCCTCACCGCGCTGCAAGACCTGGTAACCGCCGGCAAGATCCGTTACATCGGCCTTTCCAACGAGACGCCCTGGGGTGTGATGGAGTTTCTGCAGGCCGCTGAGAGGTTTAATCTCCCGCGAGTGGTCTCTATACAGAACCCCTACAGTCTACTGAACCGTCTGTTCGAAATTGGGCTGGCGGAGATCGCCCATCGCGAAGGAATAGGGCTGCTGGCCTACTCACCCCTCGGATTCGGGGTTCTCTCCGGAAAATACCTGGAAGGTCGGGCACAGGAGCGCGACCGGCTGCGACGCTTCCCGGATTATGATCGATATAGCAATCCCCAGGCCTTGGCTGCAACCGCCGAGTATGTGGCCCTGGCCCGCGATCACGGCATGAGTCCGGCGCAGATGGCCCTTGCCTACGTCAACAGCCGCCCGTTCCTCACCAGTAACATCATTGGCGCAACCACCATGGAACAGTTGCGGGAAAATATCGACAGCGCCGACCTGGCACTTTCCGAAGAGGTGCTGGAGGGGATCGAAAACATTCATACCCGTCATCCAAACCCCAGCCCCTGAAAGACCCCGCCGGCGCCAGCCGGGACTATGGATCGCATCGTGGAAGCGTTATCGGAACGCGCTCAAACAGATTGTATATGCCAGACCTCGTTGACATAGTCCTGCACCGTGCGATCACTGGAAAACCGCCCCATCCTGGCCACGTTGAGGACAGCGCGGCGAGTCCATTCCTCCGGATCCTTGTAAAGGGCCTCAACTTCTCCCTGACAACGCAGGTAGTCTTCGAAGTCCGCCAGTACCAGATAAGGATCATAGTGAACAAGATGATCATATAATGCGTGGTGTCTGCCCACATCTCCCGAGGAGAAAAAGCCGCTTCCGATCTGATCCAGGGCGTGGCTCAGTTCACTTTCGGGATCACGAAAACTTGCCGGATCATAACCCTGTTCGCGCAGCTCCTTCACCTCTTCTATGCGGAGACCAAACAGGAAGAAGTTCTCCTCCCCCACCTCCTCACGAATCTCGATGTTGGCCCCATCCAGCGTACCGATGGTCAACGCCCCATTTAACGCCAGTTTCATGTTTCCTGTTCCCGAGGCTTCCATACCGGCAGTGGATATCTGTTCCGACAGTTCCGCCGCGGGTATGACTGTTGCCGCGGTGCTGACATCGTAGTTGGGAATAAATACCACCTTGAGAAATTTCGCCACCCGCGCATCATTATTAATCACGGCGGCAACATCGTGAATCAAACGGATCAGGCTTTTCGCCATCTGATAACTGGGCGCCGCCTTGCCGCCGAATATGATGGTGCGCGGCACCCCGTCCCACGCCCCGTCCGCGCCGAGAATCCGGTTATACAGGACGATAGCGTGCAACAGACAGAGGTGCTGACGCTTATATTCATGTATCCGTTTGACCTGAACATCGAAAAGAGAGTCCGGATTCACCTGCACCCTGGTACGCCACTCAATAATCTGGGCCAGCCACTCCTTATTCATCCTTTTCACTTCCCGGAAGCGAGCCCTAAATTCCGGGTCATCGGCCAGCGGTTGCAACTGACGCAACTCCGCAAGATCGGCTTGCCATTGTGGCCCGATATATTCATCTATGAGTTCGCTGAGAGCCGGGTTCGCCTGATACAACCAGCGGCGTGGGGTGATGCCGTTGGTGATATTCAGAAACCGGTCCGGATAAAGCGCGTAAAAATCCTTGAACAACTGCTCTTTCAGCAACCTCGAATGAAGCTTCGAAACACCGTTGATGCGGTGACTGCCGACTATAGCCAGATGCGCCATGCGCACCCGGCGCTCCCCCGATTCGTCTATCAGCGACATTTGACGCAGGCGTCGGGAGTCTCCCGGAAAGCGGCTCGCGACCTCCTTAAGAAAACGCAGGTTGATCTCGAAGATTATCTGCAGATGACGCGGCAGCAGACGCTCGAACATCTCCACAGGCCAGGTCTCCAAGGCCTCCGGAAGCAGGGTGTGATTGGTATAGGCGAAGGTCGCACGCGTGATATCCCATGCGCTGTCCCAGGGCAGGTGATGCCGATCCACCAGTAACCGCATCAGCTCGGCGATGGCGAGGGCGGGATGGGTATCATTAAGCTGAATAACGACCTTCTGCGGCAACTCCTTGAGGTCGTCGTGACAACCGAGATAACGGCGCAGAATATCCTGCAGCGAGGCACTGACGAAGAAATACTCCTGCTTCAGGCGCAGCTCCCTGCCCAAGCCGGTTTCGTCACTGGGATAAAGGACCTTGGACAGATTCTCCGACTCAGTCTTGTGCTCGACGGCACCGATGTAGTCCCCGACCTGAAAATCCTGCAGTTCGAACTCGCGGGTCGATTTCGCCGCCCATAGCCGCAGGTTGTTCACCGTGCCGTTGCGGAAACCGGGCACGGGCATATCATGGGCCATGGCCATGACCTGCCCACCGGGAAGCCAGGAGCACTGCCGATCACCGGCCTCATCACTGTATCCCAGCACCCGCCCCCCGTAGTAGACCGGATAGATCACTTCGGATCGAGGAAATTCCCAGGGATTTCCGTAGCGCAGCCAGTTCTCGGGATGTTCCACCTGCACACCCCCTTCGATGCGCTGATTAAACATTCCGTATTCGTAGCGGATCCCGTATCCGTATCCGGGCAGCCCCAGGGAAGCCAAAGAATCCAACAGACAGGCCGCCAGCCGGCCCAGTCCCCCGTTACCCAGCGCCGCCTCGTCTTCCAGGCCGTAAAGTTCCTCGTATTCGAGACCCAGTTGCGACAGCGCCTCCCGGACTTGTTTGTCGATCCCCAGGCTGAGGATACTCGCAGTCAGACTGCGGCCGATCAGGAACTCGAGGGAGAGATAATAAACCCGCTTGACGTCGTTCTCGTAATAACTGCGGGTTGAAACCATAAACCGCTCCACCAACCGGTCCCGCACCGTCAATACCAGGCTTTTATACCAGTCGCGATCCGTAGCCGTATCCTTGGTCTTGGTAAGGGAGTAGGTCAGGTGCTGCACAATGGAGTCGCGAAGGGAATCGGTATCTGTCCCCAGGTGAAGATCTACGCCTGTGCTGTTGATATTGAAATACATTAAACCCCCTCCGTTCACCCGGAAACAGACCTGAAACCTCTACGGTCAGTATTGAAACTGATCGACAACCTCATAACCGTGTTCCGGCTTCCATCCCCAGGAATAGGTCTGCAGGTTACGAACCGCCAGAGCCTCCGCCGACTGTAATGATCCGGAATCGAAAGCACAGCCGTAGCTGGTTCTCAGCTTGCCCCGTACCGTCTGGTAACGGCTTTTGACGATGACGACGTAGGCGTGGGCGAGTTCGGTCAGGGCCTGCGGATGGACATCGATATAACGCCCCCGGTGACCTTGCTCCAGAAGTCTTTCCTTAGCCTTTTCCGTGGCGCTGGATGCGGTTTCCTCGGCACCGGTAACCCACTCCACAGCAAGGGAATCACCCAGCTTCTTAGCCACCACGCAACTCCCGCCCGCCTGGCCCGCAGCCGGAAAAACCGCCACGATCAGTATTGCAGAGACGGCCATCCTTTTGCCGACAGAATTACTCATATAACAACTCCTAAAATGCGTCTATAAAGCAACCAGCAGGAAAAGACTTACGGCTCATATTGCGCTCGATACAGACCCTAGATCTGATCCCCGGGGGGTGTCAAGCAGACCGCATTCGGCGGATCAGAAAAAGCCGAACAAACCTGATCTATTCACGGCACCGAGTGCCGGAAGGATCAATATGCCGCCCAGGATGGCGAGAAGCAGAAAAGCGAACCGCCGCATCAACGGCAGCGGCAGGCGGTTGGCCAATCGCCGGCCCAGTTGTGCGGTGAATACGGTTATCGGGAGACATAACAGGGCAAGGATCAGCATATTCATACTGTAACCGCCTTCCAGTGTAAGCAGGGTGGCGCGCCAGGCCGCCGCTATCGAGAAGATAGACAGCAGCGTTGCTCGAATCGCGGGGATACCCAGCGGCTGCCGATAAAGCAGATAGATGATCGGCGGCCCGCTAGTGTTGAAAAGCCCCCCGAAAATACCGCCCCCGAAACCGACCGCCAGATGGGTAAGGGTTCCGCTGGCACGCAACCGGGGATCGGGCTTGAATATCATGCTCACACTGGCCACCAGGATAAACACCCCCAGAAGCAGTCGCAGCAGCATGGGAAGATTGGCATCCAGATAGGAGAGCAGGAAAAAACCGGCCGCCACACCGGGAACCAGGCCGGAAAGCAACGGTATCAGACTGCGCGTTTCGATCTCTCCCAGGTGACCGTACAACGCCGTGCTAACGTTGGTGACCACTACCAGACTGATGACCCCGGCGGTAAAAGGGATCGGGGCGATACCGAAAGCGGTTACCGTTCCCATAACGACTAATCCCAGCGCGAAACCGCTGAATGCCTGGGTAAAGCTCCCGAGGCCGACCAGGGTAAGGAACACCACGGTCCGCCAGATATCCAGTTCAAAATCCATGCGTCCGCCCCGCCGAAGAGCTCAAAGCGCCGAAACGCCTCCGTTAAGAAAAAGAACCTGGAAAAAAACAAGGCCCCGAAACGGGGCCTTGTTGGATACGAATCGACGAAGATTGGTCACAATCAGGAGGATAAGCGCTCGAACTTGGCCATCAGCTCCTCGTTGCTCTCTTCGTGATCGGGATCTTTCACGATGCAGTCCACCGGACAGACCTCAACACACTGAGGTTCGTCGAAATGGCCCACACACTCGGTGCAACGATCGGGGTCGATTACGTAGATCTCATCGCCTTCGCTGATAGCGTCGTTAGGACACTCTGGCACACACACATCACAATTGATGCACTCGTCATTAATGATTAAAGCCATATTTAAACTCCTGAATTTTGGGCCAACCGCCCCGATTTCTAACTCCCAGCCGTCAGCGAACCTTATCAGCCAATGCGGCCGCCACTGCCGGATGAACAAAATCCTTGACATCCCCACCCAGCGTGGCGATCTCTCGCACCAGGCTCGATGAGATGTAAGAAAACTTCTCCGCCGGTGTGAGAAACATGGTCTCCACGTCCGGCGCCAGCCGCCGGTTCATTCCGGCCAGCTGAAACTCATATTCAAAATCCGATACCGCCCGCAGGCCTCTTAATATAACGGAGGCGCCACATTCCCTGGCGAAATCAACCAGCAAGGTATCAAACTCCCGGACCTCCACATTCTGCAGGCCCGACAGCGCATTCTCTGCAAGTTTAACACGTTCATCCAGCCTGAATACCGGCTGTTTACCCGGGTTTGCCGCAATGGCCACCACCACCTTGCCAAAAAGACGCGCGGCCCGAGCGATAATGTCGCTGTGCCCGTTGGTAATCGGGTCAAAGGTACCGGGGTAAACCGCCGTCTTCATGTGCCCTGCCTGCCGGATGAAAAGATAATATTATCAGAATCTGAGATGTCAAATGACAATAATCAGGATATGGGGGAATTTCGGCCGTCACCTGGATCTGTCAACAGACACTGATCAGATAATAGGACACCTGCCCCGCTTTTTTCTCCCGCAGGACCTGCCAGCCCTCGGGCAAAACCGGAAGCCCTTTGCCTGCATCTGTTTCGATATATATCAGGGCCTCGGGTTTCAGCCAGCCATTCCGCTGCAGCAGCTCGCAACAGGTACCCAGCAGATCCTCCGCAAACGGCGGGTCCAGAAATACGATATCGAACGGTTCCCCCGGCTCCTGCAACCAGGAAACCGCATCAACCTCCCGCACCTGAGCCAGCCGCGCCTCGAGCAGCTCGACATTAGCCCGTAGTTGCTGCGCTGCCACCCCGGCCCGCTCCAACATGACCACCCGCCCGGCGCCGCGCGAAGCGGCCTCCAGACCCAACGCTCCGCTGCCGGCAAAAAGATCGAGACAGGCCGCGCCCGGCAACCTTGCCTGCAGCCAGTTAAACAATGTTTCCCGGATCCGATCTCCCGTGGGACGCAGCCCCGGCAGATCCGGTACCGGAAGTTTCCGACCCCGGTAGGTGCCGCCGATGATGCGCACCTGATTGACCGGTTTTCTTCCCTTACTCATTCGGCTTCACGCCCTTTGCATACACTCCAGCCAAAATTATCCGCAAATGAATGCCAATAAACGCAAATAATATTTATTGAACTTTTAAATAATCCCTTACTTCCGAACATACCACGGCGCAGCGAGACAAGTGATTCAGTAAAAACCTCGCGTTCATGTGCATTCATTGCCGCCACATTAACCTGTTACATGAAGCGGACAACTGCCCTAAGAGTAAGGCAACAGCCCCTGATTCCGGGGTCGAGAATATGACCCTGCATGACTCAACGCAAAGATTCCGAGACGTGGGGAACACGAAGGAATACCACTCGTATTCAGTTGATTATAACTTTTACGCTCTTCGCGTCTCTGCACCTTTGCGTTGAAATACGCCTAAAAAACGACAGTCCTGATTTGCGTTTATTGGCGTTCATTTGCGGACCGACAAATATAGCGGTAATCAATCGGCTTCGCCGCCGCCCACGATGACGGTCACCAGCCGATCCGGCTGCACCCGACGCTGAAAGGCCTCTTTGATCTGATCAGAGGTAACCCGATTCACGTTGTCGACAAAGGTATCAAGATAATCGAGGGGCAGTTCATAGAAACCGATCATACCCAGATATTGCACGATCTTGCCGTTACTGGCGATTTGCAGGGGGAACCCCCCGGTAATATTCTTCTTCGCGGCCTCCAGCTCTTGCGCGCTCGGTCCCTGTTGTATGAACCGGGTCAGGGTCGCTCGCAGGACCTCCAGCGTTTCCGCCACTTTCGCGTTCTGCGTCTGGGCGCCGACTATGAACGGTCCCCGTGTCCGCATAGGGGCAAAATAACTGTAGACGCTGTAGGAAAGACCCCGCTTCTCCCGAACCTCTTCCGACAGCAACGAGACCAGTCCGTTGCCGCCCAGGATATGATTACCCAGGTATAACGGAAAATAGTCCGGATCTCCCCGTCGCATCCCCGGCTGCCCCATGAAGATATGGGACTGGCTTGAAGGGAACGGAAGACGCACCTCTCCGGCGGTCTTCAGTGCCCTCACTTGCGGCAGCTCCGGTGCGTGTTCCCCCGCCTGAAGCTGGGTGGTCAGGCGGTCCGCCAGTTTCTCCGCCTGTTCCCGGGTGAGATCGCCTACGATGGCAACCACGGCGTTGGCCGCCACGTAGAAACGCCGGTGAAAGGCCCGCACGTCGTCCTGGGAAAGACCCTGGAGCGACTCCTTGGTACCCCCGCTATGGGTGGCGTACGGATGCTCCTGAAACACCTCCTGAAAGAACCGCCGTCTCGCCACCTTGCCGGGAGACTGCTCCAACCTGAGCAGACCCGCCAGCATCATCTGCCGGTTGCGTTCCAGAGCATCGGCGGCAAAACCCGGCTTCCCAAGAACGGTTGCCACCGTATCCACGCTGACCCCAAGGGCCTCCTTTTCGGAGAGGGTGCGCACCGAGACCCAAGCCATATCACGCAGGGCCCCGCTGTCCAGTTCCGCGCCCACCGACTCCAGTCTCTCCGCGATCTCGGTCGCATCCCATTCTCCCGCCCCCTCAGTCAGCAGGCTGTTGGTCAAGCGACTGATACCCGGCATCTTTCCATCCCTGGCACTCCCGGCGTCGAAAATCACCCGGATATCCACCATAGGCAGATCAGGGGCCGCCACGAACAGCACCCGCGCCCCGTTCGCCGTATGCCAGGCGTCGATTTTCGGTCCGGCCAGGACGTTTTGCGCCGCAAGCAGTATCAGCAACAGGAGGCCGAGAACGGTTCTTCCTTTATTGACCATGACGACCTCCGGCGGCCGGAGGTCCAGCCGGCTTCTGATCCATAGGCAATGGGTCCAGGGAAGCCACGGTCAGGTTCCGGTCAATCAGGTATTTGCGCGCCACTGCCCGCACCTGCTCCGCCGTAACCGCCTCGATTTTCCCCACGTACTCATCCAGCAACTGCCACCGCTGACCGATGGTCTCCAGCATCCCCATCTGCATCGCCTGATAGAATACCGAATCCAGTTGATAGACCTCACCGGCCACCACCTGCGCCCGCACCCGAGCCAGTTCCTGTTCCGTCACCAATTCCTGCTGGAGCCGCTCCACCTGACTTTTCAGCGCCTTCTCCAGCTCCTCAACGCTATGTCCTTCCCGTGGAATGCCGCTCAGGGTCAACATGGCGGGCAGGCGGGAAAAGGCACCGTAACCCGCGCCGGCGGAAACGGCGATCTCCTGGCCACGAATCAGATCGCGGCTGAGGCGGGCGCTGTCGCCGCCATCGAGGATGGCCGCCAACATCTCCAGCGCGTAGGGCTCCCACTCCTCTGCCGCCCCGCCCACCACGGGGGTTTTATACCCCAGTATCAGGTAGGGCTGCTGCGCGGGGACCCGCACCACGGTTCGAACGATCCCCCGCTGGGGAGGTTCCTGCAAGGGACGGACCCGCGGCCGGGGCTCCCCCTTGAAGGTACCGAAATACCTCTCCGCAAGCTCCGGAACCTCTTTCGGATCTACGTCTCCAACCACTACCAGGGTAGCGTTATTCGGGGCATACCAGAGCCGGTACCACTCTTTCAGATCCTCTACCCGTAGATTCTCAAGATCACTCATCCAACCGATCACCGGGTTACGGTAGGGTAATACCCGGTAGGCCACGGCACCGAACTGCTCATAGGTAAGGGCGATGGGATTGTCCTCCGTGCGTAACCGCCGCTCCTCCTTGACCACTTCGATCTCCTTGGCAAACTCCTCTGCCGAGAGCTGCAGATTACGCATCCTGTCGGCTTCCAGCTCCAGGGCTATAGGGAGGCGATCCTTGGCGATGATCTGATGGTAGGCGGTGTAATCCCGCCCGGTAAACGCGTTCTCATCGCCGCCGTTGGCCGAGATGATCCGGGAAAATTCACCCGGCCCGTGCTTCTCCGTACCCTTGAACATCATGTGCTCAAGGAGGTGTGAGATCCCGGTGATACCCTCCGGTTCATAACTCGATCCCACCTTGTACCAAACCTGTGACGCGACTATGGGTGCCCGGTGATCCTCTTTCACAATCACCTTCATACCGTTCTTCAGGGTAAATTCCTGCACGTCACCCGCGGCCTGGGCCAGCGTGGTTAACATCAGTAACAACAATGTCAGATAGCTGCGTCTCATTTTTATTCCATATGAAGATATTGCGGCGCCGGTGAAAATGTTAGGATTTGTCAGCATTGATACCTGGAACCCGACTTTCCAGCCTCACCGGACCGTGGCATTTTTCCAGAGCCGGGGACCCGTGTCCAAGATATCGCCTGGGGTTGGAACGAAAGACAAGCTTCGAACCGCAAGGTTCCGCCACCGAGAGGATCATCCTGAAGTACGATGTTTGGATTTGGAAAAAAAAGCAAGACCCCCGAGCAGTCCACCCCGGCGGAGGACCGGCCGGAACAGACCGGAAAACTCCTCTCCCGCCTCAGAGACCGCCTGGTCCGCACCCGGAGCAACCTTACCGACGGCCTGGCCAATCTGTTACTCGGCAGGAAATCCATCGATTCCGAACTGCTGGAGGAACTGGAGACCCTGCTGCTCCTGGCGGATGTGGGGGTGGACGCCACCGCCCGTATTATCCAGGAGATCACCGAACAGGTTAAACGTAAGGAACTCTCCGATCCGGAGGCCTTGACCCGGGTATTAAAGGACAAACTGCTGCAGATCCTGGCAACCTGCGAGACCGAAGTTAAACAGCCGGCGGAGGGGAAGCCCCAGGTAATCCTCATGGTGGGAATAAACGGCGCCGGGAAAACCACTACCATCGGGAAACTGGCGAAGCGCCTGCAGCAGGAAGGACAGAGCGTCATGCTGGCCGCCGGGGACACCTTTCGCGCCGCCGCCGTGGAACAGCTCCAGACCTGGGGTGAGCGCAACGACATTCCGGTGATTGCGCAACATTCGGGGGCCGATTCGGCTTCCGTCATATTCGACGCCCTGCAGTCCGCCACCGCCCGCAATATCGATGTCCTCATCGCCGACACCGCGGGACGCCTGCATACCAAATCCAACCTGATGGAGGAACTGGCCAAGATCGCCCGGGTGATGAAGAAGATCGATCCGGACGCCCCCCATGAAGTGATGCTGGTGGTGGACGCCACCACTGGCCAGAACGCCCTCAACCAGGCGCTCCAGTTCGATCAGGCGGCGGGCCTGACAGGCATCACCCTGACCAAGATGGACGGCACCGCCAAGGGTGGAATCCTGTTTGCCGTCGCGGAACGGCTGCACCTGCCTATCCGCTTCATCGGTGTAGGGGAATCCATTGAAGACCTGCGCCCGTTCGACGGACAGGAATTCGTGGACGCGCTTTTTGAATAAACCCGTAACCTGTCACCAGTTTCTCCAAAGCCGATGATCTATCTGGATAACGTCACAAAACGATACCCCGGCGGTCACGAAGGACTGCGTAACGTTAATCTCCACCTGGAAGCGGGGGAGATGGTGTTTCTTACCGGCCACTCCGGGGCGGGGAAAAGTACCATGCTCCGGTTGCTGGGATTGTTGGAACAGAGTACCCGCGGACAGGTACGGGTTGGCGGGCGCAACCTCAGCCGCCTGAAAGGGCGTCAGATCTCATATCACCGGCGGGATGTGGGCATGATATTCCAGGATTACCGGCTGTTGATGGATCGCACCGTATTCGACAACGTCGCCCTGCCGCTGATGGTGGCCGGGGTGGGATACGCTGAGATCGGGCGCAGAGTGCGCGCCGCCTTGGACAAGGTCGGACTGCTCAACAGAGAGAAGGCGCATCCCATATCCCTCTCCGGTGGTGAACAGCAGCGCGTCGGCATCGCCCGAGCCGTGGTTAACCGCCCTCCGCTGGTACTGGCGGACGAACCTACCGGTAACCTTGATCCGGCCTTGTCCAGAGAGATCATGGAGCTGTTTATTCAGTTCAATCAGGTGGGGGTCACCCTGCTCATCGCCACCCATGATATTGACCTGATCTCCCGCATGGGAAGAAGAATCCTCACCCTCAGCAAAGGTGAACTGGTTGGAGACAGCGCTGCGGAGACCATGGCGCTATGAGAAGACAGAAGAACGGAAAGAAGAACAACAGTCCCCGGACCCGCCGAAGGTTGAACCCCCGCATCTGGCTTCTGCGCCACCTGCAGGCGGCCCTCTCCAGTCTGGGCCGGCTGAGCCGGTCGCCGATCTCCACGGTTATGACGGTTGCGGTGATTGGAATCGCCATGGCCCTACCCACCGGCCTTCACGTACTGCTCGACAACGTACACCAGCTGACCGGCCGCTGGGACAGTGCCGCAACCATATCCCTTTTCCTGAAACAGGAAGTGGATGAGCAGCAGGGGGAAGCCCTCGCCCAACGCCTGCGTAGACACATCGGCATCGAAGCGGTGCGCTCCATCGGGCGGGACGAGGCGCTGACCGAATTTCGGCGCTTTAGCGGTTTTGCCAGCGCCCTGGACGCGCTGAATGAAAATCCCCTCCCGGTGGTACTGGTGGTGACTCCGGTGGGTGATCGGAGCTCTCCCCAAGCTGCGGAGGCCCTGGTCAAGGAACTGCAGAGTATTGACGGGGTGGAATTCGCCCAGCTCGACCTGCAGTGGGTACGACGTTTTCAAGCCATCACGGAAATTGCCACCCGGGGGGTGTATATTCTTGCGTCGCTGCTGGCCATGGCAGTACTGCTGATCGTCGGCAATACCATCCGCCTGGATATCCAGAACCGGCATGCGGAAATCGAGATCACCAAACTGGTGGGCGGAACCGATGCCTTCATCCGCCGACCTTTTCTATACTACGGCCTCTGGTACGGCATGCTGGGGGGGTGGCTTGCCTGGCTTCTGATCAGTCTCTCCCTGTCGCTGTTGTCGGGTCCGGTGGAGAACCTGGCCCTCCTCTATCACAGCGACTTCGACCTGAGCTCGGTAAGGATTTCCACCGTCCTGACCCTGATGGCGGGCGGGGGATTACTGGGTCTGGGCGGCTCCTGGGTGGCGGTAGGCCGTCATCTCAGCGCGATTGAACCCTCTTAAGAGATTGTTTATAAGGAATTTTTAAAATATTTAGCACTCTAACCCGAGGAGTGCTAAAAATAATTGGCATATTTCATCAAAGAGTGCTAATATAAATTCCAGACAATTTCACTAGGTTATTGCTATGCGCAAAGATATTGCTATTCCGGTAACCCTTCCCACCGGGAACATAGACGCCTATATAAGCGCGGCCTATCAGCTGCCGATGCTGACTGCCGAGGAGGAGTACGCCCTGGCGGTACAGTTGCGGGACCACAATGACCTGGACGCGGCGCGTTCCCTGGTGCTTTCCCATCTCCGTTTCGTCATCCGCATCGCACGCGGTTACTCCGGATACGGCCTCGCCCTTCCCGACCTGATCCAGGAGGGAACCGTGGGCCTGATGAAGGCGGTTCGTCGATTTGATCCGGATATGGGTGTGCGGCTGGTCTCGTTTGCCGTGCATTGGGTCAAGGCGGAGATCCATGAATTCGTGCTGCGCAACTGGCGTATCGTCAAGGTCGCCACCACCAAGGCGCAACGCAAACTCTTCTTCAACCTGCGCAGCTCCAAAAAGCGTCTGGGCTGGTTCTCCCAGGAAGAGGTGGAAGGCGTGGCCAGGGACCTGGGCGTTAAGCCGGAAACGGTACTGGAGATGGAGGCCCGCCTGAACAAGTACGATATCGCCTTTGACGGTGCCGCGGCGGACGACAATGAACAGTTGCCCCAGGCCCCGGCGGCCTACCTTCCGGACATGCGTATGGAGCCCGCCTCTCAACTGGAACGGTTGGATTCCGAGAAGAACGAGAAAGAACATCTGTACGCGGCACTGGAAGGCCTGGATGAACGCAGCCGGTTGATCCTGGAGGCGAGATGGCTTTCCGAAAAGAAAGCGACTCTGCATGAGCTCGCCGACCGTTTCGGTGTTTCCGCGGAACGCATCCGTCAGATCGAGAAACGGGCCATGGAAAAGATGAAATCGCAGCTGGCGGCCTGACCAAGCGCCACGGAAGCGAACCTTCCCTGATCCCGCGCCCCGGCGCGGGATTTTTTATTATGGCGGGCCAATTCCGGTGCATTAGCGGAAATTCAGCGGCCTATTTCCTACTTCAATGCTGCTGATTTCTTTGATCTGTTCTAAACCTCGATTGAGAATTCTCAATGCGCGCGAAATGGCCCCTGTGGTCGAATAGACGGGACGGTCAGCGGTAGACACGCTAGATTTTCAGTTTCGATCGCTGTGCCGGCATCTCCTCCTTTGGTTAAGGCCGCTATCCTTTGATAGCGGCCTTTTTTATTCCCTGGAACACGAAGATGTAGCGATGATCTTCCTGCGGAATTTCAAACGCCGTGTTACCGCAGTATTTTTGCGAATTATCAATGCGGGAAAAACAGCCCCTGTGTTGAAATGCATTCAACGGTCAACGATGGATGGCCAAGCAGGTTTGCAGTAACGTCGTCCATCGCTGTACCGGCATCTCCTCCTTTGGTTTAAGGCCGCTATATTTTAGCGGCCTTTTTTTTACCTGCTTTCGGGACGGGCTCTAGTCAGTCCTCCTCCTCACGGGGTTTATAGGCGTCCACCAACTGCTTCTGAACCGGTGGAGGTACCTGCTCGTAATGGCTGAACTCCAGAGTATAGGAACCACGGCCGGCGGTAATGGAATTAAGCTCGTTTGCATATTGCCCCACTTCGCTCAGCGGCACCTTGGCCTTAATGTTCAGCATACCTCCGGCCAAGGCGTCGGTACCCATCAATTGCCCCCGCTTTCCCGAGAGATCCCCGGTAACAGCGCCCATGCTTTCATCCGGAACCACCACATCGAGCAGAACGATGGGCTCCAGAACGATCGGCCGCGCCTTGGACACCGCATCCAGGAAGGCCTTCTTGCCGGCGGTAACGAATGCGACCTCTTTGGAATCCACGGCGTGGAACTTGCCGTCGTAAACGGTCACCTTTACATCCTGCATGACATAACCGGCGATCGCCCCCTCCTCCAGGGCCTGTCTCACGCCCTTCTCCACCGCCGGGATGAACTGACCGGGGATCACCCCGCCCTTCACCTCATCCACGAACTGAAAGCCCTCACCGCGCGCCAACGGCGCGATACGCAGAAAGACCTCGCCGAACTGACCCGCGCCTCCGGTCTGCTTTTTATGACGATGGTGCCCTTCGGCCGCGGTGCTGATGGTCTCCCGGTAAGGGATCTTGGGCGGCTGGGTGTCCACCTCCACGTTAAACCGCTGCTTCATCTTCTCCAGGGTCAACCGCAGATGCAGCTCTCCCAGACCGCGCAGGATGGTCTCGTTGGACTGTACGCTGTGCTCGATCGCCAGGCAGGGATCTTCCTCCACAAGACGGTGCAGGGCGTTACTCAACCGCTGTTCGTCCCCGCGCGCCTTGGCATGGATGGCAAGACCAAACACCGGTACCGGAAACTGCAGCGGCTTCAGGTGCAGATAATCCTCTTCGTGGGAGTCATGCAGTACCGCATCGAAGTGGATATCGTCCACTTTGGCCACGGCACAGATATCCCCGGGCACGCCCTTCTCCATCTCAATCTGCTGCTTGCCCTGAAGCTTGAACAGATGCCCCACCTTGAACGGCTTGCGCCCATCTCCGATATAGAGCTGACTGTTGCTGGTAACGGTGCCCTGATGGATGCGGAATACCCCGAGCTTGCCGACAAAAGGATCGGCCGTTACCTTGAACACATGGGCGACGGCGTGCTTCGAGGGGTCGGGAGAGGCGTCAAAAGGCTTCTCATCCGCGCCTTCACCCACCATGAACGGGCGGGGATTGCCTTCCAGGGGGTTGGGCAACAGGTGTTCAAACACGTCCAGCAATTCCGGTATTCCGGCGCCGGTTTCAGCCGAAACGAAACAGATCGGGACCAGGTGCCCTTCACGCAGGGATGTCTCGAACGGATCGTGCAGCTGCTCCGGATTCAGCTCCTCCCCCTGCTCCAGATAGAGCTCCATCAACGCCTCGTCCACCTCCACCACCTGATCGATAATCTGGGTGTGGGTTTCCGCCACGGAAGAGAAGTCGGACGCCCCATCCGGATTGAAAAAGCAGTCCACTACCTTGCTCCCGCCCTCCGCGGGCAGGTTGATCGGCAGGCACTCGGACCCGAACTCCTCCTGGATGTCGGCCACCAGACCGGAAAGATCGCTGTTGCCGTCGTCGATCCGATTGATGATGATCATGCGACAGAGCTTCCGATCCGCCGCCCACTGCAGCATACGCCGGCTCACCATCTCCACCCCGGTGGTCGCGTTGATCACCACCGCCACGGTCTCCACCGCCGGAAAAGCGGATATGGCCTGTCCGATAAAATCGGGCAGACCGGGGGTATCGATCATATTTACATGGATGTTGTCATGGTCAATGGCCACCACGGAGGAGCTCAGAGAGTGCTGATACTCCTTTTCCAAAGGGTCGAAGTCACTGACTGTATTACCCTTTTCCACGCTGCCGACGGCTGGAATGGCCCCGGCTTCCGCCAGCAGGGCCTCTATCAGGGTGGTCTTGCCGCAACCGCTCTGCCCCACCAAGGCGACGTTGCGGATGGCATCTGTATCATAAAGGGGCATAGTTCTTCTTCCTTATAGGGGTTAAACGGGCCCAAAAAAGCACTCGAGTATTTGCAGTAAACGACAGGATGGATTAAAAAATAGTAACGGGCCCATAAAAAAATTGTAAAGTAATAGAAAACCACAAATCGAGGCTACCATCCAGTCCGAAAATGATGAGGAGTAACTCAAATGTTTGGTGAGCGCCATGATCTACCCCACGAGTTCCCGGAGTACACCGATCTGATCGGTGAGCTCCGGGAGAGAAATCCGGTCTTCGATGCCATGTACAAGGAGTACGACGCGCTGGATCAGGAGATCCTGAAGATCGAACAAAACGTGGAACCGGTCTCTGATTTTTACGCGGAAGACCTTAAAAAGAAACGCGTTATGCTTAAGGATAAGCTGTACGACATGCTGAGGAAATTCAGCGCCTGATTACCTGACACCGCCCGACGGCCCCATCCGTCGGACTCTTCCTTCGGGGACAGAGGAAGAAAATCATCCTTCCCACCGCTTGTGGATACGCAAGGCGGTGGCGATTTCGGCTATTTGCGCGGAGCCCCCACAAGTATTGTGACTGAGCTTTTTCACCAACTCCTCGACTGGGTTTCGCTCCACCCTATCTGGGCAGGTCTTACCATCTTTCTGGTCGCCATGGCTGAATCCATCGCGGTCATCGGGCTGGTAGTCCCCGGGGTTGTCATCATGTTCGGGATCGGCGCCCTGATCGCCGCGGGTGTCATCGATTTCTGGAGCGCATTCGGGTGGGCCGTCGCCGGTGCTGTTGTGGGAGACGGTTTCAGCTTTTGGCTCGGCCACCGCCTCCGCGGCCGGGTGGCCGAAATCTGGCCTCTCAACCGGCACCCGGAAACCCTGGAGCGAGGGATCCGGTTTTTTCAGCGATACGGGGTGAAAAGCGTCGCTTTCGGCCGTTTTTTCGGTCCGATCCGGGCAGTGGTCCCCCTGGTGGCCGGTATGATGAGGATGTCTCCACCCAAATATCTCGCGGCCAACATACTCTCCGCCCTGGTCTGGGCCCCGGCCTATCTACTGCCCGGGATCGTTCTTGGTGCTTCCCTGGAGCTGGCGTCCCAGGTGGCGTTCCGGCTGGTAATCCTGATCCTGGGCCTGGTGCTGCTCATCTGGCTGATGATCTGGTTGGTACGGCTCATCTTCCGCCTTGTCCACCCGCACGCCTCGACCTGGCTGCAGGCCCTGCTCAACTGGTCCCGGCTTCATCCCGCTTTCAGCGAGATCGCGGGGGCGCTGGCCAATCCCAACCACCCGGAATCCCGGGGTATGGCTATACTCACCACCCTGCTGATACTTGCCGTGGGTCTGTTTGCCGTGATCCTCGGCGCCACCCTGGAGGGGAGCACCCTGGCCGGTGTGAATCTCACGGTATTTCACACCGCCCAGAGTCTGCGCTCGCCGTGGGCCAGTCACCTGATGTTGTATTTCACCCGTCTCGGCGACCTGCCTGTGATCCTCGCTCTGATCCTCGGTGTCCTGCTGTTTCTCGCCTGGCAACGCCATTGGCGCCCTGTTCTGTATTGGCTGGCGGCGGCCGGATTCGGCCTGTTCGCTTCGGTGGCCCTCAAATACGGCCTCCAGATCCCGCGGCCACCCTCAGGTATCGAGGGCCTTACGCCCTACTCCTTCCCCAGCAGCCATGTGTTGCGGGCGACGGTGCTGTATGGCTTTCTAAGCGTAGTCATCGCCCGTGCCATGCGCCCCAACTGGCGCTGGCTGGCTTACAGCGGCGCCGGCCTGCTGATCCTGCTGGTGGCCGTATCCCGCCTCTACCTCGGGGTACACTGGCTAACGGATGTCCTCGGCAGCCTCACCCTGGGATTGATCTGGATTGCCCTCCTGGGCATCGCCTATCACCGCCACACCCGGGTGGAATCCCACTGGCTGGGACTGGTGCTCTTTTCTCTCACCCTGATCTCCGGCGCCACCGTGACCTGGGGTCTGCAGCACCAGGCGACGGATATGGTCCGCTACTCACCCCCCGTCACCGTTACCCGCATGGCGGAAACGGAATGGTGGGATCAGGGCTGGTCACAACAGCCGGAGGTGAGAAAAGACACCCGCGATAATCGCAATCATCCTTTTACCGTTCAGTATGCCGGCCCCCTGGAGGAGATCCGGCAAAGGCTGGAGGCACGGGGATGGCGGCCCGCCACCATGCTGAGCATGGAAAACGCCCTAAAACTCCTCTCCCCGGGGCTGGAGTTGTCCGAACTCCCGATCCTGCCCCAGGTCCATGACGGCGATCATGAGTCCCTGGTGCTGATCAGGGAGATAGAGGGCAAAGCGCCGGTGCTGCTGCGCCTCTGGCCGGCCCGGGTGGAACTCATGCCCGACCAGCTGCCCCTCTGGATCGGCAACGTCAGTGAGATCCACAAGGCTACGGTACTGGATTTCTTTGCCTTCCCGGAGACCGGAAGCGACTTTCACAGACCCTTCCAACTGCTGCTGGAGGAGAGCCGCGACCTTGAGCAGCGTCGACCCAGTGAGACGCGGGATCTGTTGTTGCTGCGTAGGAAAGGATCGTAGATCGGCGGCGCAACGGGTCGGTGGCCTGATGCACCGCTTTCTCAGCCCCAGCGCGCCATGAGCCGATGCTCGATCCCGAGGTGATCGAGTACCCGCGCAACCATAAAATCCACCAGTTGCTCCACCTGCTGCGGACGATTGTAGAACCCGGGACTGGCCGGCATGATGACCACCCCCAGCCGCGCCAGCTTCAGCATGTTTTCGAGATGAATAGCGGACAGGGGGGTCTCCCGCAACAGCAGTATCAACTTGCGCTGTTCCTTCAGCATCACGTCCGCGGCCCGTTCCAGCAGGTTATTGCTGGCCCCGACCGCGATGGCGGAGAGGGTGCCGGCGGTACAGGGGCAGACCACCATCGCTTCAGGGGGATTGGAGCCGCTGGCGACCGGGGCGGTCCACTCCTCCCGCCCGAACAGTCTCAGCTGCCCCTCACCGGCCTTGAAATGATTTTGGAGATAGCCCTCCGCTTCCGCCGGATCGGAGGGAAACTGCAGATCTGTTTCCAGTGACAGCACCGTCTCTCCCGCCTTGGAGATCATCAGATAGACCTGCCGTTTTGCCGCAATGAGGGACTCCACCAGGCGCAGACCATAGCGGCTGCCGGATGCACCGGTAATAGCGACGGAGATAGGCCCTGTTGAATCTGTTGTCATCGGCGTTGTTCCATAAGTTTGCATTTTAACGCAGAGTTTATTCAATAAACGAACCAGTCCATGCTAATCAATCCGGCCGTTTGTCATTTGGCCGCAAATGGACGCGAATATCCGCAAGAAATGCAAATTTTATACGCGATTTGCGGGTTATTGCGGTGATTTGCGCTACTTTGCGGCTTTTGAATTTCCTATCATAAAGCGCGACGGGCAGGCCGAAGAGTGGGGTCCTGCCCCGCCCCGTGGATACCTCCGCAGCTCCCTTCCGGACATTGGAAATTTAACGCGGGTTACACTCAGGCGCCGAAAACAGAGCTACTAAGATATATACTCTTTGCGCCTCTGCGTCTTCGCGTCCTTTGTGTTGAGATACAGGGTTTTGAGATACAGGCTTCGCAGGAGGCGGCCCTCAGCGCGCCTCCAACGCCCGCAGGATCCGCTCGTGGATATTCTCGAAACCGCCGTTACTCATCACCAGCACGTGATCCCCGCGCCGGGCCTCGGCAGCCACCGTATCCACGATCTCGCCCACCTCTGAAAAGAGCCGCGCCCGTTGACCGAGGGCGGCGAATGCCAGGCCCGCATCCCATTCCAGATCTGCGGGGATATACACCAGTACCCGGTCCGCCGCCTGCAGCGATCCCGCCAGTCTGTCCGCGTGCACCCCCATGCGCATGGTGTTGGAACGGGGCTCCAGGACGGCGATGATCTGTTCCTCACCCACCCCGGCACGCAGACCTGAGAGGGTACTTTCTATAGCGGTGGGGTGGTGGGCGAAATCGTCGTAGATCCGTACCCCGTCCACTTCTCCGCGCAATTCCATGCGGCGCTTTATACCCTTGAACCCCGCCAGCGCCTCCATGGCCGCCTGGGGCGGCACGCCCGCGTGGCGGGCGGCGGCCAGGGCAGCCAGGGCGTTGCTCACATTATGGCGTCCGCTCAACGACCACTCCACCCGGCCGACCCGGTCCCCCTCACAGACCACATCGAAGGCGCTCCCATCGGGCAGGGTGTCGGCCGCGTGCCAGCCGGCCTCGAAATCGCAATCGAAATACTCCACCGGAGTCCAGCACCCCATATCCAGCACATCGTGGATATTGCCGTCGTTGAGAGGTGAAACGATAAGCCCCGTTCCAGGCACGGTTCGAATCAGATGATGAAACTGCCGCTGGATCATGAACAGATCCTCAAAGATATCGGCGTGGTCAAACTCGAGGTTGTTAAGTATCAGGGTGCGGGGCTGGTAATGTACGAACTTGGATCGTTTATCGAAGAAGGCGGTGTCATACTCGTCCGCCTCCACCACGAAGAACGGGGAGTCGCCCAGCCGGGCGGAAATCCCGAAATTCCCGGGAACACCGCCGATCAGAAATCCCGGCGCCAATCCCGCCTCTTCCAGGATCCATGCCAGCAACCCCGCGGTGCTGGTCTTGCCGTGAGTGCCGGCCACCGCCAGTACCCAGCGCCCATGCAGCACGTTCTCCGCCAGCCACTGCGGTCCCGAGGTATAGCGCAACCCCTTGTCGAGCACGTACTCCACGGCCGGATTGCCGCGGGACATGGCGTTGCCCACCACCACGCAATCCGGTGCCGGTTGCAGATGGGCCGGTTCGTACCCCTCCAGCAGGCGGATACCCGCCTCCTCCAGCTGGGTGCTCATGGGGGGATAGACATCGGCATCGGAGCCGCTGACCTCATGCCCCAGGGCACGGGCGAGAAGCGCGATGCCACCCATGAAGGTGCCGCAGATTCCAAGGATATGAATATGCATGGAGTCGGAACCCGTTATAGATTTGGCGGCAGAAACTGGTTTACCAGCAAACTGATCAGGATAAAGTAGCCCAACGCAATGGCAACCCCGCCGGCGAAACGGATATCCAGGGCATAGCGAAGAATATGCCCCAGAACCAGCAGGCTCCACACCACCAACAGAAGAAAGAGCAGGGTCGCCACCGCCTGCATTACGTCGCTCTGGGCGGCGGCAAACATCAGCTCCAGGACCAATAACGGGATGTTTATAACCGCCCCGGAACCGAATATGGCGGTCGCGGTCTGTAGGAATCTCGGCTCCTTCTCCAGAAAATAGAGACCGCCTCGCAGAAAAAGCAGGATCAGCCCCGTATCCATCAGGGAAGCCGCCAGCGCCGGATACACCCCTTTCAAATGGTTAAGAACCGGAATAAACCCGGTAGCAATGGAAACCACAATACAAAGCAACAGCAGGAAGGGCGAGGCAGGCAGGTCCTGCGGTCTGGCCCGGAACAGGCAGATATCAATGAAGAGTTGCAGCAGTCGGCTCACAATATGTCTTGGGGTTCCTGTAGTATCGCTGCATCATACCCTGTGACAATCCGGGGAAAAACCTCCGCGTGCCGGATGGTATCCTTACTCTTTCCTTTTTCCAATGGCTTTACTTATGCAGGAACTCTATATCGATTCATCTTCGCAGCTGGAAGCGCTGTGCCAACAGATACGCGGCAGCAAATGGCTCGCCCTGGACACGGAGTTCGTACGGGAGAAAAGTTATTATGCAAAACTCTGCCTGTTGCAGCTCTGTAACGGAGAAGTAGCGGCCTGCGTGGACCCGCTCGCCATCAGCGACCCGGGCCCGCTGCTGGATGTGCTCTGCGATCGCGATATGGTGAAGGTATTCCATGCCGGCTACCAGGACCTGGAGATATTTCACCATAGCTGGCGGTTCCTGCCGGCACCCGTCTTTGACACCCAGCTTGCCGCCGCCCTGCTGGGACTGGGTGACCAGGTGGGATACGGCGCGCTGGTCCAGCAGCTGCTCAATCACCCCCTGGAAAAGGGACACGCCCGCACCGACTGGGCACGCCGGCCACTGGAACCGGAACAGATACGTTACGCCCTGGATGACGTAATTTACCTTGGCGAGGTCTATCTGAAACTCCTGGCGGAACTACAGGCGCAAGGACGGGAAACCTGGCTGGAGGAGGACTTCGCCGAATTGAGTACTCCCTCCTTCTACACCATTGATCCCGACACCATGTGGCAACGCATCAAAGGACGGCAGTACCTCAAGGGTGTGCAGCTCGCCGTATTGAAGACCCTCGCGGCCTGGCGAGAGACCGAGGCGGAGAAGGCGAACCGGCCCAGACGCTGGATTCTCAAGGACGAGGTGCTGGTGGAACTGGCCCGGCGGCAACCCGAGAAGGAGGAGGATCTCGAGAAGATCCGCGGACTGGAACCGAACGTTAGGAATCGTCGTGGGCCGACGCTGCTGAAGCTGATCGCCGATGCCAGAACTCTGCCCAAGGAGCACTGGCCGCGGGAGAAAGCAAAACCATTGCGTCTCACACCCAACCAGGAGGCCGTCACCGACCTGATGATGTGCTGTCTGCGGCTGCAAGCCAATAGAAAACAGATCACCCCCAGTGCATTGGCCAGCCGCAAGGAACTGGAACGTCTGGTGGCCGGCGACCGTGATGTGGGCGTATTGCATGGCTGGCGCAATATGGTGGCCGGCAAACTGCTGATGGATGTGCTTGAAGGCCGTATTTCACCGCGGATGATTAACGGCCGTCTGGAACTGCCCGTTAGCGAGGAGAAATAACCTCCCGCAAGCTTGAAGGTTACGGGCACACCTATAAAAAGGCATACATATATTGGCTGTCCGCCCTTTCGAAAATCATATCTGGGCCGCAGAGACACGGAGAACACAGAGTTTCTCTTAGAAACTATTGAGATACCTTTGCGTCTCAGCGCCTTTGCGTTCTCCGCGTTTAATATCCGGATCTCGACTCGAGACGTCGTGGGTTAGATTGCGGAAAAGCGCTTGAAATACCGCAGCCAGATCCCGCTCAGCAACCAGCCGTAGATAAAGGTACCGACCGTAACCAGGAAAAACACGATGGCGATATCGGTGGCACTTCCATCCAGGGAAAAAGCGGGCACATACCCGAACAGAAACGGCGCCAGATAGAGAAACTTGGCGAATTTGAAGGCAGCGAGCGCGGTTCTCCACATATTGGCCTTGGCGATGGTGGCGCCGGCGAAGGCGGCAATACAGACCGGCGGCGTAATATTCGAATCCTGGGAGAGCCAGTAGACGATCATATGGGCCGCGATCTCGTTCACCCCGAGATGGGTCAGCGCAGGTACGGCCACTACCGCGGTAATAAGATAAGCCGCGGTCACCGGCACTCCCATACCGAGAATAAGGGACGCCAGGGCGATCAGCAGAATAGTGAGAAACAGCCTGCCGTCGGCCAGCTCAATCACGATATCGGCAAAGGTAAGCACCAGGCCGCTGTAGGTGAGAACCCCGATGATGATACCGATGACCCCCACCGTCGCCCCGATCTTGAGGCTGCTCTCAGCACCGGCACGGGAGGCCTGAACAAACCCCCGCAGTCCGATCCGTGTATCCTTCCGAAACCAGCTCACCACCAGGCAGGTGACGATGCCGAGGATCGCCGAATAGGCCGGCGAATACCCGAACAACATCAGTACGGTTATCACCACCAGCGGCAGGATGTAATACCACTCCTTCTTCAGGATCTCCCGAGCACTCTCCTCGCTCTTCTCTCCCACAATATTGTGCAATTTGGCCTCATAGTGGACCATGACAAAGACGCTGAAGAAGTACATAAGGGCAGGAAAAAGGGCGACCAACATGATCTGCGAATAGGGCAGGCCCGTCATCTCCGCCATTATAAAACCACCGGCACCCATGATCGGCGGCATGAACATCCCACCGATAGAGGCGGCCGGTTCGATACCTCCGGCAATATGGGGCTTGAATCCGGCCTTCTTCATCATCGGAATGGTGAACGCCCCGGTGGAAACGGTGTTGGCGATGGCGCTGCCGGAGATGGAACCGAACAATCCACTGGCGATTACCGCAACCTTGGCCGGCCCGCCGGTCTTATGACCCACGGCGGCCAGGGGGAAATCGATAAAGAAACGCTGCGCCCCGCTCTTCTCCAGGAACGCCCCGAATATGACGAACAGGATGATGTAGGTGGCGAGCACGTTGGCCATAATCCCGAACACACCGTCGCTCTTATAGAAGATACTGGTGCAGAGCTCGGGAAAGGTATCGCCGGCGTGAGCGATCAACTCCGGTGCATAGTCGCCGTACACCCCGTACAACAGCATGACGGCACCGATGATGACGAATATCTTTCCCACCACCCGCCGCGCCACCTCCACACCGAGCAGAACCCCGACCATGGCGACCCACTTGTCCAGGTCCGTCTCCGCCCCGGCCCGGTAGTTGATCACCTCGAAATTCAATATCCAGTACCCGAGGGAGGCGATGGAAAGCAGAATCAGAAGATAATCCAGCGCACGCCCCATCCCGCCCTTGGATTGATAGAGGAGGAATACCAGGATGTAGGTGATAACCACATAGATCCCGCGATGGTACTGAGTGGAAGCGGGTTCAAGTACGGCGGAATAGGAATAGAACAGCACCAGGCCCATGGCCAGGGTGTCGAACAGGATCTGTTCTATTTTATTAAGTTTGTCGACCAGCATAGGGGATGCGCAAAATGGGGCGGAATCCCCCGATCCCGCCCCTCGATCATATAACTATCAGAGCATCCCTTTCTCTTTCCAGAACTTCTCGGCACCCGGGTGCCAGGGTGTCACCACACCCTGCGTGCCCGTGTCCACACTCATACTCTTGAAGGTCTTCTTCTGGCTGCGCATATGGGCCAGCCCCTCTTCCGTATAGATCTTGGACAGCATATCGTAGACCACGTCCGCCGGCACGTCGGCGTTGGCGACCCAGAGCGCGGAGTCCTGGAACGACGGGGTGTCCGTATCCACACCGCGATAGGTACCTGCCGGCACCGAGAGCTTGGAGAAATAGGGGTACTGCTCGTAGAAGCCGCTCTCCTCTGCGTCTTTGCCCAGATTGACCAGCTCGATATCGTTGGTCTGAGCCGCCATGATTACGGCGCCGCTGGGAAAGGCGGTAAAGAGCCAGAAGGCATCCAGCTGATTGTTACCGAACGCCTGGGCCGCATCGTTATAACCCATGGCGTTGCGCTCGATCTTGTCCCATATACCCATGTGGTTGAAAAAGAGTTCGCAGTTGGCGAATGCGCCGGATCCGGCGTTCCCCACGCCGACCCTCTTCCCCACCAGGTCTTTGGTGCTCGTGATCCCCGAACCCTTGCGGACCACCAACTGGGCGGGAGCGCCATAAAGCCAGGCAACAGCCATGACGTTCTCATATTTGTCGGTGTCGTTCTTCAATCGTCCGTTGCGCCCGAGATAGACGTGGCCGGAATAGACCGTACCCATCTGGACCTTGCCGGAATTAACCTTGCGGAGATTTTCCAGAGATCCGGCGGAGGACTGGGCTCTAACCTTATATTGCTCCGATTCCTTAATCGGGCCATATACCTGAATGGCATTAGCCACCACCTGGAAGGTACCGCCTGCCGGACCACCGCCGAAGACGATCCGATCCGCAGCAAACAACAATGCAGGCGCGGCAAACATTACTAACGAGAGAACAAAACTGCCTGCAACAAGCATTCTGCGTTTTTTATTCATCAAATGCCCTCCTCATTACGCGAATTAACTATTGCGGTATAAACATCCAAGACCTTTACACCGGTTATGACATCATCGTGCTTTCCAAAGACCAAGTCCACCCAAAAACACTTATCTTTCAAGGGAATTACCCCGCTATCGTGGAACACCTCACAACCCTACTTCCTTAACCGGGGTATTTTTTATAGAGTGCTCGCTGAGCGCCCAAGACCGTTGGCCGCAGGAGCTTGTTGCGCCTCCGGAGACGGGAAGGCGACGTTCGGGCCAACATGGAGTCGAAAACTTCTGAGGATCTCTGTAAAGCCGGATATTCTACCGTGTTGCAACGACGTAAATCCGTTCTGCTGATACTGTTATTCTGCGCCTTTTGCCGGCCGGAGGGCGGCCATGCCTCGGAACCCTGGCAACGCCTCGGGCCGGGACTGGAGCTGGCCGAGTTCCCGTCCGGTAAACAGACACTGGCGGGAGACGGCCGGATCGTGGTCCTGCGTATCGATCCCGCCCGTTGGCAGTTCAGGATCTTCACCGCAAAGGAATTCGGATACAAAAACGGCCTCACCGCCGGAGAGTGGGCCAGACGGCATAACCTCAGCGCGACCATAAACGCCGGTCTGTTTCTCCCGGACCACTCCACCCACGCCGGTTATATGAAAGTGGGTGACAGTACCCGCCAGGGCAGAACCAACCGCTATCAATCACTGGCGGCATTCTCGCCCCTCGACAGCAAGGCACCCCCTTTCCGGATATTCGACCTGGACGACGAGAAACGCGGCATCAAGGAACTCGCCGGTCAGTATCGATATGCCGTCCAGAATCTGCGCCTGATAAAACGCCCCGCCGTCAACCGCTGGCAACCACAGAACCGCCGCTGGAGCGAGGCGGCCCTGGGCGAGGATCGCCGGGGCCGAGCCCTTTTTATCTATTCCCAGACCCCGTTCTCAATGCATGAATTAAATGAGATTCTGCTCTCCCTGCCGATCGATCTGATAAGCGCGCAACACCTGGAAGGCGGCAGGGAGGCACAGATGCATATCCGTCACGGAAACTTCGAGAAAGCATATACCGCCAGCATACAGCACAGTTTCCTGGAGAAAGAGCTGGGTATCAGCGGCTGGCCGGTGCCTAATATAATCGGCATCGTTCCCCGGCAGTAACCCTCATTTGCAGGAGGTTCCCGATGGCTGGTATAAGGTGGCGAGGTGAAATCAACCGGATCCCCCGAGTGAGCGACAGGCATTGAGCGACCGAACGGTATTTGTAGTGGACGATGACGAGGCGGCCCGCGATTCCCTGAGCTGGCTCATTTCATCCGTCAACCTGAAGGTGGAGACCTACGCCTCGGCACAGGAGTTTCTGGATGCCTTCGATACAAAGCGCCCGGGATGCCTGCTGCTCGATATGCGCATGCCCGGCATGAGCGGTCTTGCACTTCTGAACAGGCTGCGCGAACTGGGATCGACCCTACCCACCATATTTCTCACCGGTCACGGAGACGTACCCATGGCGGTGCGGGCATTGAAAGCCGGAGCAGTGGATTTTCTCGAGAAACCCTATAACGACCAGGTATTACTCGACTGCATCCACAATGCCCTGGAGCAGAGCATCCAGATCCGCCAGCTGCGGAACGAACAGCGCATAATCGAAGAACGTTTCGCCTCCCTGACCCCCAGGGAACAGGAGGTGATGGCGATGGTAGCGAAGGGGCTGTCCAACAAGCAGATCGGCAATAACCTTTCCATAAGTATAAAAACCGTCGAGACCCATCGTGCCCGGATCATGGAAAAGATGGAGGCGGACTCCGTATCCCATCTGGTGCGTATGGCCGTTGCCCTGGAACATCAGGACTAGATTCTCTCCCTACCTCTAATTGGCGCTTACTATAGAAATAAAAACCGCAAATTACGCCAATAACTGCAAAGTACCGCAAATAGCTTAGGCAAAGCGCTTCGACATTTAGCCCAGATTCGCGGTGATTTGCGTTCATTTGCGGCTAATGCCTGAAGGAGTAATTAAGTCATTATACGAATGATAAGCACAAGCTCTTTAAAGTGAGCACCACTCCCCTACTCCCCTTTTTTCACCAATCCCCAAACAGCCTCACCAGAGGAGAATCGGGAGTGGTATCAGGGTTTACCCCGACATACCTCCTGACAACCCTCCATCAGACCCGCCTCTTCCCTGAAACATTAGGGTAATCGACCCGATTCACGCACCCCATCCCGGTGCAGTAAAAAACTATCCAGGAAGTGAGAAACAGCCGGGAAACGTTCCACGGTATAGCGCAAGCGGAAATCTCACCCTGATACCGAACCGGTGAACTGAATGACTTCGAGGCCCGCAACTGCGGCATCGAGTGCACAAGACCTGAGGAGGACCCATGAGGAGACACGTTATTACTCTCTGCACACCGACGGTGCTGCTGCTGGCCGGGATCGGTGCGGCGGTTGCCGGCACGGATGGTGTCGCCGAGTACACCGTTACCAATTACGCCATCGAGTCGCCGCTGGCGGGACTCCAGGGTGACGCGGCTGAAGGGCGCAAGATTGCCATTGACCGTAAAAAAGGCAACTGCCTTGCCTGCCACCGCATGCCCATTCCGGAAGAGGCGGACCACGGCAATATCGGTCCCGATCTGAAAGGCGTCAGCTCCAGACTGACCGAAGCCCAGCTCCGACTGCGGGTGGTCGATCCCAAACAGATCAATCCCGAAACCATGATGCCGGCCTTCCACAAGACCGAGGGCCTGCACCGGGTGATGAAAAAGTTTGCGGGCAAACCGATCCTTACCGCCCAAGAGGTGGAACACGTGATTGCCTATCTGAAAACCCTCTAATGACCGACTTCACGGGAGAAACAGCAATGTCTGATCAAGTAATCAATAGCGCGGCGATAGACCGCCGCAGGTTCATCTCTCTCGGCGGTTCCACTGTTGCTTTTCTGGCAACCGCCGGTCTCTTTTCCGGCCGCGCCCTTGCCTCCCCCGAGGAAGCCGGAGCACGCATCAAGGAACTGACCGGTGGAAAAACCCTGCAGGAAGGCAGGATCAGTATCAAACTTCCGCATGTCGCGGAAAACGGCAATACCGTCCCGGTAACGGTGACCGTGGACAGCCCCATGACCGAGGAAGATCACGTCACGGCCATCCATCTGTTCGCGGAACAGAACCCCGCCCCGGAGATCGCCACGTTTCATCTCACACCGATAAGCGGCGAAGCCAAGGTGGCAACCCGCGTACGTCTTGCCAAAACCCAGAATGTGGTGGCTGTCGCACAGATGAGCGACGGCTCCACCTACATCGGCAAGAAGCAGGTCAAGGTCACCATTGGTGGCTGCGGCGGTTAAGGCGACAGATTCAGGAGAACCAATCATGGCTATGGCAAAAAAACCCAGAGTAAAACTTCCCAAAAAGATCGAAAAGGGAGAAGTATTCAGCATTGCGACTATCTTCCCTCACCAGATGGAGAGTGGTCGCAGAAAAGACAAGAAGACCGGTGAGCTGATCCCGCGCCTGATCATCAATCAGTTCCAATGTCATTACAACGGCAGGCTGGTGTTCAGCTCCGATCTGCACGGGGCGATTTCGGCCAATCCTTTTATTTCTTTCAGCTGCCGTGCGGATGAAAGCGGCGAACTGGTATTCAGTTGGAAGGATGACAACAACAAAGAGACCACCGTGAAGCAGGCCATCAGCGTCAGCTGATCAGGTTGCAGGAGGATATTCAATGAAACTGCTTAAGAAGACCGCGTACACCCTGGCTGCAACTCTTGGAGCCATCGGTATCGCACTGGCTCAGGTCCCCGACCTGAGCAACCCGGCGGTCAAGAACTACACCGACGGCCAGCGCTATACCGGCTTCGTGATCTCCGACGACACCACCCGCGAGATGCAACTGGACGAGATCCAGAACCCATCCATGATGTGGGTGGACCATGGCGAAGTGCTCTGGAGCCGGGCTGAAGGCGAGGCCGGAAAATCCTGCGCCTCCTGCCATCAGGACCCCTCTTCCATGAAAGGCATCTCCACCACCTATCCCAAGGTGTCGAAGAAGAGCGGCAAACTGATCACGGTGGAGCATCAGATCAACGAGTGCCGTACCGAAAAGATGAAGGCACCGGCCTGGAAGTGGGAATCGGACGAGATGCTCGGCCTGAGCGCCCTGGTCCGCATGCAATCCAACGGCATGCCGATCCAGGTCAAAACCGACGGCGAGGCCGCCCCGTACTTAGAACAGGGCAAGGCCTTCTTTGAACAGCGCCGCGGCGCACTGGATCTGGCCTGCGTGCACTGCCATGTAAACAACCACGGCAACAATGTCCGTTCCGAACTTCTCAGCCAGGGCATGCCTAATGGCTTTCCCACCTATCGCCTGAAGTGGCAGAAGCTCGGATCCCTGCACCGTCGTTTCCGCGGCTGCAACAAGAATATCCGTGCGGAACCCTACAAGCAGGGATCTCCGGAATATACGGCATTGGAACTGTATGTCATGTCCCGCGCCAACGGGCTGCCGGTAGAGAGCCCTTCAGTACGTAAGTAGTAGGCGCAGTCGTTCGGAAATTGATATTAGCCACAGAGACACGGAGCACACGAAAATCTTTCGCAAGATTATTCATGCAACATGCCGATACCATGGCTCGAATAAAGAAACGCCAGCCGTAGTATCAGCACATTCGCATTACTCCGTGATCTCCGTGGCAATACTGAAGACCGAACTTCTGTAGAAGCTGGTTACATCCGCGCGCGGTGGTCGGTTACCCCTCGCCGCCACCGCGAGCGGACCTTTATCAACATTGACCGGGAAAGATATCCTGATGTTGACACGCCGAGATTTTTTGCAGGTTATGGCCGCCACCGCCTGCGCCGGACTCACCGGCAGGGGTGCTTACGCGGGATCAGGAATCCGCCAACAGGATCTCCTCAATTTCGATTCCACCGGCCAGGTCACCCTGCTCAACTTCACCGACATCCATGCCCAGCTGCTCCCCCTGCACTATCGGGAACCGTCGGTAAACCTCGGCGTAGGCGAGGTCCGGGGCCTGCCGCCCCATCTGACCGGCGAAGCCATGTTGAGTCATTTCGGGCTGCGTCCGGGTACCCTCGACGCCTATATGTTCACCGGCCTGGATTTCCAGCGCCTCGCCGGCGAGTACGGCCGCATCGGCGGTCTCGCCCATATGGCCACCCTGATCAAGGCGATTCGCGCGGAACGCCCGGGGCGGACCCTGCTGATCGACAACGGCGACACCTGGCAGGGCTCCTACACCTCTCTGCAGTCCCGGGGCGCCGATATGGTGGAGGCGATGAATACCCTTGGAGTGGACGCCATGACCGGCCACTGGGAGTTTACCTACGGCCAGGAACGGGTACAGGAACTGATCGAACAACTGAAATTCCCCTTCCTCGCCGGCAACGTGGTGGATAACGACTGGGGAGAGTCCATATTCGAGAGCACCGCCTTTTTCCAACGCGGCGGCCTCAATATAGCGGTAATCGGCCAGGCGTTCCCCTACACGCCGGTAGCCAATCCCCGCCACATGATCCCCGAATGGTCTTTCGGTATCCGCGAGGAAACCATAGCCGAGAACGTGCGCCGGGCCCGCGCGGCCGGGGCCGACCTGGTGGTGGTTGCCAGCCACAACGGCTTCGACGTGGACCGCAAGCTGGCCGCCCGGGTGGACGGCATCGACGTACTGCTCACGGGCCACACGCACGACGCCATACCCGCAGCCGTCAAGGTCAACAACACGTTGCTGGTGGCGGCGGGTTCCCACGGCAAATTCCTGGCGCGGCTGGATCTGGACGTACGCAACCGCAAGGTGGCCGACTTCCGTTTCCGGCTCATCCCGGTGCTGTCGGATGTGATCGCGCCGGATCCGGGTATGACGGCCCTGATCGACCGGCTGCGCGCCCCCCATAAGGATCTTCTCAACACCGAGCTGGGCCGCACCGAAAGCACCCTCTACCGCCGCGGTAATTTCAACGGCACCTTCGACGACCTGATCCTGGACGCCATCCGCAGCGAACGCGACACCGAGATCGCCCTTTCCCCGGGGTTCCGCTGGGGCTCTTCCCTGCTGGCCGGACAGTCGATCCGCGTGGAGGACGTGTACAACCAGACCGCCATCACCTATCCCGCCTGTTACCGTACAGAAATGACCGGCAAGACCCTGAAAGAGATCCTGGAAGACGTGGCCGACAACCTGTTCAATCCCGATCCTTACTACCAACAGGGAGGCGACATGGTACGCGTCGGCGGTATGAGTTACCGCATCGACATCGGTCAACCCATCGGCAAACGCATCTCCGACATGCGTCTCACCGACAGCGGCGCACCGCTGGAGCCCGCCCGTAAATACGTGGTGGGCGGCTGGGCTTCGGTAAATCCAGAGACCTCCGGTCCGCCCATCTATGATGTGGTAGCCGAATATATACGGCGCAAACAGCACATCAATCTGCAACCCAACCGTCACATAAAGATAGCAGGTGCCTGATGGAAAGCATGGGTATGGAAGTAACGATCTTCGGGGCGGCACTGGCCGGACTGCTCAGCTTCTTCTCACCCTGCGTGCTGCCGCTGGTCCCCGCCTACCTCTGCTTTCTCAGCGGGGCCTCCATGGAGGACCTCACGCGGGAAGAGAACCTGGATCGACGGCTGGAACGCAGGGTTTTTATCTCCGCCCTGTTCTTCGTCACCGGGTTCAGCACCGTTTTCGTAATCCTGGGGGCCGCGGCTACCGTCCTGAGCCAGTTTATCGCCCAGAACATGATTATCTTCAGCCGCGTCGCCGGTGTGATCATCGTGCTTTTCGGTCTGCACTATTCCGGACTGTTACGCATTCCGCTGCTCAATTATGAAAAACGTTTTCATCTCGACAGCCGCCCGGCCGGGGCACTAGGGGCCTTTCTCCTGGGCCTGGCCTTTGCATTCGGCTGGACGCCTTGTGTCGGCCCTATACTGGCCACCATCCTGATGATCGCCACCACCGGCAACGACTCGAGCGACGGCATCACCCTGCTGACGGTCTACGCCCTGGGCATCGGCATCCCGTTTCTGATTGCGGCCCTCGGAGTACGCCCGTTCATGGCGTTTATGCGACGTTTCCGCCACCACATGCGCAGGGTGGAGATCACTATCGGGGCGTTGCTGATCGTCACCGGCGTGATGATCTTCACCGGCAGCCTCAGCGCCGTCAGCAACTGGCTGCTGCAGACCGTACCCTGGTTCTCCCGGGTGGGATAAACCATGGGGCGTCTGCGGAACGCTCTGCTGATACTGATATCCGGCGCAGTGCTGAGCAGCGACGCGCAGGCGGCGGAACTGATCATGTTCAACAGCCCCGGATGCGGCTGGTGCAAGGCGTGGGAGCGGGAAGTGGGAGTCCTGTATCCCCGTACCGAAGAGGGGCGGCGCCTGCCGTTATTACACGTGGATATCGCGGATCCGCTTCCTCCCCGCCTGCGTGATCTGGAATCGATCCGCTATACACCCACCTTCGTGGTGCTGGACCAGAACCGGGAAGTGGGACGCATCACCGGCTATGCCGGAGAGGATTTTTTCTGGTGGGAACTGCAGGAGATCATCAAACGGCTGCCCCCGCCCGGATGATTGATAACGAACATCACCACTGCCCAGGAGATATCACATGAAACGGTACGCATGGTCATCTATTTATCTGTTCCTGCTGGTATTCGTATATTCCGCGAACGCCGCCTCGGCATCGGACTCCACCGCCAACCTCCCCCCGGTGGAGGTTGGTGACGACGGCCTGCATAAACAGCCCTGGTTCCTGGAAAGCTTTCTCGACCTGCGGGACGACCTGGCGGAGGCTCAGGGCGCGGGTAAACGCTTCGCCGTCATATGGGAACAGAAAGGCTGCCCCTATTGCGCAGACGTCCACACCAAGAACTTTACCATCGAACCGATCAACCGCTATGTCCGTGAAAACTTCGTCATCGTACAGCTCAACCTCTGGGGCGACCGCGAGGTCACCGACTTCGACGGCGAGGTCCTTCCGGAAAAGGAACTGGCGCGCAAATGGGGCGTGGTATTCACCCCCACTATTCACTTCTTCGTCGAACAACAGGAGCTGCAGCCGGATAAAGCCGGAAACAAGCAGCTGGCGTCTATCATGCCGGGCTATTTTCGCCCGTTTCACTTTCTCAGTATGTTTGAGTTCGTACAGGAGCGGCGCTACGAAAAGCAGCATTTCCAGAAATACATTGCTGAAAAGGTGCAGGCCTATCGCGAACAGGGGAAAGCGATCGAAAATTTCTGACGCCCCCGTAACCGTCAAAGTGGCATAGAATTGCTCTATGTCTCTCTCCGCCCTGAACAGGAAAAACATCTCAACCCTGTGGTTGTTGCTGCTGCTGTTATTGCAGCCACCCGCAGCCGGCCATGCCGCCGACCGCGAGCTGGTGAAGATCGGCGTACTCAGCCACCGCGGTGACCAGGCCACGCTGCAGATGTGGTCCGCAACCGCCGACTACCTGACGGAGAACCTTCCCGGCTTTCGGTTTCGGATCGAACCGTTGGATTTTGACGAAGTGGATCCGGCGGTGGAAAACGGCCGAGTGGATTTCATCCTGGTCAATCCCGGCATCTATGTGAACCTGGAGGTCCGCTACCGGGTTTCCCGTATCGCCACCCTGAGCAACCGCCGCGGCGGCACCCCTTACAACATCTTCGGCGGTGTTATCTTCACCCGCGCCGACCGCACTGATATCAACAATCTGCAGGACCTGCGGGGAAAGAGCTTCATGGCCGTGGACAAGACCTCTCTCGGCGGATACCAGATGGCCTGGCGGGAACTGCACAAAGAGGGCATAAACCCCGCCACCGATTTCAAACGCCTCGAGTTCGGCGGCACCCATGATCAGGTGGTGATGGCGGTACGGGAGGGTGCCGTGGATGCAGCCACGGTTCGCACCGACATCCTGGAGCGTATGACCAACGATGGTGTCATCCGGCCGGGCGAATTCAAGATTCTTAATGCCAAACAGTACGCCGAATTCCCCTTTGCCATCAGCACCCGTCTCTACCCCGAGTGGCCTTTCAGCAAGGTTGCACATACCGATACCACCCTTGCCCAGCGGGTGGCGGTCGCTCTGCTCAACATGCCCGCCGACCACCCCGCCGCCCTGGCGGGAAAATATTCCCGCTGGACCATACCTCTGGACTACCAGCCGGTTCATGAACTGTTCCAGGAGCTGCGCCTCCCTCCTTACGCCTATCTCGGCCATGTCAGTTTCACCGATGTGCTGCGGGAATACGGTCATCTGATCCTGGCTGCGATAGTCGCCCTGTTTGTAATGGTGTTTCTCACCCTCTGGGTATGGCGGCTCAACCGTGCGCTGCAAAGATCCAAGTTCCGGCTGGAACATGAGCACCGCCTTATCCTCGATTCCGTCGCGGACGGCATCTACGGGGTGGACCTGAAGGGCAATGCGACCTTCGTTAACCGCGCCATGGAAGAGATAACCGGCTGGACCGCAGAGCAGATGATCGGACACAACCAGCATGAACTGATGCACCATACCCACCCGGACGGTTCGGTTCATCCGGCGAGCGACTGCCCGGTGTACGCCACCGCTCGGGACTCCACACCGCGTTTCATCGAATACGATGTGTTCTGGAATCCCGAGGGAGATGAAATCCCGGTGGAATACAGCGTCAACCCGATCAAGGACCCGAAGGGAAAAACCGTCGGCGCGGTGGTAGTGTTCCGGGATGTCACCCTGCGCATGGAGGCGGAGGATAAACACCGCAGACATCTGGCGGAACTGGCCCATGTGGCGCGTCTCAGTACCATGGGGGAGATGGCTTCCAGCATCGCCCACGAGGTGAATCAACCGCTGGCCGCCATCACCAACTACACCCGCGGGTGTATACGCCTGCTGAAATCCGGCAGCAACAATCAAGCCGAACTCATGGATGCCATGGAGCGGACCGCCACCCAGGCGGAACGAGCGGGGGAGATCATCCGACAACTGCGCCAGTTCATCCGTAAAGGAGAGGCGGACCACAAACGGGTGGACCTGAACGACCTGGTGAGAGAGGTGATCGTGCTGGTGGAACCGGAGGCACGTAAGGAGGGGGTGGTTATCCGCAAGGAGCTGTGCGATGCGCAACTGACAGTCGACGTTTCACCCATCCAGATCGAGCAGGTAATACTCAACCTGGCCCGCAACGCCATCGAGGCCATGGGCGAGACCGACCGCCCGGCGCGCTACCTGATCATACACAGCTCCGAAGACTTGAACGGTATGATCGCCTGCAGCGTGACCGACACCGGCCCTCAAATCTCCGACGACCTTCTGGAGAAACTCTTCGAACCCTTCGTTACAAGCAAGGAACAGGGTATGGGATTGGGGCTCTCCATCAGCCGCGGCATAATCGAAAACCACGGCGGCACCCTGGCCGCCCGGGCCAACCCCAAGGGTGGAACCACATTCAGCTTTCTGCTCCCCAGGAGCGGGGAACGGGGCGCCGAAAACCCGGCATATAGGAGTGCCTTCAGACACGAGCATTCAGGCAACTAGATAGCGTGAGGAACCGACCACGGCGCGATCAAAGCCGCCGGAAATCAAACGCGGAGATACAAAGGGCCTGATTTATTTGAAAACTCTGGGTCTTTGCGCCTTTGCGTTAATACTCGATCTTTTGCCCGGCTAGGACCCCCGCTTTTTCCGACCTACCGCATAAGCACCCCCCAGCAACAGAAACAGCAACAGCACGACGGCCAGGTTGCCGACCCGGGCGTAGGGGGTCATACCCTGCATGGGCTGGAACTCACCTTTAAGCACATACCTCCGGAAGATGGGAGAGTAATCCAGCACCGCACCGTCCGGCCCGATGATGGCGGAAATGCCGGTATTGGTCGAACGCAGCATATAGCGCCCGGTCTCCAGGGCACGCATACGGGCGATCTGCAGATGTTGCGGTAGTGCCAGGGAGTCGCCGAACCAGGCGTCATTGCTGGCGTTGACCAGAAAAGCCGCATCCGGCAGGGCCTCGATGACCTCTTCGCCGAAGGCGTCCTCATAGCAGATGGAGATACCGGCCGGATACCCCCCCAGCGTCAGCAACGGTCTCTCCTGAGTACCGGCGGAAAAATCGGACATGGGGATATCCAGCCAGCTCAGCAACGGCCCCAGTAGCCCCTTCATGGGCATGAACTCCCCGAAGGGAACCAGATGGCGCTTAAAATACTCCCCCTCGTTGACCCCCATGGCCAGCATGGCGTTGTAATAACGTTTCTCTCCCGACGTCCATACCGGCACCCCCACCAGGAGCTGGGTGTTTTCCTCCCGGGCCACTTCCGAAAGGGGTTTGATGACATCCTTTTCCAGTTGGTGCCGATAGGCCGGCATGGCGGTCTCGGGCCAGATGATGAGATCACTGTCCCAATTGGCCAGGGTATTGTCCACATAGATGTCCAGGGTCGGCCGGAGCTGCTCCAGCTTCCACTTGGTCTCCTGCGGGATATTGCCCTGGATGAGCGTGACCTTGAGAGGATCCCCCAGGGGCCGGGTCCACGGGTACCGGCCCAGGCCCCATCCGGCAACCCAGAGCAGAACCAGTAGAGAAACGGCAATGATGCGGCGACGGTCCGTGGTCTGCAGGGCCCAGACCAGGAGCCCGGCGGTGACCAGTACCGCCAGACCGACACCGTAAACCCCCAGCAGCGGCGCAAATCCCTTCAAGGGCGTATCGGTCTGGGAGTAGCCCAGCGCCAGCCAGGGAAACCCCCCGAGAAACCACCCGCGCACCCACTCCAGCAACCCCCAGGCAGAGAGCGATATAACCAGCGCCGGTCCCTGCCGGTTCTCACCCGCCAGCCGCCGTCCAAGCCAGCCGGCCAGGCCGTAAAAGAGCGCCATGACGACCACGAACAGCAGGGTAAACGCAATGGCCAGCCCGGTTCCCACATTACCGAACTGATCGATGCTGATATGCATCCAGAACACCCCGAACCCGAGCAGCCCCAGCCCGAACAGCCACCCCTCTCGGAAGGCCTGGCGGGGATCGGCCCGGAGCCAGATATAGAGCAGCATACCTGGACCCAGGAAGGCAAAAGGAGCCAGGTAGAAGGGCGCGAAGGCCAAGACGGTGGAGGCGCCGGACCCGAAGGCAACCAGGTTTCGCTTCCAGTTATTCAATAACAGCATGAGCCGAAAAACCTCGGTTGTTAGTTAAGAAGCCCCTGATCAGAGGTCGCGTTATTCTTATCCTCAACCACGGAGAGCACGGAGGATCACAAACATTTCTCCCCGCGGGTGATAGGTCAAACCGACCGCCCTGTGGCCTCTGTGTTGAAAAACTGACTACTCCTGCTCGATCTGGGGCAGCACTCGGATACTGAGCAGATGAATACGCCGGCTGTCGGCGCGCAGCACCTTGAACCGGAACCGCTCGATATCCACCTTCTCGCCCCGCTTCGGCATATGCCCCAGCGCCTTGGTCACCAGGCCGGCGATGGTATCAAACTCGTCGTCCGCCATGTCGACACCGAAATAGTCGTTGAAGTCCTCTATCGAGGTGTGGGCCTTGGCGGTGAACTCGGTCTCGCTACGCTTGAGGATGGAGGTGCCCTCTTCGATATCATGCTCATCCTCGATCTCGCCGACGATCTGCTCCAGCACATCCTCGATGGTCACCAGGCCGGCAGCAGCACCATACTCATCCACCACGATGGCCATGTGGTTGCGGCTGGCGCGAAACTCATTGAGCAGGACGTTGAGGCGTTTACTCTCCGGCACGAATACCGCCGCTCTTAGCAGGTCGCGCATATCGAACCGGCGCCCGCCTTCCATACTGTAAGCCAACAGATCCTTCGCCATCAGGATACCCACCACTTCGCTGCGGTCGTCGTCGATGACCGGAAAACGGGAATGGGCAGAATCGATGACAATAGGGAGGATCTGATCCAGCGGCGCATCCCGCTCCACTACCACCATGTTTGCGCGGGGAATCATGATGTCCCGTACCCGCATCTCCGACACCTGCAGCACACCCTCCATCATGGAGAGCGCCTTGGTATCGAGCAGGGCCCGCTGCTTGGCGTCCCGCAGCAGCTCTATCAGTTCTTCCTTGTTTTCCGGTTCGTTGCCGATGCTCCGCAGCAGTCTCTTGATCCAGGATTTCGGAAACGAACCGTTTCTAGGGTTGGAGTCGTCGCTATTCATGCCTCTTGTACTTTATTAATAAGGATCCGGCAGGTCCATGCTGCCCAGGATCTCCCTTTCCATGGCCTCCATTTCGGCCGCCTGTTCCGCATTCTGATGGTCATAGCCCAACAGATGCAATACCCCGTGCACAACCATGTGAGCCCAGTGGGCGTCCGCGGTTTTGCCCTGTTCCCGCGCTTCCCGCAGCACCACCGGGGTACAAATCACCAGGTCCCCCAACAGCGGACTGTCCACCACTGCCGGCAGATCCGCGGGAAAGGAGAGCACGTTGGTGGGCCGGTCTTTGTCCCGATATCTGTGATTCAGCTGCCGGCTCTCCTCTTCGTCCACCAGCCGTATGGCCAGCTCCGCTTCCTTCCGGCGCCCGGCCAGGGCCCGTTCCACCCAGGCGCGAAACTCCGCTTCGGAGGGGGCACTCTCCTCCAGGGCGGAGGCGTACTGGATATCCAGATCCAGATTCACTTCCGCTCCCGTTTACGGTCGTGATCATCGTACGCATTCACAATCCGCAGCACCAGGGGATGACGCACCACATCCCTGGCGTTGAAGAAGGTGAAGCTGATGCCCTCCACCTTGGCCAGCACCTCCGAGGCCTGACGCAGTCCCGAGGTCTGGCCCCGGGGCAGGTCCACCTGGGTGATATCCCCAGTGATCACGGCGGTGGAACCGAAGCCGATCCGGGTCAGGAACATCTTCATCTGTTCCGGCGTAGTGTTCTGGGCCTCGTCCAGGATGATAAAGGACTCGTTCAGGGTGCGCCCGCGCATATAGGCCAGGGGCGCCACCTCGATCACGTTACGTTCGATAAGCCTCGCCACCCGCTCGAAACCGAGCATTTCGTACAGGGCGTCGTACAGCGGCCGCAGGTAGGGATCGATCTTCTGGGTCAGATCCCCCGGCAGGAAACCGAGCCGCTCCCCGGCCTCCACCGCCGGGCGCACCAGCAGCACCCGCCGCACCTGATCCCGTTCCAGGGCATCCACTGCACAGGCCACAGCCAGGTAGGTCTTGCCGGTGCCGGCCGGGCCGATTCCGAAGTTGATATCGTGGGTGACGATGCGGTGCAGATACTCCCGTTGGTTAGGACCGCGCGGCCGCACCAGACCCCGACGGGTCTTGATCACCACCTCCGGCACGTTCTCCTCCGTCTCTTCCCGCAACAGCGCCTCGATACCCGACTCTTGCAGATAGAGGTGGATCTGTTCCGGGGTCAGCACCTCCTCCCGGGCATGCTCGTAGAGCCCACGCAGCACTTCCTCGGAGGCACGGATGGCATCCGGCTCACCGATCAGCCGGAAGCGGTTGCCGCGGTTATTGATCTCCACCCCCAGCCGGCGCTCGATCTGGCGCAGGTGCTCATCTAGCTGGCCGCAGAGGTTGGCCAACCGATGGTTGTCTTCGGGGGTAAGGACGAGATCGATGGATTCGGGGTGTTCTGACACTGGAATATCTTGACTTAATTAACCACGGAGAACACAGAGGACACGGAGCAATAGTAGCAAAAGCACATTACCCATGGATTACTGCAGGGTATCCGGCTGATTGCTCAGTTTGCATTTCGTATTCCAACTCTCTGTGTTCTCTGTGTCCTCTGTGGTAAAAAAACTCTCCTCGATCAGGCGCTTTGCGCCAGGGGCGGGTCCACCAGCTCCCCGCGCAGGGAGTTGGGCAGGGCCTCGGTAATGCGCAGATCCACGAACCGCCCGATCAGATCGGCCGACCCGTCAAAATTCACCACCCGGTTGTTCTCGGTACGACCCGCCAGTTGCCCCGGGTCCTTACGCGATGGGCGCTCCACCAGCACCCGTTGGGTGCTTCCCACCATGCGGCGACTGATCTGCTGCGCCATCTCGTTTATCCGGTGCTGCAACCGCTCCAGCCGCGCCTGCTTCGTCTCCAGGGGTACGTCATCCGGGAGATCCGCTGCCGGCGTACCGGGACGGGCGCTGAAGATAAAACTGAAGGAGTTGTCGAAGCCGATTTCCTCAATCAGCTCCATGGTGCGTGCAAAATCTTCGTCCGTCTCCCCGGGGAAACCGACAATGAAATCGGAAGAAAGGCTGATATCCGGGCGCGCCTCCCGCAGACGCCGGATCTTCGCCTTGTAATCATAGGCCGAATGGCCCCGTTTCATCATGGCCAGGATGCGATCCGAACCGCTCTGTACCGGCAGGTGCAGATGGCTGACCAGCTCCGGGACCTCGGCAAAGGCCGCGATCAGGCGATCGGAAAACTCCACCGGGTGGGAGGTGGTGAAACGAATGCGATCGATACCCTCCACCGCGGACACGAGATGGATCAGCAGGGCCAGATCGGCGTGTTCTCCGTCCTCCATCAGGCCGCGATAGGCATTGACGTTCTGCCCCAGGAGATTGACCTCCCGCACCCCCTGCCGCGCCAGACTCTCCACCTCCGTCATCACATCCTCCAGCGGACGGCTTATCTCCTCGCCCCGGGTGTAGGGGACCACGCAGTAGGTGCAGTACTTGGAACACCCCTCCATGATTGAGACAAAGGCACCGGGACCGTCGGCACGTGGCTCCGGCAGGCTGTCGAACTTCTCGATCTCGGGGAACGACACATCCACCAACGGCACCTGCTCCCGCTGTGCCATGGTCAGCATCTGCGGCAGCCGGTGCAGGGTCTGGGGCCCGAACACCAGATCCACATAGGGGGCCCGCTCCCGGATCGCCTCCCCCTCCTGGCTCGCTACGCATCCGCCGACACCGATCACCAGCCCCGGACGGCGCTTTTTCCAGGGGCGCCAGCGACCCAGCTGGGAGAACACCTTCTCCTGGGCCTTCTCCCGGATGGAACAGGTGTTGAGAAGCAGTACGTCCGCCTGCTCCGCCACGTCGGTCAATTCCAGGCCATGGGACTCCCTGAGCAGATCCGCGATCTTGGCGGAGTCATACTCATTCATCTGACAACCGAAGGTTTTTATGTGGAGCTTTCCGGCCACGGAGGAGAAAAAATTTCCAAAGGGGACGGTAGCTTACACGCTATAGGGGATATTTTCCAGCGTCCTGCCTCCCGGGAACTCAGCTGTCCGGCAGTTCCCTGATCTCCTCTTCCAGGATATCCAGCGCCCGCAGCAGGGTCTCGGAAACACCCACCAGCTCTTCCATATAGTTACGCGCCAGTTCCATCCGCTGGTTCTCACGGGCACCTTTGGTGGAAAAAAGCTTCCTGATCGCCCCGGTATCCGGGCTGTGGATCACATCGAAAATACGCTTGTAGATCTCGTGCAGCATCTCGTGCGGGGTATAGATCCCTTCATAGGAAGCGAGATGGCCGAGCTTCAACTGGCCCTCGCCGTGGTACCAGCGGCCGAAAACACAGGCGGTATGTTCCACCGGGATCTTCTCATTGCTGACCGGCACGCCTGACACCATGGCCTGGGCGTATGCGCGCCACTTGATATGAGCTCCTTTGGCCTTGCGCAACTTTTCCAGCGCATCCTTTTTATCAATTTCCGACATTTCCTCATTACCTCTTTGGTTGTGGTTTTATAGTTTTATATACCTCGAGTATCGGCAAGCATTCCGACAACGTCAAGCCGGCAGACCTCAGGAACACCGTTCCTCCCGCTCCCGCTGCTCTATGGTAATATCCGTAGGGACTTTACTGGTTTTTTGCGGCGAGAAAGGCGATATCCCGCTTTCCCCGATCAGTCCGACGCATCTGAACTATGCGTAATCGTTGATACCAGGAATGCAGGACTCGACGATTTAAATATCGTGGTAGAGAGCACCAAGAATGGAGCTATCAAACAAAACAAAATCCGCCATTGCCGCGCTGTATAATGGAGATGACGCGAAAGAAGCGGAAAGACTTCTAAGGGAACAATGCTCCAACGATGTTCCCGGTTGCAGTGATTGGTCTCAGGAGGATCTTGAAAGGGTCTGGCTATCAGCGCTGAAAATCAGTAATGGCGATATGAAAGTACTGCATGACGCCATCTCTCTAGCAAATACCGACTACCGGGATCTATTCATGTCAGCTGGTTTTGGTTATGACGCAGAGGCCCACAAAAAATGGAGCCCCTAGGCAACAATTAATTTGGATCAGACCACGATTTCAGCTCAAAGATATCCCGGAGAACCGCCGCTCTCTCCGGCACACCATCCACGACACCGCTGGAGCTGCAGAAGAGAGACAATGCATGCAAAAAGAAACGGACGACAATGCATTTAACATACTCACCAATTATCTATCCAGGATACCCGCGATCACAGGAGAGATCGGAAAGGGCTCAGAAGATGATGGCCGCTGGTGGGTGAAATTCGTAATTGATATAAACCATGATCTGGCCTGGCATACTGTTCAGGAGCTCGGCCATGTGCTCAACCACCTGTCCATGGACGATCGGCTGCCGACCCGTTTTCAGCCGGTCTCTCCACCTCCCTACATGAACGGCGGCCCGGAAGAATATTTATCGTGGGTCATCGAGTGCCATGATCCGAAGTTCCGCCCCGAAACATGCGCGGAATGGCTGGAAGGCCGACTGCCGCGACCGGTGGAGGATTTGTCACAATGGGGAAATATGTAATCACCTAAATATAGGTTGGCCGGCAGAAAACCATGAATATTCCCGAGATTTACGCCCCAAACGCTATTGAACCCGCCCTTGACATCCTTCAAGGCTACTTACTGGATAGGGCAAATGAAATAGACGGTTATTCAGATAGCGAATTTATTCAGTTTTCCTGGGTATTTCTAAAAATTCTGGAAATCGAGGGGAAGCTAAAAATATATTCTCCTGAGTTCGGCGCTATGCCCATAAGATTCATAGAAGACTCATCAGACAGCATTAATCTGGTAGCCAGGCAAAAGTATATTGCAGACAGCTTTGGTGTCGAAGGTAGCGGATGTAATTTTCGCCAGACTGCAACAGTAGTTAAAGACATCGGGCAATGCAGCAGGGTGTTCATGAACAGATCATGGCCGAAAGAAGGTATGGGTTCAGGTTGGTTTTTTGGCGCATTGGACAGCGCTCTTGATGTAAACGATACTGCTAACTTGGAAGTCAGAAGCCTATGGGAACTCTTTTGTCTGTTTCCGTCATCCGGTGATTTTTTCCTATTGCCAGAGGGCTGGCAGGTTATGTTGGATGAAAAACCGATAGTCCTTTTTGACTACGAAGAAGCTGATTTTATTAAGGACTCATTTTACGATAATAAATACAATCGCTAGCTAACGCTTCAACCGGGATATTTTCCACGTCAGACCCGGGAAACAGGATATTTGACAACCCCAGATAAAGGAACAGCCATGAGCTCAAATGGAGATGAGAAGCGAAGTGGTTTGGTACGCACGGAAGTTATTGTCGCCCTGATCACTGTTGTGGGCGCCCTCGGAGGCGCGTTGTTTGCGAACTGGGACAAAGTCTTTCCGCCACGCAAAGTAGAACCGACCCGCGTTGACTCAGGTTCACCGGCGCCGTCTTCTTCCGTGCCCGGTACGGCAACCCAACCCTCTCTAAGTCAACTCAAAGCGCGCATAGGGGCATCTCAACGCAGAGGACTGACAGCTCTTCAGGCTGGTAGACTGGCCGAAGCCTCGCGCTCGTTTGAAGAAGCCGACAGAAACCTTAAGCACGCGGAACAACAGGGCCCCGAGGATGTTGAGCTGATTGAACTACGCGGATACATGTGGAAAGACTGGGCATTGGTCAGTCAAAAGCTCAACAGGACGGACGACACCGAGACATATCTGAGAAATGCCGAAAATGCCTTCAAACGCGCCCTTGCCCGCCGCCCCACCGAGGGTGCCTACAATGGACTGGGAAGTGTATACATAATGCAAGGCGATCTGGAGAGCGCGGAGCGAGAGATACGCAACGCCCTGCATCTAAATCCGGACTATGCCGCGGCCAAGCACGATCTCGAACTGGTTCAGCGGCTGAAAAACAGGTGACTTCAGCCGGTCTTGGAAGATTGAAAAACAGGGACGCCCTATGTTTAACCCGATATCAGAGATTGCCGCCCTGAATAATGCACATGACTTCCTCCCTTGAACCGTACGAAATAGAACGGGTAGTCGAATCGAAGCACATCGATCTACTCGGCCATGTGAATAATGTCGTGTACCTTAAGTGGGTTCAGGACATTGCAACCGCACACTGGGAACATTCCGCCACTGAAGAACAGAAAGCAACCCTGTTATGGGTCGTAGCGAAGCACGAAATAGAATACAAACGACCCGCGTTGAAATCAGATGTATTAATAGTTCGGACCTGGGTAGGAAAGGCCACGGGCCGGCTGTTTGAACGACATACTGAAATTACCCGCAAAGCAGACGGCAAGCTAGTAGCCAAGGCGGTTTCCCTTTGGGCTCCAGTGGATGCACGCAGCAAAAAGCCGGTTGCGGTAGGCCAGGATGTTTACGACATGTTTTCTAATTGAGACCACGCGGAAATAGAACACATATTAAACACGACAAGCGGATTCACCTCCTATTCCAGACGACTCCTGATTCAGCAGCGAATATAAAGATGAAAAAATCCCGGATACTAATTATTGCTCTAATTGTTCTGCCGGCATTGGTATATGTACTCAATCCGTTCGGTACCGCCACATTGGACCCTAGAGCGAGAATAGCTGGTTACGCTCCTTATCGCGTGCCCAGCAATTCCATGAAACCGACTTTACAGGTAAACGATTACATATTGGTTAGCGCGGCCGCATATGCCTTGAAAGAACCCGATACCAACGACCTGGTCGTTTTTAGATTCCCAAAGGACAGGCGCATAGAGTACGCAAAACGCGTAGTAGCAAAAGGGGGAGAAACCGTAGCCATAGAGAAAGGGCAAGTAATAGTCGATGGCGAAGCCCTGGACCAATGGTATGTGGACGAGGCGAATACGATGCGGACCAGGCAAGAGAATTTTGGCCCTCTGCAGGTACCCCCGGGCATGTTATTCGTGCTCGGAGACAACAGAGACAATAGTAACGATAGCAGATTCTGGGGGTTCGTCCCTTTAGATGACATTGTCGGTAAAGTTGTAATGATATGGATGTCGGATGACGAGGAACGCGTTGGATAAGTAAAATAGCAAGCCTGCCAAATTGGGAAAATACGCTGCAGATTCACGGCAATTTGCCCACAACGGAGGTCGGGGACCATGCAAACGGAAGAAGACAAAAAGATTCAGAATCAACTGGAAAGCGCGGGCAAAGGTTTACCCACCATAGACGCGCTGTTTCTGAAATATGCCGCCTTTCCCGTCCTCAAAACCTTTACCTCCTGGAACATGGGAATGAGGCTATTCGAACACGAGGGAAAGCGAATACTGCACAGTGCGTGTGAACTCGATAGCGACACCCTATTCCGGAAAGTACTGATCTCGAAAACATTCGGCATAGAAGACAACTCCAGATACTACTCTCCGGCCATGGTTCTCTGGCACTTGATCTATGTGGGCAATACTATACAGGAAGGCATCATCGCTTTAAGCAAAGGCGAGGAACTGGACTTCGTGGTAAAGATTGAAAACTTCAAGCCGTTCGTCGAGATAGACCCGGACATCGTCAGCCAATATGAGGCATTCCTGAGCAGCTACAGACACATAATCGAAGAGAATGTGGTGGACAGATATATCCGGAAGTATCACGCCCACCCCTGGTTCGGCCCCCTGAATCCCCACCAGTGGCTGGTTATGTCCGCGATCCATCAGTGGGTGCATGGGCGGCAACTCCGAAAGATACTGACATCGTGCGAATAACCGGCTTTTTGAATACTCCGAGCGATATGCCAATTTCGCAAAGTACATAACGGCCGGACTCGCTTCGCAAGAACAGATCTCAAAACAAAATGCATTAGAAATTCAAGTACAAGGGATCATAATGACAACCACCATTATTGCTGCAGTAATACTTCTAATTCTCATAACAGCCGCGTATAAATTGATTCCTTTTCGAGAAGCCGGGAACAAAAAACCCCTCCTGGCGGTATTTCCGAAATATAAAAAGCGGATCACCCACACATTAACCAAGCAACAGATAGAACAAAGGCTCTCGGAGTACGGATTCAAAAAGATCAAAGAAACTGAATCGGATATAAAGTTCTCGAGAGGATCAATCCTTGGAGATATATCCATCAAGTTGACCAAGGTGGATGTAGGCCTGCAGATCATCTCCCAGAATGAACTCGAGGTTACCGTCCAGGCGGGCGGGCTGGCGGCAGTCGATACCGGTGATCACTGGTTATTTATCACGGAACTGTGTGAAAAATTCGCGAATCCCGAATAGGGTGATTCCTGAAACTGCATCTCCACCGGAGAAATTCAAACAACTTCAGGCACATAAACACCGCTTGATTCTTATGAGTGGAAATCTCCGGCTGGACCTGCCAAAGAAGGCTGACTATTCTTCTAAGGAGCCAAAAGAATAAGGAAATTTGCTCATGGGACTAATAGGCATAACGGCCTTGACCGAAAGCAAGGATGAGTCCGAAGCAGTCGAAGAGGTACGAGCACAACTGGAGCCGGATGGCCTGAAAGCCATACTGCTTTTCGTATCCACCGATTACAATCTTGAAGTCCTGGCCTCTGCCCTCGGCGAGGCCTTTCCTGTCCCGATCTTCGGCTGCACAACCGCCGGCCTGATCGGGCCGGGCGGATATCGCCAACGCGGCCTGCAGGCAACCGGATTTTACGGCCACCCCCTGAACGTACGCATCGAGGTGATCCAGCCCCTGGATCAGTGCCAGACCCTGGTCTCCGACTTGGGACAGAGAATCGACGCACCCTCTCTGGATAGCGGTACACGTCGGTTCGGCGTTCTTCTGGTAGACGGCTTATCACGCATGGAAGAGCGATTGACGGCGGCCTTGCACCACTGCTTCCCCGATATGCCCCTGATCGGCGGATCGGCCGGAGATGACCTCGCCTTTCGTTCAACCTTTGTCTTCGCCAACGGCCACTTCCTATCGGATGCCGCGGTGCTGGCACTGATCGAAACGGACGCTCCGTTCGCCGCCTTCAAGTTCCAGCATTTCGTCCCCACCGAAACCCTGCTGGTCGTCACCGAGGCGGACGTGGAAACCCGTACGGTGAAAGAGTTCAACGGCGAACCCGCCGCCCGGGCGTATGCCGAATATCTGGGGCTTTCGGTCGACAATCTGTCACCGGATGTCTATTCACGTTTTCCCGTCATGCTGAAGATAGGCTCAGACCATTACGTGCGGTCTATCCAGCAATGTAACGACGACCTTAGTCTGACGTTTTATTGCGCCATCGCCGAAGGCATTGTCCTGCGCCTCGGAAAAGCGGTCAGTCCTCTGGAAGCCGCGAAGAAGGCCTTCGCCGACATTCGACAACTGGTCCCGAATCCCGAACTGATAATCGGTTGCGACTGCGTGCTGCGCCGTCTGGAATTCGAACACACCGGCCTGAGTCAACAGATCGGCGAATTGCTTTCAAGGAACAAAGTGGTTGGCTTCAGCACCTACGGTGAGCAGTTCAATGCACTGCATATGAACCAAACATTCACCGGCCTGGCAATCGGAGGAAAATGATGAACGAGCAGGCTCAAACTCTCGAAGACAAACTCAAGGCCCAGGAAAAGACCATCCGGATACTCTCGGAGCGTCTGGAGCAGCATATGGCTGATGATATCTCCGGTTTCGCACTGTTCGAACAGAATATCGCACTGGAAAACGTCGTCGACACCCGCACCCGGGAACTGGAAAGCGCTCTGACGGAACTCAAGGCGGCCCAGACCGAACTGCTGCACTCACAAAAGCTGCAGGCCATCGGCCAGTTGGCTTCCGGTATTGCCCATGAGATCAACACCCCGACCCAGTATGTTGGGAACAATATAAGTTTCCTTTCGCAATCCTTTACGGAATTGCTCCAGGCTCTGCATTCCTGCGAGAGCCTGTTATCCGATGCACCGGAGAAACAGTCCCTACAGGACTGCCATACCACTATAGCTGAGGCCTTGAAAAAGGCCGATTTTGAATTCCTGAAGGAAGAGATCCCTCGTGCCCTGAAGGAGTGCGAAAACGGGATTAAACGCATCTCCGGCATCGTGATCGCAATGAAGGATTTTGCCCATCCCAGCGGCGGCAGCATGCAACCCGTTGATCTATCCGGCCTGATACAGACCACGACTGAGATATCCCGCAATGAATGGAAACTCGTGGCGGATCTGGAGACTCATTTCGATCCCGAGCTGCCGCCCATAGAAGGACTCAAAGATGAACTGGGTCAGGTCCTGCTTAATCTCATCGTTAACGCCGCCCATGCCATTGAGGACCGCGAAGCAGCGGAGGGTAAGGGAATTATACGCATCACCACCCGGCGCGACGGAAAGTGGGCCGAGATCAAGGTTGAAGATAACGGCTGCGGCATCCCTGAAGAGTTGCAACAGAAGGTCTTCGAGCCCTTCTTCACCACCAAGGAGGTGGGGCGGGGATCCGGACAGGGGCTTGCCATCGTATATAACGTGATAACTGATAAGCATCACGGAAAAATGAGCGTCCGTTCTGAACCGGACAAAGGGACCCTATTTACCATTCATCTGCCGCTAAAGGACCCCGAGGAGGAAACCTTATCTGCCGGCGGTTGAGATGATATCCTTATATGGCTCCTTCGCGTTGGCAAAAGTCAACTTTGAAAAACCTTTCCCTGGCCCGGCGGATCATCCCCTTGACTTACATCTCCCCAGGATATGCGGACACGAATTCCTAAAAAGGGATATCTCGGTCCTTTCCATTTCGGCAGGATTCCGGTCCTGATCCATTGGTCCTTTCCCGTCGGCGGCTTATTCATTGCGTTGTTTCTTGGCGACCTGACCTGGAAGACCACCTTGCCCCTGGCGCTCGCCTATACCACGCTTATCCTGATTCACGAGTTCGGCCACGCGCTCGCCGCAATGATATCCGGAAGCAGGGTGTATGCCATACTGATAACAGGCTCAGGCGGCTGGTGTGTTGCCGACGAACCGGACTCCCTGGTCATGCGCTATGGGTTTTATGGCGGCGGCATCGTCGCCCAGATAATCGTCCTGCTTGCCACATCCATCTATCTGTTCTTGTTTCAAACCACCGGCTTCCGGTTCCTGGATCTATTCGCGTTCGTCTTCACAGTGGTCAATGCCATATTGCTTTTAGTTAATCTAATACCTTCGGAACACACCGATGGTCGCAAACTGTGGGAGTTATTCAGAACCAAGGGTGACAAACCCTGACCTGTCCGAAAGACCGTTACAAAACCGGAAAGCAAACCGCTACCTCAATACAAAAAAGGGGACAGAGAACAAAAGCCCCGGTTTACAGGACTACTTATTCTCCGTCCCCGGCTCAGCACAACCGCAGGAACAGTTCTGTTGCCAGTCCCTTTACTCTTTCTTCCTGCAATCCGGATCCTCGCCCTTTTTACAGTCAGGATCGCAACGCCCGTCTTTCACCTTGTCGCAATATCCGTCTTTTCCTCCGGAAGGACAATCGCGCTTGCAGTTACCATAATTCTCCCCTTTGAAGCGGTCGGCAATGTTCGAAACGGAGGAACACTTGCCGTCACCGCAAGACACACGACGGCAATCCGGATCTTCACCCTTCTTACAATCAGGATCGCAACGCCCGTCTTTCACCTTGTCGCAATATCCGTCCTTCCCACCCGAGGGACAATCCTTCGGGCAATTGCCATGGTTTTCTTTAACATTACAGACACGATTTCCGCACTTACCCCTGCAGTCCTGGTCCACACCTTCTCGGCAGTCCGGATCGCATATACCATCGGCGCGGTTCAGACATAACCCATCCTTCTCCTTCATCGGGCAGTCCTGCGGACAGGTCAGATAGTTTTCCGTCTTATCACAGCGTCCGTTTTTGTTGCAGAAATCCAGGGTTCTTGTGTAAAGCGTCTTCTTCCCGCGGTTCAGTTTCAACGTCCGCGCGGTGCGGGTGTAGGGAATCTTAAAGTGAACGGGAACCTTTGCGTATTTCACGTCCGAATAGTCTTTTCCGTCATACACCGGACCGCTGTAATCAAAGTAGACATTAAAGGAACGTGACCACAAGACCTTCCCACCCTTATCGAGCACCGAAACCGTATAGTCCTTCCCACCCTGCATATACTTCGTCGGCCTTCCGGCCGTGAGGGTGATACGCTCTTCCTCCACCCTGCCGTCCTGATAAACGGAAAGGTTTACATCGATAACACGTTTGACTATCGGCTTTTCCGGAGAATGGCAATTGAGATCGGCAATGCCGGCAAAATAGTCAACACTATGGGCATCAAAGGCGCGCGTACCGGGGAACCTGTCCTCAGCATTGGCATAGGACATTATCGCCACGCCGCCCGTACTGTTGTAGTTGCCTCGGCAGCAGATACCGTAATCGACATCGGCGCAACTGCTCCAGAAGGCGGTATTGCAACAGGGTGCTCCGCTGGAGTCGTCTGAACCGTCAGGGGGGCAATCACATGCATGCGGGGCGCTTTCCGCATGAAGATAGTTGATGTCGCCGGTAGCGTCTCCATCGCCACCCGTATCCCCGCAACCGCCCTGATCTCCATCATTACATCTGCAGTCCACCGATCCGGCAGCGTTGCTGCAGTACTCGTCTTCCAGACCGTATATGTGGCCGATCTCATGGGCGGCAACTGAATCGTAATCGGTTTCAACCCAGATAGTATCGGAGCCGTTACTACACCCCGCGGTCGGCGGACAGGGTGAGTCCTCCGTAAGGCCGACGATGATGTCGTAATCCGCCGCGTTTATCCCCAACGAAGTAACAAACGGCTGAATAGTGTTTACGCCGCAGGTTATGGCGGAACAGGTAAAGGCGGCGAAATTCTCTGTCGCCACATCCAGTTTCGCAATGGCAATCTTCTCGGGGCAGGCGCTCAGGGGGATGGCGTCCACAAAAAATCCGATTTGAGTATCAGCCTGAGCCTCGAACTCCTCCTGCGTATTACTCCATCCCAAAGGAACGAATAGAAGCTTCAGATAGGGCTCGGAGGCGATCATTATATCCGCATACCCCGAGGGGGAAGACGACGGCCAATGATAGCCCACGGGTTGGCAGGGGGCTTCGCCATCCGGAAACGAAAACCGAAAGCCAACGATATCGCCTTCACTCAGGCTGAAATCATGCGCATCATCGGCGGAGTCGAGGGGATGTCGATATTCGAATGTGTAATCACCAACGCCATCCGGCACGGGATTGGTATGGGTGACCGCACCCACCAGGTCGTTGCTGCCGCCGTCGGAATCGTCGCTATATGACCATCCGTTCACGCCGTTGGGGTTATAGGTATCTTCGAATACGGTGTTATCGAACCGAATCGCCAGACCGTCCTCCCCCACATCGGTCGCCCCGTTGTTGTTGTTGTCGAAGTAGAAGTTGGCGAAATCATGGCCCATTTCCGCCAGATTCGAATACTCTTCATCCCGAACCACAACCGCTAGATAGAGATAGGTTTCATCGTTCTTCACGTACAGGGTGACGTCATGCTCCTCCTCGCAATAACTGAGCGTGAAATCAACAACCGCCGCATCCACCCATTCTCCCGTGGAAATAGTACCATCTATAGTCGGAGTGGTTACGGACCAGGCGGACAGGACATCTCCCGAATGACCGAAGGAGGGCGATACCGGAACCAGGGAAACCAGGGTGATCAGAAATGCAACAATAATACTCTTCCATGAATAGGCAAGCATGGCACGAACCTCCGCTGTCTGAATTTCCGTTCTTCTTCAATGAAGAATGTGCACTGCGATATCCCCTGCCTGCGCCACGAGGCGGAACCGCGACGGAGGCTTTCAACCCTCCGAGGGGGATGCGCGGTCTATAATCCCTCGAGGCCCCACACATCCGAGCAATCCGGGGATCGCCTTATATCCGTGCAGGGCAATTGAGCTCCGATTACGACATAATGATGAAGCTCGCTATAGAATAGTACAAAAGATATGAATCTGTTAGAGGTTAGGAATCAAAACTGTTTCCAATCTCATAAAACAACCTGGAGCCAGACGACCATGAAAAGCCGGGTGATCTTAACCCTCGCTATATTTGTTTTTAGCCTTCAATGCCTTGCGGTGCAGACCTCCGAGTCCGACCTTACTCCCTTGCCGGGAGATCCGTTAAGGAAACAGGTGCTCGACACCCTGCGCCGGGAAGTGAAACAGATGCACGGCCTGGATGTGATTTTTGTCGTCGACCATCTAAAGGTCAAGGACGGATGGGCGTGGGTGCAGACACAGCCCCAGTCTCCTGACGGCATGAACCACTACGAAAGTCTATCCGCACTTCTGCAGGTTCAGAACGGAGTCTGGACGGTGGTGGAGATCCCTTGCAGCGAACCGGAGAACCTGGAATGCCTGGACGGACCGGAGTACTTTGAGGCGCTGAAAAAACGCTACCCGTCCGTCGCCTCCGAGATCTTCCCCGAGTAACGGCTAACGACCCCTAATGGCGCAGGGCGGGCCATGCCCACCCTGCGCGACACGAGGTGTCCGGTTCTCAGTCCGGTTGTACCTTGAAGGTGTTAAGCATTATGTCTCCGGCAACCATCTGACTGGCGTGTACGGTGACGTCGAAGATCTCCCGGTCGCTGCAGCCGGCCTCGCGCAACGCCTCCACCTGCTCCGCGGTGACCCCGTTGGAATCCCTGACCGCGTCCAACGCGAACAACAGCAAGGCCCGCTCCTTCGGATTCAGGGGCGCGCTCCCGGGGTCGGTGGCAAGGCGGTCGATATCCTCCCGCGACATGCCCTCTCCGTTCATCAGCATCGCCGCATTCATACCGATGCAGTAGTCGCAACGATGAATCTCCGAAACCAGCAGACGAATCATGGTGAACAGTTTCCGCGACAAGGTCGGATGACTCACCGCCTCACCGATACCGGCCCAATGGCGCTCCATATGAGCGGGATTGACGCTGTCCAGTCGTAAAGCGTTGGGCACGAATCCCATCATCTGGCCGGCCTGGCGATAGATCGCGGCAACGGTGCCTTCCGCCTGTTCCGGATTAACTGTGTTGAGTAGTGACATCTGTTTCTCCTTAGGGTTTATGGGCTACACACAAATCATGTTTCCGCTTTCGCGGTAACGGCTTCACTGTCCCTGCCCGCTCCGGGCAAGGGAAATTAGTTGACCGGTCAGTTTAGATGGGGACAAATTTTTTCACTCCCCCTCCATGATACGAAGGTCCACCACGGCAGGGCCGAGATTACGAATCACCTCCGGATCGTTCTGGGTTTTTGCCATTAACATGACGCCTTCCACATAGGCCGTCATGGCCTTGGCCGTGGCTTCCAGATCAACCCCGGGCAGTTCCCCCTGCTGTGCGGCCTCCTGCAGAGTGTCCCGGAGGGTCTGCTCCATGTTGGCGAACACCCGAACCACCTTTTTGCGAATCACCTCCTCCTTGGTACTCAGTTCGCTGGCCAGATTGCCGAAAGGGCAGCCCAGGGTATGGCCGGTTTCATCACAAACCCCTTTCTGAAACCCGTAAGCCAGTTCGATCATGCGCGACAGACGCTGTAGAGGTGGGATCTCCCTGGCAAAGGCCTTCTCAAAGATCTGTTGTCTGAATTCCGCCAGATACTCATCGATTACCGCCAGCGTCAGATCCAGTTTTGAAGGAAAGAAGTGATAGAAGCTTCCCTTCTTCACCCCGGCGGCCTCGCAGATCGCCGCCACACCCACATCGAAATAGCTGTGGGCATAGAAAAGGTCACGGGCGCTTTTCAAGATACGCTGTCTGGTATCGGTCTCGGCGATCATGCGCACCAGTATAGTTGACCGGTCAGTTTAGTCAAGTGACGAAGAATACCGTAGGAATTGGAATCGCATTTAACCCGGCCCCTGCCTACCCAGCACCGCCAACGCGCCCCGGTAGATGGGTTCGTCGATGAAGCCGTACTGCTCGTGCACGAAACCGGTATTGCCCTTCGCCGCTTCCACCTGGAAACAGTCCACGATGGCCCTGGCCCGTTCCAGCTCATCGGCGTCGGGGGCGAAAACCCGGTTGGCCACCTCCACCTGACCCGGTGAGATACAGCCCTTGGCCGGGAAACCCATGCGTCTTTCCAGGCGGCACCACTGTTCGAAGGTGTCCAGATCCCTATACTCCTGGAACACGAACGAAACCGGGTGAAAACCGGCGATCCGCGCATCCACGAGAAAACGGGATAACAGATACCGGGCCGTGGGGTTGTCCGGCGTAATGATCGACTGGGGCAGACCCAGGTCCGCGCAGAGATCCAGGATACCCAGATACGCCGTATCCACCCGCTCTTCCACCCGCAACAGAGGAAGATCGCGCAACGCCGCGCCGGTTTCGATGGAGAGATGAATCCTGATTGCCGGATCCACCAGGTCACAGACCCGCGCCACCTCTTCCGCAGTTCGCACCTTGGGGATACGGATGGCATCCGGCACTGCCCGGTTGATAAGCGCGATATCCTCCTCGCCACCTTCACCCAGAGGGTTCACCCGCACCACCAATTCGCTGCGCACTTCCCTGGCCTCGGCCACGAACAGCGCCGCCAACGCCCGCGCCCGGGGCTTTTCTTCCGGCGCCACCCCGTCTTCAAGGTTGATGATGGCCAGATCGGCAGCCAGTTGGTCCAGCTTGTTCAGATGCTTCACCCGATGGGCGGAAACCATCAGGGCGCTGCGACGCGGCCCCTTTACCGCTGACCGCGGTTGAACACCGGTGGGCAGGCGTCCTTTTATCTCTTCAGCTACGGCGTGCTCCAGCCAGGCGATATCTTCGAAAATCATAGAGTACGACGAGCCCCCTTTCCGCTACAGCAACCGGTCAGGACAGGGAAATCCGCGACTTCTCTTTCAGTCCGGCCAACCAGTTCTTCTGACAACTGCGCCGGTGACGCTGCTCCAGTATCTCACGAATCTTCAGCTCCGCCCTGGCAAACGGCAGCTGTTTCGCCGCTTTGATCCTCTCGCACAGCAGGACGTGAAAACCCATTTCCGACTCGATGACCGCACTAACCTCCCCTTCTTCCATGGAAAAAAGCGCGGCGTCCAATTCCGGGTAAAGCTGACCCGCCTTTATCTCACCGAGCCTGCCCTCCTCCATCGCCGTGGGACACTCGGAGTAACGTTTGGCGAACTGGGGGAAACGATTGGCGCGGCCGGCCAGCTTCTCCACCACCAGCTCCATCCTTGCACGGGCGGCTTCCCGGGTGTTTTCCGGGAAATCCGGATTAACCGTTATCAGGATATGCCGGGCGACCCTCCGCTCCGGCTGCTGGAATCGCTCCCGATGCATCTCATAAAACAGACGCACATCCACATCGCTGACCGGCGCACTCTCGGCCGCCACCCGCTGCATTACCGCGTCGAACATCAATTCACAGCAAAGCGCGTGACGCAGGCCGTCCTCGTCCAGGCCGTTGGTCTGCAGGTCCTGTAGAAACTCCTCGTGGCTGTCATAGCGTGCGGCGACACCGGTCATGGATTGATTCAACTGCTCATCCGGTATTACCAGCCCCTCCGCCTGCGGCGAAGCGAGCACCAACGACTCCAGCTCGTAACTCCTGACCGCCTTGCGATAGACCTGTTCATATTCCCCGGAACTGAGCTGTTCCAGATTCTTTCCGAACTCATTCAGCGCATTACGCAACAGGTGGTAATTGAATTCCGCGGAGAATTCCTGCTGTTTATCGGCCAATACCATTACCCCTCTCCGGACTCCGGTTGCAGAGACTCCAGCGCACCCTCCGGGACCTGCAGGGTGCGTCCGCTGAAACGCACATGATAAAGCGGGCCGCCTTCGTGTTCGCGCAGCACCTTTTCGATCTCCCCCTCATCACCAGGCCCGGCAATCACTTCGCCGGCAATGGCAAGGGCCATTTTCGGGGTCACTTTCTCCCGGAACTCGAAGCGGCTGGGGATCCAGGGATCGCTTTCGAGCTGCAGTTCCTGCTCGCGACAACCCACGATCCTGTTACTGCCGATAAAATCTACCGAATAGATCAGCTGATCCTGCAGAAAGGTACCCACATCCCGCACGTAACCGACACTGCCCCGGCGCACCAGAACACGACCCCTGGGTTCTCCCGGATAGGTGCCGTCGTTGCGCAGATTACGCACCACCCGCACCGCTTCGCCATATTCAAACTTCGGTCGCACGTCATCCCACCTGCTTCGTCAGATCGTTCAAGGACACCTGAACGCTGAACGGCTCATGCATCCGAAATACCTTGAACACCTTCTCCGTACGCGCGTCCGAATGAACAAAATCGCTGTAGGCGCTGTTCAGCAATCCGGCATACAGTTCCCGTTGCTGCTCAACGTCTTGCGGCAAAACATCGATGCCGTCGATATAGTCATGGAAACGCTGCAGGATATGCAGCCGGTTGACATGCACTATCGAAGGCTCATATGGGATTCCGAAATACTCCAGGAACTCCTCGGCACTGCTGAGTTCCTCCATATCCAGTTCAAGCTCACTGCTACCCATCGGTTTTCTCCCAAGTCATAAATTTTCCCGTTATGCCCGAGGACGGCCCTATAGTGACACCGCGGTCCGCCCTTCGCTCATGGCCTCACGCGCCACGTCGATCAGCGCCTGGGCATCCAGTCTGTTCTTTGAATCCAGTTCCGCGACCTTCTCCAAGCGAGTGATGGCGGATGGATAATCGCCCAATCGCATTTCCAGATATCCGGCCGCCTTCAATGCCATCATGTAGAAACGGATCAGGGTCATGGAGACCATCACCCCGTTTCCAAACCGGGCCTCGGTAAGATCCCGCCAGTCTCTCGGCAGCCGCAGCCGAGCCGCCAGCACGCGCAACACCCGTTCCACTACCAGCAAGGCCTCCTGATGGCGATGCTGATAAAAGAAAAAACGCTGCAGCGCCACCAGTACCATGGGATGTTCCGGTTCCAGAAAGTAGGCCCGTAGCAGCGCCGTCTCCGCGGGTCGCCCGCCATAGTTCTTGGCGGCCTGTTCGAGACAGCGAGACGCCTCTTCGTTCAACGGTTCGTCGAAATAAAATTCCACTTCTCTAAAATCCAACAGATCCATATTCGCCCCTTCCAATTGCGCTTAAAGCGGATCGCAAACCTGCTGTCCATTACACCGGACACACTCCTCCTCGCCGGCACCACTGTCCGGCGTTTCTTTATTGATACCGACCTCCTGCTCCAGAATACGAATCCGTTCCAGCAGACAGGTCACCGCATCCGCTACCGGATCGGGAATCAGATGATGATTCAGGTCGATCCCCTCCAGGGAGTCGTTCATGGGACGGTCCGTCGACTGCACCACCTTGCCCGGTATGCCCACCACCGTCTTTCCCTCCGGTACCGGCGCGATTACCACCGAGTTGGCCCCCACCCGCGCATTCCTGCCCACGGTGATCGGCCCGAGGATCTTGGCTCCGGCCCCCACCACCACATGATCACCCAGGGTGGGATGGCGTTTACCCTTGTTCCAGGAAACGCCGCCCAGGGTGACGCCGTGGTACAGGGTCACGTCATGCCCCACCTCGGCGGTCTCACCGATGACCACGCCGCTGCCGTGATCGATAAAGAACCGACGGCCGATAGTGGCACCCGGATGGATATCGATGCCGGACCAGAGACGCCCGATAAAGGAGATCAGGCGCGGCAGATAACGCCAGCCCCGCCGCCACAGCCGGTTGGCCAGACGATAGAGCAGCACCGCATGGACCCCCGGATAGGTGGTAATGATTTCAAAGCGCGTTCTGGCGGCCGGATCACGCTGGAAGACACAGGAGACGTCCTCCCGCAACAGACGCAGCAGGGATACCGGCGCCGCTTGCTCCATTCCGACACCCTCCATACTTCTCACTGTTGTATACATCCGATACTCTCCTCTTTGATCTGCGCATAGAAACGGCGCAGATCCGGATCCTCCGGCGGCCGTTTATACTGGGCCACGTGATTGCGCACCAGCAGGATCAGCGTCTCCGCCTGCTGACGGCTCAACGCCACACCCATGTCGGCATAGGCCTGCATCACCGCGCGACTGCCGGAGTGCTTGCCCAGGACAAACCGATGATCGCGTCCGACCTCCGCCGGATCGACGCCCTGATAGTTGCGTCGATCCTTCAGCAGACCGTCCACGTGAATACCGGCCTCGTGGGTAAACACACCGGCGCCCACCACACTCTTCTGCCAGCCGACGCTACGGCCGGAGGCACGCTCCACCAGATGCGAAACCGTGTCGTAATGGGCCATATCGATCTCCTGCCCCTGATAAAAAAAGCAACGCAATCCCATCACCACCTCTTCCAGGGGGGCGTTACCCGCCCGTTCACCAAGGCCGTGGACGGTGGTGTTGACGTGGGTGGCACCGCCGCGAATGGCGGCCAGGGTATTGGCGGTGGCAAGACCCAGATCGTCGTGGGCATGCATCTCGATCTCCAGGTCGGTTACGGAACGAAGACTGCGCATGGCCTCATGGACCCCGAACGGTTCCATGATGCCGACGGTATCGGCGAAGCGGAATCTGCGGGCACCGGCCAGTTGCGCCCGTTCCACCACCTGCCAGAGAAACTCGGGATCGGCGCGGGAGGAGTCTTCGCCGCCGACGCAGACATCCAGCCCCAGTTCCAGGGCTTCGCCGACACAGTGATCGATCTGCCCCAGTACCCACTCCCGGGAGCGCCCCAGTTTATTGCTGATCTGTTGGTCCGACATCGGTACCGAGAGGTCCACGCTGTCCACCCCCAGTCCCTTGCATTGGGCGATATCCCGGCTCTGCATCCGGCACCAGACCATCAGCCGGGCGTTTTTCACCACCTCTTTTACCGCCCTTATGGAGCGGCGTTCCTCTTCCCCCATGGAGGGGATGCCGATCTCCAGCTCCGGTACGCCCAGGGTATCGAGGGCCTGGGCGATGGCCAGCTTCTCCGCCAGGGAAAAGGCCACACCGGCGGACTGCTCCCCGTCCCTCAGGGTGGTGTCGTTGATAATGACCTTCGGTATCTCTCTGTTCATGGCTCGCTCCTTACCAGAAGGTAAGAGCAAGCACCGTGCCACAATTATTTTTATCTATTATTCAGTAGGTTATAAAATTTTGTCTTTGTCGGGATATCCCCCATCAACGCCCCATGTAGCAAACCCTACAAACCTGTAGCTGTTCCCATCGCCCAGGGGACTGGGCTCCTACACCCGCGGTCTGCACAATCCACCCGTAGGAGCCCTCTCCTGAGGGCGATCTGCCCGGACCCCGCATCGCCCAGGGGACTGGGCTCCTACATGCCTACACCTACGGCCTACTCAAACCACCCGTAGGAGCCCTCTCCCGAGGGCGATCTGCCCGGACCCCGCATCGCCCAGAGGACTGGGCTCCTACATGGGCGATGGAATAGAATCATCTCCTATCCCATCAGATGGAAGGACCCAGACGATGACGGAAAAACCCCACGCCCATCGGCTACGCAAAGGACGTGTCTCCGAAACCAACCGCATCTATTTCATCACCACCGCCACCCACAACAGGCAACCGGTGTTCAATAACTTCAACCACGCCCGTCAACTGATTCATGTGCTACGGGAAAACGCCGCCATGCAACGGACGCAGACGCTCTGTTTCGTTGTAATGCCGGATCATCTGCATTGGTTAATGCGATTGGAAAAGGATTGCGATCTGTCTCAGGTAATTCGTTCGGTCAAATCAATATCCAGCAGGCGCATTGGAGAGAACGTTTGGCAAAAAGGGTTTTATGATCGTGCAGTCCGCAGAGAAGAGGATCTGAAATCGTTGGCGCGATATATCGTTGCCAACCCTCTCCGCGCCGGGTTGGTGGAATCCGTAGGCCAATATCCCCATTGGGATTCGGTGTGGCTGTAGGAGCCCTCTCCCGAGGGCGATCTGCCTGGACCCCGCATCGCCCAGAGGACTGGGCTCCTACATAGGCGATCCGTCCAAATTCCGCATGTTAAAAAAAAGCCGCAGCAGGGCTGCGGCAAAGTGCGATGAACGCTTGGGGTGAGTCAGAACAATCAGCCGTAGGCCGGGGCAAAGGCCTGTTCCGGATCCTCCACGGGACCGTTTCCGTTCCAGTAGGGGGATAGGGTGCGTAACCGCTCCACGATGGGCGGTACCGCCGCGATCACCCGCTCCACCTCCTCCATGGTGTTGTAACGGGAGAGGGAAAAACGTACCGAGCCGTGGGCGGCGGTAAAGGGTATATCCATGGCCCGCATCACATGGGACGGCTCCAGGGAACCGGAGGTGCAGGCGGAGCCGCTGGAGGCGGCGATACCCATCTTGTTCAGCAGCAGCAGGATCGCTTCACCCTCGATGTATTCGAAGGCGATGTTGCAGGTATTGGGCAGACGGTTGTTGGGATCGCCGGTGACGAAGCAGTGGCTGACCTGTTCCAGAATACCCTTCTCCAAGCGGTCGCGCATGGATTTAACGAAGGTCTTTTCGTACTCCATCGCCTCCATGGCCATCTCGCAGGCCTTGCCGAGGGCGACGATGGAAGCGGCGTTCTCGGTGCCGGCGCGGCGTCCCCGCTCCTGGTGCCCGCCCCGCAGCAGGGGGCGGTAACGTACCCCGCGGCGCAGATAGAGTACACCGATCCCCTTGGGGGCATGCAGCTTATGGCCGGAGAGGGAGAGCATATCGATACAGGTGTTCTTGAGATCCATGGGCAGCTTGCCCACCGCCTGTACCGCGTCGGTATGAAACATGACCCCGGCGGAGCGGGCCATCTCGGCCATCTCCTCCACCGGAAACAGGGTCCCGCTTTCGTTGTTGGCCCACATCACCGAAACGACGGCCACGTTGTCGGAGAGCAGTTTGTAATACTCCTGCATGTCGAGGCGGCCCTTCTTGTCCACCTTCAGGTAATGAACGGTGTAGCCCTCCTTTTCCAGATGCTCGCACAGGCTCAGCACCGCCGGGTGTTCCACCACGGTGGTGATGATCTCCCTGCGATCGGGCTGGGCCTTCAATGCGGAGAGGATGGCGGTGGAATCGGACTCCGTACCGCAGGAGGTGAAGATGATCTCCGAATCGTGCTCGGCGCCGAGCAGCGCCTGCACCTGCTGCCGCGCTTTTTTCAGGGCACGGCCCACCTTGTCGCCGAACCGGTGCAGGGAGGAGGGATTGCCGAACTGCTCCGTAAAGTACGGCAGCATGGCCTCCACCACCTCCGGCGCCACCATGGTGGTGGCGTTGTTATCCAGATATATACCGTCAGCCATGACTCAGCCCCCCATGGCCGCGCGGCGGGCCAGCTCTTCTGCGGGCAGCACCTGTATGAACTCACCCAGCCCTTCCGCCAGATGCTGCTGGATACCGCCCAGGGTGGTTGCGGCCATCATGCAACCGGCGCAGGCGCCGATCATGTTGACATAGATGTACCTACCGTCCACCTCCACCAGCTCCACGTCACCGTGATCCCGCTGCAGATTGGGACGGATCTCCTCCAGCAACTCTTCAATGCGTTTCATGCGTTGCAGGTTAGTGAGTCCTGACTTCGGTTTCCTGATCTCCCCTGCCACGGCGTTGGGATCGAAGGTCTCACCCCGCTCCGCCAGCACCCGGGTGAGGATCTCCTCAATCGGCTCGTGACAGGAGGAGCAACCGCCCCCCGCCTTGGTGTAGTGGGCCACCTCTTCCACCGTACGCAGATTGTTGGCGCGCACCGTCTCCTCGATCAGCACCTCATCCACGGCGAAGCATTTGCAGACCAGGGCGCCTTCTTCGTGGTCGTCCTTCCACTCCTCGCCGCGGTAATTGGCCACCGCCGCCTGCAGTGCCTCGCGCCCCATCACCGAGCAGTGCATCTTCTCCGGCGGCAGCCCGTCCAGAAAATCCGCGATATCCTGATTACTCACCTGCAGGGCGGCATCGATCTTCATGCCCTTGATGATCTCCGTCAGGGCCGAACTGGAGGCGATGGCGGATCCGCAACCGAAGGTCTGAAACCCGGCCTCCAGGATAATCTCGGTTTCCGGATCCACCTTCAGGGTCAACCGCAGGGCGTCGCCGCAGGAGAGGGAACCCACGTCCCCCACCGCGTTGGCATCCGCCACCGCGCCGGCGTTACGGGGATTGAAGAAATGTTCCTGAACCTTTTCCGAATAGTCCCACATGACACACCCCCGATCAGACCGAAAAAGAGTTGCCGCAGCCGCAGCTGGCGCCGGCGTTGGGGTTATCGAATCTGAAACCGGTGCCGTCGAGACTGTCGACGAAATCCACCGTGGCGCCTTTCAGCAGGGCGGCGCTGTGGGGATCGAGGAATATATTGAGTTCGCCCACGGCCACCACCGCGTCACCGCTCCGGGCGTTGTCCACCAGAGACATTCCATACTGCAGCCCGGAACAACCGCCGCCGGTAATGGCTATCCGCAACCCCGCTACCGGGGTATCCGCGCCCTTGATAAAACGTTTCACCGCCTTTCGGGCGTTTTCTGTAAGTGTCAACATGATCAGATCTCTCCTGCCAATGGCTATATACCTGACCGTTGCAAGGCCTGTGCCACGCCCCCCCGAACCGTCTAATTGACTGTTTTACCGGGATTTTTTATAAGATCGCCCGTCCCCGCTTGTCACAAGCCGAACAATCAGACACCGCTGCGCAGGTGGGAAACGCTACAAACACAACAATCCGGCGGGTGATTTGTTTGCTGAAGATACCGGCAAGAACGGATGACCCCCTCTAACTCCCCCTGAAAGGGGGAGGACCGGTTGGGTGACCCTGAAAGGGAGAGGAGGAATGTCTGGGTGATCCTGAAACAGCAACGACCGTTTTCGTCCCCCCTTCCAGGGGGGACTACAGGGGGGTTACGAGAGCGGGGACTAGAGAGAAAAAGGCCCGCGGCTCATGGTTTCGCCGCGCCAGTTGCCGGAGGGGATTACGGCGCGGTTAAGACGGTTGCCGCGATAGAGATAGATCCATGCTCTGCCCCAGGGGGTGGGGATCAGCTTTCTGGAATAGAGCCGCGGACAGGCCTCCAGGCGATCAAGATGAACCAACTGCTTCCCGCCCACCCGGTAGACCTCTCCCTCGATGGCGGTGGAACCACCGGCCACCACCCCCGGATAGGTGCCGAGGTGCAGCATCCGGTATCCGGACCGGGTCTTATGGACCCCCATAAACTCCGTGCCGGAGAGCAGGTGATGATTCACCTCTCCCCGGCGCAGGGTGCCGTAGACAAAAACCAGATCCGTCATCGCTTAAACGTCCACATCAGGACGCAAAGATAGCGCCACTGCCGTCAGGGAACAAATCTGGGCCGTTTCACCTGTTCAGAATAAGACGGGCTCCAGTTATAACTCACGCGACCAGCGGCTGGGGCTCGTGGGTAAAACATTTCTTGGAACAGATACGGGCGCAGGATTCACAGCCGATACAGTCCAGAATGTTCTTCAACATCATAACCATGGCGGTGTCATCAGAGAAACCGTCATCGTCATCGCCGTAGTCGTCGTAATCGTCGCTATCCAGTTCCAGCTCTTCCCGTTCGATAAGGTCGAGCACGTCCCGCGGGCAGACCTTGAAACAGCGGCCGCAGCCGATGCATTTGCTTTGGTCGAGCGCCACCACGAACTCAGGGATGTACTCTTCCCCACCACGTGTTACACCAGTAATCATACTCATTGCGTTATCCTCAACTTATCTGAGTTTCCGCCGCCTTGTAGGCGGCCTCCGCCTCGGCCCATGCCCGGCAGGCTTCATAAGTAGCTTGAGCCATGGCGGGTATCTCTTCATAGGCGGCGGGTAGACGATCCTCCACCAGATCATGCAACTCACCGGCCTTTTCGGTGGCGATCCTCCGGGCCCGTTTGGCGGTCTTCGACATCGCCTTCAACTCCTCTTCCGTCATACTCAAGCGCCTCTGATCTCAGGTTTACCTTCGGACATATTTCCCACGCACTACCGCCGACCTACATGCCGGCCACCTTGGGATGCAGGCCGATGATCTCCAGCGCCACCGACAACAGCTTGTCCGCCTCGTCTTTCATTCTCGACAGACTGTCAAAACCGAAGCGATGAACATCACGCAGGGTCTTGTCCATCACCACCAGCTTGCCGACGGTAATCAGGGCGCGACCGAAACCTTCGTGGGTGATATTCATCATCGGCACCGCCATCAGGCCGCACTCCTTTTCGATCATGGCTGAGATGGCGTTGTAGAAGGCGGTAAGCCGTGACATGACGATCTCGTCCGGATCCCCCACTACCGGGATCTCGGCCTTCTTTTCCTTGGTCAGTACGAACGGATCCAGGATCTCGTTGGTACCGAGTTTGTCGTAGCTGCCGTAGGTATCGACGGCACGCATCTGGCGCACCATCTCCTGGGCGAACTCGGTCTCCAGGACCGGATCATCTACTGCAATAGCTGCTGCTTCACTCATGGTTCTAACTCCTGATAAAAATGAATACTCTGGTTTCTCAAAAAAATCTGTTCAGACGGTCGTTCCGATCAATGCCGGGAGGACTGGAATAAATCTGCGCCTCCGGCCCGTTACTCCTGCCAACCCTCCTCCTCCATCCGGTCGAAACGGGACGGATCGGGGTGTTGGGCGTTTTTGATGGCCCGGGCGAGCCAGCTGCCCGGTCCCTGCCTCATCTCTTGCTGCAATGACGCAAGCAGTTCGCTGATGGGGGTGCTGGGCGGCACCTTCATGGGCTGAATACCCCTGGCCTTCAGTTGATTGATGGCCGATGCGCCCACGGCCTGACTGTACACGGCGATACACCCGTCCAGTACCGCGATCTTGTCCGCCAGTTTGTCTTCGTATTGTCCCGAGGCGTCGGCGAGCGGACCCCCGGGATGGGGCGCCGCTCCCGGCCCGCCGAACTCCGCCGCCTCCAGAAAACAGGAGCGATCCGGATCCAGCGCATAGATCGCAATGGACTGGGCGGCACCGAAATGCTGATCCACGTGCATCCTGTCGCTGGTGGCGAACGCCACCTTCAACGCGGTCGCCAACCACCGATCCTCAGTGTTGCAGTCCACCAGCTGTAGCCGACGCTGCAGTGTCATGGCTTGCCTCCGTTTTCTGTGCGTAGATGGATCGGTAGGGATGGATCTCCCCTTTCTCCAGGGTCAGCATGATGTTGGCCAGATCGAACAGGGTCTGGCGGCTGCCGCGATAACCGATCCAGGTCCTTTGATATCCACCCAGGATGTCGTACTGGGGAAAACCCGCCCTCAGCAGCGGGATACCGAGACGCTCCGCGCTCGCCACACCGTGGGAGTTGGCGATCAGCACCTCGGCCTTCTCCGCCCCGGCGATGTTCTCCAGGTCCTCCAGGTCACCGATCTTCACACTCTCCGCCGCCACCTGCTGCAGTGCCGGCGCGTTGACCGACGCCACCGCCGCCACCGTCTCCGCGCCCATAGCCGCCAGCATCTGACTGAACGCCAGCAGCAGATCGGGATCGCCGGCAATAGCGAAACGGGCCATGCCGAGCATGAAATGGCTGTCGAGCATGGCGTCCTGTAACCGGGCACGCTGACGCTCCAACTTTTCCGGAACCACCTCACCGGAGATCCGGTGCAGGGCATCCACCAGGGCGTCCACCGCTTCCAGACCCATGAGGTGATCGAAACGGAAATCCGGCACACCGGTCCGCTGCGTCAACTCATCCGCCGCCTTGAACATGGAGTGGCCGACGACCAGGGTCGCCACCCCGTCGCCCAGGGTGGCCAGTTCCGACACCGCGGTACCGCCTACGGTCAGAGGGGAAAAATCTTTCTCGCCGAGAAAACCGAGGGCGTCCGAAAGATCGGGAATCACTACCGGCCGCAATCCGAAGGCCTCGATGATCTCCTTGAGTTCCTCCAGATCACCCGGGGTGAGGGAGGACCCGACCAGCACGTTGACCTGTCGCCGCCGCCGGCCCGGCAAAGTTCCCGCCTCGGCCGCAGTGGGAACGGTGGTCCGGATGATCGCCTCCACCGCCTTGGCAAAACCGGTCTCCAGACAACCCGTGTAGTCCGGGGTCTCTACCGGTACCACGGCGATAGAGTCAAACCGGGGATATTTCTCGCGGAACATCCTTACTGCCATGCCCACGTTGCTCCCCTGGGTTTCCGTAAGACCCGTGGTGGGTATGCCGATGAGAAGCGGATCGTTCTTCTCGGCGATGGTCTTGAGCCCTTCCACTACGCTGTCTTCCGATCCCATGACCGTGGACACCTGATCCATAGCGGTGGTCTGCAGGGGAATCGGCTCCCGGAAATGCATAACAAAAAAGACCTTGCCGAAAGCGGTGCAACCCTGGGCCCCGTGCAGCATGGGTATGGCGCGGTAAAAACCGAGGAAGGCCAACGCCGCACCGATGGTCTGGCTCACCTTCAGGGGACTGACCGAGAGGGCCTTGCCGCGTTTAATGATCTCGGGCATCAGGCCACCTCCCCGGATTCCCTTGCGGAATCCTTAGCATGCCAGACAGCCTTCTGACGCACCGCGGACCAGATCGGGCTTTCGATGGTCAACGCCATCTGCCGCGCCAGCTCCACCATGCCGGCATAACCGGCGTAGGCAAACTCGCGCTCCTGATTGATGTGCAGGAAGGGGATACGCGCCTTGAGCGCGGTATACATATTACGGCCGCCGGCGATCATGATATCGATACCGTGCTCATACACCATATCGATCATGGTGCGCGGATTACCCTCTTCCAGCATCACCGCGTTCTCACCCATCAGTTCGCGGATGCGCGCCTTGTCCTCTTCGGTGGATTTTCGGGTACCGGTGGCAACCACCTCCATGCCCAGATCCTGCAGGGCCGCCACAATGGACCAGGATTTCACCCCGCCGGTATAGAGCAACGCCTTCTTACCCCTGAGCCGGGCGCGCCAGGGCTCCAACTGCTTATCGATGCGCGCCTCTTCACGCGCGATCAGCTCTTCGGTGCGCCGGGTCAGATCTTCATCGCCGATGATGCGGGCGAAATCGCGCAGGGCCTGGGAAACATCGCGTACGCCGTAGAAGCTGCCCTCGAACCAGGGCGTCCCGTAGGACTCCTCCAGCTTGCGTGCGACATTGATCAACGCCTTGGAGCAGACCATCATATTGACCTTGGAGCGGTGCATGGTCTGTACATCACGAAAACGTGCATCGCCGGATATGCTGCCGATCACCCGCAGGCCCAATTCATCCAGTAGCGGCAAAACGTGCCACAACTCGCCGGCGATGTTGTACTCGCCGATCAGGGCGATATCGTGCACCTGGACACCCTCGCGCCGCGCCGACTCGGGTACCGGATCCGGTTCTCGGGTGCCGCATACATATTTCACCATCGCCTCGCCGGCAATGCGGTTGCCCAGATTCTTGGTGCCGTAAAAACCGGCGCAGTCCACCGGTACCACCGGCGTACCCCAGCGCTCGGCGGCGGCCTTACAAACCACCTCCACGTCGTCGCCGATCAGCGCAGGAACGCAGGTGTTGTAGACGAACACGGCGGCCGGATGGTGGCTGTCGATGGCCTGTTTGATGGAATGGAACAGCCGCTTCTCACCCCGCCCCATAATGACGTCCTGCTCCGTCAGGTCGGTGGTCATGCCGATACGGGACAGGCGCGGACCGCTGGAACGGGTGCCGCGATTGTCCCAGGAGCTGCCGGCGCAGGCGATGGAGCCGTGCACGATATGGGCGACATCGGCGATAGGGAACAGGGCGATCTGCGCCCCGTCCAGGACGCAACCTCCGGCGGTGGCTCCGGGCTTGGGTTTGGCGCATCCCGATTTCGATTTGTTGTTGTGCGCGCAGGCCGGTTCATCCAGCAGCGCCGCGATCTCTCTCTGCTTCATCTTGGGGCAGAACTCTGTGGTTGTAATAACCCCACTGAAGCAAAGCTCATGCCATACGCTATCTATCTGATAGGTAAGGTTTTTCCAGGCATGCTGATTTGTCGCAAAGGCGACAATCGAATAGTAATGAAGGGTATGCGACGAACCTACCCGGAAGAATCAATCGAAGGTATAGCCCTTCGGTACCACCACGATACCCTTCTCGGAGACGGTAAAGCGGGCGGCATCCCGCTCGGAATCGAAGCCGATGCTCTCGCCCGGGGGAATCTTCACGTCCTTGTCGATGATACAGCGGTCGAGCCTTGCGCCTTCTCCCACCACCACATTATTGAAAAGTATGGAGTCGTGTATCACCGCCTCATCCCCTACCGTGACCCGTGGAAACAGGATCGAATGCTGCACACTGCCGCCGGCGATCACCACGCCCCCTGCGGCAATGGAATTGATGAAGATTCCCTCGCTGCCGGAATCACCCGGCACCGTGCGTACCGGGGGATATTGCGACTGATAGGTGCGGATCGGCCAGTCGGGCTGGTACAGATCCAGGGAAGGAACCGGATCCAACAACCCCATATTGGCCTCGTAATAGCTGTCCAGGGTACCGACGTCGCGCCAGTAACGATCCGGGCTGACCCGGCCCGACTCGCCACCGAAACGATAGGCGAATACCTTGCCGCCGGACACCAGGCGCGGAATGATATCCATCCCGAAATCGTGTTTCGACTCCTCCCGCCGATTGTCTTCCTCCAGCACATCAAGAAGCAGATCGACGGAGAACACATAGATGCCCATGGACACGAGGGCCTTGCCGTCATCACCCGGTATCGACTGCGGCTGCTCCGGCTTCTCCTCGAAACGTACGATTCGGCCCTCCGCATCCACCGACATCACACCGAACTGACGGGCCTCGTTGAGGTCCACCTCCATACAACCCACCGTCACATCGGCCGTATGTTCTTCATGAAAGGCGAGCATGGCAGCGTAATCCATGCGGTAGATATGATCACCCGAAAGTATCAGCACCCGCTCTGCTCCGCTGCGCTTGATCATATAGAGGTTCTGGTAGACCGCGTCCGCGGTACCGCCGTACCAACTGTCCCCCGTCCTCATCTGCGGCGGCACTGCCGTGATGAACTCCCCCAGCTCGGGATTGAACAGTGACCAGCCGTCGCGCAGGTGTTTCTGCAGAGAGTGGGACTTATACTGAGTCAGCACCAGAATCCGCCGCAGTCCGGAATGCAGGCAGTTGACCAGAGTAAAATCGATTATTCGGTACTTGCCGCCGAAAGGTACCGCCGGTTTCGCCCGATCCAGGGTTAGGGGTTTAAGACGTGAGCCATGGCCACCGGCCAGGATGACGGTCAAAGTATCGTCTTGCATGATCTATGCTCCCCTCGGAAACTCCGGCGGGCACCGGTCGCGCCCGTGACACGACATCATACAACAAGGAAGGCTTAAGACGCAGGCCCCGCCAAGCGAGGGAGGAATATGCATCCTTCCAGGGGGGACAGCAGGAGGGTGTTATTTTTCCCGCATCTATTTTGTCATTCCGGACCGAGCGCAGCGGAGACTCAGAAACCGGTATATTTATTAGCCGCAAATGAACGCGAAGAACCGCAAACAAGCGCAAATTTCATACATACGATTCGCGGGTTTTTGCGGTGATTTGCTTTACTTTGCGGCTTTCCAATTCCTACGCCATCCCCTCCCCCTCCGAATCTCCCTCACACGTGAGGAAGGAACATGAGCAGACTCCTAAAAATCAGTCCTCTTCGAGTTCCGCCAGCACCAGACCGCTGGCCGTTTCCATGTCCTGGGTAAAACTGAGGCAATGGTTACTGCTATCCACCAGGTAGAGGTTGAAGGACCGGTCTTCCAGCACGGGACTGACACCGATTACATCGTCGTCCATACAGTAGGTGAAGTGGACACCGGGAAAGCTGCACCGCAGCAGTTCCACCGACCGCTCCGAAATGGGTCCGGTCTTTACCAGATCGCTGACACTGTTCAACAGTTCTTTGGTAATCATTCGGTCTCCTCCCGCGGGTATCAGTACTATTCGCAGTGCGCTCCATCCCGATGGGGTGTGGGCGCCACCTCCGGCAGAGTGCCGTCAAAAAGCTTTATGATCGCCTGTTCTGGATCGCGCTCTGAGGTAATTACCACCGTTATGGCCCGGCGCTGCAGTCGCTCGCGGAAGCCCTCTCCCGCTTCGCTGGTAAGCAGCAGCGTACCGTCAAGAGGATGGGGTGTTACGTCATCATCATGCAGATCATGAAACACCGGAACCCGCTCCGGCAGTTCGTATCTATGTTCCAACCGCGGCTGGCTGGTCCGGTCCGCCTCATACAACAGAAAACGCCGGGCCTTACCGGCCTTGCCGGTCAGGTTCTCGAAATCATCGCTTACCACCGCTACCTTCATGGCCCTGCTACTCCTCGTTCTGTTCCATCTCGTCTCTTTCGAAACGAATCCTCTGTTCCGCGTCATGACCCATCACTTTGGCCAGCCAGGGCGAGGGATTCTCACCGATGACGTCCTGCAACGCCCTGATCTCGTCCGACGCATTTCCACCCTGAGGTTTTTTCACAGGATGCACGCCGCTCTTCACCACTTTGGCCGCCGCCGGTCCGCCGATGGAGGCGACAAACAGGATCTGACAATCGCTGACAAGTGACGTCCGGTATCCGTTCTTGTCATCAACCTCCTGGCTGTCATCCACTTCCCGTATCCCGATCAACCGGCTCTCGGCCCCCGACACCTGGTACACCAGAAAGCGGCGGCAGGATCCGAAATGGCCGTCCAGCAACTCTCCCCGGTTAGAGGCGCAGGCGATACGGATGCTGTTGGGCAGGTCGCCGTCCGTATAAGGCATCACCGCCGGCAGCGGTTCATGCTGCAGGCCGGCCTCGCCCTTTAGACAGGCCAGGGCGGATTTGATTGCAGCACCGTCAACATCGGCCAGCTCTCCATCGCTCGCTTTTTTCAGATTCTTCACCGTCAATCCGGACAGGGAGTTGATAGTAGGCGGAAGCCCGATGGCGTCATCCAGTACCCGCAATAGTCGGGCCGCATCGGTATCCGGCAACTCCCGCGCCGCCAAACCGATACGCAGGGCAATTTCGTCGGATATGGGTGTAGCGATCATAGCGGGCTCCTGTTACCTGTTGTTGAAGAATCAAAGACGTCTCTACGCCGCTCTGGTCAGGCGCGCCGAAAACGCAGCGTGGTGGGAAAGGTCGGTGGCGGACTGATGGGGTCGATGTAGTATTTCGAGCCGTCCGTCAATTCAACCTCTCCACCCCACTCCGCATCGGTGTCCTTCTCCACGGAGGCGATCTCCTCTTCCATATCCTTTTTGGCGATATAGAACAGGAGTGCTCCGTTATCTTTCACTCTGATCATTACATTGGGCATGGGCTGTTCCTCAATCTCGGGGCGTTATGTCGCCAGTCTCGCCCGCCCCTGCCGGAAGGGGCGTAAATTGCAGGAGCGAGCGGACTTGCGAACCAGGTTTGACTACCGAACCAGATCGTAGTTGTAGTCAGTAACCCCCATCTCGCGGGTCTCTTCATCGAGACGTTCCAGTACCGCGTTAACCAGGGTCTTGAGCATATACATGGCACCCTCGTAACCCAGCGTGGTATCGCGATGCATGTGATGCCGGTCGAAGATCGGGAAACCGATACGGATCAGCGGCACCTCGAACTCCTTGCCCTTCTTCAGAGTATCGCGCTGGATGAACTTGCCGTAGCTGTTACCGATCATGAAGTCCGGCTTGTTGGTGAACATCAGCGAACGGAGGTGCCACAGATCCTTGCCGACGAGCACCTCGCTGTTCTGGCCGTAAGGTGACTCGGAGAGCATCGTCTCCATCGCCTTTCTCCAGCGCTTGTTGGCGTGCTGGCAAAGGATGGTGGTCGGCTCGGCGCCCAGTTCCAGCAGGAAGCGGGTCAGGCCCATAACGAAGTCCGCATCACCGTAAAGCGCGAACTTCTTGCCATGCAGCCAGGCATGGCTGTCGGTCATCATGTCCACCAGTACTCCGCGCTCGCGGGTCAGAGACTCGGGGATCGGTTTGCCGGTCAGTTCCGAGACTTTCATCAGGAACTCGTCGGTGGCATCCAGCCCCATGGGCAGCTGAACATCGCTGGCCGGCTGATTCCAGGTACCCTTCACGAACTTGCGGGTCTTCACCAGCTGCCAAGGCTGCAGCAGCAGTGTATCGATTGCATTCGGCGCATCCTTCACCTCGGCAATGGAGGTACCGCCGTCGTACATGCGGTACTCGCCGTCCGCCGGGGTATCCAGCACGTCACTGGGATCGCTCAGCAGGCTGTATTCCACACCCATCTCTTCCATCATGCGTTTGATCACGCGGAAGTTACCGAGATAGGTCTCGAAGCCCGGCACGATGTTGATCTTGCCGTTACTGCCCACTTCCTTGTCTTCCATCTCATTGAGGGTGAAGTAACGCTGCACACCCTCGAACATATTATCCCAGCCGGTGGTGTGACTGCCGACAAAACTCGGCGTATGCGCAAAGGGAGTCGGAAAATCCGCAGGAATATGTCCCTCACTTTTAGCATTACCGATGAAGGCGTTCAGGTCGTCACCGATCACCTCCGCCATACAGGTAGTGGAGACCGCGATCATCTCCGGCTTATAGAGCGCCTTGGCGTTCTCCAGGCCGTCGAACATATTCTTCTGCCCGCCGAACACCGCCGCGTCTTCGGTCATGGAGTCGGAAACACAGGCCACCGGCTCCTTGAAGTGGCGGTTGAAGTAAGTGCGGAAGTAGGCGGTACAACCCTGGGAACCGTGCACATAAGGCAGGGTCTTCTCAAAGCCCAGGGCACAGAGCACCGCGCCGAGGGGCTGACACGCCTTGGCCGGGTTGATGGTCAGGGCCTCGCGGGCAAAGTTCAGCTCCTTGTACTCTTCCGTGGTGGTCCACAGGAAGGTATGGTCGATCTTCTCCTGTGAGTCCTTGCCCTCGTACTTTTCCTGCTTGTTGGTCAGCGTCTCAATGTATTCGTCTTCACGAAACAGGGGATAGCTGGGTTTGATGTCTTCTACTACTTGGCTCATGGTCTTTCTCCTCTCGCGCCACCAATCTGTGGACAGACGAGTTAGATAATCAAAAATTCAACTGACCGGTTAACTCTCATTTCCGCCACAGAGGCACAGAGAACACAAAGTTATTGAACTGAAACTCGAACTGCCGTGTGCTCTTGCAAAAATCACTATTCATCCTCTCTGTGAACTCCGCGTCTCCGTGGCGAGCAGTGTCACGCCGCGGCTTTCGCCGATTCCTCTTGCTTCAGCCAGGGAGCCTGCAGCTTGCCCCAGCAGGGATTGTTCAGGGTCATGTCCATATCGCGGGCAAAGATGGCGAAGCCGTCGTAGCCGTGATAGGGACCTGAGTAATCCCAGGAGTGCATCTGACGAAAGGGGATGCCCATCTTCTGGAAGATGTACTTCTCCTTGATACCGGAACCGATCAGGTCAGGCTTGATCTTCTTCACGAACTCCTCGAATTCGTAGCCGGTCACGTCGTCGTAGATCAGAGTTGCGTTACCCATATCCTTGATGGTGCGGTCGTAGTCGTCGTTATGAGCGAACTCGTAGCCGGTGCCGACCACCTCCATACCCAGATCCTCGTAGGCGCCGATGATGTGTCGTGGACGCAAGCCGCCGACATAGAGCATCACCTTCTTGCCTTCGAGACGCGGCTTGTATTTGGCGATCACCGCCTCGTACTCCGCGGTGTACTTCTCGATAACCTTCTCGGCGCCCTCTTTGATCTTGTCATCGAACTTCTCTGCGATGGCGCGCAGGGACTCGGCGATCTTGGTGGGACCGAAGAAGTTGTATTCCATCCAGGGGATACCGAACTTCTCTTCCATATGCCGGGAGATGTAGTTCATGGAACGGTAACAGTGCAGCAGGTTCAGTTTCACCGCCGGGGTGCGCTCCATCTCGGCCACGGTGCCGTCACCGGACCACTGGGCGACCACATTGAGACCCATCTCTTCCAGCAGGATACGTGAGGACCAGGCGTCACCACCGATGTTGTAATCCCCCAGGATGGCTACATCGTAGGGACCCGCTTCACTCTGCTCCTTGCCGAGCATGTGGTCGCGGATGGCGTCATTGGCGATATGGTGACCCAGGGACTGTGAAACACCGCGGAAGCCTTCACAGCGCACAGGCACCACAGGCTTGCTGAGTTCCTTGGAACTCGCCTTGGCGACCGCCTCGATGTCGTCACCGATGAGACCGATGGGGCACTCGGACTGCACCGAGATACCCTTGTTCAGGGGGAACAGCTGTTCCACCTCTTCTATCAGTTTGGTCAGCTTCTTGTCCCCGCCGAATACGATGTCCTTCTCCTGAAAATCGGAGGTAAAGTTCATGGTGCCGAAGGTGTTCACTCCTGTGGCCCCAACATAATAGTTGCGGCGTCCTGCGCGGGAGTACTGACCGCATCCCACAGGACCGTGGGAGATGTGGATCATGTCCTTGATGGGACCCCACACCACACCCTTGGAACCCGCGTAGGCGCAACCTCGAATGGTCATTACGCCCGGCAAGGATTTACGGTTGGAGGTGATGCACTTCTTGGACTGCTCCACCGATTGATCGTTGACCGCCAGATGCTTGGCGCGGTCTTCTTTCGCCTTTTCCGGATAGACCTCCAGCACCTCCTGGATGAGGGCTTCGGTCTCTTCTTTCGTCAATGCTGACATATCTGTCTCCTATCCCGCGCCACCAATCTGTGGACTACGGGTAATGGAACTAACGATGTACTGATTAATTCTGCGGTTATCCCGACAGAGGTCGGGATCCCCTCGTATCAATCACATGGCTTACGGCGCCGCTACCGCACAACTCTCCGACGCAGCGGTCTGACCGATGATGCTCTCATCCTCTTCCTCCATAATGCCGAACTCCATCAGCAGATCTTCCAGCTCATCCATGGTGCAAGGGGTGGGAATGACGAACATCTTGTTGTCGATCACCTTCTGCGCAAGAGCACGGTACTCGTCCGCCTGCTTGGCGCTCGGATCGTACTCGATCACGGTCATACGCCGGATCTCGGCACGCTGTACCACGTTGTCACGGGGAACGAAGTGGATCATCTGGGTGCCCAGCTTCTCGGCCAGGGCGATGATGAGCTCGTCCTCGCGATCGGTGTTACGTGAGTTACAGATCAGACCGGCCAGACGTACACCGCCGGAATTGGCATACTTCACGATACCCTTGGAGATGTTGTTGGCGGCGTACATGGCCATCATCTCGCCGGATACAACGATGTAGATCTCCTGGGCCTTATTCTCACGGATGGGCATGGCGAAACCACCGCACACCACGTCGCCCAGCACGTCGTAGAAGACGAAGTCGAGGTCTTCTTCATAGGCGCCCTCTTCTTCCAGAAAGTTGATGGCGGTGATAACACCGCGGCCGGCGCAGCCGACACCCGGCTCCGGACCGCCGGACTCGACGCACTTGATGTCGCCATAGCCGGTCTTCAACACATCTTCCAGCTCCAGGTCCTCCACAGTACCGGCCTCGGCCGCCATCTCCATGATGGTATTCTGCGCCTTGGAGTGAAGAATAAGGCGGGTGGAGTCGGCCTTGGGGTCGCAGCCGACGATCATGACTTTCTTGCCCAGTTCGGCCAGACCAGCCACCAGGTTCTGAGTGGTGGTAGACTTACCGATACCACCTTTACCGTAGATTGCACATTGACGCAGCGCCATGTTGGATCTCCTTGCTTCAAGTTGATAATTCAGTTGGGTGACAAAAACTTCTTACAACGGGTCACCGGTACAGTTAGCTATGAGCAAGGGGCGTGCCAAAAACCAGATCGGCTTATATCTATATGTTTTTGAAGGTATTTATGGCGTTTCCGCGAGAAACGAACAGGGTCGCGTTTACTACAATTCCCTGCTTTTTGTATGAATGATCACAGACAAACAACGGGGGAAAACCCCACGCTGCCCGCCCACGCGCGCCTGCCGGTGAACCGCTGCAATCTTCCGGCGGTGATCCTCGGCAGCCTTACCTTTCAGCGTAATCCGGCCCCCCTCTACCTGGACTGCGTCGAGGACCTGAATTCCGACCTGTTCCTTACCCTGAACACCATCGAAGATGCTGCGGACCGGGCGGAAAACTTCAAAAGCTATATGCGCTCGGCATTTCTGTTCGATCACCTGGATGAAGCGGGATTCGATCCTAACTCCCGCCGCAGCAAACGGGACAAGGCCGACTATCTGCGCATGCTGCGCGGCTGGCTGTTTGACTCCGACGGCAAGGAGGGCGCGGTACTGAAGAGCTGGGTGGAGTCGCGCTTCGGCCTGCTGCCGCGCAATCATCTGGGCCCGCTGGGAGACTTTACCTCCGACAACTACTCGGCCTACCTGGCCATGCGTGCCCAGGGCCTGTACAGCACCAACGGTCTGGAAGCCCAGTTCGACCTGCTCTACAGCTACTGTCAGTACGAGATCCGCAGGAGGTTTCCGGGGCAGAAGCACATCACCCTGTATCGCGGAGTAAACCGTATTGATGAACACGAGGTCCTGGCACAACCCAGGAAACGCCATTACATACTGGTATTGAACAACCTCAACTCCTTTACCGATGACCGCGAACGGGCGGACGAATTCGGGGACTACATCCTTGAGGCCCAAGTCCCGCTGGTAAAACTGCTGTTTTTGCCCGGTCTCCTGCCGGATCTGCTGAAGGGTGAAAACGAATATCTGGTGATCGGCGGCGTGTACGAAGTAAAAATGAGCCTGATGTAACAAACCCGACAATTGTCCCGCGGCAGACACACTTGCCAACTCCATCCTGCTGTTTTTTCAAGCAATTTTTTCTGGCCTGTCTTTTGCAATCCTGAATTGCAGGAGCCCGGTTCATTGGACGGTGCAAAACCAGAGCCGATCGTCCTCGGGAGAGGACTCCTACAGGTGCACCGATAAAGCATCGTGTAGAGCCCAGTCCCCGGGACGATCCGAGACCGGAAAGAACGTCCCAGGCAAGGGTTCCACAAGCAGCATCGAAGCGGCCGCCTGTAGGAGCCCTGTCCCCAGGGCGATTCATTTGGCGGTGTGGGACCAGAGCCGATCGCCCTCAGGAAAGGGCTCCTGCACCTTTACAGAAACGCATAAATGGACATCAAAGAGGAACCAGGCACGATGACAGAAACAACCTTGCAGGAGCTGATCGACGGCGTTCGCAGCGGCGACATCGTGCCCTATCTGGGCGCCGGCGCACTGGCTGGATCCATTCACCCCGAAACCGGAGAACCCATCCCGGCGGACAGCGACAGCCTGATCCTGGCCATGAACAACGGCAAGCCCATGGCGCCACGCCTGATGTATGAATTTGCCCGCGCCGCCATGAATGTCGAGCTGAAACGGGGCCGCAATGCGGTATCCCGCTTTCTGAACGAGACCTATGGCGGCATCCGCTGGTCCCGTGCGCCCCTGCACGATCTGATCGCTTCCCTACGACCGCCCTATGTGATCGATATCAACCGTGATACCCAACTTCAGGAAAGCTACAGCGACACGCCGCATACCCTGATTCGAGGCATCTCCCGAATTTCCGGAACCGATTACCGCTTCCGCATCCACCACTACGACGGGGAAAGATACTCGGACCGGGAGATCGACCAGTCCGAGGTCGACCCCTCCCTGCCCATCCTGTTCAAACCCATGGGCAGCCCGCTGCCGGATCCGACCTATATCGCATCCGATGCGGACTACGTGGATTACATCACCGAACTCATGGGGGGGTTCGCCATCCCGACCTTCCTCAAGGAGTACCGCAAAGAGAGGCAGTATCTGTTTCTGGGCTTGCGCATGACCCGGGACACAGAGCGTATGGTCCTCTCCGATATCATCTACGCGGCCGGGAATCCGGCCGGCTGGGCGCTGATACCGGAACCCAATGAAAAGGAACGGCGTTTCTGTAAAAAGATGGGAATTAAAATCATCGAAAGGGAGGCTTGTGATCTGATCGCGGCAGCGGCATCCGTGACACAATCCCCAAAAGCAGAAGTTCCGATCGAACCCGCCCCGGCCCTGCCCTAGCCCTGATTTTTTATGTGCTAATATTTAGAGTAGGTCTGCGAAGTTATTGACAGCAAAAGGAATATCGCTGGTGCACGAGGGCGGGGTGCCCGGTAGTTCTTCCCCTCCTTAGCAACATATTCCGATATTGGTGCCGGCTCCATAGCTCGATCCTGGGACCGGTTGTGAGATTAACCATTTTAGGGAAGTGCGGAAAATGTTTAAACGTATCTTTGCAATTGCCTTTGCGATCGCAGGGGCCATATCGTGTATGTGGGGATTTGGAACAATGCTGGGTGACAGCTTTGTTCTGACAAATCAATTCTCACTGGATGGAACAAACGGGAACATGATTCTTCTCTCTATCATCATAGGGGTAAGCGCGTTAGCCTGGGGCTTGGTTGGATTGTCACCGAAAAATAATAACGACGACGAATCGCCCGGAGAAGCCGATAGGGGTCACAGCATCTGACCGTTGGTATCAAAAGAAGCGATTTCTAACGCTTCACTTCTTCTTAGGGCACGCTAAACAGGCGGAGGGAATATTTTTAATTCCTTCCGCCTTTTAATTCGCGGTACAGACGTGTTATACCGCCGCGACGACACTCCTATTTGCAGTTCGGGAGATAAAGGGATGCGATAAATCCTGGACGAACGAACCTGTTTTTGGTTAGAACCTGTCTCATAATCCCCCGTAACCCGCTTTTCCGGCTCTTAAGATGATGAAGATTGAATACACTCCTATTGGGATTCTCCATTCCCCGTTTATGAAGCAGACGGACATGCCCATTCAGCCGACGGCTGCCGCGGGTATTAAAGGCACTATAGAACTGTTCACAGAGTTCCGCGAGGGGCTGGATGACATTGGAGGCTTTTCCCATATTATTCTTCTCTATCATTTCCATCGCAGCCACGACTTCAATCTCAAGGTCGTTCCATTCATGGATTCAGTGTCGCGTGGGCTGTTTTCAACCCGCGCGCCCAGACGACCCAATCCGATCGGGCTTTCCGTTGTTCAACTGGACAAGGTGGAGAACAACATCCTGTATATCAATAATGTGGATATGCTGGATGGCACACCGCTCCTGGACATCAAACCCTATATTCCCGAATTCGATGCACAGGATAATGTCCGTACCGGTTGGTTTACCAAAACCAGGGAAGCAGTTTCCCGGCGGAGATCGGACGACCGATTCGAATAGCTTGATAACCGTCCTGAACAGACATGCCGAATAACTCACTCTACTATCCGACTCCCGCCTGAATCTCTCTATTCTGGTGACAGCGTTCTCGGCACCCGAGTAGAATAGCTCCCATAATCGTATACCGACCGAAGCAGGAGGTATCATGATAGAAACAGTTTTCGAAACCGCGGTAGTCGTCGTTATCGGTATTACGGTCCTCATGAATATCATCGGCCCGCTCATCATCTGGAAGACCCAGAAACTCCCGGCCATTGTTAAATTTCAGCCTTTGGATGATGAGTCCTTCATGGAAGAAAGGAATACCAGGTTCAAAGAATACGACCGTTCACTCATCGAACTCGGCTTTGATGTTATCGGTTCGTCGATATTGCAGGACAGCCAGACTAACGCCTATTTCCGCCTGTTCTGGAATCCTGTGCTCAAAGTCGCCGCCATGGTTGTTACCATGAAAAGCGCTGTCGAAGAAATGACTTATCTTGAATACTCGCAAGCGTATAACGATAAAACCGCCATGAGCGTTTCCAATTCCCCCAGGCCGGAGGCCTATCCTGAGCTTGATATGAGACGGTCATTTCGCTTCCCCAGGCTATCGAGTGCAGCCGAACTTCTTGCCGCACACGGAAAACTGAAAGGCAGTGTGAAGAAATCGGCACTACCGGTGGACTACGATACCGAGAAAGGATTTTACGAAGTGGAAGACCATTTACGACGGGAGTCAGACGCGCTTCTCGACAAAGGGATTGTTAATAGTGCTATTGATCAGGATGGCAAAAGATCGCTGACACTGTATGGGGCGTTTTCCCTCACCTGGAGATCGGTCCCTCCCGGTAAGAATATATGGGGATTTATTACGCAAAGACGGGCTGAACAGGCCCTGGCGAACGCCTTGTAAGGACACCCGACAGAGCCGGAGGCTCCATTCCCCTGTCCGCACTCAAATTATGCAGACATTAGCACAAATCGCCGCAAAGAAATTTCCGCTGTTCATTGCGTTGATGTTTCCGCTCGCGGCGTGGCCTGCGGAAAGCGTTTGTTACGGCACCGCCTCTGACGGAAGCCTGGAGAACGGCGTGCAACTGCCGGGCGATGGTGCGAACTTTACAAGTTACAGCATCACCGCCGGACTCCTCGGAAGAACTTATGTCCACTCGACAGTCAAAGAAATCATAATCGATTCCTATAAAACATTAGAAAGCGAAAAACCCGGCAAGGTCTTTAAATACGCGGAAACCGGGTTCGCGGAAGGGGGTGAATTCTGGCCGCACAAAACCCATAGAAACGGCTTGTCGGTGGATTTTATGGTTCCGGTATTGAACCGGGAAGGCAAATCCGTCCATTTGCCTACCAGCTATTTTAATAAATTCGGTTACAACATAGAATTCGATAAAAACGGTCGCTACCAGGAGTACACCATCGATTATGACGCAATGGCCGCGCATATCGTCAGCCTTCATAAATCCGCCAAAAAATGTGGCGCAGATTTATGGCGGATTATTTTCGACCCCCACCTGCAACCAAACCTATTCCGAACAACGTACGGCCCTTACCTACGGAAACATATTCAATTTTCGAAAAACCGTTCGTGGGTAAGGCATGATGAACACTATCATGTTGACTTCAAACTCAAATGTAAGCCAAAAAACCCAGTGGACTGAGAAATAGGAAACCAATATGGACATAGATACTAATTGGAGAGAAGTGAAATCGCTGATTAACGATTCGCTCCGATCCTCCCTGCATTATGCCATCGCAAGCGTGAACGAAAACGGTGAGCCGCATGTCACGCCGATTGGATCGCTATTCCTGGGCAAGCCGGGCCGGGGATTCTATTTTGAAAGATTCACTCGCAACCTACCGCGTAATCTCGGCGGCAATGCCAGAATCTGCGTCCTCGCCGTTAACAGTTCCCGCTGGTTCTGGCTGAGGTCGTTACTCGGAGGAAGATTCAGCCATCTGCCCGCCATCCGGTTACATGGCATAACCAAAGAACTGCGTCCGGCAAACGACCATGAAATCTCGCTTTGGCGAAAGCGGGTAAGACCCGCCCGATTCACCAAAGGCTATGGGCTGATGTGGAAAGAGATGGGCATGGTGAGAGAAGTCGAATTCGATCGCATCGAACCGGTTTACATCGGCAAAATGACCCGAGATCTATGGCGATAAACCCTGTTGCTAAGACGCTTCACGGTACGTAGAACCATACAGGAAGGTAAGAGTTGATGTGCGCCCATTCGAGAGAGTGCGCAAACAGAAAGACACTCAGAATCATCATGCACTCAACGATGGCCTTGGAAAAAATAACTGTCGAAAGATAGGTATGTTCCACGCTGTTGAATAACTTCAGATTCGGGAAAAACCGCGGGACCTCCCGCACATACGCTCGAAACTCCTCACCGAATTTCCCTTCAAGTTTCTTTTCCTCCCGCAGGATGGTGGGCCAATGGGTGGCGAAAAAGACCACGCCCAACATCGCCGAAATAAGGGCCGACTCAAGAACCAGGCCGGCGCCGACATAACCCCAGAGGCTGAAGAAATAGAGCGGATTCCGGGTGATCGAATAAGGGCCGCTGACGATCAACTCCCGGTTCTTCTTTCCGGAAATATAAGCGGCGGACCAGATGCGGCCGAGGGCGGAAATGATCAGCAGGAAAAGCCCTATATCTTCGAAAGCCAGATCAAAGATACCCTCTTCGACATAGATGTCTTTCGAGATCAAAGTCAACAGGATGATGGGTATGAGTAAAAGCTTGGCAATAAGCGTCCGCTTGTGGGTTCGCTGTATTCGCATGGATGGATAATTCTCCGCGCTATGAGGTAGTTTGTAGAGGTGGGCTGCGAAACGGGCTATTCCGCGCCTAACTAAAGTTGGACCGTCTTACCCGGGATTAGTTCAATACGATTTCGAGACCGAACAGGGCCGGGGAGGTATTTACCATAGTGTGGCAGAGGGCGGAATAGAAGACACTTTGCGTTCTCAGATAGACGTACCCGTAGGTCCAGCCGGCAAAGACCGCAAGGCCGATGAACACCGGCGAGTGAGTATGGTAATGACCGAGCCCGAAGAGCACGCTCATCAGTGCCATAGCGGTATAGTTGTGAGCGCCGGCCGGATTTGAAAGGCTCATCCGGTAGGCCGGCAGGAGAACGGCAAGAGTCGCGGCGGCGGGCATCCAGGCCCCTGCCCCCCGAAGAGAGACGGCAAAAACCACGGCGATGGCCAACAGTATCGGGATGCCGAAATGCAGATAGCGCCGCCAGTTCCCGGTCTGCTCCAGACGCTGCGCCAGCATGTTCTGAAAGAGGCCGCGAAAATAGAACTCTTCCGGCAGGGCGGTATGAAAAAATACGCGCAGAAGCACACCGGTGGCTGTTATCAGGGCGGTCGTTTCCACCACCTGATCCCGGCCCACCGGCTGTAGCAGGCCTGCAGCAAAACCGATCAAGGCCGCAACGGGAAAAAAGAGGGCCCAAGCGACTACAACCCGGCGCAGATTGGGAGGGCTGATACGAAAGGAAAACCCAACACCGGGGAGACGGCGAACAATCACCAGAGCATAGACAACGGCGATCAGGGCCAGGGTCACATAGACGGTCTCAAACCCACCCCCGGTGAACGGCAGTTTTGAGTTGACGGGGTAACGGTTGAGAGCGAAAGGCACAACACAGAGCAAGGCACCAATGCCGTCCCTGAGACTGACGCCCCCGCCGCCCCCAGGCTGCCTCATGAAAAACAGCGTAGGCAAGACGTACAGCAGGGGGATGATCCAGGCACCTCCCCTGAAGGGGTTCTCTCCACCCGACGCCGCATAGAGATAGAAAAGCAACGCCAATACAATAGGGGGAAACACCGTACGCAACGGACTCCGCCCTATCCACGCCGTCAGACGCCGACCGACATCCGTATCACCCACCGAAAACAGCATCAGGTAAAGAACAAAGAAAACCGGGACAGCAGCGGCAAGAATAGGCCCGGCGGCGCGGTCCCAGACATGGAGCGTAAACAGGAACGTAAGAAATGCCGTTATCACGACCCGCTGCATAACACCCGCCGCCCCCTTTTCAAGATATGGGATATCACGAAGGACTGTATGCTAACATTCAAACGATTGAAACCTTTCTCAAAATGCCTTACTGAAGGCATTGCGGCGGTTTGTTGCGGAACTGCCGTAAAAATCAAGATCAACCACGTCATCAACTGCTACATTTCCAACATGGCCACAAGAATATCCGTTCTACTTGCAATCATACTATTGCATACTCAGGTTGCTCTGGCTGATTTTTCCGAGGACATTGAAACAGCGGCTCTGGAACGAACGATACATCAGGTACGATACGACGGCGCTTATCGCGTCATTCGATATCCCGGAGGAGATGTTCCACCGGACACGGGGGTATGCACCGATGTGGTGATACGCACCTACCGGGCCCTGGGTACGGATCTGCAAACCCTGGTACATGAAGACATGGCCGGAAACTTTCATCTATACCCTTCCGAGCGGATCTGGGGTCTCCATGAGCCCGACCCCAACATCGATCACAGACGGGTACCGAACCTCCAGGTGTTCTTCGCCAGACATGGCGAACGTCTTGCCGTCTCCCGGAATCCGGCGGACTATAAAACCGGCGATCTCGTTACCTGGATGTTGCCGGGCAACCTGCCGCACATCGGTATTGTCACGGGGAGAAAATCCGCAAACACCGGAAACCCCCTGATCGTTCATAACATCGGCGCCGGCCCGAAACTTGAGGATATGTTGTTTGATTTCGAAATAACCGGGCACTACCGGTTTGTCCCCGGCAATTACGATGGTGAAAGGTAACGATCTCTTTTAAAAATGCATTAACTCCAAAAAACCCCTGGTCAATTCCCAAGGAGGCATATCATGCGGAGCCTGAAAACCATACTCTGGATATCAGCTATCGGGTGCCTGACCGTTGTTCCCTTTATTTTCTTTCCCTGGTCCTCAATTACGAACATTATCTCCTGGTTCGGTATTGCCCCCCTCCCCGACACGCCAATCGCGATCTACTATTTCAAAGTAACTTTCGGCGTTTTCGGATTGGGGGGTGTTTTCTTTATCATCCTGGCACGCGACCCTTTCGCCTATGGCCCCATGCTGAATCTGGGGGCGTTCGGGCTGATTCTATATGGCGTACTGGCCTTAACTCTCGGTATTTCCATAGGTTTACCGTCCATTGTATATCTCGGCGACGGACTGTCAGGATTGATTCTTGGAGTCGGTATATTGTTTTTTGCCTCCAGGGCAACTCGGGTTGCCGAAACGTAGACGCGAGTACAGAATAATACACGTCCCGACAGCACCCTACTTACCTCGGCGGAATACCCTTGAGCGAGATAATTGAGCAATATAACCCCGTGACCCAGGCGTTCCTCGCCACCCTGTTTACCTGGGCCCTGACTGCACTCGGCGCCGCGCTGGTATTTTTTACGCGCACGATAAATCAGAAGCTTCTGGACTCCATGCTGGGATTCGCCGCCGGCGTAATGATCGCCGCGAGTTTCTGGTCCCTGCTCGCCCCGGGGATAGAAATGGCGGAACAGTTGGGGCAGATCCCCTGGATCACCGCCGTTATCGGCTTTATGGCCGGGGGCGTTTTCATGAGGCTTGTGGACAGATTTCTCCCACACCTTCATCCCGGTCTGGATATATCCAAAAGCGAAGGCGTAAAAACCTCCTGGCAAAGAAGCACGCTGCTGGTACTGGCCATCACCCTGCACAACATACCGGAGGGGCTGGCCATAGGCGTGGCCTTCGGCGCTGTGGCGGCAGATCTGCCCTCGGCTACAATCGGTGGAGCAATCGCCCTGGCCATCGGCATCGGTATACAGAATTTCCCCGAGGGAACAGCAGTATCCATGCCGTTGCGACGGGAGGGGCTCAGCAAAGCAAAAAGTTTCTTCTACGGCCAGGCATCAGGGGCAGTGGAACCGGTGGCGGCGGTACTCGGCGCAATGTTTGTTCTGAGCCTGCAGGGGATTCTTCCCTATGCACTCTGCTTCGCGGCGGGCGCAATGATCTTTGTTGTAGTGGAGGAACTTATTCCGGAGTCCCAAAGAAGGTATGAAAATATAGATGTGGTAACCTTGGCAACGATGGGCGGCTTCGCGGTAATGATGATTCTTGACGTGGCCCTGGGATAAGGCCCGGTATTAACACCCGGCCAGACCGGACAGCCCGACCCCAAAAAAATAAAAAATACCCGCCGGCATCGATCCGGCGGGAAAAATGGGCATCACTCTTTCTCTGCAGGCTCTTGAGAAGGCTGCTCAGGTGACATCTCCTGCTCCATCGGAAACATCGGCTCCGCGTTTTCCGCGTCAGCCATACAAACCTGTAAATACTCATCCATCTCCTCAGCCGGTATACCATCTTCCTGGGCAAAGCGCTTGCACTGCTCCTCGATGGATTCCTCGGCAAACACGCCTGAAGTAAACGCGATTGCGAACGCCACCACTGCAAAAATAACTTTATTCATATTGAAATGTTCCTTCGGTAATAATCATTGATAGCACGACGACGTATAGTCCTTACCAATCTGATATGCGCCGCGGTTCTACTCTTTTTCCTCTTCCTCAGATAGACCCATCCTTTTTTTCTGCGTCGTGGATTTGATCGGCTTCCGCCGGGGACTCCACACAGCGCCGGGTATAACCTTCTCGCTGTGAGCCAGGCAGTTTTTCCGCCTCCGCAAGATGGGAACACCAGGGCTTTTTACGTAACGCAGGAAAGGAATGACAGCGAAAATAAATGATCAAAACGATCAGTAATCGGAATCAAAACACCCTTCATTGAACCGCATATGCAAATTGGGTTTTTGTCACATTTTCAATATCCCGGACACTTCCCCAATCAAGGGGAATCTAAAATAATAATCATCGACATATGCAAAATTTTTTATTTTTCTTTTTCCCTGGGAGCGCTATATAAGACGCGTCCGTACCCTATCCGTTTAAGGAGATCTGTTTTGTCCAAGAGGCACTTGCTGGAACTGGAAGATGACCAGGAAGACTGGGGGGCCTTCCTGCATCACAAAAACCGCCCTCAAAAAAGAGGGCTTAAAGGAATGAAACGGTTAAGAACAGACGAAGCCAGGAGCAAGCGTAAAGAGAAGCACTCCGTTCAGGACTAAGGACAGCGGCTCCCGGAAGGGCATTCACGACTACTCCAGGTCCTCCCACCGGATACTTTCATCCAGCTCTTTGAGGCGGCGCAGTTCCATGATTTTTTCGATTTTTCTTCTGACCTCCAGGGTCTCTTTCTTCTTCGGAAGAGCGGTCAGATTGGCGAACTCCTCTTCCTCTTCGCTGAGTTCTTCATCGTCTTCAAGAAATACATCGTCTTTCATTGGGATACACCTGATTTTTACTCGCTTTTTAGTCTGCAAATCTGCTCCTGGCAATCAAATTATTTGATTGTCATGGCAAAAAATAATGATCGATAATACCGACCCGCCAGCCCGGTACGGCGATTTCCGAAACCCGGATTTAACGGTATATTCCTATATGTTTGACTCACCTTATGCAACGAAACCTCTTGATCGAATTGATCAACGATGATTGATGAGCCGCCGTGGATATCTCGCTGTTAAGAACCTTTCTGGAAGTGGCGAAAACCCGGCATTTCGGCCGGGCCGCAGACAGCCTGTTTGTAACCCAGTCGGCGGTGAGCGCCCGGATTAAGTTGTTGGAGGAGATGCTGGGTGTCGAGCTGTTCAGCCGCAAGCGGAATGATATCCAGCTGACCCCCGCCGGAATCAAGCTGCACCAACACGCGGAAAACATCGTTAAAGGTTGGGAACGGGCACGACAGGCCGTTGCACTGGATCCGGACCTCTCTACCTCTTTGGCGATCGGCTGTGTATCCGGGCTCTGGAGGCTATTTGTCGATGCTTGGATACAAAACCTGAGGAGCAGATCTCCTGATATTGCGCTTCAGATTGAGATCCAGACCACCGATACCCTGGTGCAGCGACTCATTCTCGGGGGCCTGGATGTCGCCTTCATGTTTGACCCCCCGCAGACCCCGGGCCTGGAGTTAAGGCAGGTTACGGAACTCCCCCTGATTCTTGTATCGACTTTCGCGGACAGAGACATGGCGCAGTCGATGGCGGAGAATTACGTAATGGTGGATTGGGGAAGCGCTTTCAGCGTGATTCATGCCGAAAAGTTTCCCGAGCTACCGGCACCGATGTTGCGAACAAACTCCGGGGAAGTGGCGCTGAATCTACTCCAGGATCGCGGTGGTTCAGCCTATCTGCCGCTACAGATGGTGCAGCCCCTGCTCCAGGGGGGAGAACTCTTCCGCATCGAAGAGGCACCGGTCATTAATCGACTCGCCTACCTCGCATACCGTCCGGAAGCGCAGGAACGCCAATCCATTCAAAAGGCCCTGGCGGCGCTTTAGCGACTAAGCCCGGACCGGCAACTCAATTCCGGAAAATCACGCCGATCTCCCATGGCCAACGCGCCGATGACTCCATATCAATGAACCCGAAAATCCTGCTGACCCCAGCAATCGAGAACCTCGCAAGGTCAGTGCGTTCAGCTGATATCGCTGATCTGGATGCCCTGACGGATATGGAGTTGCGCTGTTTCGACAGCGACCGTATCTCCAAGCGCCAGTTTCGCTATTTATTGACCAAGGGAAATGCATCCGTCCTGATAATCGAATATGAAGGTGTTTTGGCAGGCGACGTAGTGCTGCTTTTCTCTCGTGCCACATCGGTCGCCAGACTCTACTCCCTGGCGGTTCTTCCGGAGGTCCGGAAAAAAGGTATCGGCCGAACCCTGGTGCTGGCGGCGGAAAAGGAAGCCTGGTCTCATCACCGAGCCTATTTGCGTCTGGAAGTGCGCAAGGAAAACCAGGCCGCGGTACACCTGTATGAGTCACTGGGCTACCGAAGACTCGGGGAGCTGCCCCACTACTACGAAGACCTGTCGGATGCCTGGCGCTTTGAAAAATCTTTGGCCCCGGATCTTCATCCGGACCTTGCGCCAGTCCCCTATTACGAGCAGAGCCTTGAGTTTACCTGCGGTGCCGCTTCGCTAATGATGGCGATGAAGTCTCTACGCCCGGATCTTGAAATGTCCCGGCGCCTGGAACTTCGTCTATGGCGTGAAGCTACCACCATATTCATGACCTCCGGACACGGCGGCTGCGGGCCCTATGGACTGGCTCTTTCCGCCGTGCACCGCGGCTTTTTCGTCAGAATCTACGTGACCGACGAAAGCATACATCTGATCGACTCGGTACGAAGCGAAGAGAAAAAGGAGGTGATGCGCCTGGTTCAGGAGGACATGAACGAAGAGTTGCGGCGCCTGAATGTACCGCTGATTCACGGCAGCATTGGTGTATCGGACATGGAACAACGCTTTAGCGAGGGCGGGATCCCACTGGTGCTAATAAGTTCCTGGCAAATATACAAGGCGAAAGCACCTCACTGGGTGGTTGTTACAGGATTTGATGAACACTTCGTCTATGTTAATGATCCCTTCGTTGACCATGACGAGGGGGAAACCATAATCGATTCCATCAATATGCCGATCCTGAAGGAAAAATTCGAGCGCATGGCTCGCTACGGCAGGGTTGGGCTGCAGGCGATGATAGTCCTCTATTCAAAATAGTTACTCACGGATCAATTCGATGCCCGAGCATTTGATACTGATTGAAAAAGCCAATAACTGGAAGAGCCGGAACGGCAACTATCCTGTGATCACGGCCGCTGAATACCTCACCGATCCAACATGGCAGCTAAAGCGCAACCTGCGCGTAGTTAACCTTTGTCGCAGCCAGCGTTATCTCGGCGAAGGATTTTACTGCTCGTTGCTGGCGGAGGCACGGGGACACCGGGTAATTCCCGCGGTACGTACCATCCGCGACCTCAGTCGCAAGTCACTCTATTCCCTGGAAACAGCGGATCTCGACGGATTGGTACAACGCATATTGGGCCGGCGCAGCAAAGGTATTGAAACCACATCGTTTAATATCACGGTGATGTTCGGTCAGTCGCCCCTACGCGACCTGCAACCTTTGGCGAGAGAGTTGTTTGAACTCTTTCGGGTGCCGCTGATGCGTCTGCTTTTTGAGTATCGGGGCAATTGGCGATTAACGGAGATCAAGGCCCTGGGGATACAGGATCTCCCGGAGGATCTTGATGAGGCGTTCCACCTGGCCCTTGACGGTTATCTCAGCAAACGCTGGCGGGCGCCGCGCAAACGACCCCAGGGCAAATATGACCTGGCCATACTGCACGACCCGAAGGAAGAGATGCCGCCCTCCAACCAAAAGGCGTTGCAGAATTTTATCCACTCTGCCAAACGGATCGGATTGGATACGGAACTGATCACGCGACGCGACTTTGGCCGGCTGGGGGAGTTCGATGCTCTCTTTATTCGGGAAACAACTTCCATCGATCACCATACGTATCATTTTTCCCGAAAGGCGGCAAAAGAAGGTCTGGTAGTTATTGACGATCCGGACTCCATACTGCGCTGCACCAACAAGATCTATCTGGCGGAATTACTCAAGGCCCACCGGATACCAACCCCGAAGACGGCAGTAATAAGGGCGGGCGGCCTGGATGAACTGGAACGTGAAATCCCCTACCCTATTGTATTGAAGGTTCCTGACGGCTCCTTTTCCCGCGGTATCTTCAAGGTTGAGAGCCGACAGGAACTGGAACAGGTTGCAAAACGCCTGTTCAAGGATTCGGACCTTCTTCTTGGTCAGGCCTACACCTATACCCCATTCGACTGGCGGGTTGGAATCATAAATCGTCAGCCGTTATATGTTTGTCAGTATTACATGTCCAAGGATCATTGGCAGATCTACGATCATACTGCGCAGGACATAGGAGGAGAGCATAGAACATTTGCCGTCGAAGACGCCCCCTCCCAGGTTGTGACTACCGCACTGAAAGCGGCCAATCTCATCGGTAATGGATTTTATGGTGTAGATCTCAAGGAGACATCAAGGGGCGTGGTGGTAATCGAGGTTAACGATAACCCGAGCATTGACGCCGGCATTGAGGATGAGGTCCTGGGTGAAGCACTCTATGACCGGATTATGGGAGAGTTTCTGATGCGCATAGAGGCGGACAAGCAGGGTGCCAGAATCCCGCTTCCGCAGGAAGAATCCTCAAAATAACACCCTGAATACAAACCTCCAATCACCCCGGGAAGGTTATAGGATCATGTCTCTGTGATTAACAGACCTTCTCTTCCGGCTTAACCCACACGCGATACATCCGTAAACTCTTTGTAAAGCAGGTATATCGCCAATGCGGCAGGGGCCGGCAAGGGATGTTTGGAACCGGTACTGATCAGGGCCGTATCGGACGAATTAAGAAAGCGACGAATCGCCCCCATCAGGCCTTTTGCCTGAGGCGGGTTCTCCCGCGGCAGACTGGTAAGCGTCGCAAGGGGCTGATCGCCCTTTACCAACGCATATTTCCCCCACTCCAAGCCCACGATTACCGCCGGTTTGGTGCCATGCAGATCCACAAGCTGCATCAGTTCGCAATCATCGCCGTCGAGCACGGTCATCAGAGTTTTATGGAATGGGTTGACCAGTTTACCCCACGCCTTCTGCCGGAACTGCCACCGCGTTTGTCCCGAGGAATCGTTGAGCATCCACAGGCTCGGCATGATTTTCCGGTTCGGCTGCAACTGCCAGCGCTCACCGTTCTCCGTTATGATTTCCTGCTTCCTTAGGGCCGCGTTACCCATCAGATCACAACACGCAGCCACCTGTTGCAGTTGTTCATCGAAAAGCTCGTAGGTACGCTCGTAGCCTTTCGTCTTGTCCTCGGAATCGTAACGGTCGTTTATTCTGAACGCCGCCTTGTCGGTCATCGGTCGCGCCATTTACCCCTCTTCTTAAGCACGGATACCGGCTATTATCGCCGGCATGGGCACGAAGATCATCCATCGCAATCCAGGAAGAATTGACTGAAAAAATCCGGAAACGGCCCGACCCTTACACAAACAATCGAGCATTCCGCAAAACGAGCGCCGGACCGGGGCGGAAACTACGACCACCCGTTCCTCGATTACTCCAACTTGAACTGCTCCAACAACTCCTGCAGCGCGCTTACCTGCTTCTCCATGTCCTGCAGGGTGGTATCCGTCTCCTGCGAACGTTCAGCGGTCTCTCCGGCAATGGAACTTATATTGACGATATTGCGGTTGATGTCCTCCACTACCGCCGCCTGCTCTTCAGCCGCACTGGCGATCTGAGTATTCATATCGTTGATCGACGCGATGGCGGCAATGATTTCGCCGATAGACTGACTGGTCTCCTCCGTGCTGGCCACACTCTCCTCGGTGAGTTTCTGCCCTTGTTCCATCGCCGCTGCCGCCTGGCGGCTTCCTTCCTGCAACTCGGTAATCATCTGCTCAATCTCTCCGGTGGCCGTGCGGGTGCGCTGCGCCAGAGTGCGAACCTCGTCGGCAACCACGGCAAATCCGCGTCCCTGTTCGCCCGCCCGGGCCGCCTCGATAGCGGCGTTGAGTGCCAGCAGATTGGTTTGATCAGCGATGGCACGAATAGTCGTTAAAATGCCCCCGATATTCTCACTCTGCAGTTCAACCTGATTGATCACCTCTCCCGCATTCTCAACCGCCTGACGCAGTCCACTGACGGCATTGCGGTTCTTCTCCAGAATGGTGCGGCTCTCCTGCGCCCTGCCATTGGCCTCCTGGGCAGAATGGGCCGCATGGCTGGCGCTCTCCGCCACATTATGAGCGGCGCTGTTCATTTCGGTAGTGGCTGTAGCAACCTGGTCGGTTGCGGATTGTTGCCGCGTCACCGCATGACTGGCCTCGCCGCTTATGGTCGCAACCCTGTCGGTGGCATTGACAAGTTCCTGAGTTGAACTCGCCACCTGCAGCAACATTACACGAAGCCTTTCAATGAAGGTATTGAACTCCTTCGCCAAGGTACTTATTTCCTCTTTGCCCAGTACCTCAAGCTTACTTGTCAGGTCACACTCTCCCGTGGCTGCGTCGTGCAGGGCAGAGATGGTCAGATGAAGCGGGCGGGTAATACTGCGCGACAGCATGACGGAGAACAGGACCAGCAACGCGGCGATTAATCCGCCAAATGCGAGGCTGCGCCACAGATTACTCCGATAGGCGGCTTCCACGTCGTCGATATAGATCCCGGAGCCGATGATCCAGCCCCAGGGTTCGAAGCCCTTGACATAGGAAATCTTCGGTACCGGTTCGTCATGCTTAGGTTTGGGCCAGAGATAGTCCACGAAACCCGCCCCGTCTTTCTTGACCACATCCACCATGGCTATAAACAACCGCTTTCCATTAGGGTCCCTGGAACCGCTCAAATCCTTGCCGTTCAGCTCCGGCTTCACCGGATGCATCACCATCTTGGGCCCGTAGTCGTTGATCCAGAAATAGCCCTCTTTCTCATAGCTCATCCCGGCGACCTGATCGAGGGCGGCCTTTTTCGCCGCAGCCTCATCCATGGCGCCGCTACTGCTCTGCTTGTGGTAGTACTCCAGGGTACTGTATGCCGCTTCAACCAGATGGCGGGTTTTGAGCCGCTTTTCCGTAATAACCTCTTGGTGGAGCTGGGATGCATGAAGCGCTATCACCGTAGTGAGCGCGATCAGGGCGGCCACGACGATCATAAACAGACGCATTGAAATGGAAGTGCGCATCAGCAGTTTGTACATGACTAATTTTCCTCGTTTGGCGTAGTACCGCGCCTCTCGAACGACACCGCGACATTCCGACCAACGGCCGTCCCGGGCCGGCACTCCGTCCCTTTTGCCTCGGTGCTTTGGCAGATTCTGAGACGTCTTATGGGCTATCCTGGGTGTCGGCAGAAAGGCCGGATTCTTTAGCGAGAAAAGGGGGGGCTGCAGCCACCCCCCGCAGAGCAGCTTGGCGGCGGTATTTCCCCGCATAAGGCCGGGTATTACCAATCGGGCTTAGGATGATATGGGCGCGGTAATTACCTCCAGCCCCTTAACCGGCGCGGAGTTCGTTCTTTCAGGTAAATTGGATCTGAGCATTATCCTTATCACCCGCTTGCTCTTCCTTAACCATTGACGGATAAATCTGCGACAGCGTCTTCATCAGATCCGCCAGGGTGATCGGTTTTATCAGCAGATCCGAGAAACCGGCATCGAGGATCCTCTGGCGCTGCTCCGGAAAGGCGTGAGCGGTAACCGCTATTAATAAGGGAATCCGGGCCTGCTCCTCGCGTAATCGGGTCGCCACGTCGATACCGCTTAAGCCGGGCATTTGTATATCCAGCAGTACCAGGTCAAAATCGCCATCACGTATGCGATCCAGGGCTTCATAGCCGTTTTCCGCTTCGGCGAAGGGAATGCCCGCCTTACTCAGCAGTGCGGCAAGCACCATCCGGTTTATCTCATTGTCGTCGACAACCAACACATTGAACGCCTGCCACTGCTTTGACGATAGCTCCAGAGATTGCTCCGAATGGGCACTTTTATTTGTTTCCTGATTCTGCTCGAAAGCCAATTCACAGCTGAAACAGGATCCCTCACCCGGTTTGCTTTGAACGAAGAGCTTCCCATTCATCTTATCAACCAGGCTTTTAACGATAGCCAGGCCAAGACCGGCCCCCTCGCTCGTGCGTGTTTCAAAATTCTCCAGGCGCGTGAAGTTCTTGAAAATAAAATCCAGCGCTTCTTCGTTTATACCGACCCCCGTATCCTCAACATCAAAGCGCAAAACCTCCTTACCATTCTGCTTCCGCAAATGGCTGATGTTGAGTGTCACATGACCGGCTTCAGTGTATTTCAGGGCGTTGGACAGGAGATTGCCGACGATCTGTCTGAGACGGCTTATGTCACCGCATAAATCGTCGTTAATCCCATCTCCCATACTCAGCCTTAAAGACAATCCCTTGCGCTCCGCCAAAGGCACCATTATGTCCAACAGGTCCTCCATTTCCGCGTGCAGGGAAAACGGCTCATCGTAAAACCGGATATGCCCCGCCTCAATCGCGGCAATATCCAGAATATCGTTCACCATCCGCCGCAACGCTTTACCGGCCTTATTGATTTGACAGATATAACGCTTGGGCTTTTCTCCCAATTTCTCGTCCTGCAACAGATCCGCAAATCCGACAATACCGTTCAAAGGGGTGCGCAACTCGTGGCTTACCGTAGCCAGGAACTGATTCTTCGCTTCATTCGCCCGTTCGGAACGATCTTTGGCATCCACCAGTTCTCTTTCAACCTGTTTCCGCCGTTCTATCTCCTGCGTCAGATCATGGTTGATCTCTTCCACCTCGGCGTGAGAAGCCCGCAGCTCTCTCACCAGGGTTTCGTTTTTCAGCCAAAGGTGTATGTTCCGAATTACGCTCCTACTGTAATTCCCGGCGACGGCAAGCATAAAAACCAGATATATGAGCACCAGCGCAAGCATGGCATCGGTAACCACGGTCTGTTGCAGTATCAAAGTGAAAATAATCGGCGTCAGCAGAGAAAACAGGGAGATTGCGTAAATCTTCATAATCATGCCGCGGGTTATGATGGAGCCGGCGGTCATGCCGGCCAGCATAAACAGAGTCAGCATACGATAGAGTTGATCGTCCACCATAAAACTCATGGGCCCGATAAACCCCCAGGGCATATCCTGAAAAAACAGCATATAGGCATAAAGGTGCAGCCATTTATTGGCATTTTCTTCCGTTCCGTGCTTCCTGAAAGACCTACTGGCAAGCAGAAAAAGGGAGGCCACCAGAAAATTCACAACGACCCAGGAAAGTAAGAGATGGGAGGGAACTTTTCCCCAATAAAAAAAGACAGTTACCCCGAGGAGGGCATACATGGCGGCGGAAGCCATCGGTGCAAGCCGGTAATACTCCTTGGCCAATTCCAGGTTGAGTTTGTTATTCATTATTAGGAGAGCCTTTCCTTAACCGACCATCCAGCTCTCCTTAGCGATCAAACCATCATCCTATCCCTGGCTGCTTCCCCCGAAGGGAAAATCCGGTTGCGAAAACAGAAATGGACTTTAACAATCTACGCCATATCGCAACAAAGTCCTCTTAAGATATACTTAAATCTCTGGAATTTGAATATTCAGGAACCGCTGATTAAGAATGCTCTTCCCAAGACAGGCCATATCAGTCCCATTATATAACTAACGTTCGTATGAATTCCTGATGAAGAAATATAACTTCCCTTTTGTCGCGTCCGGACTCGGCCTGTTTCTTATGCTGCTGGTAATAAAAGGCGGCGAGGCCCGTGATGACGGCGTTACCGCCATACCCCTTTTAACACTCCTTGTGGTCAGTGAGTTTGGATTCTTTGTTACTGCTATAGGCGGATACCTGGGAATCAGGCATTGCATGGCGGAAGGCGTGAAACCGCTCTATGCGGCTATCACTTTACTGAGTATTCTGCTGTCTCTCCGCTTCTTGTGGCTGGGGATAGAGCTGTGGCCGAATTAACAAAAGGACGTCTGACTCCGACCGACTGATCAGGCGTTCTCAGATCTCTCTTCCCGCAATTTATCCCGCACCGCCATAAGCACCTTGCCATAGGTGTTGTGGCCGCGCCCGTCCCGGCCACAGCCCCAATAGTAGTCGAACTGACTGTTTTCGACGATCTTCTGGTCACCGGTATCGAGCAGGGCTTTCGCCGCCTCGGGATGGGAGCGGCACTTGATATAGACACCGCGAGTCATGAAGGTCTCTTTCACCCTCTTCCAGTCCTGGCGTACTGTTTTCTTGTTCTTGGCCGCGTGTTCCGCCGCCTTGGCAGGGTGGTCCGCATCCCGAATCGCGATTCGCAGATCACCGGGTTCAAATTTCATTGCCTGATAGTAGTGCTCGACGGAAGGCCAGAATTCTCCATCAAGCTCGAATCCATGCCTGGAATAGCTGGCGAGGAGGCTCGTCGGATCGGAGCGGGACACGTAAAGGGGTGGTGGTTCGGATTTGGAAAAAAACATCTCTCGACACCCGTCATCAATTACTTCACAACAGAATGCCCGTAAAACAGGGGCAACGCAATCTCAACCACGGGCGCAACCGATACTAAATCCGCCTTCGCAGCATCACCAGATCGGTGCCGTTCCAACCGTTTCTTTTATAGAACCCGGACGCCGCGCTGTTTCCGCTGTCCATCGCAAGCTGCAGGCGACTCAACCTATTCTCTTCCGCCCATCTGGTCAGATGATGAAGCAGGGCGGACCCGACTCCTCTCCCCCGCCAATCACGATCCACCACCACGTCTTCAACCAGACCCACCGGTCCACCCTCCGCGGTGGACACAAGAACCTGCAGGGTCGCCATACCTACGATATCCCCCTGCCCTTCCGCCACCAGAATCCTGGCATCAGGGGTGGCAAGCAGCTGTCTCAGGCCCTGCCGCTGTTTCTCATCATCGGGGACAAAGTCGGTCTCGATGGAAAAAAGCTGAGAGAGCAGGCATGACATCCGTTCGATATCCATCTCACCGGCGGGGCGTATCTTTATATTCTGCATTTCTCAATCCCCTTATCAGCCAGCTTCAGCAGTTCCAACGCCTGCTCTTCGCAGGCCGCCCGGACCCCGGGATCCAGAGCACGGAGCCACCGCTTCGGTATAGCGTCAACACCGTAGCTGGCCCCGGCCAACATACCTGCAATAGCTCCCGTGGTATCCGCATCACCGCCCCTGTTTACCACGTCCACGAGAATTTCTTCAAAGCCATCGTTGACGAAGAACGCCTGAAAAACCGCCTTCAAAGTATGTACGATCCAGGCACTGGGGTTCTCCACCTCGCGCCGATCAAAGCGATAGGGCTTATGTTCGGTGACTAATGCATCGGCGATCTCCCGTAACTCCGTCTTGGGCGCGCCCTTGAGGGCGGCAACGGTCATCCGCACCACCGCGGAGGTACCGGCATCGGCCTGGGGATTGTTGTGGGTGACGTGGGACTGGATGCGCAAAGCCTCCGCAAGCACCTCCTCCGGTGCATTCCAGTGACTCAGTGCGACCGGAACCGAACGCATGCAGGCACCGTTGCCCGCATCGAATTCGTTTTCCGGCACGAAGGGTTCGCCGGTGTTGCGGAAATGAATGATTCCCCGTCGCACCGTGTTGCCGATGTCCACGGGCTTGGTACGCATCCAGTCGCTGAACGCCTCGGCCACCGCGGTAGCCACCACCCCACTCTTGTCGATGATCGAGCGGCCGAGGGCCAGACTCATTTCGGTATCATCGGTCACCCGGCCCGGTTTCAGGTGTAACCAGCCTCCGCCGATGATTTTTCTGTGGACACCGTATTTGTGCCGGATCTCCCGGGGAGTAAGAAACTCGGTAGTGGCGCCAAGGGCGTCGCCCACGGCAACACCGAGATACGCGCCTATCGCCCGCCGCTGCAGATCCCCCTGTGGGGCACTGGAAAGATTCCGACGAGCATCTCCGCCGAAAATAAACACGAAATCACTCCTCCGGACCGAAACATTCCCGATAATCGGCACAGGCCTCGCAACTGGGAGCGCGGCAGGTGTAGATACCTTCAGCCTCGCAAAGCTGCTTATAGAGAAATTTTTTCCATTTCATATCCTTGCTGTTGCGCCTGGCCAGGGGTTCGAAATTCTCCAGCATCAGCCTGGAGAGCTCGCCCCGATTCCAGAGACCGAGATCCTGCCATAGATGATCATCTCCAAGACAACCGGCAACGACGATATCCGCCAGCCACGCCTCCGAGGAACTGATGCCGGTCCGGTTATCCATTAACAACCTGTGCAGTTCCTCCATCTCATCTCCGCGTCCGGGGCCCAGGGATCGATGAGGCGAGACCAGGCCGGCAGGGTTTATGCTGGGAAAATGGTGCTGCAACATGGCCTGAAATTTCTCAGCGGAGAGCCCCAGATACTCCGGCAGGGCACCATATCCCAAAGACCAGGAGGCGAGTATCCGCGCCAGGATTTCCTCTACCGCTTGACCGCTGCTCCCGGCCATCAACCAACGGTATACGTCCTCCGGCGTTTCCCTCTTCAGGACATTATTGAACATCATTCCACCTCGTTGAACAGTTGCGACGACTCGGGCATGGGACAGCTCTGAAGATCCTGTGCCGGATCGAGGGAAACGCCCAGGGCATCCAGCACCGGTCCCGGCAGGAATCCCGCCTGCCTCACCTCACCGAACTGCAGCAGGGGCCGGCGGATCAACAGAGGCTCGGCCAACATCAGATCCAGTGCCTGTTCCTCACCCAGGATATGTATGTCTATCCGGCCCGCTTTGACCTGCGGTGCGCTCATGTTGAACCACTCGGAAACCGGGCTGTTACCGAAGAAAGGCCGTAACGCCTCTGCGGTCCACTTTTCACCCAGTAGATCCCGGACCTCCAACCGATGTCCCAGATCCTGCAACAGTCGCTGCTGTTTCAGGTTACCCACACAACCGGGTTTTTCGTAAAAAATAAGCACCCCCAAGCTATCGGGCCTGTATTTCCGCCATCACTTCCGTCATGCGCTCGGGCGGGATTCCGGTCAGAGAGCCGGGAGGATTAGCCGGCTTACCGAATGCATCAAGAATTGCGCCCTCGATGGGGCAGATACTCACGCACTGCGGATCGGCAAAATCCCCGTCGCATTCGGTGCACTTGTTGGCGTCAATCAGAAAATGAGGTAATGCCTCACGAATGGCCTGACTGGGACAGAGGGGTTCGCATGCCCAGCAGTTAACACAACTCTCGATGATCTCGTATGCCATACCGCAGTTCCTCAGGCTGTACTTTGCAGAGGGGTTAACGCGCCCCTGTCCGGTAACCCGCGCTCCACCATTTCACCGTAGACCGCCGCCACCGCCTCTTCGATGGGCTCCATGGCATGTTCACCGTTGGGCTGAATGCCCGCGGCTTCCAATCTTTCCCAGGGCTCGTAGCCGATCTTGGAACAAAGCACCGCCTCACACCCCTGCAGCAGATCTATGGTCTTTTCCAGAACGCTCTCGCCGTCACCGCAGGTATCTCCGCCGGAGCAGTAGAGATCCACTTTTCGGTGACCGATGAAACGCACGTCGTTGACGGAGGCCTCGTATATCAGAAACTCTCTGGCGTGACCGAAATGTTGATTGACGACACCCCCGCCGCTGGTGGCCACCGCCATGAGCACCGGCCTCGGCTCCCGCCCCGGCCTCTTTATGGAGGAGAGCGCCACCATGGCCTGTCCGACGTTGGCCTTTTGCAGCACGCGCTTCTCTTCGACGGCGGCCTGATATTCCGCGCGTTTCAACATGGCGGCTTCATAATCGATCTCCATGGCTTCCACCTTCTCCATGGTGAACTCGTCACCCCTGTCCTCGCCCAGCATACCCACCGCATCGGCGCGGCACTGGCGGCAGTGACGCATCATATTCATGTCTCCGGCACATTTGTCCTGCAGGGTCTGCAGCTCATCGTGGGTGGGACCGCGCTGACCCATGACACCGAAAAAGGTGCCGTGCTCCTTCTCCGCGATCAGGGGCATGACGTTGTGCAGAAAGGCACCCTTAGCCTTCACCACCTTGCTCACCTCTTCCAGATGTTTGTCGTTAACACCGGGGATCATTACCGAATTAACCTTCACCAGGATGCCGCGCTCGGTCAACATCCGCAGTCCCCTCTGTTGCTGTTCGATCAGGATCTTTGCCGCCTTGACGCCCTTGATGCGGCGGTTGTTCCAGAAAATCCAGGGATAGATCCTGGCGCCGATTTTGGGATCGACACAGTTGATGGTGATGGTTACGTGATCGATATTGTGCTTGCACAGCTCCTCCACCTGCTCCGGTAGGGAGAGTCCGTTGGTGGAAATACAGAGTTTGATGTCCGGCGCCTTCTCGGTCAGCTGACGGAAGGTCTCGAAGGTGCGTTCCGGATTGGCCAGAGGATCACCGGGGCCGGCGATACCGAGCACCGTCATTTGCGGGATATTGGCCGCCACCGCCATCACCTTCTTCACCGCCTGGTCGGGGGTAAGCAGTTCCGAGACGACGCCGGGGCGGGATTCGTTGGAACAATCATATTTCCGGTTACAGTAGTGACACTGAATATTGCAGGCCGGAGCCACCGCTACATGCATACGTGCGAAGTGATGATGGGCCTCTTCCGAATAGCAGGGGTGATTCTGCACCTTCTCACGGATGTGTTCCGGCAGATGCGCCAGTTGGTCGCTGCTGCCGCCACAGCCGGAACTGCCGCACCCTCCCCCGGTTGCTGTCTGGCCGACTACCTTTAACTGCATTATTCGTTCTCCCGATAGGTACCCCCGGAGGGGCATCAACCTGTTTGGGATAACTCAATGCAAACCACATGCCTACTTTTCATATACACATAATCATATGTTTTCTAAAGGAAAATTATTTCGTCCCCGAGTGTATGTAGGGGAGACGACAAATCCCGCTGCTGCAAATGTCGCTGTTGCTACAGGCGCCCCCGGGGAACGGTTCCCTTCCTTTTTCCGGAATCTTCGGGAAATTCCTCCAGCAGCACCCTTTGCAACCGGGAAAGAAGGTATAGAATGGACTGCTGATACCGCGAACCCCCACCTGATCCGATGAAAAAAAGAATCTACCTGCTGGCTGTTCTCACCATCCTGCCCGTCGCCTGTTCTTCCGACAGCGACCTGCGGCCCTTTACCAGTGACGGTTGCTCACTGTTTCCGGACAGATCTCTTATCAGCTCAGATGACTGGTGTTCCTGTTGCCTGCAACATGATCTTGCCTACTGGCGCGGCGGTACCGCCGAAGAACGAAAGATCGCGGATCTGCAGCTTCAGGACTGCGTTCTGGAAAAGACGGGAAACCAGGCGTTGGCGACTATGATGTATGACGGTGTGCGTCTGGGCGGCAGTCCTTATTTCTATAACTGGTACCGCTGGGGGTACGGTTGGAGCTATGACCGCAAATACCAGGTGCTTACCCCTGAAGAAATGGAACAGGCGGACCTGCTGGAGCAAAAATACTTCGCCGGCAACCCGAAACCGGTATGTAAGAAATAACCTTACCTTTTCAGACAGCCCGGCAATCACACGCCCGACCCGTCCGCTTCAACCCGCCCCTGAAATACGAGAACCGGTTCGCAAATCCCCGCGCGGGTCTCGAAATTCACATGACCCACGTGTGGATTTGTTCCACTATACGGATATCCCCGGATCGGGGTCTTATTCCTGCAGCAGGCTCACTCCGGGTGAAGGTTGAAAACAACAAGGAGGGGGAACGGTTTGAAGACGCTCAAAGCTATTGGGAAGGCATCAGCCCTGTTTCTACTGATCACGGTTGTTGCCGGATGCGCCACCCCACAGCAACAGGCGGTCGAAAGCATCACTACCGTCAGTTCGGCAGACGGCAGCCCAATCGCATATGGCGTGGAAGGTCAGGGCAACATCACCGTCGTCTTCATCCATTGCTGGACCTGCAACCACACATTCTGGAAACCCCAGATCGATTATTTTTCCCGCGCCAACCGAGTGGTGTGGCTTGATCTGGCGGGACATGGCCAGTCCGGAAGCACACGTGACAACTACACCATGCAATCTTTCGGAGAGGATGTGGCCGCGGTGGTCAACCGAGTCGGCGGTGATCATGTCATCCTGGTCGGTCACTCCATGGGCGGACCGGTGGCGATCGAGGCGGCAAAACTGTTGGGCCACCGGGTGGTCGGAATTGTCGGCGTCGATACTTTTTATACGCCGTTTGAATGGCCCACATCGGAAGACGATATCGACCAGTTCGTAAAACCGTTTGAAGAAGATTTTGCAGGCACCTCGGAAAACATGGTGCGCTCCATGTTCACGCCGGAGGCCGATCCGGCGGTAATTGACTGGACCGTAAACCAGATGCTATCGGCCGACCCGAAGATGGGAATAAGCGCCATGTATTCCATATTCAGATGGAGTGCCGACAATAATCCCGGCACCCTGAAACAGTACGCCGGGATGCTGCGTAATATCAACGGTGCCCCAACCGGGGAAGAAGCCGAGCTGGATGAAAGCGTAATCCTGGTCCCTCATGTAGGCCACTTTGTTGCACAGGTTAAACCTGACGAGTTCAATCAGATTCTGGAGACGTTTATTGCCGAGTATCAAGCACACTAGGAGAGCCATAGCGGCTGACTCCGCGACTTTTCCGATGAACACGCCTGCCGGGCGTGGACGATGCAACAGGGAGGAGTGCAGATGCAACGGATAACGAGGAATATTTTATCGCCCTTTTTTGCGGTTCTGAGCATGCTGGCCGTGACGGGTTGCGACCGGAACATCGAGCAGACCGAGTGGGTCGGCGTAGTAACAGCTGAACTGAGCGACCTGGGAGGAGGAAGCTTTTTTATGGCATCCGTCCTCACCGTCCCGGAAGACGGGCGCTATATATTGTTGTTCGATCCTGAGCTGATGACAGTCGGGGTCGCCGACAACGGAGGTTCCATCGTCTGGGAACTCGGGAAAAGCTATCACATTCGGGGGAAACTGGTGAACGACCCCCAGGAACTGGAAGTCGCCGAGCGGTTAGGCTTTTCCAGGATTATCCGGGCAAACTACATAGAGCTCCTACCGGACGCCTCGCTTAAATCCCAGACGGAGAAGGGCGAACAATACAGCGCCACCCGCGTCGGATCGGTAACACCCTGAGGTTCAGCCCCGGCGCCCGCTACGGGGCCTGCTATTGTTTTTCCCTCGCCGGGCCTTCGTGGGAGTCGGGAATCCGGGGCCGCCATATGGTGCGCCCGGACCCCGGACAGATTCGGATGACAAAAACCGCCTCGCCGGCGAAGACGGTTTCTATTCCTCGCTCTCGTTCTCGCCCTCAGTCTTGACCGCGCTCTCCTTTAACACTCCCCCGCTCACGTGGAATTGACTTACCAGGTTAAAGAGCGTGTCTCCCAGTCGGGCAAGCATCTCGCTGGATGCCGCCGTCTGTTCCGCCCCGGACGCCGTACCCTGTGCGGCTTGCGAGATCCGGTCCACGTTTCGGGCAATATCTTCAGTGACCACGGACTGCTCCTCACTGGCGGCGGCAATCTGGGTACTCATATCCAGCAGCCGTTGCATGGCGTTTTCAATCTCCTCAAACGCATGCTGGGTCTGCTCCGATAGATCGACGGTGGTTTCGATATCCGCTTTGTTTTCCTGCAGCAGATGCACCGTTTCATCACTGCGCGACTGCAGCGATTCGATGATGGTACGAATCTCCTCGGTGGACTCCTGGGTCTTCATGGCCAGGGTCCGCACCTCATCCGCCACCACCGCGAAACCGCGCCCGTGTTCCCCGGCACGGGCAGCTTCAATGGCGGCGTTAAGCGCCAGCAGATTGGTCTGTTCGGCGATGCCGCGAATCACATCCAGCACGGTGCCGACACTGGTACTATCCTGTTGCAACGCCTCGATTACTTCGTGCGATTGCTTCAGGCGGTTTGAAAGCTGGTGCACCGCGGCAACGCTGCGTTCAATGATATTTTTACCGTCATTGACCTGACCCCCGGCATGATTGGCCGCATCAGCCGTAGCCTGGGTGTTTACCGCCACCTCCTTAACACTGGCAGTCATCTCCTCGATAGCGGTAGCGACCTGTTGGATCTCTTCCTGCTGCTGCTCCACATTCTGACGGGTATCGTTGGTGACCATGGACAGTTCTTCGGACGCCGTGGTCAACTCATTCGTGGAATCACCGACCTGCTGCATGATCGAATCGAGCTTCTCCACAAACTTGTTAAAGGCGGCTGCCAACTGCCCCAGCTCATCCGAGGCGCTGGCATCCAGACGTACGGTAAGATCACCGGAACCACTGGAGATATCCTCCATGGACCCTACGATGCGCTCCAGCGGCCGCGCCAAAGCCCTACTGAATATCCATCCCAGCATGCCGCTGAGCACCAGCAGCACCACTGCGGTGGTGATGATTATGTAAGTGGTCTGGTCATGCAGGGCGATCGCTTCTGCATACGCCTCGGCCTCATCTATCTCGGCGAGAATGGCCCAACGCTGACCGTTTATATCGAGCGGCTTGTAGGCCGATAATACCGGCACGCCGCGATAATCGGGGAAGGTATCAAAACCTGTTTCGCCGCTTATGGCCTTTTTGGCGCCTGGCGAACGAACACTCTGCAGGCCGATGACCGTCTGCTTGGACTCCATGGTCTCAAGCGTGGCCTCATCCTCCGCTTTGGTGGACTTGAGCGCGTCAAGAAAGCCCTTTTGATCCTCGATCCAGAAACGACTCAAACTGCGCATCTTGAAGTCGGAGCCGATGAGATAGGTCTCACCACTATCCCCCAGACCAGACTCTTTCCATTTGCCGTCACCGGTCATTACGCTGTTGATCTTGTCGATCGGCATCTGGAAAGCGATGACCCCGATACGTTTACCCTGGTCAAATATCGGCGCGGCGAGAAACGCGGCCGGGTCCTGATAGGACGGCAGGTAAGGCGCGAAATCGGTCATAAAGGTTTTGCCCTCAGGCAGCTTCATGGCTTCGCGGTATACGGCGGCAAGCCCGGAGTCCGAGAAGGGACCATTTTTCATGGAAGTGGCGAAATCAAGTTCCTTGAATACGGTGTAGACGACCTCGCCGCTATCGGCGTCAATCAGAAAGATATCGTAATACCCAAAACGCTGTTGCAGCTCGCGAAAAGCCGCATGATAAAGTTTATGCGCCTGCGAATAGCTGGAACCATCCGGGTTTTCCTCCAGCTTGTCTTTTTCACCCAGGGGGTTGGGATTTTTCAGAATATAGCGAAACTGCAGAGGTACCGCCGCCTGACCCAGTTTGGAAAACATCCGATCCGCATCAGCCTGCTGCCCGCTGTTGTGTTTCGCATACTCGGCGGCAAAAGTACTGGAATAGTAACTCTTAAGGGGTTCTCTCTCCTGGGCGACATCCGCACCCACCTCACTCGCCATCGCACGATACCCGGCGGACAGCGAATGCATGGCATCGATAGTCATACGGTCTTTGGCGTGGACCAGTGCCTGATCGCTTATGGACTGGAAATAGGAGGTGATCTGCACCGCTCGGTTTTCGCGCAGCGCCGTCAATCTGGACTGGGCCTGGTTATGTAAAGCGTTTTCCGCATGATCGACCGCGTTCCAACCGATCAACGTACTGGCGATTAAGGCGGGAACCAACGCCAGCAGAATGCTGCCCGCCCTGAGTTTTGTCTTGATTCGCATCGGTTACACCTCGCGCATTACTTGAGAGTCCGGTAAGGCTCCCCCTGAACCGATACCGAAATCGATCCTTGCAGGAGTTGTCATCGCCTTCCCCGACTGCCTGGTTCCTTTGCAATCCGCGCTTGGCAAAAAGCGCATTGGCCTTCCCTATTCGAGAGGAGTTCCCGAGCAATAATCCTGGACCTCGCCGGTTTACTCCCTACCCAGACCCAATGGCGACCCACCCGGTGGAAACTTTAGTGATACCCCGAAAACTGCGGGGTTTAGAGACCCTCTCTCCAGGGGGAGGAGAGAGGGAGGGGCAACGGAAGGATATTAGATCTGCCGTACCTTGATGTTCAGGGTCTGAATACGATAGCCGATCTGGCGGGGCGTCATACCCAGCAGGCGGGCGGCCTTGGCCTGAACCCAACCGGCCTGCTCCAGGGCGGCGATGACCCTTTCCCGTTCATCCAGATCCGGATCGTCGAGATCAACCTGAGGGCCGGAGCTCACCTTGGGAGGGCCCGACTGCGAAGCCCCGGGCAACCCGGAGAGATCCACGGTACGCCCGTCTATCCTGCCCTCTTCACTCATCACCGCGGCGCGCTCCAGACAGTTTTCCAATTCCCGCACGTTACCCGGCCAGTCGTAACGCATCAGCTGGCGAATGGCGCTGTCGTCGATCTCCAGTTCCCGTCCCTGGCTCTTGGCGATCTTGCCCACCAGAAATCGGGCGAGATCCGGGATATCCTCCGCCCGTTCCCGCAGGGGCGGAGTGTGAATAGGCATGACGTTGAGCCGGTAGTAAAGGTCTTCGCGAAATTCACCTTTCTGTACCTCCGACTCCAGGTTCCGATTGGTGGCCGCCACCACCCGTACATCCACCACCTGGGTCTTGATACCTCCGACCCGCTCAAACTCCCCCTCCTGCAGAACCCGTAACAGCTTGGCCTGGAAAGCGGGACTGATTTCGCCGATCTCATCAAGAAAGATGGTACCGCCGTGGGCCTGTTCGAAACGTCCCTTGCGCTGACTGACCGCCCCGGTGAAGGCACCTTTTTCATGGCCGAAAAGTTCCGATTCCAGCAGGTTGTCCGGCAGAGCGGCGCAGTTCAGTTTGATAAAAGGACCGTTGGCACGCGGTGAATTATAGTGGATGGCGTTGGCGATCAGTTCCTTACCGGTACCGGACTCACCGCGAACCAGGACCGTTGTATTCCACTTCGCCACCTGCCGCACCTGTTCGAATACCAGACGCATGGCGCTGGTGCGCCCTACCATATTGGAGAAGCCGTGCTCGCCGCGTACCTGCCGTCGCAGAGAGTCCCGTTCCGATTTCAGCTCCGACTGCTCATCCTCCACCTTCTTGGCGAGGCGCACGCTCTGGCCGATAAGGTTCGCCACCATTTCCAGAAAACGTCTATGGGTTTCCAGTGCGTCATGATCCGCCATCGGCTGAGCAGCCAACACGCCGGCAGTATGATCGCCGATGGGGATAGGGACACCGATAAACGGCAGCTCCTGATTGTAAACCCCGAGCCGGTCGAGGAACCGGTCCTCATCCGAGATGCGCGGTAAAACCACCGGCTCGCCGCTTTCCATAATGTCACCGACGATCCCTTCCCCCGGTTTATAACGTATGGCATTAAACGGCATGGGATTCTCATGCAACGCGGAAACCAGCAGATCGCCGCTCTCCTCATCCAACAGGCTGATCATGCCGTGCCGCATATTACCGGAGTCGTTCAGGGTCCTGAGCACCTCCGTCAGGGTATCGCGGAAATCGAGGGAACGGCTCAGGATCTGGCTGACCAGATACAGGGTCTCGAGTTCAGTCTCTATGAGGGAGCTGTCGCTGCCGCGTTTTGCCGCTTTAGCCGGACTCATTACATCACTCTCCTACCGTTCCGTTTACGGGTAATCTGATTACAACGCGGCAGCCGTTGCGATAATCCCTATCGATGTCGATGCTGCCGCCGTGATCGATGGCCACTTCCTGCGCCATGGTCAATCCCATGCCGGCATGCCCCGAGGCCCGCTTCCAGCCGCAGAAAAAGGGTTCAAACGCCTTCAGGCGATTCGACTCCGGAAGCCCGTCGCCGTTATCTATCACCTCGATTATGAGCTCCCGGCCGTCAGTACCGGTCGACAATCTTATCTCCCGGAAATCCCGACCCGATTCGTTGAGTGCATACATGGCATTTTCGATGAGGTATTTAAAAAGGCTGCGTAAGGCGTTCGCCCTGCCGGTAACCGCGGGCAGAACCGGCGTCGGCTGCCAGTCCACAACCACGCCGGCACTGATCAGACGGTTGGTACTGAGACGCAGTACCTCATGCAGTATTTCGTTAATATTCAATCTTGAGGTCTGTTCGGGCGGAGACGCTGGGAGCGCCACCTTCAGACTCTCCAATGCCTCGTCTCCGCTTTCCAGCGCCTGGCGCAAAGCGTAGCGCAAAGCATCATGTTCGCCATTGGGGTCCGGCATGGCCAGAGCCGCCTTAATGACGTTCAAAGGCGCCTGCAGTTTAAAAATCGCCCCGGAGATGGTTTCCCGCAGCGTCTCCATCATCTGCTGCTCCACCATACTGGCGCGAATCATGTTCAGCCGCGCCTCATTGATACGGTTGCGGCTTGCGGTCACCTCGTTGGCGATCAGCAGTAAACAGCAACGACCGCCCTGGGACGGTTTGAAGTAGCTCTCGGCGGCCTCGTCCAGTTCAGCGACACGCACTCCGGAACAGGAATACCAGCGGGGCGATCCGCTGCCCGGCGGGTCCAGTCTGACCTCGATATTGGAAAACCCTTCGCCCGCGTAACAGGCCTTTGCGAGATCGAAACCGATCTGCTGCTCCAATGCATCCAGAAACAGCGCGGCCGGCTCCACCCCGCCAAGATCGCCGAGCAACACCTTGTATGCATGATTATCGGACAACACCTTGCGCTCAGCGGTCACCATGGCCACCACCATGGGCGCCGCATCCAGGGCCGCCTCGGTCAGCTCCTTATGGAACTTCAGTTGCTGCTCCAGTTGATGCATCGCCGTAACATCCCGATGCATGCCCAGGTAGTAAGCGATACGACCGTCACGATCCACAACCGGGGAGATAACAAGCTCGGCCAGATACTCCTCTTTATCCTTGCGATGGTTGACCAGGGTTCCCTGCCATACCCGACCATCCGTTATGGTCCCCCATAACTCTTCATAGACTTCCGAAGGCGTCGAACGGCTGGAAAGGACCGACTCGTTCCTGCCGATCACCTCATCGCGCATATAACCGGTTAACCGTTCGAAAGCAGTATTCACGTAAAGGATACGGGCGCTGGGTTCGGTAATGGAGATAGCGATCGGAGCCTGTTCTACCGACTCCAGAAACAGCTTCGGCGGCAGAAACTGACGGGACTCGCCGGAGCCGAACGCCTCGATCACCTCCGCCGGGGTGCCTTCCGGAGGCTCGGCCAGGAAGCGACTGACGGCATCGATAACTTGGCCGTCGGCGGTAGGTTTTTCGTGGCGGCTCATATTCGACACCGTTCCCCTTGCCCATCAATCGGTAACATATTTGGGGAATTGCAAAAGCCGTACCACCGCCATATCCCCTTTTAAGAGGCCGATTCAGCCTGTTTCGCGCCCTAAAATGGGGCGCCTTTGTAATAAATGCGACAAATTAGGGAATTCGATCCTGTAGGAGACCCCACAACAGGCGCCGCCATTAACCAAACTCTCCCCCGACCGCCCGTACCCCGCTGTGGCCCGAAAGCCCAGGAGATTGCGCACTACGGCGTCACCTATGGACGTTGCCGTTACCGGCCCGGGCGCGCTGGCATATTTCTTGTTTCTGGATAAATCAGAGATACACGCAGTATCGGAAAATCTTTGAGGAGTCACATGATCAGGTTCCATAAACGACGGCTAAAGGCCGTCTATCTCATCTGTTTAGTCTTCAGCGCTCCCCTGTCCGCCGGCGAAGTCTATGTGGCGGTTGCCGCGAATTTCACCGCCGCGATGAAAGAGATCGCGGCGGATTTCGAGCAGGCCAGCGGCCATCACGCGATTGTGAGTTACGGCTCCACCGGAAAGCTATATGCCCAGATCGAAAACGGCGCACCCTTTGAGGTCTTTCTTGCCGCCGACCAAAAACGGCCCAAGCTACTGGAGGAGAAGGACAAAGCCGGCGGACGCTTTACCTACGCCGTCGGCAAGCTGGTGTTATGGAGCAGTGATGAAAAACGGACGCTGGACGAACAGACATTGGGCAACGACGACTTTCGGAGGCTCGCTATCGCCAATCCGAAGACCGCCCCTTACGGCGCCGCGGCCGTGGAGATCATGAGTAACCTCGGTCTGTATAATGCCCTGGAACCAAAACTGGTCATCGGCGACACCATCGCCCAGACCCGCCAGTTCGTCGCCACCGGCAATGCGGAACTGGGCTTCGTGGCACTGGCGCAGATCGCCCTGGACGACAGCGGCAGCCGTTGGTCGATTCCGGATGACCTGTACACCCCCATCCGTCAGGATGCGGTATTGCTCACCAAGGGCGAGGACAATTCGGCCGCCCGGGCGCTGCTGGACTATCTGCGCAGCGAGGCGGCCAGAGCCGTCATTCACAAATACGGTTACGGCACCGAATAACGGAACGGGCGAATGGCGCTGGAACTGCAACCGCTGTGGCTGACCCTGAAGCTGGCCGCCCTGACCACCCTGGTGCTGCTGATCGCCGGAACACCCCTGGCCTGGTGGTTGGCCCGCTCCCGTGCCCGCTGGAAAGAGATTATCGGCAGCCTGGTGGCCCTGCCGCTGGTGCTACCGCCCACGGTGCTGGGTTTCTACCTGTTGCTGCTGCTGGGTCCCCAAGGGCCTTTGGGTCGTCTGACCGAAACCCTGGGACTCGGCACCCTGCCCTTCACCTTTCCCGGGCTGGTGGTGGGATCGGTCATCTATTCACTGCCCTTCGTGGTGCAGCCGGTGCGCAACGCCTTCGAGGCGCTGGGTGAACGCCCTTTGGAAGTGGCCGCCACCCTGCGCGCCTCACCCCTGCGTCGTTTCTTCACCATCGCCCTGCCCCTGGCCCGCCCCGGTTTTCTTACCGGCTCGGTGCTCGGTTTCGCCCATACCGTCGGTGAATTCGGCGTGGTGCTGATGATCGGCGGAAACATCCCGGGGGAGACCAAGGTGCTGTCGGTGGCCATCTATGACCATGTGGAATCCCTGGAGTGGACCCAGGCCCACTGGCTCGCCGGAGGTATGCTGCTGTTTTCCTTCATCGTGGTCTTTGCCACCTATGTGCTGGAGAGGCGTCTGCGAAGGAGCGGTGTATGAGCGATATCGAAGTCAATCTGCAGCACCGCCTGGGAGAGTTGCAACTGGATGCCGCGTTTACCGTACCCGCCAGCGGGGTGACCGCCCTGTTCGGACGCTCCGGTTCCGGCAAGACCAGCATATTGCGGGCCATCGCGGGGTTGATGAAAGTCGACCACGGCCTGGTCAAGATCAACGGCGAAATCTGGCAGGAACGGAAACGTTTTCTACCCGCACACAAACGACCGGTGGGCTATGTATTTCAGGAAGCAAGCCTGTTTCCGCACCTTTCCGTTCGGCGCAATCTGGAATACGGCCGCCGGCTGGTAGCGGAGGAAGGGCGCACCATCGGCTTTGACGACGCGGTGGAGATATTGGGGATCGGCCCGTTACTGAAACGGGCATCCCACGGGCTTTCCGGTGGCGAGCGGCAGCGGGTGGCCATCGCCAGAGCCCTGCTGACCAGTCCCAGGCTGCTGCTGATGGACGAGCCCCTTTCCGCTCTGGACCATCACGCCAAGCAGGCCATTCTGCCCTACCTGGAAAGCCTTCACGACCAGTTCGCCATCCCTTCCCTCTATGTATCGCACGATCCCAACGAGGTGGCCCGGCTGGCCGACCAGATGGTGCTGCTGGAGCAGGGTCGGGTAATAGCCCAGGGTAGCGCCGCCGATCTCCTGACGCGGCTCGATCTTCCCCTGTCGCGCCACGACGACGCGGTCTCCTTCCTTGAAGGTTTCGTCTCGGCCCACGATCACACCTACCATCTGACCTGGATCGGCATGCACGGCGGCCGGGTGGCCGTAACACGGGAGGACCTGCCCATCGGCAAACACGCCAGGGTGGAGATACAGGCGCGGGATGTCAGCCTTTCGCTGAAGGCCCACTCGGACACCAGCATTATCAATATCCTGCCGGTAAAGGTGATCGACACCCACGACACCGGGCCCAGTCAGCTTCTGGTACGTACCGAAATGGAGGACGGCCAGACCCTGCTGGCGCGCATCACCCGCCGCTCCGCAGTGGCCCTGGGTCTGCACGAGGGAATGCGGCTGTACGCCCAGGTCAAGAGTGTTGCGTTGCTCGCCTAGGGCGCCGATACTCCCGGATGATGGCAATAAACCGCCGGTTGAGTGAAAATGCGGTTAACACATCCCGTCGGATGATCCACTCAGTCAGACAAAAAAAGGATTACCCATGTACGACAAGAGTATTGAGCTTCTGAATAAAGCGGTTGCCGATGAACTGTCAGCGGTACATCAATATATGTATTTCCATTTTCAATGTGACGACCAGGGATATGACCTGTTGGCGGGCCTGTTTCGGCGCACTGCCATCGAAGAGATGCTGCATATCGAAAACATCGCCGAGCGCATCCTGTATCTGAAGGGCGACGTGGAGCTGAAGGCCGATCAGGAGGTACAACAGATCCACGAGGTAAAGGATATGTTGGAGATGGCCTGTTCCATGGAGATGGATGCGGTCAAGAACTACAACAACTGGGCCAACGAATGCTCCGCGAATGCGGATTCCGTATCCCGTAAACTGTTCGAGGCGCTGGTGCAGGACGAGGAACGTCATTACGGCCAGTTTGATGACGAACGGGAGAATCTGCAGAAATTCGGCGAGAACTACCTGGCCCTGCAATCCATAGAGCGAAGCAAGGCCACCTCTTCTGGGACGCCTCCCGCTCAATAAGATCCGGCATCCGGATATGGGGTGTGCCGTCGCCGGGTTCAGTCCGGGCGACCACACCCCCGGGCATTGGCCGTTGCCGTCATCACCCGGCGAGCAGCAGGTAAAGGCCGGGAATGGCCAGCCATAGCAGACCCTTCAGTAAAAAGAACAAAGGCACCCCCCAGGCCAATCTCTTTATCCAGGGGGGCGCCGGCGTTTCCCGGCTGAAACCGGTGGTCTGAATCCTCATCCGCCGGTTCCGGGAAATCTGCGGTACCGCTCCAGACCGGACCTGTGGCGGGCGATAACCACCGCCAGATCCAGCACCGACAGCCAGTAACCCCTCTTCCGGTATTTGGATCGATCGACAGCGATACCACTCTTACTTTCACTTTTCATCTCAATACCCCCCTTTAACCGATGCTGAGCGGCCACCTCCCTGTGGCCGTTGCCAGCAATCTCCTCCCGTGCAGGCAGTCAAACCAGATCAAAGCGATCCAGATTCATCACCTTGTCCCAGGCCGCCACGAAGTCATGCACAAACTTCTCCCCGGAATCGGCGGTGCCATAGACCTCTGCCAGGGCACGCAGCTCGGAGTTGGAACCGAACACCAGGTCGACGCGGGTAGCGGTCCACTTCACTTCCCCGGTCTTGCGATCCCTTCCTTCGAACACATCCTCGTCGGGGGAGACCGCCTTCCAGGTGGTGCTCATGTCCAGCAGATTCACGAAGAAGTCGTTGCTCAGGGATTCCGGCCGCTGGGTGAAGACACCGTGCCCGGTCTGTCCATGATTGGTATTGAGAACGCGCATGCCGCCCACCAGGACCGTCATCTCCGGCGGGGTCAGGGTCAGCAGTTGCGCCCGATCCACCAGCAGCTCCTCGGCGGAGACCGAGTATTTCCTCTTCTGGTAGTTACGGAACCCGTCCGCAACCGGCTCCAGCACGGCGAAGGACTCCACGTCGGTCTGTTCCTGAGAAGCATCCATACGGCCCGGTGCGAACGGAACCGTCACTTCATAACCGGCGTTCTTCGCCGCCTTCTCAACACCCGCGCAACCGGCGAGAACCATAAGATCCGCCATGGAGACCCGCTTGCCGCCGCTCTGTGCGCTGTTGAACTCACGCTGAATACCTTCGAGGGTTTCGAGCACCTTGGCCAGCCGTTGCGGCTGATTGACCCCCCACTCCTTCTGCGGCGCCAGCCGGATACGGGCACCGTTGGCGCCGCCGCGGTTATCGGAACCGCGGAAGGTGGACGCCGAGGCCCAGGCGGTGGACACCAGCTCGGAGACGGACAGCCCGGAAACGAGGATCTTGCCTTTAAGCGAGGCGGCGTCGTTCGCATCGATCAGCTCATGATCCACCGCCGGGACGGGATCCTGCCAGATCAGTTCTTCGGCGGGAACCTCCGGGCCGAGATAACGGGTGCGGGGCCCCATGTCCCGGTGGGTCAGTTTGAACCAGGCCCGGGCGAAGGCGTCCGCGAACTCATCCGGATGCTCGTAAAACCGACGGGAGATCTTCTCGTAGACCGGATCGAACCTCAGGGAAAGGTCGGTGGTCAACATGGTGGGCACGTGGCTCTTGGACGGATCGTGGGCATCCGGAATGGCACCCGCCCCCGCACCGTCCTTCGGCACCCACTGGTGGGCACCGGCCGGGCTCTTCGACAGCTCCCATTCGTAACCGAACAGGTTCTCGAAGAAGTTGTTGCTCCACTGCGTCGGTGTACGGGTCCAGGTGACTTCCAGACCGCTGGTGATGGTATCGCCGGCCTTGCCGCTGCCGAAGCTGCTGCTCCAGCCGAGACCCTGTTCCTCGATACCCGCGGCCTCCGGTTCGGCCCCGACATGGGCGGCATCACCGGCACCGTGGGTTTTACCAAAGCTGTGACCGCCGGCGATGAGCGCAACCGTCTCTTCATCGTTCATGGCCATGCGGGCGAAGGTCTCACGAATATCCCTGGCGGCGGCGATCGGGTCCGGGTTGCCGTTGGGACCTTCGGGATTCACGTATATCAGGCCCATCTGCACCGCGGCGAGGGGATTTTCCAGCTCCTCGTGTTCCCCGGAATAGCGTTTATCATCCAGCCAGTCACCCTCCCGGCCCCAGTAGATATCCTGTTCCGGCTCCCAGATGTCCTCGCGCCCGCCGCCGAAACCGAAGGTCTTGAACCCCATGGACTCCAGGGCCACATTACCTGCGAGGATCATCAGGTCGGCCCAGGAGATCTTGCGGCCGTACTTCTGCTTGACGGGCCACAGCAGTCTGCGCGCCTTATCCAGGTTGACATTGTCGGGCCAGCTGTTGACCGGCGCGAAACGCTGGTTCCCGGTGCCGCCGCCGCCACGACCGTCTCCGGTACGGTAGGTGCCGGCGCTGTGCCAGGCCATGCGGATGAACAGGGGTCCGTAGTGGCCGAAGTCCGCCGGCCACCACTCCTGGGAATCGGTCATCAATGCATGCAGATCCTTCTTTACCGCATCCAGATCAAGACTTTTGAACGCTTCGGCGTAATTGAAATCCTCCCCCATGGGATCGGATTTAGAGGAGTGCTGGCGCAGAATCTCCAGCCGTAATCGGTTCGGCCACCAGTCCCGGTTCGAGGTGCCTCCCCCCGCGGTGTGATGGAACGGGCATTTGCTGGCATCAGACATAAGGTTATCTCCTATAAGTTGACCATCAGTTCAGTTCGCCCGTTTCTTGGCGGGCCTGTGATAAATCTAAGGGCAGATAACTTATTGTTGAAATCGTTTATTTCATATCACTTAATCGGTATTTCCTATTTATACCTTATTCCGGCATCCTCCCCGCCGTTGCCCCTGGCGGGCCCCGTATTTTTTTCGCCGCACTATGGATTCAGACGAAACGAACGGTAGGTCTGGGAGCGGGAACGTTTACTCAACACCAACTGCCAAAGCTGCCCCTGACGCGAGCGAAACAGACCGGCACAACATGCCAGATAGTATCGCCACATGCGGTAGAAACGCTCATCGTATTTTTCCGCAAGACCGGGCCAGGCCCGGTTGAAGCGCTCCCACCAGGCCATCAAGGTGCGATCATAGTCCTGACCGAAGTTATGCCAGTCCTCGATCAGAAAACGGCCGTTTAATGCCGAGCTGATCTCTTTGGCGGAGGGCAGTTTTCCGTTGGGGAAAATGTATTTGTTAATCCAGGCATCGGTACTCCTGATGGTTTTGTAGATACCGATGGTATGCAGCAGAAACAGCCCCTTTTCCTTGAGCACCCGCAGAATGATATCGAAATAGGCGGCGTAGTTCTTCGGCCCGACGTGTTCGAACATACCTATTGATACCGCCTTGTCGAAGCTTCCGGAAAGTTCCCGATAATCTTTCAGATTGATGGTTACCGGCAAACCGGCGCAGCGTTCCTGCGCAAATTTCCGCTGTTCTTTAGATATGGTGACGGCCTCGACCTCCACGTCGTAATATTTCGCCGCGTGGTGGGCCAGTCCTCCCCAACCGCAACCTATATCCAACAACCTCTCACCGGGTTTCAATTCCAACTTGCGGCAGACCATTTCCAGTTTGTTCCATTGGGCCTGCTCCAGGGTATCGGCATTGTGCCAATACCCGCAGGAGTAACTCATACTGGAATCAAGCATGGCTTCGAAGACATCATTCCCGATATCGTAATGCCGCTCTCCCACCTGATAGGCGCGCGAACTGGATTGCAGGTTGAATAACCTTTGATGAATGAGCGTTCCCAACAGGCGCGCCCATTTCCGATTACGCAGTTTTTGTTCGATGTTCAGACTGAGCAGTCGGGTAAAAAGCTCGTCCAGTGCGGGGCAATCCCATAGCCCTTCCATATAGGCTTCGCCGAAGCCCAACGAACCTTTTCTTAATATGCGGTTGTAGAGTTGCGGGTCATGTACCCGGATGTCCCAGGGGGCGTTGCCGTTGAACCGTACCCCGACCTCCTCCACGAGTTCCTGCAGAACCCGCGGTGGTTCAAGAACACCTTCCCTTGGCTGTTCCGAGACCTGTTGCATATCAGCGCGACAAACTGAGGTTGTTTGCAGGCAGTACTTCCGTTCTTTATCGCCCCCATAGCGGCGATTGCGAGCTATTGAGATATCACAGATCGGGCCGATTGTTCAACGTCTGATATCAGGATCTTGCCAGCACTTTCACATTATCCGGCAGGTGTTCCTGAACAACATCCGCGAAGGCCTCCAGGGCCGGCCGTCGGGGGAAACTACGCCGGAAGGCGAGGGAAATACGCCGATAGGTGTCGGCCAGCCCCAGCTCGCGAACCCTGACACCGCTCTCCTTCACCAGCGGGCCCCGGGTCGCCAGCGCTGGAACCAGGGTGCAACCGAGCCCCGCGGCCACCAGCTGCAGCAGGGTTTCCAGGCTGCTTGCCTGGAGATCCCCCATCTCCCCCTGTCGCGGTCGTTCCATCAGCTTGCAGACATCCATCATCTGTTGCGCCAGACAGTGCCCGTCCGACAACAGCAGTAGATCCAGCCGCTCCAGGTCCCGGTGTCCGATGGCCTTTTTTTCGGCCAGGGGGTGCTTGCGCGGATGGGCCAGCCAGAAAGGCTCATCAAACAAGGGTATGGCCTCGAGATCCGGCTCCTCCACCGCCGTCGCAATGAGGGCCAGATCGATGTCGTGATTATGCAGGCGCTGCAGCAGCCGATCCGTTATCTCCTCCGTGAGCACCAGTTTGAGCTGCGGGTAACGCCTCTTTAGCGGCGCCACGATAAACGGAATCAGATAGGGACTCAGGGTCGGGATAACGCCGACACGCAGGGGGCCGGAAAGGGGGTCTTGGTGCGCCTTGGCCAGTTGTTCGATGGCATCCGCCTGTTCCATCATGCCGCGGGCGAGCTCGACGATCTCCTCGCCGATAGGGGTCATCTCCACCGAACGTTTGGTGCGCTCGAAGATGGTTACACCCAGCTCTTCTTCCAGCTTTTTGATCTGCCCGCTGAGGGTGGGCTGACTGACGAAACAACGTCCGGCGGCCCGGCCGAAATGACGGGTCTCCGCCACCGCTATGATGTATTTCAGGTCACGCAGGTTCATATACGAGTTATCGTCAATGCCTATTTATCGATTATATATTAGCGGTTTCCACTATAAATAGAATGGGTGGCGATACCACTTTTATACAAGGGAAAACCGAACGGTGCCGGCTTAAAGGGATATGAGCCGCGAATAACGCCAATCACCGCAAATGGCTTAGGTAGAGCATTCCAACAATTGGCGTAGATTGGCGGTAATTTGCGTTCATTTGCGGCTAAGCCTTACAGGGGCATTGCTCACCGTCATTGAAACCGGCCGCGGGTGCATGCAGAATCCCCCTTTATCTCCCGACAACCATCTATCGGCGGCATCATGAACGGACCAGAATCGACCTCCAGCAACGGCCGGCAGTTCTCCGACCTCCTTACCGTAACCCCGGACGGCTCGCCGCGCCTGCTGGACGGCGTACACCCCTTTCCGGATCTCCTCACCCTGGATCCCGAAGAGCTGTTAAAACGATTCAAGGTGAGCCAGCAAAAGGATTTCTCCGAGCTCATTGATCAACTGGAGAACCCCGGAAATCCGCTTAACCAGTTTCTGGGAAGACTCCACGACATCGCTGAAAAGGAGCAGGGAAACCGTTTCAACGAGCTGGATCTGTTCCGTTCCGGGGCCCTGCGGGAGCTGTTTCTGGAGCTGCATAACCATGTCATGGAGCACCCGGTCTGGGTTCACCCCTTCTTCCTCAGAATATTCCGGGGTGATTTCGATCAGGCGCAGCTGGAGGTGTTCGCCAAGCAGTACTTCAACCAGATCAAGAATACCCGCCAGTGCGTGGCCCTCGCCTTGGGACGCTTTTCCGGCCTCATCTCTCTGCCCTACGGCTGCCTCAACGAGCGGGTATCGGAACTGGCGCAGATCGTTCTGGCGCAACTGCTGGCCGATGAATACGGTGTGGCCACCCATACCATAGAGGACTACCCGGACATGTATGGGGTGCTTAACTCAACCACCCATATCGGCATGTACCGCTATATGTTTGACGGCCTCGGTATCCCGTTCGAACAACAGGACATCCCCATGTTGCCGGGGGTGGCGGACAACGTACTGACCCAACGGCTGCTTTCCGATCATCCCGCGTTCTCCGAGGTAGAGTCACTGGCGTCCGTGGGCCTGGGTATGGAGTGGGGTGTCCCGGAGTTCTTCAGTCTTCTACTCGGCGGCATAATCCGCTGGAGCTGGAAAAACAACGTACCGCTGACCCAGAAGCACCTGATCGTGCTCATCGCCCATGTGAAATACGACGTGTTGCATGCCATCTCGGTGATGCTGATTACCAGTTTCTTCAATCATGAGAACAACGCCATAACGCAGATCAAGCAGGCCACCAACACCCTCATGTCCAGCCGCTACGGCATGATGAGCGATCTCTATCGCCACATCTTTGATGAGGCATGCCCCAACATCGACGGCATCGAGCTGGATCCCCGTTACCACATAGGGGACCGGCGCATCGCCGATGCCCTGATCGAGGCGCGTGGAAAGATCGCGCCGGAACGGGTGGTGGGTGGCAACGAATATCAACGCAGCACCGACCTGCCTTTTGTTTTTTCCGACTAATAACCCATCAATATAGAGAACACATATTCATGCAGGATTTCTCCAGTGAAGCCGGACAAAAGTTCCGCAGCCGACTGATCGCCACCGCCAAAGGCCGCCACGGCGCCAAGGACATGACCCGCGAGGAGGCGCGTGAGGCATTGACCTTTCTGTTTTCAGCCGAAGCCCATCCGGTACAGATCGGGGCCTTTCTCACGGCCACGCGCTTCAAAGGCTCCAGGGTGGAGGAAATGAAAGGCTATCTCGATGCCATGGAGGCCGCGGCCACCCTGATCAGCCCCGATGTGGAGAATCTCCTGAACTGCAACGGCCCCTACGACGGCCGCAAGAACGCATTGAACCTGAGCGTCCCCGCCGCCATCGTCACAGCCGCGGCCGGGATACCGGTCGTCCTGCACTCCAACACCGGCCTGCCGCCGAAGGACGGCGTAACCAACGCCCGCGTACTGGAGGCCATGGGCATCGCCGCCGCCAGGGAGCCCGGGGCTGTGGAGAAGGATATTGAGCAGAAGGGCCTCGGCCACCTGCACGCCTCCCGTTACCTGCACGGTGTGGAACGCCTGAAACCCTATCGGCAGACCCTGTTCTATCGATCCTTCCTGCACGCCTGCGAAGTCATGCTCAACCCCGCCGGTGCCAAACACTCTCTTATCGGCGCGGCCCACGAATCCTTCCTGGAACGCTTCGCCACCGCGGCCGGAGAACGGGGCCAGGAACGGGTGATGGTGGTGCAAGGACTGGATGGCGGAGATGAGCTGCCGCTGGCACCGACACCGGTTGCCGAATACCGCGACGGAAAGATCGAAAAGTATACCCTGGCGCCCACCGACTTCGGGCTTAAGGAGAAACCGCACCATCCCTGCGAGGAACCCGCGGAAGCGGCGGCCCGGGCGGAAGCGGCCCTGGCCGGAAAGGACGACACCCACCTGGACGCCATCCTGTTCAATGCCGGAATACGTATCCACCTGGGAGGCGGCGCGGACACCATCGATGCGGGTATCGCAACGGCACGGGAAGCCATAAGCTCCGGCTCCGCAATGGAAAAACTCAATCAACTACGCGGCCAGTAAGCACTCCTCAGACACTTACGTCGTAGGGCGGGCTATGCCCGCCAAACGGGTGCCGCGGCATAACTACCGTTATGCGCCCTTAACAGACGTTTTTGATAGGAAATCTGACTACCTCATAACTCCATTAGAACAAGTCATGAACTTGTTCTACCCATAATGTAGATTAACAACACGATTAAGTGCAAAACTGCAAGCAATGATGATATGCCAATAGATTTGGCTCGATGTATCCTAGAGAAATAAATTATTAGCGATGATGATCCCCATACAAAACCGAACCAGTTCAATGGAATGCCAAAGATAAAATATACCAAGACAGACCAGTCATCATCTCTGTAGCCACTCTCGATATATGGATACAAAACGAGAATAGATATCACTAAAAAAAGGACAGATAGAACACAACCTATATTTAACAGGACATCAAGTTTGCGCTTAGAAAAGAACCAAGGAGACCATGCCCCCATTGCGGCGATTAGCAAGAGTACGACTATAAATAATCTGGTATCCATTTCATTATCATCTAACGTTCAAATAAATTTCAGTCTCCATTCTATCTGGCTACATCTTAAATTCGGCAACCTTCGTGCCCGAAGCAGACTCTTACTCCACCATTGTATCTATTGCTCTAAAACTCCCAGGCTACACCCAGAGCTTTCCCACACCGATGACTGGTAGAGAAACGGTACTGTCATAACAGCGTGTATAATGTGGAGTAATTTGAACGGCTATATGTTGCGCTCATTATGCGAGCATAATGCGGCGCACATTGAATGCGCGCATATTCCCCCTATCCTTTACAAACAACCACCCTGTTGCGACCGCTATTCTTGGCTTCATATAGACTCATGTCGCAGGTCTTCATCCACTGCTTCCAGTCTCTGACTGAATTCAGGCTGGCCACACCAATACTGACCGTTACCGTACGATCGGGTAGTAACGAAAGATTTTCAATTCCCTTTCGTATTTTTTCTGCTATACCAACGCTATTGGCTTCATCGGTATTGTAGAGCAGAATCAAAAATTCTTCTCCGCCGATTCTGAATAATTTGTCACTGTCTCGAAGAAAGTCCTTTAAGAATGCTCCCAGCTGCACGAGGACGTGATCGCCAATATCATGACCTAGTTCATCATTAATCTTTTTGAAATGATCAACGTCCATGATGATTAGCGTGAATGGAGTATTTGTTCTATTAGCTTGATGTATCGCCTGTTCCAGAGAGTCACTAAGTAGTGTTCTATTGTATAGATTGGTTAGCTTGTCAGTAATCGCCATTTTTTGCAGTTCGCTATACTGCCTGGCTACGATATGAAGAAAAATTGCCGAATATGCACTGACCAAGAAGAATGTTACGGAGAATCTGATGGCTTCGTGTGTCTCAAAAAGGTGCCACACCAATGGAACATTAACGAGGGCAAATATAATATTTGACATCCATGCCTGACGCTCTGACATCATAAAGTAATATAAAATTAATGTTGAATAACACCAATAGGTACCGGTTATTCCAAGCAAATTTGTTAGATAGGCTACAAACAGAGTCGTAAAAGGGGTCAGCCAGACAAACGTATAGATGGTTTTATATGTTTTCCTATGACAGAGCCAGGCAACCGAGTAAAGACTCAACGAGGTAATAACGGCGCCTATACCGATTCCCACGTGTTCATGAGTCAGGTGAAAAAAAGAAAAAGGCAATATCAGGGTTGCGGCGGTAACAGAAAGCCAGAATGTGGATTTTAGATGAAATTCAGTTTGATGCCGTGAGTTCAAATCATCCATCTATTGAGGAGCCTCTTATTATTTTCAACGTTCAAGCGATAATAGCATTTTTTGTATAGACACCTGAATCTATAACAACCTCTAGAGATTCCGTAAAGAGATACGCAACGAGCTGTTTCTTGATGATATAGCTCTTATTATTCCTTTTATTCCCAGACTAATACTTGCCGTTTCTACTGAATCAGTCTAGCCCAAAGATGAAAAAATCGCATAAAGATAATTTGAATAGTGACGATATTACGACAGATTGACAATCCTAATTTTATGGAGGGGATTCACCGTGATCGGTAATTACAACAATGTTGTTGCATCTCGAAAAGAGGGGATCGAGAAAAAGAGCGCCTATCTTATAGGTGGCGGTATTGCATCGCTGGCGGCGGCAGCATACTTAATAAGAGACGGCCATATGGCCGGCGAAAAGATCACGATCTTGGAACAGACCGATATAGACGGTGGTTGTTTGGATGGTAGCGGCAATGCCATCGACGGCTACCTTATGCGCGGCGGCAGGGAGATGGAGGCTCACTATGAGTGCACCTGGAACCTGTTTTCGTTTATTCCTGACCTGAAGCGTAAAGATCCTGATGCACCATTCACCAGCCCGGAACCGGAACTTGTTTCCGACCCGGAGCGTACAGTTTTAAAGCGGATTCGTGATATCAATCAATGGGATCCTAATTCCTCCAAATGCCGTTTGATGAGCAACTGTGGCGAGCCGGATAGAGATCCTTCGTTAGGACTCTCCCTGATCCACGTGTTGGAACTGACAAAGTTGACCCTGAAGACTGAAGAAGAACTGGGGGCGACAACCGTGGAAGAGTTTTTTTCAGACTCTTATTTTGAAACCCGTATGTGGTATTTCTGGACGTCGATGTTTGCCATGGAGACATGGCACTCGGTAGTCGAGATGCGGCGCTATATGCTGCGTTTCATGCACCTGTTGCCGACCATGAGCAGGCTGGAACATATTCTGTTCACCACCTACAACCAATACGAATCCATGGTCTTGCCGCTGCTAATCTGGCTTAAGGGTAAGGGCGTTAACTTTGATACGAAAACCCAGGTCACTGATCTGGACATCGAGATCGTCAACGGTGAAAAGACCGTGACCGCCATCCATCTGCTGCGTGGCTCCGCAGAGACCAGCGAAACAATTGCCACAACAGCTGACGATCTGGTGTTCGTTACCAACGGCTCGATGGTGGAGAATTCCGCCACAGGCAACAACAATGAACCCGCAATTCTTAATCGGGAGCCTGGTGCCTGCTGGCAACTGTGGAAAAATATTGCTGCAAAGGATCCTGCTTTTGGAAGGCCTGAGGTTTTTTGCTCAGACATAGACAAAAGTAAGTTCATCTCTTTCACCATTACCGCGACAGACTCGCCGATTGCGGATTTGCTAAAAGAATTTACCGGTGTAGATCCCTATTCCCACAAAGCCGTGACCGGCGGCATCATGACGATCAAAGACTCCAGCTGGCTCATGAGTGTAACCTGCAACAGGCAACCGCAATACAGAAGTCAGCCCGTCGGTGACTACCAACCAAAACAGCACAAGGATGACCCGGACAAAAACGTACTGGCTATCTGGGCCTACGGCTTGTTTCCAGACAATACCGGTGACTTCGTGAAAAAGAAGATGAGCGATTGTACCGGTGAAGAACTGCTTTCAGAACTACTCTACCATCTGGGAGCCAAAGACCAGATCCCCGCTATTCTTCAGACGGCCAAGGTTATCCCTTGCATGATGCCATATATCACCAGCCAATTTTTACCACGCGTCAAAGGTGACCGACCGGAAGTTATTCCTGAAGGAAGCAAAAATCTTGCGTTTTTGGGGCAGTTCGCCGAGATCCCTGATGATTGTGTATTCACCGTTGAATATTCGGTCCGCTCGGCAATTATGGCTGTTTATAAGTTACTTGGCATAACAGACAAAACCCCACCGGATATTTACCCTTCAAAGGACGATGTGCGTGTAATCATCAAGGCAAGCGAAACCATGTACAACGGCGAAATCCCAGGAGAACACCTTCTGACCCATCTGTTGAGAGGTACAAGCCTGCAAGGCTTGCTGAAATGATCGAGGGAAAAATCATCATTTTGGCGATTGATGGAGGGGGAATCAAAGGCGTTATTCCCGCGACATTTATTCAGTATATTGAATCCTCATTAAAGAAGCCGTCATACCAGTTGTTCGATGTAATAGGAGGAACCTCTACCGGCGGCATCATCTCCGCCGCTCTCACCACACCCAGGGAAACCACTGGCCATCCCTACACCGCCGAAGAGATAGCAAATATTTACAGCCATGATGGTGGCAAATTCTTCCTGGCTCAGGACCGTAAGGTAGAGCAGTGCGCAACCTACTATGCTGATAACGGTAAAGGCGGCGGAGTTGAACCCTACATGCGGCAGATGTATGGCCCGGACGTATCACTTGCCAGTAGTCATAACAAAATGCAGTCTTTAGCCGCGAACCGTGTAAAGCATATGTTCACCACTTCGTATATTGTGAACAACAGCCAGAACAAAGTATCTAAACCTGTTCGCGGCGATAACTTTGGTCCATACCTTTTTAACTGGTTTGATGCTGCCAATAGCCCTGCTACCGATAACTACTACGTATGGGAGGCTGCCAGGGGAACGAGTGCCGCCCCAACATTTTTTCCGATTGCTAATGTGGGCGGCAAAACTCACCCCCGGTCTGCAGCGGCCAACAAGTGGGTAGTTGACGGTGGAACCATGTCTAATAACCCCGCCATTTGGGGCGTCACGGAAGCCTTAAGAACAGGTATGGCCTCACGCCTGGAAGACATAATTGTTATTTCCCTGGGGACGGGAATATATGAGGGTGGTGCAGGTGTAGGCATTAATTGCAATGCGATACCGGGTATCGTTCCAGCAGATGGCAATTGGAATACGATCCCCTGGATGATCGAGAAGCTGGACGACCTTGAGGGCGCCGATCACAACAGGGGCGTATTGATGAGCATCGTGCTTAATGCCGTTCAAACGGTCACAGACAGCCAGTTGACCGCCTTGAAACAAGCAGGACTTAAATATTATAGGCTTGAACCTGAACTCACATACGCGCAAAGCCATATGGATAACATACATCCGCGCAATATCCAGTCATTAATTGCAACTGCTAACGCGTACATAGAAGGAGAAGGGGCAGAAATATTCAGGGCTATTTTGAATGAATTGCGGTAATGAGCAGTAACGCGAATACGAACACCGCGAATATCGGGGTTAGGTCTTGCTTTTTGCCTACAAGAAAAACTTCTTCATAGCGCCCGAAGCGGACGTTGAATTAAGTAAACTGTCCCCAGAATTCCAGAATTCCGCCGTCAATAATGAATGCGTCCCCTTTAATTTTACAAATGGAGAAAAGTACGATCCCAGTTATTTTTTTAGAGATTGCTGATAAGCAGTTTTCCGCTATCCAAATCCCATACTTTAACAAGACCATTCCATGTTCCTGCGGCGATATAACGGCCATCATGACTAATTGCTAAAGAGGTGATAGGACCCCCCGCATTAGCGAAAACACGCGATATAGATAAATTATTCAGATCGATTAATATCACCTTTCCATCTGTATTCCCGCTAATAATGTGTTCATTATCCGGGGTAACAACAATTTGCTTCGATGTTCCTACAGGGACAAGCGTAGCTGAATGGTCCCTTAAATCCCATATACGTACGTTTGGATCTCCTTCCGTCATACGGGAAACAGCTGCGACCAACCTCTTTTCATCGAGTGTAAAGCGGACGGAAAACGCACTTTCATCGTCCTTGAATGAGTGGACAATCACGCCTTTCTTGATATCCCATAAATCAACACCATAGGTTTGCGCGAGCGCGATATATCTCCCACTAGGGCTGATATCCATTGAATCAACAACTGAATGTTTATTCAACTTTAGTACCAGGGTTTTCGTCCGCAAATTTATGAGCTTCGCAATAGCCGACGCGCCGCCTACGGCAAGGTAATTGTCGTCATCGCTAATATCTAGAGTTAATGGAGACCCAATTCCTTTTAAATGACCGACCGACTTTCTTTCTGCCGTACCCCAGATAGCTATTTCACCATCATTCTTTGCTAAATATAAAAAGTTACCATCATTGCTATAGATCAATGAACGAATCCTTCCTCCCGAGGATAGAAACGATTTTCTTTGCTTGCTGCTGATCTCCCATAACTCAAAGCATCCATCTTTGGCTTCGGATGCCGCAGCTAGATTCTTACTATCCGGACTAAACGCCACTGACGAATATGCTTTGGTACCTACACATCCGTTCTCTGAGCTAGCCACACTCACATCACCTGACAAAACCAGAACAACAACACAATAGAGCCCAAAAAAGGGGGAGGTATTAATTTTTCGCCTCATAACCATCCTTACCCAGTTAGTTGCCGGAGAGCGCTATAAACAGACGTAAAAACTTAGCAGGACTAAATGAAACTTTTCATCGGTTCTACCATATATTAAGTCTCGATTATTGAACCAGATCCAGAAAAAGGGGTCGGTGACAAATGGTAATCTTTTGTATTCCTATTTGTCACCGCCCCCTTTTCCGCCTTTTCCTACAAACGTCATTTATTATCGCCTTATTGCCTGGAGCGCCCCTAGCACGTCCCCAATTACCTATTTTGTTATCGAGACGACGTATTTTCCTTCAATGCATGCCGCCACTCATCCTCGGAGCAGTTCACGTGGGATAATATTCTGTTTCGGAATACTAAGGTACAAACGACCATCTCCTTATAATATTCAGATATTTTGGCACCTACGGACCAACCATCAGAATCGACGCTTATAGAATCAGCAATAGAAGATATTTCGTAATGCGTCGTTGTTTTATTATCGAAATAACCATCTTTCGCCCACTGGAAAAATCTATCATCTTCAGCATCAGGGGTCCCTATGGGCGGAACGATAATTCCAAGAGTAAACGTGCTCTCCTTGGAATTCCCATGGATCGCCAATGGACCAATTATGCCAAGATAGGGCCATCGAGGGTGCATAAAGTCATTTTCAAATAATTTTTTGTCAGAATATTTACCAATTTGGAATGACTGTATTCGCGAAAGTATATTGGTATTTTTTTCAATAACCTCATCAATCGGCATGAGACCATTTGGATCAAACATATCCTTCAACGTAACTCCGGCCCCAGAGATAGGAAATAAAACAACAAGCATCACTACTATTAGGGGCAGGAATCTGCTTTTAGCAAATACTGTCGATGACACGCCTACCTGGGCCAGCAACCTAGCCATCGCTGGTTTGATGTAACCTTGCTTGTCCGAAAGCGCCATTCTCCCACTCCTTTTCTTCGTATTCTTGTTCCTTGCCAGAATAATACAGGAAAATAATTGAAAAGCCTGTAAAAACCCGGGTTGGAACACAATAAACGCCAATATTAGAAACAATTGTGATCCGACCTCGGTTTATTCGCCGGTTTTTTCGTTGGATGGAATTCAACAACCCCTTGATCAAATCGGGCAATTGCTTCTTGTTGCTATTACATATCTATGTTCGCTTGCTTTCTCTTTCGGTTGATCAGTAATTACCAGCACCCTAGAAGCACCTTCACCCTCTATTCTGATATTGGAAACGCGCCTTTCATTGTCTTCATATACAGTAACTAATTTTCCATCATCTATCTTATAGTTAGCTACCATTTTCCATGTATTAAATAATATTTTATACCCTGGCTTATCCGGCTCTTCCAGGCACGTGTGAATCTCACCATTAATAAATCTGAGATTCCAATCTGAATTTCCTTTTGCGCTCACCCATCGCACGCCCTCAATCTGCGCTGAAATATCTTCGCCACAACCCTGCAGTAATATTACGATTGCACAAATAACCAGTATATTCTTCATAGGATCCGACCTTTTAGAAATATAATTCAACAACCGAGTTCAGCAAAAAGAATAATCGAGGGTAGGCTGCGGTTTCTTGCCATGACATAGAACCGGTTTTAAGAACCGTGGTCTGTCTCCGATTACTCCGTGGCACCTACTTGTTCGAGCAGTTCTACCACCTCCCGGTAACCTTGATTCGACGCCGTCATTAACGCCGTTGAGCCTTCGCTCGCTCTGACATTCACATCGACTTTTGCGGCAAGCAGAGCTTTCACCCGAGTAAGATCACCATCATACGACGCCGCCTTGACGAGGTCGTTGGTAGTCAACGCTTCCGCAGTGCCGGCAGAAACAACCGCCACGAGCAACGGTAAAACCAACAGCGTCATATGCGTCAGAATTCTATGCATTAAATAAAAAAGGGACGCACTTATTTTCACTTCCTATCACACCTCATCCTGTCAATAATAAATGCGTTCCCTCTAATTTTTACGCAAAAAACAAACCCGGCACTTGGCCGGGTCAGTCCTTACAGCTTAACTTCTGGCTCTTAATTCAGTTTTTTCTTCCGGGCAAAACCGATACCGGCAAGGCCGAGGCCCATCAGGGCAAGGGTGGTGGGCTCGGGGGCTGGAGCGGCAAATGTGCCAACCTGATAAGCCGCTTCGGGAGCGGCGGCGTAGGAACTTCTGCCCGCGGACACAATCGCTCCGTTGATATCGAATCCTGAAAGGTCCACTAAGTTGGGGCTCGAAAAACTAAAACTGTAGTTTAATGTATCGCCTACCAACCAATCAGCAAAAGAAGACTTGCGGATCTGGAGTTTATCACTACCAGAGTCACTAAACAGCCATGCCCCATGAAGTGCGGTGACCACACCGCCAAGTGAAGTCCAAGTTCCTTGAACAGTGCTCGCTCCCGCCTGGTTCCCGAGATTGGCCGGGCCGATGAATAAGGCGTATTTTTGCAAAGGCCCGATCGTTACACCCGGATCGATAGTTCCAGTTATGTCGAAACTCAACGTGGTGGGCGTGGCTGACCAATTACTTACTATCAAGCTCGCCATAGCGTTGTTTCCCATGACGATCAAGACCAATAGAATTAGAATTCGCATTTGATCAAAGCTCCTTTGTGAGTGAGCCGGCATTCGCAAGTAAACAGGCAATCTCTATGCCACTTCAATAGAATCAATGGCTTAGTTGCATTATGGCCTGGAATTTGTTGGAAAGTGTAAAAATACCTGACACTCAACCTGACGGCTTTTGTCAAAAAGGGATCGGTGACAAATGAGAATACAAAAGATTACCATTTGTCACCGACCCCTTTTCTGAATAATCTTTGCGCCTCCGCGTCTTTGCGTCCTCTGCGTTAATAGCCCAACCAAATCAGGCCGCAGAACAGAGCCCCGCCCCGACACTATTCCAGCAGTTCGTATACGCGGGTGTAGTCCACTTTTGCGTTATGGCGTTTGTCGACAGGGATCTGTTTCACCAGGCGCACTTCGTCCAGTTCCGCCCATCGCAGATCCTTCTTCACCTGATCCGGATTTAGCGGACTTTCGGCTTCAATCAACAGAACACGCCGACCCTTATAGGCGACCATGGCGCTGCGCCGAACGCCGGCGATACACTGGGCCGCGCATTCCACGGCGAAGGGATAAAGGCGACCTTTTCCGTCTTCGATACGCGCAACGCACCGCCCGAGCAGCCAGAGTCGACCTTGTCCATCCATAAAACCCGCGTCCCCCGTCCGGTGCCAACGTTCCCCATCCACCTCGAACTTGGTCTCGTCGTCACCCGCTCCGTGCAGATAACCTTTAAGCACGTGATCCCCGGTCACAACGATCTCACCGGTCTCACCGGGGGGAAGAGAGTGAACGGCAAACTCCTCTCCCTCAAAGGGACCGATGGGCACGCCGAACCTGTCCGGCAGCACACGCAGTTCAACATCCGCGACCGGCGCACCGGCAAGGAGCCCCTTACCCGACCGCATCTCCTGCAGATCGTCATCGGACATCTCGCTCCAGGACACATGGGCCATGGGCTCCGCCTCGGTGGAACCGTACACGGCGGTGATCCGCACATCCGGTGCGATCAGTCGCAACCGCTGCAGCAGACAGGGAAACACCGGTGCCCCGCCGGTATCGATACGGCGTAACGTGTCCAACCCCTTTCCCCTGGATTCACAGAACTCCACCAGACGGCCGTAAAAAGCGGGAGAGCCGGCGCTGCGCACCACACCGTTGCGTTCAACCTGTCTCACCACCGGCCCCGGCTCGATACGACCGGGGAAACGCAGATCCGCATCCGGAATGACACTGGTCAGACCGGAGGCCAGATTTGCAAGCAGAAAGACCGGCAGGGTTGTAAGGTCCACCTCCCCCGGCCGCAGATCAAGGGCCCGTTGCAACGCCCGATGCTGCGCCGCCAGGAAGCCGTGGCTGCGTAACGCCGCCTTCGGTTTTCCCGTACTGCCGCTGGTAAAGGTGAGCAGCGCCGGGTCTTGTCCTTCGCACTCTTCGATCCCTTCCAGTTGCGACAACCTGTTCGCCCGCCGCAGGGATACCGCCCCGGGGACGTAGGGCCCGATGACGAATTTTTTCGGGATGCGGCGAAGACCGGGAGACACCAGTCGCAGCAGGTGGGCGCGTGCACCGGCGATCAGCGCCGCCGGCTCCCCGATCTCACAACATTGGGCGATGTGCCTGCGGCCCGCCGAGGGATCCATAAACATCGCCACCGCGCCCAGTTTAAATATCGCCAGCAACACCACATAGAGTTCCCGGGACATGGGTTGGAACACCAACACACGGTCCCCCTTGCCGATGCCCTGTTCCTGAAGCAATGCAGCGGTGCGGGAGGAATCGGCGGCCAGCTGAGCGAAGGTGCAACGGCGTTCAGCGCCTTTGCAGGTATCGATAATGGCGATGGCGTCCGCGCGCTGTTGCACCTGCTGCTGCAGAATGGCCGCGATATTCATGGTTTCGGTCCCAACCGCTTCTGATACAGGGTATAGCGACGCATGGTCCGGGCGTAACGGGCGGAGATATTCCGGGAGCTGTTGCTCTCATGCATGAGCGCATGGATGGCGCAGCGGTAACCCCGCTCGCGGGCGATGCGCTGACTCTCCGCTACCAGCACGCCGCCGAGTCCCAAACTGCGGCGACCGGGCAGAACGGCGACGGTCTTTATTATATAGGTATCGATTACCTCACCACGCTGCGCCTGATTGAGATCCGGTATGGCAAACAGATAACCCACAAGTTCCCCATCCAGTTCCGCCATCAGGATCAGATCCGGTTGCACATAGGGCTCGATCATCCGGTATTGTGCAAGGAACTCCTGTTCCGCGATGGGGGTATACAAAAAGTTCCCGGTAAAACTGCGCACTGACAGACGATATATGGCCTGAAGCTCCTCCTCGAAACGGTTTATATCCAGGGGACGCCAATAAACATCGGCTTTGCGCAAACGTTCGATCGCGCCGGGGATGCGTTCATCGCGAATGCTCAGATCCGTCACCCGCGCCGAAGTATAGTGCGCCATGGGTTCGAAGCCGGCGTGGGTAAAGTAGCCGGGATAGGCCTCCGGGTTATCCGGCTCCAGGAAGAAGGGCGGCGCCTCCCCGGGATCGGTCACAAAGCGATACCGCCGCCAGGTGTTGCCGTCCATGGGTCCCACCGCCAGGGTACGGCCCTCTTCCCGTAATCGTTCCAGCGAGCGGGATAACAACAGTGCCGCCGCGTCCCTATCCGTTGCATCAAAATGACCGATGACCCCCAGCCGCTCACCCGCAACGGAAGGCACGTCCCTCCACCAGAGGGATGCCCGCGCGACAACCTCGTCGTCGTTATCCGCCAGAAGGTGCGTATCCACCCGCTGCCGATGAAGTAGACCGGCGTCGAACTCAGGCAGCCCCGTGGAAGAGGGGTAACGGCCAGCGGTTACATCCGGCGGGACTTCAATAATCCTCATCCCGTCAGTACCCCCATATCGGACATACTCACGGACAGCCAGGCAAGGGCGGAAAAGCCTCCGGCGATCAGTGCCTGACGGGTCCAGCGCTCCGGGGTACCCGGGCAGTTGTCCAGGGCGGGCTGCAACCGCAGAAACACTAGACCGGTCAGGGTCAGGGCGATACCTCCCAGCAGAACCACCGCGAGCAGCCGCAGATCGGGGCCCCACATCAGCAGAAACGGCAGCAGCACCACCACCAGCCCCTGAAATACCGCCGGGACGATCCCCTGCACCGGAAGTCGGGGGCGACCGGAATGGGCGCGGGAAACCCCCATCATGGTCAGGTGGGCGGCGAAGGCCACGGCGTAGGCAAACAACAGTGCCGCGGAGTCGCTGTTGCGGCTCAGGATCAACCAGATGAAACCGGGGGCGATGATGCTCAGCAGCGCATAAACCGTATGTATCTTTTGCCGTTTTTCCGGCGGCATACGCTGGGCGAGCACGGTTCCGATAACGAACACCGATACCGGCACCAGCAACCAGTACGGACCGCCGATGGCCCAGGCCCCGTAGGCCACCAGACCGGCGCCGATCAGTGCGCTGCCGTCCAGGGTACTGCGGCGGCGCCAGAACATAAAAAACAGTCCGAGCAGAACAATGGACAGCAAACGCACCGCAAGGGCGCCCGCGTCCAGATCCTGATAACTCTTCAACAGGGCGTAACTCGCAACCGGAATGAACAGGTTATCCAGTCCGCGCCAGGCCACCGCCTCGAACATCATCACGATGATGCCCATGAGCACGCCGATCAACAGAGATTCCGGCCGGCCTATGTCGGTAAACAGCAACACCGCCACATGCACGCAAAAGAAGGTCACGATGAAAAAGGCCACCGAACCCTCGATGGATTTACTCCCCTCGAGGGTCTTGAACTGGGTCTGACCGTAGTAGACACCGATGAGGGCGGCCACCGCATCCGCCAGTGCCAGAATCAGGATCGGCACGCTGTAGAACAACGGATCACCCTGGGCGAGCACGAACACCAGGGCCACGGACAAAGGAAACAGCAGCTCTCCCCAGGACGGGCGTTCCACACCATGAAGAATCCCACGGAAGGGCCGGACCAGAGACATATCACTGCGCACCAGGACGAGAACCGAAAAGCTGGCGGCGGCCAGTACCAACACCGGCCAGACCTGTTGGAACAACCAGGGAAAGCCGGCGGTCACCAACCCCATCAACACGTGCAGCAACTTGCGGCGCACCTCCGGATGCAGCACAACGAACCTTCCCAGCAGATGCAGAAAAAGAAACAGGATCCCCAGTGCCGCCAGAACCGACAGGATGCCGAGCCAGGGGTTCACAGCACCTCCTCCACAATGAAATCCCGGTAGAAGAACGCCTTATCCCTAGCATAAAGACCGGCGGCGAGATCATCCAGGGATCCGATGCGATCGGACAGGCTCGGCGGACGCTTGCGAGGCGCGAGCATATTCCAATAGGCGAGACGGGCTCCGGGATCGGCGGCGGTAAGCAGCTGCCGCAGCAGTATGTTGTAGTTTTGCTCCGACATGTATTCAAAGATATCGCTGAGATTAAAGGCGTCGAATCGCGCCCTCGGATGACGCCCTATATAGCTCTCGATGGAAAGCGGATGCCACTCGATGCGATCGAGACGTTCACGAATGATTTCGAAACGATCCTCACGCAGGGCGTAAGGTAAAGCCGCCCCGTGAGTGCCGGTCAGGATCCAGTGCAGATAGGGATTGTCGGCGGGATCCAGTTCGGTCAGGGCATAGCGGGTGTGCTTCAGTATATGTTCGGCCACACTGCCCTCCACATAACGGAAGAAACTCGGATCACGCCCCATCCTGCCCATTACGAAACGGGAAAAAAACAGCTTGAACAGCAAGCGCCAGCGCCAGGTGTCCCAATGCTGCTCATAAAAAACCTCCCGTGCCGCACGATCACCGCCGCGTAACAGCTTTGCGACAACCGCCTTGTCATGCACCAGTGGCATGATGCGCCTGCGAAAGAACGCGAAGTAGCGTTCAAACTTCCCGGCCCCGCCGATACCGGCGGCGATCTCATTACTGTGGTTATCCCAGAAGGTGCGCGTATCCGAATCCAGTTGCGAACGGCAACGTCGATACAGATCAAGACGACGGCCGCTGGGACGGGAACCCATCAGCTCCAGCAGCTCCCCGTGGGAGAGTTCGCGATAGGCCGCCACGCGCAACGCCAGACAGGCGAGCTGGGCCGGGTTCATATCCAGGGCCACCACCCGTTCCGCCCCCGCCCCCAGCAACGCCAATGCATTGTCTCCGGCGGATGAGATGGAGAGACAGCGCCCGCCCCGGGCGACGTTCAGTGCCTCCACCAGGATATCCGCATCCTCCCAGCACTGGGCATATCGGATGCGGGAAAAATCCGCCCGGCCGGCCACCTCACTGCTCATCGCCGGGCTCCACTTCGGGATCGATGCGGCGGATGATGCCGCTGCTGCCGTTAAATTCCACCCACTCCCCGTCAGTGAGGGCGCGGGTGATACCGGTGACCGCCACCACCGCCGGGATACCCATCTCCCGGGCGACGATAGCGGAATGGGAAAGCAGACTGCCCCGCTCCACCAGAATACCCGCGGCCGCCGGAAACAGCATGATCCACCCCGGATCGGTGCGCTCCGCCACCAGGATCTCGCCGGCATTCAAGACGGCGTGGCGTGGATCGCTGATGATGCGCACCGGCCCGCGCACCACCCCGGGACAGCAACCGATGCCCTTCAGATCCCCCTCCGCCACCTCCGGCACCTGCTCCGGGGAAACAAAGCTGTTGCCCTGATACACCATACCGAAGGTCTCGAACCGGTCCGCCGGGGGGTCCATCTCCTCGAAGCGCGCGAACTCCGCCCGGCGCAGCCTGACCAGTCCCCTGAGATCGGTGCTGCTGGCGGTGCCCTCCACGAAGCCGACGGCCTCCTCCACCTCTATATAAAAGATGTCCCGGGGGTGATCGAGCAGACCCTCGGCGTACAACCGTTTCCCCAGTTCCACGAACACCCGCCGCACCCGGCCGAACACACGGGTGCGCTCGAAGCGCAGATTCTCCCGGTCCCGCACCCGCGCCCGGGTGTGCTTCAGTACCCAGCGATAGACCAGACGCCGGAACGGATGCCCCGCCAGCGCCGCCGCCACCCGCGCCTCGGCATCGGCGCGTATCCCGGCCTCCACCGACGCCCCTCCGGCACCACCCTGCTCACGCAAACGACGGGCGAACTGGCCGATAGAACGCAACAGCAACAGCGGATCATCGTGCAGGGTGGAGCTCTCGAGCTTGAGTTCGTCCAGACAGCGGTCCCCGAACTTATCAAGATAGGCGATATAGGCGTCCGCAAACCCCCTGTTCCCCGGAACGGCCTGCAGGATCTCTTCCAGACCGCCCTCGGTCAGCAGTCGGCTGAACGCGGAATCATCCCGGATCATCTCCGCCATCTCCCGCACACGCCGCGCCGGTTCGGCGCTGATCATGCCGCCCTCGCCCGCCAACAGATCGTTCTGCAGACTCTCTTCCCGATCCCGACACCACTTGCTACTGAGCCCGCGCAACACGCCGTAGAAGATCATGGCGAAGAAATCGTTAATCAGCGGCGCGTCCCAACGGGTCAACAACCTGCTTTCCAGATCATGATAATGGGCGGCGAGGCGGCCGGCATCCAAAGCGGTCAACTCCACCCGCGGATCGAGGGCATTGTTCAGGCGCCGGTAGAACCGTTCGATCTTGCGCGGCAGCAGAAAATGGTTAAACACCAGTCCGGCCATACTCCCGCCCAGCCGAAACGCGTCCCGCAAACGATCGGCCTTTCCACCGGACAACTCCCGGACGATCTCTTCCGGCAGCCCCTCCTTCACCCCCATCATCTGCTCCATGAACCGTCTGTTCACGGTAAAGCCGGGCAGCAGGGCCAGCACCCGATACCAGGAGAGCAGGTTGTAATAGACCCGCCCCCTGATGAGACCGAGCATACGGCGGAAGGTGGTATCGTTGGCCGCGATGACCGCTTCCGGCACACGCAGGATGCGGCAGAATTCCCGGTAAACGGATTCATAGGCGCGACGGGCGAAACTGAAGGTGAGGGGCGTGGTAATGCCGCCGTAACTCTCGGCGATATTGCTGTTGTCCCAGAGATTACGTTCGCCGGACGGATCTGGTCGGGAGTGCAAAGCGGTAATGGGACGGGACTGCAACAGGAACAACTCCCCATCCTCTATAGCCCACTCGATATCCTGCGGTTTTCCGAAACAGCGGGCGGCATCCAGAGCCAGTTCGGAGACGCGCAGAACATCCGTGTCGGAAAGAACGGGTTGGCGTTTTTTATCGCCCTCCAGCTGTTCCTTACCCAGATAATCCGGCGCGGCGGGGTCGAAACGGTCCGCGCTGTTCTTCTCCGCGATGGTGCGCTCGATGATGTTACCCGCCCGATCCACGCGCCAGGTATCCGCGTCCGCATCTCCGGACACCAGTGCCGTTCCCAGGCCGTATACCGCCGAGATCACCGCCACGTCCCGCCGTCCGCTGACCGGGTCGGCGGAGAAGGCCACGCCGGCGCAATCACCGGCCACCATGCGCTGGATCAGCACCGCCGGCGCCCGGGGAAGGGCCGGCAACCCGGCCTCCGTACGATAGGTCAGTACCCGTTCGCTGAATCCCGAACGCCAGACATCGCTCACACGTTCCGCAACCTCCGCGACAGGAACATAGAGATAACTCTCCAGCTGTCCGGCAAAGGAGTGCTCGGCGCCGTCCTCCTCCACCGCCGAAGAACGTACCGCCAGCCGTTCACCATTGGGGGAAAGCGTCGCCAGCGCCCGCTGCAACTCCTGCGACAGATCCGGATGCAGGGTGATATCCGCCAGCAGGGAGCGGATCCCCGCGACGTCACCGCCGTCCCGCAATCCCTGCAATCGCGCCTCGCCGGCACTCAGTTCGAAGGCCTCGGGGTCGATGACGATCCAGGGCGGAATGGGCAGATCCGATGCCGCCAGATTCCCCAGTGCGGCGGCCTTGCCCCCGAAACGGGTCAGGTCCACAGGGTCGGTGTTATTCAGGATATAGGACATGGGGTTCTACACTTTCCAGAGCAGAGGACCGGCACCCAGGGAAAGATACATGCAGAGGGTCCACACACCGGCGATAAGCTCAAAGCGCTTGCCGGCGCCGGGTTGCAGATTCCGAAGAAAATGCCGGCCGGCAATCCCCGCCGCCGAAAGCAACAACAGCAGGACCGTGGCCACCGGCCACAGGAAATCGATCTGCCAGGCAGCCACCGCCGCACTCAACGCGGTCACCAGCAGCACCCCGAGCCATACCTGGACCGCCCGCTCCCGGCCCCATAACACGGTATAGGTCTCCACCCCCTCCTCTTCGTCCTGGGGCGCCCGGATCTTGCGCCCGATCTCTATCACGATGCCGTTGAAGAAGCTGACGATGAGGAACCAGTACAACCCATCCGGAACGTCGCCGAAAGAGCTGTTGCCGGATGCAACCAGCCAGTCACAGGCGGTGGCATAGAGATCGATCAGGGGCATGATCAGCATGTGCGTCCATAAATAGGTGATGGGCCGCGCCTTGAGCCACTCGCGCATAAAAAACTCATGGCTCATCAATGCCAGGTAGAGCCAGGTGCCGATGAGCACCGCAACCAGGGGCGGATGCAGCCACAGGGCCAACGCCAGCTGGATGACAGCCAGCAGAATACCGACCATTCCAAGCTCACGCAGTGCGATCAGTCCCCGCGGCACCGGCCGGTAAGGGCGGTAGCGGCTGTCCTCCTCGAAATCCTTAAACTCGTCGGCGATGCGCAACTGCATAAAAAACGCCAGGGAGGTAAGAAAGGCCACCAGCCACGCCGTGAACAGGGGCAGCGTAACCGCCCCCCGCAACAGAGAAGAGTAGGCAACGGCGGAAAAACTGAACGCCGCCACCAGCGGAGCATGCCCCAGCAGCGGGAAGCGCTCGCGCTGGTAGATCCACCAACGGTTGGAAACGGTTTCCACCAGACCTCAGTCCCGGGCCAGCTGCTGATGGGCGCGTGCGAAATGCCCGGAACAGAGGGCGGCGATAATGGAAAGCTCCCCGGCCAGAGTGATCCCCGCCGCCACCTCCGCAAACGCCCGCGAATGGCCGTCGCCGGCGAGGCCCAGTAGATCAAGCCCGGCCTTCTGGCTGGGCAGCCCGGTGCCTCCGCCGACGGTGCCCACGATAAGGTTCGGCAGGGTCACGGAGGCATAAAGATCACCCTCACCGGTAAGCTCGAAGCGGGTGACGCCCACCGCCGATTCCGATACGCAGGCCGCATCCTGGCCGCAGGCGATATAGAGCGCGGCAAGGCCGTTGGCGTAATGGCCCTGCACCCCGAGGGTGCCGCTCAGCACACCCCCCATGGCCGACATGCGCCAGTAGTCCACCATACGTTCCGGGGTGGTATGCAGCAGTTCCTCAACCAGCGCTTGCGGCAGCGTGACCTCCGCCGCCACCTTCTTGCCACGCACCGAAAGGAAGGACTGCGCACTCGCCTTCTTGTCGCCGGACATGTTCGCCTCGACAAAAAAATAGGCCGGAGCGACGGGGGAGTTGTTCTGAATATATTCGCAGATCGCCTGGGTGGCGATGGTCACCATGTTCTGTCCGGCGGCGTCGCCGGTATGAAAATCCAGACGGAGGTAGACATGGTTCCCTTCCACGGTTACCTGCATGTCGATCAATTCTCCGTGGCCGGTTGTCTTGGCGGTCTCCGCCCGAAACCGGTCCAGCTGGGTAACCACCCAGGCTACAAAAATACCGGCTTCCGGGATATTGGCGAAGGCAAATCCCGGTGCACGCATCACCGCTTCACTCAACACCAGGGTGGTGCAACCTCCGGCACGGGATACCAGTTGCGCTCCTCGGCAGTAGGAGGCCACCAGCGCCGCTTCCGTGGTGGCGAGGGGGACATAATAGTCTCCCTGGGCAAACAGACCGTTTATCCGCAGAGGACCGGCGATCCCCACCGGCACCTTCACGGTGCCGATAAAATTCTCGATATTCTTCTGATAGACCTCCATGTCTTCGGCGGTCAGGGGATCCAGCAGTATATCGCGGGCTTCCGTCGATTCCGGGAACAGCGCCCAACGCTTCTCAACCGTTTTCGGACTTATACGATAGTCACGGGGGATACGTGGCGCCGGGTCTATTTCCGGTTTCGGCCGCAGCGCCTCGGCAAGCTCTTCCTGGCTGCGTTCCTTAAATAGATACTCAAGATAACTGCTGGCATGCAGGTACGGAATGGCCATTATTATTCCTCAGGTGCCGTTTCCGAAAAGTAACCGCAACAGATACGCCCGGTCCTTCTATAACTTTGGGGAGCATCAGGTTACACCTCATTTTAATACGATCTCCCCTTAAATACTAAGGAGCCTCCGGGCAGACCTATAACGACCGAGGCGCAGCCGTTGCGTCTTAAGAAGTAATCCCGGCAGCATCCGTCCGAGTGATGAACGGGATAGCCGGAATCATCTTTCCCGCTTCAACATCACACCCCGTGCAATTGATGCCGCGGTTATCCTCGTGTTCGATTTCCTCAAGGAACATGCTCAACGGGATGATCCCGGCACGCAGATGGAGGTCGGGACCGGCATGCCATTGTTCTGTTTTTTTGGCCCAGAAAGATACCGCTGCTGGCTCATCGGAACATCACAGAGTTCTGATGTTCCTATACTCAAATGGGCTAATATTCCCGCTATCCCTTGCCCACAGCCGTTTTCGCGAAAAACCGATGGTCCTCATCCGCGCAAGTCCACAGGGCCGCCGCAACTGCAATTAATTCTCATTTGACCTACCACAAATAAACTGCTACATATTTAGGAACCGCTATACAAAGTATTAATAATTAATAGCGGCGTATATAACAAGAAAAGCAGGTCAACCCGCATCAGGGTTATCGCCGTAGCAGTCTCGCGAGTCTTACCGCGATTCAGGCATATAAAAATTCCTGATGACGTTTGTTACAAATTAAGAACCTGTGACTTCACAACGTCGAAGTCGATTAAAAAAAACCAGACTTCTTACAAAGAGGTCGCACCCTTAGGAGGGGTTCAAAATGCGCAGATCTATCTATGCCGTCATGGCATTTGCCGTCGTGTTTTTCGGTGGATGCAATACTCCCCAGAACTCCAGTGCCAGTACTGAGAGCGCCCATCCCGGCACGACCGGGCCGAAACGTTATGAAGGCGCCTTGGTTGCAGCCAGCACTCTCAAACCGAAAAACGATTACAACATCACCATCAATTACGAGTTGGGTATGCACTGCACCGGCTTTGATTTCAGCTACTGCTGTGTGCTTCCACCGTACAACTCCGTTCAGAGCCAGGTCATCAAAACCGCCACCGGCAAGAAGAAATACCCGGAACTGGTTGAAGCCGACCCGAATGACCCCGGCATTCTTCTGGATGGCGACAAGCGTATGCGTCTGGCCTACGGACATGTGGACAATACCTACTCCGAAGGCAACAAGCTCAAATACTGGAACGTACCCTACGACGTCAACGACGACGGCAAATACAGCGACAATGAAAACGTCGCCAATGCCTATTTCACCCACCTTTATGTCTATAAGGACCTGAAGGGTACGGTGCCGGAAGGCGTGACCATGGGTGACGACACCAAGAAGGCGCGAGTCGGCATCGAAATACCGATTCCCAAGGACAACGGCCCGGCCGGTGCCGCCGTACCCAGCCCCATGAAGGACGGCCATCTGCACTATACGGGAGAGAAGGGTACCATCGTCTTCACCAAGTCACCGGTGTTGGATGACGTACCCATCGTGCTGACCAACCCGGGCATCTGGGATGCCCTGGGCCTGCCCCTGACGGCCTTCAACGACTCGGCCGCGGCCAAGGATTTCCTGGCCCTGGTGGAAACCGATATCCAACCCTTCCAGGAGGCCTGGGTGAGCCTGGTGGATGCTGACAGCGGCGCACCCGTGCTGGACAGCCATACGGGCAAACCGATCACCTTCGTCGGCACCAACCCGATCGACGTACCCAACTGTGCCAACTGCCACGGCAATGAGCGCGCCAACGGCGACAAGTATCAGTTGTACAAACAGGAAAGGGCATTCTGGAAAGGCCTGGGCGCCTCCGATTGGATCGCCAGCCTGAAGGCCACATCCATCTCCATCATGGAGATGCACGATGATGTAAACGGCACGGATTTCCTGAAAAACTACGACCCCAACGGCCGTTCCACGGACAACCGTATCGGTCGTGATCCGGTCCTGTGCCAGAAGTGTCATGCGGACAACGTTATCGGCGTACTCTCTTCCAAGACCTTCAAGGACAAGGAAGGCAAAGAACAGCTGATTCCGCCGTTGACCCAGGCTATTCATACCGTGCATCAGACCAACGCCCCCATGCCTGACGCCGAGGGCCGCAGCGCCGCCTGTCAGGGTTGCCACCCGGCCCATCGCCAGGACGGCAGCATGGAAGGGTATCCCATCACCCCGGACGGCAAGAACGCCTATGCCGAGCGTGATAACCGTGACGCCGCCGGCGGTTGTTATGTGGGCCGCGATGTTCATTCCAACCCGAACAAGGACAAGGATGGCGTGGAGACCGATGAACACCTGAACGCCATCGGCCAGTGGATGCAGGACAACGTGTCCCAGATCGGCAACGGTAAACACGGCAAGGGTCTGTGGTGTACCAACTGTCACAACCAGCTGTCCCGCGAGCTGTATCAGCGCGACAACATCTCCCAGGCCTTCAAACAGGAAGGCACCACCCTGCGTAACAAGCCTCTAAGCCAGATCGCCGCGGGTATCGGTGTCAACATGAAGACCCTGGAAGAGATGATGGACCCGAAAGTGGTACCTGACGACAAGGGCCACGACACCCCGGGTAAATCGCAGATCCTGGCTACCTGGGCCGTAAAGCGCACCGTTCCGGACATTGCGGTCATCGCTCTCAAAGGCGACGGCCCGATGATCAACAAGGACAAGGACGGTGACGTCAACGTGGTGCCCCTATCCGCCAACCCGGCGGTAGACATCGCCTCGCTGAAACTGCCCGAGGGGGCTACCGGCGCCCTGGCGGTACCCTATGAGGCCGCCACTCATGGTCGCGACTACTGGCTGTCGCCCGGTGCACCGCACTGTGCGGACTGCCACGCCGCACCCTTTGTCGAGGGTCAGGGCGGTGTAGCGTTCCCCATCAACCAACCGGGCAAGTACAGCCTGATGCGCTACACAAAGGGTCATGCGGGTCTCGCCTGCCAGGCTTGTCACCAGTCCATCCATGGTCTGTATCCGGTCACACAGCGGGCCGACCTGACTTCCTACCGTCAGGCCCCGCAGTACAACCCGGATGGTTCGCACGGTCCGTTCAAGTGTGCGGCCTGCCACGAGACCAACGAGAACGGCGTGCCCTGGATTGCAGACGAGGATGAGCATGTATGGAAAGGCAAGAAGATCCTGGATGACTATGAAGCAGCAGTCTCCTGGATTCATGCCAGTGCGCCCGACCAGGGAGGTGCGATTCCTGAAGAAGAGGATGAATAACGGGCTATTTGAATCACCAGTGTAATTTCATGTGACCCCTGATTAGGTGGCCGCTTTGCGGCCACCTTTTTTTAATTGATTATCGAAGGGCGAAATATTGATGCAATCTACTTATCGTTACGCACCGACCGTGCTTCTTCTTTTCGCCATGTTCCTGACTTGCGTCCAGGCGGCGGGATCCACCGATGTAATGGTCAGCGTGGGCGGGCTGGAGATCACGGCGGCCGATCTGGAAAAGGCGACCCGCAGTTCTCCCTTTGCCACCAGTTTTAATACTCTGGACGAGAAGGAGCAGGCTTTCCTGCGGGGCGGACTGCTGCAGCGGTTGGTTGCCTCCCGCCTGCTGCTGCTGGAAGCCCGAGCACAGGAACTGGATAAGGGTGATACCTTTCGTGATGAGATTAAACGCTTCCGCGTCGCACTGCTGCATCGGCGTTATATGGACCGGCTGAGAGAAAGCATCAACCTGCCGGAGGCAACACTGCAGCGGATGAAAGAACAGTTCAAGGGCAACCCTGACGCCTTCAAGGCGGCTCAGGCAGCCTATATCGCCGATGAGTACAAACAGGCCCGTATCCGGGCGATCAGAGATCTGCGCACACGCTACCATGTTCGCGTGCATGAGGAGCGCATGCTCCCCGACGCCGCTCCGGAAACCGTGTTGCTTGAGGGCGACGGAATCCGTATCCCCTATTCCGACCTGCTGAACCTGCCCGAGCGAAAGGCTACAAAGGAGTGGATCGAGCACAACCTTTACACCCGTGCGGAGTTGCTGCTCACCGCGAAGGCCGCTGAAGAAGAGGGTATCGACATCTCGGCGGCGCTCGATTCTTTTAAGACCGAGCGCCTGCCCGCGCTGTTGCTGGAGCAACTGGAAAGCAGATGGATACCGAACGAGGCGCCCCTTCAGGCCTACTTCCAGAATCATCCGGAAATCGGTCGAATCCTCGAGCGCCGCCACATCGGTCAGCTGGTAGTGGCCACCCGACAGGAGGCGGAACAGTTGCGTAAACGCATCCTCGACGGAGAAAGCCTGTTCAAACTGGCCGGCGAACACAGTATCGACCCCTACGGCCGCAAGCATAACGGCGATATGGGCTGGATCAAGGAGGATCGGGGTGATCCGAAGATCAATACGGCCATCGCCGATCTTAAAGACGGCGAAGTCAGTGAAATCATCGAGACCCCCCTGGGATTTCATCTGGTAACCATTCTGGAACGCAAACCGGGAGAGGATAAACCGTTCCACCTGGTCAAAGACAAGGTACGCCAGACCTATCTATCCGAAAGGCTGGGCGGCTATCTCCTGGATCTGGAGCGGAAATATCAGGTAGTCTGGCACGTCGAGACAAAGGAAAGTAACGTCCGGAACTAGAACCTTCGAAAAGTGCCGTGCAAAAGTTGCACGCTGTTTGGAAAGTACTGAATGAGTCGATATCCGCAATACAGTCGCCTGGCAGCGCTACTGCTCGGGATTACATTCGCCTTCTCGGGTAGCGTCGGCCTCTCCGCCAATCAGCAGGCCCCTCTCGCTATCGGCGACAATGCCTGGACCCAACCGACTCTCCCCCTGCCCGCCCTGGACGGCGAGCAGTATGCCCTTGAACACTGGCGCGGGAAAGTGGTCCTGCTTAACTTCTGGGCCTCCTGGTGTGCTCCCTGCCAGTACGAGATACCTGAACTGGTAAGACTTCAGGAAAGATACGGCCCCGAGGGTCTGCAGATCATCGGCATCGGTGTGGACCGGGCACGAGCCCTGGGCAACGTCAGCCGATCCCTCGGTATCAACTACCCGGTACTGGTGGCGGAAGTGGATCGTGGAACGGAGCTATTACTGCATTGGGGTAACAAGAGCCAGACCGTACCCTACAACGTGGTGATCGACAGGGACGGCCGAATCCTTTTCACGCAACAGGGGAAATTCGATCAGGAGCTGTTCAGGGAGTACATATCTCCGCTTCTTGATCAGGATTAGGGTGCCCTGCCCCGGATAATCACCTAATCTTCGTTCCGCGGATTTGCGGCTATTTCGGGTGACCCCTGGGGCGGGCCGCTGGCTAACAGAGGCGCGGCATCCAGCTCCTCGGCATTCATCAATGAAGCGATTCGCTGCAGAGACGACAACAAAAGCGTCTGCTCCCAGTCCTGAAGCTTACTGAAACGTTGCGTGAACTCTTCCTGCAGCAGGGGCGGGGCGGCCCTGATCAGCGCCTTTCCCTCGTCCGAAATCTCCAGAATTATTTTCCTACGATCCTTCGAGTCACGCACGCGGGTGACCATCCCGCGCTGTTCCAGTCTCTTAACAATATCCGTTATCGTAGCCTGACTAAGACTCACCTGTTTTGCGAGCTCCCCGGCCGAGATACTCTGTTTCCCCGCGATCTCCTTCAGTACCAGGGCCTGTGGCCCGGTCAGATTGTAGCTCTGACTCAGTCTTCTGGAGTGCAGATCAACCGCCCGGATAACCCGCCGGATCGCGATCAGCACCTCGTCCGTTATATCTTTTTCCGAACTCATATCTGCCTAATATACTTCGATTTCTAAATTATTGTTATAGAAAAACTTCACTCTGATTAATACGTAACGCCATGGCTCCTTGATCAATAGGGAGATATTATTTAGAATACTAAGGATTATCACTCTGCGGTGATATATCGCCCTTTCCTGTAATCCAGCTGCGTTTCCGGCATACGCCGCCCGGGAAATCTTCAAGGATTCGATGTCAAAGAGAGACCTGTCCAGATTATCAGAAAGCAAGCAACCACGGGCCCTTTTCCGAAAAAGGAAAAGGCACCCGGTACTCGCCTTCTTTCTGTTTTTACTGGTACTGACGGCGGTAGTCGTCATTCTCGGACTTCTGGGTCTGCTTGATATGGGGGACATACTCCGCTCAGTAGCGAACCAGTAAGCGGAAGTCATGAGGTCCCGTTTTGCAGATCAGTCTGCCTGATATAACCGTTTCACTTCGAACACCCCGGCCCGTTGACGGATCCATGATCTGGCAACTGGTTAAGGATACCGGTGTTCTTGACCTGAATTCGCCGTACGCCTATTTCCTGCTCGGCGAACACTTCGCCGATACCTGCGCGGTTGCCGAGCATGAGGGAGAAATCGTGGGCATGGTATCCGCCTATATCCCTCCGCGGACCCCTGACGTGCTGTTCGTTTGGCAAATCGGAGTAGCCGCCAGTGCACGCAAACAAGGGCTGGCCCTGCAGATGTTACTGTGGTTGCTGCAGCAGGAGTCCTGCAACGATATCAAAACCATCCAAACTACCATCACCCCCTCCAACGAGCCTTCCAGGGCGTTGTTCAGAGCGTTGGCGCAAAGGGTTAACGCCGACCTGCTGGAGCGACCGGACTATTTCAAGGCAGAGTGGTTCCCGCACAAGAATCACGAGCCGGAATCACTGTTCACCATCCATCCTGTTCAGCGGCCGACGCCGGCCCGGCAGTAACTAGTTATCCATATCAGAGGTTAGATCAACCATTATGAGAATTTTTGAGGAACTGGAATCTAACGTACGCGGCTATGTACGTTCCTTCCCTGTAGTATTCGACACCGCACAGGGCGCTTACCTGTTTGACGAACAGGGCAACCGCTTTATCGATTTTTTTGCCGGGGCCGGAACCCTGAATTACGGCCACAACAATCCGGTGGCAAAGAAGGCTATGCTGGAATATCTGGAAAGGGACGGCATCGTGCACGGGTTGGACAAGGCGACAGTGGCAAAACGCGCGTTTCTGCAAAAATTCCAGGACACCATCCTTACCCCGCGGAATCTAGAGTACAAAATACAGTTCACCGGCCCTACCGGGACCAATGCGGTAGAAACGGCACTAAAGCTGGCGCGTATGGTAAAACGGCGCTCCAACATCATTGCCTTCACCAACGGCTATCACGGTTTAACCATGGGTTCATTGGCGATTACCGGCAACGATTATTACCGTGATGAATCCTACGGTGCTCGCAACAATGCCGACAGCCTGCCCTTCGACGGCTATCTCGGCCCGGACGTGGACACAATAGAGTATCTGCGCAAATTCATCTCTGATGGAAGCAGCGGCGTAGATACACCGGCCGCCATTATTGCCGAAACGGTCCAGGGAGAGGGCGGGGTTAATGTTGCCAGCCGGGAATGGCTGCGTAAGCTGGCGCAACTCTGTCATGAATTCGACATCCTGTTGATCATTGACGATATCCAGGTAGGTAATGGACGTACCGGCAGCTTTTTCAGTTTCGAGGATGCCGGAATCAAGCCCGATATGGTGGCTCTGTCAAAATCCATCGGCGGCGGGCTACCCATGGCAATCCTGTTAATGCGTCCTGAACTGGACCAGTGGCAGCCGGGAGAGCATACCGGTACTTTCCGCGGAAATAATCTCGCGTTCGTCGCCGCCACCCAACAGCTTGCCTATTGGGACAACGACGACCTCTCCCGCTCCATCGCGTACAAAGAGGAAATCATGCGCGAAGAGCTGGAGCGGATTGCGGAAAAATATCCGACCCTGCGGATCAAGACGCGAGGTAGGGGTATGATATGGGGCCTGGAATTTCCCCAGCAGGGTTTTGCCGAAGCGGTATCCACCAGAGCCTTTGAAAAGAATCTTGTAATCGAAACCGCCGGCGCGGAAAGCCAGGTGGTAAAATTCCTGCCCCCCCTGATCATTGAGGAACAGACCCTCAGAGAAGGACTGCAGATCATCGACGACGCTATCGGCGAACTGGTTCAGGAGAAGCAGGAATCGTTAGCCGGAGATCCGTTATGATCGTGCGACACCTGCAGGAGGTCATCGGCACGGAACGGGACGTCGCAGCGGAAAACGGTAACTGGGTCAGCCGACGTCTGCTGTTACGCCACGAAGAGATGGGATTTTCGCTTCACGACACTACTATCTATGCCGGCACGGAAACCTTTATCCACTACAAAAACCATCTTGAGGCGGTTTATTGTGTTGCCGGCGAGGGTGAGATCGAGGATCTCGAGAGCGGCGAAATTCATCAGATCAGCGACGGCTCCATGTACGCCCTGAACGGCCACGAGCGCCACTACCTTCGCGCGCGAAAAGATATGCGCATGATTTGTGTCTTCAACCCTGCTCTTACCGGTTCGGAAGTGCATGACCGGGAAGGCGTCTACCCCCTGATCGAAGACACTCCTCCGGAAACAGAAAGATAACAGAGAGTCGATCATATACAACTGCACCTCGGGCAAACCTGCCGGGTGGTTTCCCTATAAACCGTTACTCCAGTTCATTAGCTCAAGATGGGCACGCAACTGTTCCGCGGTGCGAAACTTTTTGGTGATCAGAGAACGCTTGAGTCCGCAGCAGATATATTTGATCTCTTCTCCGTGTTTCGCATACCACTTCTGCCCGCCCAGGGCGTCATAGAAAATCCTGACAAGATCGACCACATCGTTTCGTATATTGGATGCGCTGGGCTGACCCCAGTGGAACATATCCAGCAATCTGAGTTCGAAGGTCAACCCGTATCTTTCAACGATGATATTGTCCGGATGCAGATCACCGTGATATTCGTTCTTCTGATGTATACAAGCGATACCTTTCGCCAGGGCGTGTAACAGGTGGACTGCCTGAAACGAAGACAGTCGTTTCCCGGGCTGGCGTTTCAGAAATTCGGATAACAACTCACCATGCACATATTCCGATACCAGAAAGGAGATCGGAACCCCGCTATATGTCGTTCTTTCCTGCGTATGGTATTGAATAACCATGTGGCACTGACGGAGCTTATGCAGTTTTCTGGCATAAAACTTCAGTGCCTTGTCCCGTTGATTCCGCTGCGGATAGAAAAACTTTGCGGTGCGCTCAATGCCGGTGGTTGTTTCCTTGATCAGGTAGACCTCCCCCTCCCAGCCTGCACCTAATCGCTCCAGTATCTTGTACTTACCCGCAATAATAGTCTCGGGCTCATACTCGAATCTGCTTATGCGGGGGAAACTTCTCTGTTTTAGTCCGTGCATGAATCTGCGACATCCGGGGTCAGACGAATCTGTTCTGCCGACGGTAAAAAGCTCCGGAAACAGCCGGCTATTTTTCGCCAATGATAATCGCAATTCCCCATGAAGGAAATATTTTATTGATTTGTTTAACTTATTGATTCTTAATCTATAGTTACCTGAATAGCGCAATTGATTTTAGCCGCTTCGGCGCCATTACGACCGGCCGGGTCACGCATCGCTATCGGTCGCGAGGACTAAGTTCAACCATTGCATAAGACCAAGAAGGACCCGATGAAAATCGCCGTTATCTACAATCGCGAATCCAAGAAAGTCATCAATCTGTTCGGGCAACCGAACCGGGAAAAATACGGTCTGGCAGCCATTCGCCGGATTACTGATTCACTGAAGAGGGGAGGACATCAGGTAGGGGCTTTTGAAGGGGACAAGGACCTGATCGACAACCTGGAGGAGTTCATGCCCCGCACCCTCGTGGGTGAGCGTCCCGGAATGGCCTTCAACCTCAGTTACGGCATCCAGGGGCAGGCCCGATATACCCATGTCCCCGGGATCCTGGAAATGGTCGGCGTACCCTATGTCGGTTCCGGGCCGCTCGCCCACTCCCTGGCCCTGGACAAAGTGGTGGCCAAGATGCTGTTCGTTCAGAACGGCGTACCCACCCCGGCCTTCGCGGTGCTCGATGCACCCGGTTTCGAGATGCCGGAGCTGGAATTTCCTCTGATCGTTAAACCGAAAAACGAAGCGGTCTCTTTCGGGCTTCGCATCGTCAATGACGAGGTTGAGCTAAGGGAAGCGGCGGATACCATTTTCAAAGAGTTCAATCAGGCGGTTCTGGTTGAGCAGTATATTGAAGGCCGGGAGATCAACGTGGGACTCCTGGGCAATGGTCCTCCGGAAGCGTTCATTCCCGCCGAACTGCAGTTCGGCGAGGGCGGACCCCGCATCTATACGGAAGAAGACAAAAAACATAAGTCCGGCCGAGAGGTCTCGGTCCTCTGCCCGGCGCCGATTCCGGCCGAACTTACTCAGAAGGCTCAGGAAATCGCTACCAAAGCCTTTACCGTACTCGGCTGTTACGACTGCGCCCGTGTGGATATGCGCCTGGACGACGACGGCAACCTCTATATCCTGGAGGTCAACAGTCTGCCGAGCCTCGGAGAACACGGCTCCTACGTGGCGGCTGCGGCGGCCATGGGACTGGATTTCGCCGCCCTGGTGAATCGCCTGGTGGAGGTGGCGGCGGCACGCTATTTCGGCACACCCAATCCACCGGAACTCGCCCGTACCCGCAGGACCCCCTCGGAACGGGTCTTTGCCTATCTCACCGAGCGCCGCGACCGGCTGGAAAAACGCATTGAGCATTGGGTCAACCTCTCCAGCCGCAGCAACGATCCGGTGGGTATACGGCACGCCGCGCAAGAGGTCTCCAACGTGATGCGGGATGTGGGTCTGAATCCGGTGGAAGAGTACAGCGACACTCCTCATATCTGGACCTGGGAGAGCCACAAGGGTCTGAAGAACGGCACACTCCTGATCTGCCACATCGATGTCCCGTTCAATCCTTCCATGGGTGGAGAGCATTTTCACCGTGACCCGGAATGGCTCTACGGGGAAGGTATCGGTGCTTCCCGCGGCCCTCTGGTGCAGCTGGAGTATGTGCTTAAAGCCCTGCATCATGCGCGCAAGATCAAGGATATCCCCCTGGGGGTGATGATCTACGCGGATGAAGGCCGGGATTGCGATGAGAGTGCGGAATATATAGAGCGCGCCACAGCCATGGCCAAAGAGGTGTTGGTGCTGCGCCCCGCCAACACCAACAACAGCCTGGTTGTCGGCCGGCGCGGCCAACGACGCTATCGAGCCGTGTTCCGCGGTAGACCTCGCAAGCTGGGTCAGCAGGGGAAACGCCCCGAGGTGATGCTGCGAGCCCTTAGCGCGTTGGAGGACATCGCCCAGTTGAACGATCGCAAGGCCAGGCTGGCCGTCTCCACGGTGGAACTGCACACCCAGGCCTATCCCCGGTTGCTGCCGCATCGTGTTGACGCCACTCTGCAGACCTCTTTTCCCAACATCCGCGCGGCGGATCAACTGGAGGAACGAATTCGGGAAGTGCTTGACCGCCAGCAGGCGGAACTTGCGCTGCTGTCGGCACGGCCCGCCATGCCCTCGCGCCGTATCAATTCCGTAATACTCAAACAATTACGCAATACGGCGGAGAAATGGGATATCCCTTTGAACACCGAGACCAGCCTGTGGCCTTCGGTCGCCGGACTGGTACCGCCGAAGGTGCCCGTCATTTGCGGACTGGGTCCCGAGGCTCGCGGCCTTTACACCGGACAGGAGGCGATTTCGCGTATCAGCATGGTGCAACGCACGCTGCTCCTGGCGGAGTATCTGCTCAACAGCAACGGGAAATGAGCATGATCCGTAAAACCCGGGGGCCGACCGATATCGATCTGCTCGATCCGAGCGACCCGCGGGTGGTGCAACCGCAACGGGTGGGGGTCTCCCGGGACGGTATGGTTTCCACTCAGCACTACCTGGCCACCGAGGCCGGCGCCGCCATGCTCCGCTCCGGAGGCAACGCCGTGGATGCGGCGGTGGCCGCGGCCTTTGCCCTGGGCGTAGTAGAGCCCGCGGCGTCCGGTATCGGCGGACAGACCATGATGCTGATCCATCTCGCGGCGAGCGGACGCAAATTCTGTCTCGACGGCGGAACCCGGGCGCCGCATCGCACACCCCCGGGAGAACTGGAACGGGTGGAGCAGTTGCGCGGCCATAAGGCCACGACGGTGCCCTCCACCCCTGCGGTTCTGGCCTGGGCCCTGCAGCACTACGGCACGAAATCCCTGGCCGAAGTCCTGACTCCCGCCATCCGTGCCGCCGAAGAGGGTTATCGTATCTCACCGTTGCAACACTATCTGACACGGCGTGAACTGAAACATCTGCAGAGCCATTCCGGAGGCCGGCTTTTTCTCAAGAACGGCAGACACACCTACCCCATCGGCTCGCGGTTCCGGCAACCCGCCCTGGCCAATACTCTCAGACGCATGGCACAAGCCGGGGTGGAGGATTTTTATCAGGGGGAGATCGCCCGCAGCATCCACGAAGATATGGTGGCGAACGACGGCCTGATCCGCGATGACGACCTTGCACAGATCCCCTGGCCCGTGGAACGCCGACCCCTGGCCACCCATTTCAGCAACAACCGGGTATTCACCTTCGGTCCACCGGGTGCGGGCCGCACCCTGATCGAAGCCCTCAATCTTCTGAACCAGTTCCCCGAGTCCCAGCGGGATCCCGACACACCCAGGGGCGCACTACTGCTGGCGCACGTGATCCGCAGAGCCAATCTGGACCGCGCGGACAGACCGGATGATCCCACTCTGTTTCCTCAGGAACTGGAGCTGGGAGAGGACATCACCAACCTGGAATATGCAAAGCGGGTAGCCAAACGTATCAAGACACGGATAAAGACGCGGGGCGAAACCACTCACGCCTCGGTGATGGACAGGGACGGCAACGCGGTCGGTCTCACCCAGTCCATCGAACGGGTATACGGCTCCTTCACCGCCGCGTCGGAGCTGGGTTTTCTCTATAACAACTATATGAGCGCTTTCGAATACCGGGACATCTCCCACCCCTACTATCTGCGTCCCAATGCCGTACCCTGGGCGTCGGTCGCACCCACGTTGGTTTTCCGCGGGCGCAAGCCCTGGCTGGCTGTCGGTTCACCCGGTTCGGAGCGCATCGTCTCCGCCATACTTCAGGTTCTATTGCGCCTGGAACGGGGCGCAACCCCTTTCGATGCCGTGGAGGCACCGCGCATGCATTGCTCGATAAAGGGCAAGGTATCCCTGGAGGGGACCCGCATGCGGGATGATATTCCGGAAATGCTGCACCGCCGCGGTTTTGAAATCGATGTGCGCGATCCCTACTCCTTCTATCTCGGGTGCGTCCAATTGGTACTGCAGGAGAAGGGAGAGTTCATCGGTGTAGCGGACCCCCGCCGGGACGGTTCGGCCAAGGGGCCATGACGCTACCCCTGCTGCTATCACTGCCGCACGCCGGGCTTGAGGTGCCCGAATCCCTGCAGGGAAACTGTCTGTTAAGTCCGCAGCAGATCATCGCGGACAGCGACGAATTCGCGCGGGAGATCTACGGTCCGCTGGAAACCCAGGTAGCCGTATTCGTACGTACGGAAATCGCACGCGCCGTACTCGACATGAATCGCGCGGAAGACGATTTTCGCAAGGACGGGGTGGTGAAGACCCATACCTGCTGGGAGGTGCCGATCTGGCGGGAACCGTTGAGCGAAAGTACCGTTCACCGGTTACTCGACACCTATTACAAACCCTATCATCGTCAACTCAGCGCGGGCGCAGGGCGCAGTGGCGTGCTGCTGGGTGTCGATTGCCATACCATGGCCGCCCATGGACCACCGGTAGGCCCGGACCCGGGTGCGGAACGACCGCAGGTCTGCCTGGGTAACGCCGGGGGGAAAAGTTGTCCCGAGGAATGGATACAAATTCTGCAATCCGCTTTGCAATCCCGCTTCCCGGGACGGGTAGCGCTCAACAGCCCATTCTCCGGAGGTTATATCACCTGTCGCCACGGCCTCGAGATGCCCTGGGTACAGCTGGAGATTTCCCGCGGGGAGTTTGCCGGTCCGATGGAAAAAGGGAGCTGGGTGAAGACGGCCCTGGCCGAAGCCGTAGGCGCTATTGCGCAATACAAAAACGTCTAAGCCCCTCAACGGCGGGGCGTTTCAGAAACGCTTTTACCACGGAGGGCACAGAGGATACGGAGAATCAACAACCGACGTTTTCCAATCCCCCTGTGTTCCCCCGTGACCTCTGTGGTAAATATATATCTTCCGGACAAGAAAAAACCCGGAGAAAAGACGGCAGCCCGATAACTGACAAGTCTCTTCCGCGGAATGGATAGCTATGACGAACGCCACACTGCCCCTGAACGAGGATTTATACCGCTACCTGATTGATCACTCGCTGCGCGAAACCGAGTTGCTGCGCACCTTGCGCGAAGTTACCGCACAGCATGAGAAGAGCCGTATGCAGATCGCTCCCGAGCAGGGACAGTTCATGGCCCTGCTGGTGGAACTGCTCGGGGCCGAACGCATCATCGAGATCGGCACCTTTACCGGGTACAGCGCGCTCTGTATGGCACAGGCCCTGCCACCGGGGGGAGAACTGGTATGCTGCGATATCGACAGCGATTGGACCGATATTGCCCGCTCGTTCTGGCGGCAGGCGGGGATCGAGGATCGTATTCACCTGCATCTGGCGCCCGCCCTGAAAACCCTCGACAGCCTGCTCAATCAGGGGGAAGCAGGCCGTTTTGATATGGCCTTCATCGACGCCGATAAAACCAACTATATGAACTACTATGAGCGCTGCCTGGAACTGGTGCGCGGCGGCGGTCTGCTGCTGTTCGACAACACCCTGTGGGGCGGCGCGGTGGCCGATCCTCAGGACCGGGAGCCGGACACCCTCGCCCTTCGGGAACTCAACGACAGGCTGCACCGGGACGAGCGGGTCAGCATCAGCCTGGTGCCCATTGGGGACGGGCTGACCCTGGCCCGGAAGCGGGGTGGTTAGCCCCCCTTGCGCAGGCAGGGTTCACGCCTGACCCGCCCAAAGATCACCCAATTAGTGGCAGGAACAGTTTTCTTCTGGAAATCCCCCTATTTTCTTAAGTTTTTAATACTCCTTCCGCTAACCTCTCAGAGGAAGCGCGTTCCTCTCGAATAATTCGATTTTGCTACAAAAGGATCAAAGTACATGTTGCGCAATATCAGCATTACCCGGCGTTTTATCCTGACATCGGCCAGTGCGGTATCTCTTGTCCTGTTTTTGGCTTTCTACCTGATTTTTTCCCACATGAAGGCCCTGCTCTCCACGGCGGAGCATCAGGAGATGGAGAAGATATATGATGTGCTGATAGCCAGTGTTGAATCCGAGGGACAGCGCGCCCAATCCATGAGCTCTCTCGTAGCCGGGATTCCACAGGTACAAAAGGCGTTCGCCGAAGGTGACAGAGAGACATTAAAGAGCTATTTCGCCAGCGGCTTTCCGGATCTGAAAAAGGACTATGGGGCGAGGCAGTTCCAATTCCATACACCCCCCGCGATTTCTTTTCTGCGCGTTCACAAACTACAAAAATTCGGGGATGACCTTTCCTCCTTCCGGCATACCGTGGTCGAAACGAATCAAAGCCGAAAGCCGATAAAAGGCATGGAAGTCGGGGTAGCCGGTTTAGGCGTACGTGGTATCGTGCCGGTATTTTCCGAAGGCCGGCATATCGGCTCCGTGGAGTTCGGGATGTCCTTCGGACAACCTTTCTTTGACGACTTTTCGAAAAAATACGGAGTGGATGTTGCGCTGTATATCGACCGCTCCGGCAACATGGAGGAATTTGCCACCACCGCGAAAGGCGTCCAGCTAGTGTCGCCGGATGAACAGAAAAAGGCCTATTCCGGGGAACCCCGTTTCTCCCAGTCCGAGCTACGCGGAAAACCTGTTTCTCTTTATGCCCACGCCGTGCATAACTACTCCGGCAAACCTTTCGGGGTACTCATATTGGCCAAGGACCGCAGTCACTACGTGGCTGAACTTGCGGGCATACGTAATGCCGTTATATTGGCGGGCGTGGTGTCGGTGGCCGTAATCATATTACTGGTGTGGTTTACCAGCAGAGGCGTGGTACAGCCTCTGCTTGAAACCGGGAAGGCACTGGAAAACATCGCATCGGGATCCGGAAACCTGAGTGATCGCCTGGATGAATCGGGTAACGACGAAATCTCCCATCTGGCACGCGCCTACAATGCTTCAACCGCAAAAGTCGCACACCTGGTGAATGAGGTTACCAACACAACCAGCGATCTGGGTGTGGTGGTGGGAGAGTATTCCACTCTCTCCGAACATACCAACCGGGGCATAACTCAACAGCAGGAGAAAACCTCTCAGGTGGCAACCGCTATGACCGAGATGTCCGCAACGGTTCATGAGGTGGCGCAAAATACCACCCAGACCGCCGAAGCCGCCCTGAAAGCGGACGAGCAGGCGAAGTCCGGTCAACAGATAGTGGGTAACACCATTAACAGTATCGAAAGGCTGGCCGCCGAAGTGGATCGCGCGGTGGAGACCATCAATCAGGTGGAACATGACAGTGAGCGCATCGGTACGGTAATGGATGTCATTCGCGGCGTCGCGGAACAGACCAATCTGCTGGCGCTGAATGCCGCTATTGAAGCGGCCCGTGCCGGTGAACAAGGACGCGGATTCGCGGTGGTGGCGGACGAGGTTCGCACTCTGGCGCAACGCACCCAGGACTCCGTTAAGGAGATTCATGAAATGATCGAAAGTCTGCAGTCAGGGGTCAATCAGGTAGTAAGCGTCATGGAAGTAGGCAAACAGCGGGCAGAAGAGAGCGTCTCCAATGCCACGGAGGCAGGCGAGGCGTTGGCGGCCATTACCCAGTCGGTGGACACCATCACCTCCATGAGTTCCCAGATCGCAACCGCCGCCGAGGAGCAAAGCGCGGTTGCCGAGGACATCAACAGGAATGTGGTTGAAATTAATCATCTTGCGGAGGACACCGCCGGAGATGCCGAGAAAAGCTCTTTGGCGAACGAGCGGCTGGCAAACTACGTGGAGAATCTGCTCGGCCTTCTGGGGAACTTCAACACGGACGGCTCCCACGTTACCGAGTTACATAGGGCGAAAGCGGCTCATCTTGCATGGAAGAGCAAACTGAGAGCCTTCCTGGATGGCAAGGCATCGTTGGACAAGTCGGCCGCCTTCTCCCATACGGAGTGTGCCTTTGGACGTTGGTATTATTCAGATGGTTCTCGACATTTCAGCCACCTACCGGAAATGGCGGAAGTGGAAGATCCGCACATAGAGCTGCACAAAACCATACGCCGAATCGTGGAGCTGAAAGAGCAGGGAGAGGTGGCCTCCGCGGAAGAACTCTATGAAACGGTCGGGCCGTTATCGGATCAGATTGTCGCGCTGATCACGGCTCTGGAGCGGAAGATTCAGACCGATTCCTAGCGAAAGACGGGAAATTGGTAACCCGTTCCACCCGCCGGTCTAATCCAGACGCTTATGGAAACGCCGGGTGGCCAGAGTGAGTGTTACGGCGGCGAAGCCGAACAGGGCATAGATCTCCGACATCAGGTCGCCGATGGAGGCGCCCCGCAGCACGATGCCGCGGATAAGACGCATGAAGTGAGTCAGGGGCAGCAGTTCCGCGATGTACTGCGCGACACGGGGCATTCCGTCGAAGGGAAACATGAAACCGGATAACAGAATCGACGGTAGAAAAAAGAAGAAGGTCATCTGCATGGCCTGAAACTGACTCTGGGCCACGGTGGAGATAACCAGCCCCAGGGTGAGATTGGCGGCGATAAAGATCAGTGCCGCCAGATACACGTCGAACAGGGAACCGGCCACCGGCACATGGAACAGCAGATGCCCCAACAGCAGGATCAGTGAGACCTGAATCAGGCCTATAAGGATATAGGGCAGAATCTTGCCCACCATCAACTCGCTGTTGCGCACCGGGGTGTTAATCAGCAGTTCCAGATTGCCCCGCTCCCGTTCACGTACAATCGCCACCGCGGTAAACAGCACCATGGTCATGGTCAGGATTACTCCGATCAACCCCGGCACGATATGCACCGCCGAGCGTCGTTCCGGATTATAAGGATTGTAGATCTCGAAAAGTTCTCCGGCCTCTTTCCCCTTCGACATGCTGTCCTCACTCAACCGCATCTGGCTGAGTTGACGTGCGGCGCCGAGGATCAGAGGATCGGAGCCATCCACCACCAGCTGCGCCCCGGGGCGTTCCGGCTGTTGCAGGCGACGTTCAAAATCCTCCGGAATGGAAATACCCACGGTAATCTCGCCCCGGCGTACCAGCTCCAGCAACTCCTCCCGGGTATGCGCGGTCTGCACCGGTTCCAATACCTGAGAGGCGCGGATCTCCGCCACCAGTTGGCGGGAAAGCTCGGTTCCCGCACGGTCCGCCACCCCGGCGCGCAGATGACGCACATCAGTGTTGATAGCGAAACCGAACAGCAGGATCTGCAGCAGGGGAATACCCACAATCATACCGAAGGTGAGGCGGTCCCGACTCAACTGGCGCACCTCCTTGCGCACCACGGCCAATAATCGGGTGGCGCAGTTCATGCCCGCTCCTCCGTATAACGACCTTGGGTAGCGGCTACGAAGACGTCCTCCAGACTGGGGGGCGAGATACGGGCGTCACCCTCAACGCCGGCGCCTCTCAAGGCATCCCGCACCTGCAGCTCCGGCTGCGCACGATCTTTTTCCAGCAGCACCCTGAGCCGCGCCCCCAACTGAGTGACGCTGAACACACCGGGTTGCCCCTCCAGGGCGTGGCGGGCCGCACCGGCATCCGGGGTTTCCACCTCCACCACCGAGGCATCGATGCGCGACTCCAGTTCCGCGGGACTGCCGTCGGCCACGATTACCCCCCGGTCCAGGATACCCAGACCATGACAGCGCTCGGCTTCGTCCATGTAATGGGTGGAGACCAGGATGGTAGTGCCGTTGCTGGCCAGCTCAAACAGACTCTCCCAGAAGTCGCGGCGGCTTTTGGGGTCCACCGCCGAGGTGGGCTCATCCAGAAACAGCAGTTCCGGTTCGTGCAGAACCGCCGCCGCCAGAGCGAGCCGCTGGCGTTGGCCACCACTCATGGTACCGGCTCGCTGGTCACGCAAGTCCTCCAGACGGTATATATGCAATAGCTCTTCGATACGGCTACGGCGTCGGTTGCTGGGCAAACAGTAGATCTCGGCGATGAACTGCAGGTTCTCCCAGGTGCTGAGATCCTCATAGAGGGAGAAACGTTGGGTCATGTAGCCGATCTTGTGTTTCAGGGCCTCGGCCTCACCCGGCACCCGCATTCCCAGCACCTCGGCCTCACCCTCGCTGGGGATGAGCAGACCGCAGAGCATGCGGATACTGGTGGATTTGCCGGAACCGTTGGGACCGAGAAAACCATAGATCTTGGCACGGGGTATATGCAGGTTGATGTGATCCACCGCCACCAGGTCGCCGAAGCGCCTGGTCAGGCCGCGGGTGACGATGGCGGCGTCACTCACTCACCCTTCTCCGGCAACATCCCGTCCGCCGGCAGACCCGCGGGTAGATCCGCGGCGTCGCGCAGGGTAACCTCCGCGAGATAAACCAATTGGCTGCGGTCGTGCTCACTGAGGGCGAAGAACGGGGTAAAGGCCGGATCGCTGGCAATGCGCCGCACCCGTCCCTGGTACTCTTTTTCGCGCCCGTCCACCCGCACCCGCACCTCATCACCTACCGCGATCCGGCCACGTAACGGCTCCGGAACATAGAGTCGCGCATAGGGGGCCTCGCCCACCAGCAACACCGCGAGCACCGAACCCACCGCCGGCCGTTCACCCATCTCGAAGGGCAGCTCGTCCACCCGTCCCGCATTCGGGGCGCGAATACTGAGCCGTTCCAGGGCCAGGCGCGCCTCCTGCTCATCGGCCTTGGCCTGCTCCCAGGCACTGTTGGCCCTGTCCACCTGCTCCGGACTGGTAAGGCGCTGGCGGATCAGTTTCTGCTGACGATCCAGTTCCAGCCTGGTTTCGTTGACCCTGGCCATAACCCCGGCCAGTCTGGCCTCGGCACGGCGGGGATCGAGCTGTACCAGCAGTTCGCCGGCAGCCACCTGCTGTCCCTCGCGGACCGGGATGTCGCTGATCGGCTCCGCCGCCTCGTTACTCAGCTCCACCCGGTCCCAGGCCAGTTCACCCACCATGTGCCCATCGCCCGGACCCGCCCCGCAACCGGCCAGCAGGACCGGCAGGGAAAACAGCAGCAGTAACAACGGACGTCTCATAGATTTACCTCGATATCCTATTTATAAAGGCAAGCGTAACACGCGCGATACGAAACTCGGCAAAGACCTCATACTGGGGGGGTGTACCCCCTCTAGCTCCCCCTGGAAGGGGGAGAACCGATCTTTCACGCCCCCCGGAGACGGAAACAACCGCCTTCGTCCCCCCTTTCAGGGGGGACAACAGGGGGGTCGCCGATGGTGGACTCAAGCAGGATCATCCTCAATCCCAACCTTTTCAAAATTGACAAGTTTCTTAATATAAAGATCCCGCTGCGGAAACGGGATCTCGATCCCGTACTTCCTGAAGGCATCGTCGATAGCCCACAGATAATCCGATCTCAGGGCGGCGGGTCGGATTACCGCTTCGTAGTCAACCCAGACGCCGAGCAGAAAATCCAGGCTGCTGTCACCAAAACCGGTAAACCATACTACCGGACTAAAATTGGGGTCGGTCAGAGTATGTTCAACCGTGGCGGCCGCTTCCAGTACGGCTTGCCTAACCAGATCCTTATCGCTGCTATAGGCAACGCTGAAAGGAATCCGAATGCGGGCATGGGATTCCTCCATAGTCCAGTTGATGAGCCGGTTGGTGACCAGATCGGCATTAGGTACCATGATATCAATATTGTCGTTGGTACGAATCAGGGTTGAGCGAAAGTTAACTTCCTTGACAACCCCGTAGACCTCGGCGTCCAGTTCCACAAAGTCACCCACCTTCAACGATTTCTCCAGAAGAATGACTATTCCGGAAACAAAGTTCTTGACCAGTTCCTGCAACCCGAGGCCGACGCCGATACCCAGGGCTCCTGCCACGATGGCAAGCTTGCTCATATCGATACCCACCAGGGACAGGGCAAACATGAGCCCCAGGAATATCAGCGAGTAGTGGACGAAGCGGGTAAAGGGGTAGATCCGTGAAACCTGCAGCTTATTGTGATATTCGGCGGCACGGACAATACTCTTGCGCAGCAGTTTTGAAATGTAGAAAGCGCTGACAAAAACCAGCAGGGCGGACAGAACCTGGCCGATGGTGAGCTGATAATTTCCGGAATCGATAACCGATGTACTTAGCCACTCGATATTCATAGTGATTCCTCGCAGATAGCGCTCATAACCAGCGCTTTCTCCTGAATACGATTAACAGGGTAATCGCAATGGTTGCCATCACGCCCAAGGTTATGAAATAGGCAAACGGGTACTTGAGCTCCGGCATATTCTCGAAATTCATACCGTACAAACCGGCAATAAAACCGAGCGGTATGAATACCGCGGTGATCACGGTCAACACCCGCATGGTCAGATTCAACCGATGCGACGACAACGACAGGTAACCATCTATCAGATCACCGCAAATTTCGTAATACATGGATGACAGACTGTGCAGGCGTTCGCAGCGATCCAGGAGATCCTGGGTATAGTGTTTACGCTCGTTATTATCATCCGGAATCCGCGGCCGGGTATTAAGAAGAACCGCGACCATTTTCTGATGATAGTCAAACACCCTGCGCAGTTTCCTGAGGCGAGTCTTATACAACGTCAACTCCCGCAACATATTATCGTCGGAGCTATTCTCTATAAGATCTTCCATATCGCTGAGGTTTTCCTCGAACGCCAGCAGTTGCTGCAAATACTTTCCGCAGGAGTAATGCAGTATCTGAACCGCAAGCACCGCGGGATTTTTCAGGAAACCGGAGAGATCAGGGTTGTCCAACCAGTGGTCGATACCGAAGGAACCGGAATCGTGACGGGTAATAATAAAACGGTCGCCCACGAACAGGGCGATCTGCAGGTGGGTGATATCCAGTTTGTCACCAAACTCGGAAATACCCCGAAAGAGCATAAAGATATGGTCGTCGAACAGCTCCACCTTCGGAGGGTGGCGTTGCCGGTGCGCATCGATCACAGCCAGCTCATGACAGCCGAAGCTTTCCAGAAACTCGACCTCCCCGGCATCCGGCGGCCCCTGTCGATCCACCCATATCCTGCTACCGCTGTCCTGACGCCATTTTTCCAGCAGCTCAAGACCGCCTGACTGAAGCTCACCGGCACCCGTAATCAGTCTGACCCGATAATGGTGGTTATCCGTATTAGTCATAGCTATGCCCTGTCCCCGGTAGAAGAGGCCCACCTATATTAACCCAGCCCATTGCTGTAGACCGAGATAAAACCCTCGAAAACCCGATAGCGGATCTGGACAGCGACAATCAGTTGTCCGGCGGGGCGACCGGATCAAGGCTCAGGATATAGTCCGCCAGCTCATTCCGCTGCGCTTCGGTGGTGGTCTGCCCATAGGACGGCATGATGGCCCCGCCCGTGTATTTGGTCCATTTTCCCTGACCGCCGTTGATGATCTGATTAATGATCGCCTCCCTGCCGGCCTCCTTGTCATCCTTGTACTTATACGCAACCCAGGCAAAGGCGGGGCCGATCAGTTTCTTGTCGGCCTTATGGCAGGTGGCGCAGGCCGCTTTTCTCACAACCTCCGGCATGGGACCGGCCGCCTGCACCATGTTCGCGGTGGATAGAAACAGGACCATCACACCGAGAATCCCTGACCTGATATAACCCTTGTTGAACATTTTTCACCCTCCTGTTGTGAACGATCTCCACTCTACATTAGGCTCACTCAATCAAAGATGGTTTTCAAATAATAACCCTACATGCAATAGGCGATAAAGCCGGGCGACGGAGTGCGCAGATATACCCACCCCCCTGCTCTATACTCAGGGATATGAATATTCCGGGAAAGAGCGGTCTTGCCCTGATCACGGCATTGCTGATCACGGGTTGCGCCTCCACTACACCGCCGGCGGTGCGCCAACCCTTGCCGGAAAACATTCCGCTGCGGGCGGTGCAGGCCGATCCCGCCCGATTCCGGGGCCGACTGGTACGCTGGGGCGGCGAGATCATCGCCGTGCAGAATGGAAGAAAGGAGAGTTGGGTGGAAATCCTGGCGCGTCCCCTGGAAAGTGGCGGACGACCCCGGGGGTCGGCCGCGGCGGAAGGACGATTCCGGGTGCGGATCGCCGGCTTTCTCGATCCGGCGGAATATCGCGAGAAAAGCTCTCTGACCGTTGTCGGCCGTGTGCTCGGCGCGGAAACCCGCGCGGTGGGCAACTATCCCTATCGTTACCCCCTGGTGGCCGCCGATACCTACCATCTCTGGCCGCCTCGGCAACCACAACGACACTATCACCCCGATCCCTTTTACGACCCCTGGTACTACCCTTATCCCTACCCCTACGGTTATCCCTGGCGGTATCCCTATTACTGGTGAAACAAGGTGTCCTTATGTATCGAATGATCCCTGCGCTGTTTCTGATCCCGCTGCTACTGGCCGCCTGCGCCGGCGAACCACGGCGGGAGCCTCTACCGTCTCCATCGCCGGTGGCGGTGGCGGCTGATATCAAATCTCACCAGGGACGTACGGTGGAATGGGGCGGAACCATCATCGCCGCGGAGAACCGGCGGGACAGCACCTGGCTGGAGGTGCTTGCCTATCCCCTGAACGATGCACATAAACCGCATCGCGACGCCAGACCCCTGGGCAGGTTTCTGGCAATACACCCGGGTTACCTGGAGACCGCCGATTACGCACCGGGTCGCTGGGTGACGGTTGTGGGCACGGTTCGGCAACTGCGCGTGGGCAAGGTCGGCGAATCCCCTTACCGCTTTCCCTTGATTGAGATCAAGGATATAGACCTGTGGCGTTACACCGCTTCACCCTCCGAACCCCAAGTCCATTTCGGCATCGGGATCGGGGTTGGCCTTTAATAACCATTGCTGTCCAGAGAGTGGCCGAATATCCGCCGGTGGGTCAGGTGTGTAGTGACAACATTCACCTGACCCACTTTCCATGTGCTCTATATCCGCAATACCGCTTTGAGACCTTTATGCCTTCGTATGGCGCCCATGCCGACCAAACCATACAAAAGTAACACCATCAGGGAAGGTTCGGGTACGCTGGCCTTATACAACCACCCACCCACATATTCAGTAGGTCTGAAGGATGCAGCCACTCCCACCTGCAATGCTTCCTTGTCGTTGTGAATCCCGTCTGTAAAATCAGCTAGTGCTATATAGTCCCCATACCCATGAACATGTTCCTCTCGTGTCCAGCCACGGATCTGATTAATGCCAGACACAACAACAGTTTGAGCGAAAGATATAAACAGGCTATCCAGGGCCGTTGGACTACCGGTATCCCATACCCACGTTCTATCCAAATACGGCAAGCCGGCACCCCCGGTGGCGGCGATCACCATATTATTTACATCCGCGTTATTGGCCCAGACATAACCGCTCACATCGACGACGTCGGCACCATTGTCGAGCAGACAACCGACAACGTCACAGCGCCCTGTTGAGGTGTCGAAAACGGTATCGAAATCGTCCCAGCTAAAACCTGTGGTTGCAGTAACCTGCATCCAGTCTCTATCCCCGATCACCACCGCATGCGCGGGCAATGAAATAGCAAGACATAACGTTATCGCCACTACACTTCTAAAAGTATTCATAGCGTCCGATCTCCCCTGTTGTTAGCCTATCTATGCCGATAGCAGGTAAATTGTTAAATCAAAATCATGACCATCATCCAGCAACCCCTCATCTACCTCGTAATAACTCAGAGTATAAGGACCAATCCCGGCCTCCAGGTTGCTTTTTGACGGCCAGGTCTTGCAGGCATCTCCATAACGATTATCACGATCCAGCCAACTCGCAAGGCTTATTACTTCACCAATAACGGTCAGTGCCACACCGGCCGCCAATGTATAGGGGTTTGGGATAGTGGAAATCGCACCGCCAACTGCGGCAACTGTTTGCCCGGCCTGACCGTATCCCCCATCATCCTCCCACATGGATATCGCGGCATCTAAAAAGCCATTAGGATCTTGCATTGGGTAGATCCAACAATTGGGAAAAAGGACATAATTGTCGTCATCATCAATATTGTACTTGGGGGAAGTTGTCGTGATCAGTTTTCCATTACCGTCAACCACGGCACTCACTAGATATATTTCATCAGATCCATTTTCTCTTTGGTCATGACAGAGTAATCGAGAAATTATCAGTCCATATTTTTTTGGTGGCTGCGGTGGCGGTAAAGTTTCGCCTGGCTTTTCACACCGACAACCCACAACTTTTTTGTACCATCTCTTTTGTATTTCATAAACAAGCGCCATGTCACGAGCAATCTCAGATGTCGGAGCGTAAAAACCCTTCCGCATCGCGGTGCCTAATTCTTTTCTTATGATTCGTTTACGCTCATTGATCAACTGCTCCCTGGCTTTCAAAAATGCATTGTGCTGGATCGCCATCTGAGTTGCGAAATCTCCAGCCGGCGCCCGCCAAGAACGACTCAGATAATATCGCTTATTCTTTTCTCCCCCCGGCATACGTTTCCAATTATCTGACAATTGTTTTACCAGCTTCTGTCCTAGCGCGGCTTTAAACTTCTTTGCGCCAGCATCAGGGTTCTGAGAGGTAATCGCATTCATTATGATCGGAATGAATGAAACTCTTGGACGAATTTTCGGTGCGATATTCATAATATTTCTCCTTTTCTAAATACACATTGTTAATCTTTAACAATTAGTCTCGCTGCATATAAACAGCCCTTTGCACTCCTGTCGGTTGACCTAATAGCTTTATTTATGATCTCGATATTTTGTTATGAACATGATTTAGGCATAGCGAATCAAACACACCTCATCATGACCCCACTTCCCGCATAGCGCCCTCCATTCACGACACACCCCCTTCTTCCCCGTAATTTCTTCTTAACCGCCTTCCTTTCCGCATAACTTCTATGTTCCTTTTCCTCTGATGAAAAACGGTCCAAGCGGACGAGCATTTAGTTGCGGTTCATCAGCACACTAAGGTGCTTGTACGCGCGATAGCAACGCTCGGCCAACGGAACATCTCCCGCCCAATAGGCGTGTGTCACGCATTGCCGATAGAGCTCAAGCGCATGTTCATCATCTCTACGCCCCAACTGCGCCGCTTTCAGAAGCAGCAGATTGACCCAGCAACGATGCTCCTCCGCGGAAAGCGGCGCCGGATCCAAATCGCGCATATCCTCTTCGAGACCCTGACGCAATACAGTCTCAACCAGTGATGACTTGCCACGGCTCAGATCCATCCTCGCCTGCATGATTCGAATAGCGAGCCGGACATTACGCTTGCTGATGAACAGATCGCTTTGCATCGTGCTCGGCTAATAGGATCCCGCGGACAAGACATTACCAACTGAGACTGACGCCGGCCCCTCCCGCGGTACCACCCCCGGTTCGCGCCATAGTGGCATTGAGCATGAGATTGCCGCTTGCCCGGTAATAGTAGCCGGCGGCCAGCGCCTGCTCGCCGCGGTAGGCACCCACCGCCAGGGAGAGCTGATTGTTGCCGGCGGCGTTTGGACTGGGCGCAAGCGAACCGTAGGCCGCGGCCATGGCTCCCACCTGATCCACCCGCGCATCCAGGGTATCCACTCTATCGTCCAGTGCATCCACGCGACCGGTTAGATCGGGAGAGCCCACACCCGCGATAGCGGCATTGAGCTGAGAGACATTCACCGCATCGGTATTGTCCACACCCGCGGCCACATTGGTGATGCGCCGTTCACTGCCGGAGGAACCCACCGACACCGTATCAGAGGCCGAGGTGACGGAGCCGTTGCCGATGGCGACCGAGTTGTCGTCGCCGGCGGTGGCGTTGTTACCAACCGCCACCGCGTAGTCACCGGAGGCGGTGGCGTTATCACCCACTGCGGTGGTGTTGGTGCCGGTAGCCTGGGCCCCGGTGCCCACCGCTACCGAGGACTGCGCGGTAGCCCCGTTGCCGATGGCCACGGAGTTGGACTGCACCGCGGTAGCGTTGTTGCCCATGGCGATACTGCCGGCGGACTGGGCATTGCTGCCGGTACCGATGGCGATGGCGTTGTCGGCGCCGTCATCCACCACCGCACTGCGACCGATGGCGATGGCCGCCTCGGCACCGTCGCCCCCCCAAGTGCCAACTTGAGCGCCCGGAGTCATCGTGTCACCGCTACCGATAGCAATGGAGTACCGGGAACCGGCGGCCGTGCCATACACCTTGGCTTGACTGCCGAATGCACTACTGTAGTCACCGTTGGCCAGGTTACCGTAACCCACGGCATTGCTGTAGTTTCCAACAGCAGAGTTTACGAATCCCACGGCGCTGCCGTAGTTACCAACGACAACGTTTGCGAAACCCACCGCACTGCCGCCAACGCCAGCGGCGTTGTTTTCAGCCCCCACGGCGTTGCTGCTGTATCCAGCTGCTGTGTTGCTGTACCCCAGTGCGCTGCTGTACGCGCCGTTGGCGGTGTTGTTATACCCAAAAACATTGCTGTAGTTGGCGCTAACAGTATTGTCGGTCCCAAAGGCACTACTGAAATCACCTCCCGCGCTATTGCCGGTTCCTACCGCGTTGCTTGAGGTACCACTTGCGATACTATTGGTCCCGATAGCGATGGCATTGTCTGCACCGTCGTCCACCACCGCATTGCGACCGATAGCGATGGCCGCCTCGGCCCCGTCGCCTGTTTCCGTACCGATTCGAGCGCCGGTGTTGCCAGTACTACCACCACCGATGGCAATGGAATATTGCGAACCGGCGGCCGCACCCAACACCTGGCCATAGCTACCGACGGCGGTGCTGTAATTGCCGAAAGCCGTGCTAAAGAATCCCATAGCGCTGCTGTTGTCACCGGCGGACCGATTGCCATACCCCACGGCACTACTGCCTTCGCCACTGGCGCGGCTGCTGTTTCCCATAGCGCTGCTGGCTAAGCCGCTGGCAGTACTGAAATACCCCACGGCGCTGCTGAAATCGCCGCTGGCGGTGTTGTAACCCCCCAAGGCACTGCTATAGCTGCCGTTGGCATTGCTACCGTACCCCACGGCGCTGCTGGCGATACCGCTGGAGGTGTTGTTGGCTCCAACGGCGCTACTGGCCGCGCCGTCGGCGGTGTTATCGTACCCCAGGGCACTGCCGGATTCGACGCTGGCAACGTTGCCATACCCCACGGCACTGCTGAAATCGCCGCTGGCAATGTTGCTATTCCCCACGGCATTGCCGGCTTCGCCGCCGGCCGTGTTGGCGGTCCCTAAGGCGCTACTGGCGATACCGGTGGCGGTATTGTTAGCTCCAATGGCACTACTGATGACGCCGTCGGCGGTATTACTGTGCCCCAGGGCACTCCCGGATTCGGCGCTGGCAGTGTTGTAATCCCCCAAGGCACTGCTATGGCTTCCGCTGGCAGCATTTCCGTTCCCCACCGCGCTGCCGCTATTACCGTCGGCGGTGTTGGTGTTGCCGCAGGCGAAGGCGCCTGCACCGACCGCCGTGCTGCCGCCGTCGCCACCGGAGCCGTCGGCATCGCATACGTCCCCGGCCAGAACCGGGCCGTTTGTAAACAGGACCAGTACGGCGATCAGTAACAATGCCGCAGCCCTGCGGATGCCGCACGGAGGATTGGGAGCATAATCGCCAATAGTCATTGATGTATTCATTTCAACCTCTTCTTATTTTCTTATTCTGTAAGGACCAGAGGCATTAAAGATAAATAGCCTAATCGCCCTCAGCACAAGAGTGTGCTGAGGGAAATCTAAGGGATGGAGGGTGACAGATTGGTTACGGATTCGAAAACAGTGATGTTTTCTTATCCGTTGAATACAGGATTACAGGCGAATTGAATTACCGTTCCGCCAACAAAATGGCGCGGCAACAGGATTTACGCCTGCTGCAATACTATAGAATGATAGAGTTCCTGCGCTTCAGTATATGATTAGAAGATAAGTAGATAATGGTCAGGATCGTCTACGCCGGCGCACAAAGCCAAGGCCATACAGACCGATACCGATCAAGGAAATGCTGAAGGGTTCCGGGACCGGACCTGCCACCACGCTCAATCGGACAAAATCGGTACCGAAATCATCATAGATGTAATCAAGATTCCATGCGAGCCCGTCATCGAGAATCGCGGGGTCAAATAAATCGAACCGACCGATAAGCGTTTCGGCGGATACAATATCAAATACGTCTCCCGCGCCCGGCATAAACAGACCGTCTCCGAAATCAAATAAGCTCACGGCCAAGGTACCACCCAATGCCGCCGAACCTTGGACATTGAGATAATCATACTCCACGCCTCGCGACAGACCGCCTATCTCAATTTCCAATACCGCATCGATCAACTGCTCATAGTTACCCGCGATATCGGTCATACCGGGTGAATTCCCTGGCGCCAGCGTACCGCCCGCGTTAACAAGATCCCCATAGAATCTAATTACGCTTAATCTTCCTCCGGTAAAACTCATTTCGGAAGCCGACCCTAGATCGATCTGCGATGCGTTAATGCTGCCCGCAGAAAGCTCTATCAAATGGGCGGGAACTATCTCTCCGCGAACATTCATGGCGCCGCCGTCATTACGTATCGTTTGCGCAGTAAGATCTTGGCCGATGTTCGCCTCACCCGCATGATTTTCAAACGAACCCACACTTACACCATCGCTCACATTGAACAATCCGGAGTTGCTTATTGAACCTGATCCGTCCGAAACGAATTGACCGGCATCCCCGCCGGAAATTGCGCCGTAATTCTCGATGACGCCGCCGGTGAAACTGTAACTGCCATCTACAAACTGCAAGTTTCCGTTATTAACCAGACTGCCCGCTGTCTGATACAGCGCGCCCCCATTTGTAATCAGAAATTCCCCATCGTTTTGAACAGTACCGTTCCCCTGCAGATACATACTCTCCTGATCGTAAAATTCCCCCGTATTATTGAATGCACCCTGATTAATGAATACTCCCCGGTTGGTCATTACCCCATGATTATCGACCGTTCCGCCCGAAAAATTGTAGAGCTCCACTCCGACCGTCCAGTCGGCGTCCTGCTGGTTTATTAGATGACCGTATACCTCGGTGCCTTTCCGCACCGCTGCAAGATTTAGAATTACATCGGCGTTCCACTGACCGCCGGAGGAGTTGAGAATATACCCGAAGTTTTCAACTCCGGACCCCAAGTAGGAACTCCAAACATACCCAAGATTCACCCTCCCCCGGTTCGATACGATGCCGAAATTCTCCAAATATCCATCGCCCTCCAACACACCTCCGACGCCAATAGCGACATCGTTACCCAAATCATTATAGAGACCGCCACTGTTTACGAAACGACCCGCGTTATTGCTGCCGCCAACCACTTGCAGATACCCGCTCCCAAAACCCGCGATATCTCTGGAGATATCTGCACCCACTATGCCGCCGTAGCGAATACTGTAGTACTGGTAATAGTTGTTAAATTCAGATCCCTCTATAGTGACCGACATCCCGGATAGAATTCGACCATGGTTATTTATGGTCATCCCCGCGAGACGGAGATTACCTGAAGGATAATCGCAGGATTCATTGATATCGACGGGAGGGTCCAACTCGGTACTGGCAAGCAGATCACTACAATCCGCATGCGCGACGTTGATATCCATTTGCACCATCAACAACAATGAAACGGTGACCAACCAATCTACCCGCTGTCGTTTGTACATATCCAATATTCCTAAAAACAGTGCGCTAACAGCAATCTAAGGGATGGAGGGTGACAGATTGGTTACGGATTCAAAGAACGCTGTGTCTTATTACCCGTGGATTATGCGATTTCAGGCGAATTAAATTACTACTCCGCCGTTAAGTTGGGCAATAACGGCGTTTACGCCTGCTGCGACACGATGGACTGATAGAGTTCCTGAACTTCCGGGGATGGTTCGAAACCCGGCTGGGAGTCGAGAAGGGTGCATAGCTGCTGATATACGCCCATAGCCTCTGACAACTGTCCGATACTCTGATAACAGCGCATAACCGCCACATAGATGTCCTCACGCAGCGGCTCGATATCCAGCAGCTTGTAATAATAGTCCAGTGCGATCCGGGTATTCCCTTGTTCGCACAGCCTGCCGGCCACTTGTTTCATGGCCTTGAGGAATTTACCGCGAAAAACCTCGCGCGGCACGAGAACCCAGCTCGCCTCCTGATCGGACAGAAAGGGCCCGCGGTAGAGTTCCAGCATCCGCGCGGCGAGCCGCTCCAATTCGTCATCCATACCGATGACACCGTCCGATACCTTATTTAGAAGACCGCTCAATGCATCGATATCCGTCCAACAATATCTCGGATTCAGCCCCATGCGGTTATCCTGCACATCCACCGCATCATGCCCGATCAGTTTACGCAGACGATGCAGCGTGGCCTTCAGGTTCTGTTGCGCGGCATCCCCCTCGGCATCCGGCCACAGCAGTTCCCCGAGTTTCAGGGTGCTGACGTTACAGCCACCCAGGGCAATCAAGGCCTGCAGCAGCTCCAGCGGCTTCTTCTGAACCTTGGTGGTGAACTGCAACTGCTCCCCTTCGCGGACAACCTCAAAACCGCCCAGAGTGTAAATCTTTACCGCCCACGGCCAGGATTCCGGCACTAGTTCTCCTGGAGGCGGCAGCAGGCCCCGTTTCCGGATCAGGGTGCACACATAATCGGTTTCAATACAGTGCTCCAGGGCAAAACGGCACAGCTCTGCTATAAATCGACCCTGCCGGTCAGCATAGGTCGTGTATCCCTGGAAACAACCGAACCTCAAGGTATCGGAAAGCGCCACGGCACACTCTTCGTTACGTCCCGCACGCAACAACGCAAAGGCCCGCACCAGTCCGACCATAAACTGCAGCATCGTACTACCCATGCGCACCGCAAACTCCCCGGCCTGCTCCAACAGCGGCGGCACGGCGTTGTACTCCCCACAGGCCGCCAGCACCTCCGCCAACTTAATGCGGCACAATGCAATAGGGAAACTCGCATGGAGAGTTTCAGACAAGGCCAATGCTCTTTCCGCATGTTCCCGGGCCTGTACCAGATCCCCCTGCTCCAGCGCCGCCCATACGACATGATAATGATAATGACAAACATCCAGACGGCATTCCGGACGAGTGCGGTTGGACAACTGTTCAAGCTGTTCTCTTGTGCTTTCCAGATCATTTTCAAGTTGGTAGGTATATAATAGGTGAGCATGAAACTGTGATTTGAGCAGCACAATGCCATGATTTTCACCAAGCTCGAGGCCCCGCTCGCCCCACTTGCGGGCTGATACAAGATCGTCAGTGATCCATCCGGTCTCCGTTAGAGCCAGATAACTATAGAGTCGCGCTAACGGTTCAAGACCAGGCGCATCTACATGCTGTTGCAACTCCCTGCTTATTTCTCTCAATCTTGTAAAATCACCGACCATGCCGTAATAGAGTTGCAGCGTCGCAGCGATAACGATATGCAGCGAACTTCCACGCAGATCGGCCAGCATGGATTCCGCATGGGCGGCCAAACGCCGAACCTCCGGGTGATCGGAACGCACAAAGCTCATGGTCCCCAACGCGGCGCAGATCACCCGCGACTCGGCCTCCGGAAATCGCTCCAGCGGGTGTATGTTTTGCAGACTATGCAGTTCGTCGATCCAAAAATCGAACCCGCTGAAATCGTCCCAACCGAACTGAAAAGTCTCGGCGATACCGGACCAGGCCAGATATTGCCCCAGGGGCCGGCCTTCCTCTTGAAACTGCGCATAGGCCCCCTCAAAAAGCCGGCGGGCCTCGGATAGATCGCGGGGCATGCGGCAATAGCCCAGCCAGTAACCCAGCCAGGGCTGGGCTTCGACCCGCTCCGCAGGCAGAGACCGCAACCAGTTCTCCAGGGTGATAAGACGCCCCTGGGCCGTAAGGGCCGGCGCATGGTGTTCTATCAGGGTCTGGAGCGAGTCGTGATCGCCGTCCTCGACCAGTAACTGCGCGGCATGCTCATACCGGCCGCTCCGGATCAATATCGCCGCGGCACTTTTTATCAGCGCCCGACGTTCATCGGCAGCGAAATGTTCGTATCCTTTGTGAATAAGAAACTGTCGGAACAGGTCATGGTACTCATACGCCGGGACGTTTCCCCCGTGGCGGACGGTGAAGTAGTTTTGGCGTACGAGATAATCCATAATCTCGCCCGCACGGGAATTGCCGGTGAGTTCGCTGACCGCGCCGATGGTCATGCTGGGCAGCAGGGCACTGCGCATCAGAAAATCCTGCGTCGCCTCATCCACCCGTTGCCATACCTCGGCAGCAAAATAATCAAAAATGACCTGGGGCGGCTGCACGTCCTTGACCGGCAACCCGGACGGCGCGGTCTGCGGCTGAAGCAGCATCAACCTCAATCCCGCCGCCCAACCGCCGGTCTGTTGGTGCAACGATGCGACCAGCTCTTCGGCAATCGGTTCGCCCGCATACAGAGCGGATATCTCTCCGGTCTCTTCCAGGGTCAGCCGCAGTTCCGGCGCCTCGATCGCTGTCGCCTGCCCGTTGGCGAACAGCCGCGCAAAGGCAGCCTGCGGCTTCTTCCGGCTCAATACGATGATAGTGAGCTCCGGCGGCAACTCCTCACAGGCCGTAGCCAGCAGTTGATGTAACGGCGAGTCGTCCGGCAGGTCCTGATAGTTGTCGAACACGAGAACCCTGGGGGTGCCTTGGAACAGGGAAAAAAGTTCACGGAAGAAGTTACGGGCGTATACCTCCACCGCGCCCAGATACTCGGGGGTGAGCATGGGCAGGACGTGATGATGTGAATCCAGACCGCGGGCGGCTTGATCCAGATAGTAGAAGAATGACGCCGCATCGGCGTCCCCTTCATCCAGCTGGTACCACAGGGAATCAAGTTTACGGGTCTGGAGGTAACCGACCGCCAGGGTAGTTTTACCGCTCCCGGCCTCGGCGCCGACCCATAATAACCGCGAGTCCTGTCTGGCCCGATCAATACGCTCGAATAAGCGGGCGCGCCCATAGGCGCGCTCCATCCTTGGCACCGTGAGCTTGGCCAGATTATACAGGGCTGCCTGCTGCTGTTCTTTTTTTTCCATTTTGATCGCGACAGTGCTCGGCCTGTCACCGGCTTGCAACAACAGTTCTGAGCTTGCAGGTCGTATTTGCCGTTCTATAGGTCTTTTCCGAACACCTACTATTATATTTCCATGAAGTTTATATTGGAAATGGATTCAACTCGGCATATCCGGGATGGCAAGGGGCGATGACCTGCTCGAAAATCCCGCCCCGGAGAACAGATACCCCCCGTTCGCCGACCGGCATTTTCCCCTTGACCGCCACCGGCAAACGGGAGCAATATCAACCAATGAATTTTTCACACGCCAAACTGATGAAAATTACCCGCGTACGAGTCGCCCTGTGGCGACCCGTGTCGGTCCGTTGGCGTTTGAGGGAAAAGCTATCGCTTTAAATTAACTGATTTAATCACCCACAAAAGGCCGCGGAGTCACCCTTCGCGGCCTTTTTTATTTTTAGGAGAAAAAAGGAGAAATAAAATGTCGGTCCCCGCCGCCTATATGGGAATTGTCTTGATCTGGGCCACCACGCCGTTGGCGATCAAGTGGAGCAACGACGGCAGCGATTTTCTGCTGGCGGTCAGCACGCGCATGTCCATCGGTTTTGCGTTCTGCCTGCTGCTGCTGGTGCTGTTCCGTGTTCCGATGCGATGGGACCGTAAAGCGGTAATGAGCTATATCACCGCCGGACTGAGCATGTTCGGCGCCATGATGAGCGTGTACTGGGGAGCGCAGTACATCCCCTCCGGGCTGATCTCGGTGCTCTACGGCCTGACACCTATGGTGATCGGACTGTTCGCCGCCCTGTGGCTGGGGGAGCCGTTCTTTACCCCGTCGAAGATTATCGGTCTGCTGCTGGCCGTGGGCGGACTGGCCGAGATCTTTCTGCCTCAGGACGCCGGGCTTCCTATCCGCGCCTACGGGGTGATCGGCGTATTGACGTCGGTATTTATTCATTCCCTGAGCTCGGTATGGATCAAGCGGATCGGCGCGCAGATCCACCCGCTGGCGCTGAATAGCGGTGCGCTGGCCATTGCCGTCCCGCTCTATATCGCCAGCTGGCTTCTGTTCGGCCAAGGGATACCGGAACGGCTGCCGCAACACACCGTGGGTGCCATCCTCTACCTGGCGGTGGTGGGTACGGTGCTCGGCTTCAATCTCTATTTCTATGTATTGAAGCGGGTGCCCGCGACCATGATCGGCCTGATCACGCTGATCACCCCGGTGCTGGCACTGATGCTGGGCCAGATGCTGAACGGCGAGCGGGCGGGAATCAACGTCTGGCTGGGCACCCTGACCATCCTCGCGGGACTTTCTCTTTACCTGTGGGGAGGGCGCCTGTTGCGGGTCTTGGTCCCCGTTAAAAGATAGGAAACGCCCAAGCCCCCATGTTATGGGGAGCTTGGGCGCCTACCACACGGGAGAGCAACGTAGGGGAGAAGAATCGATTCCAAAAAAACAAACCCCGCCATCGTGGGCGGGGTCAGTCTTTACTGCTTCTTTAATACTTCCTAACTCAGCTTTTTCTTCCTGGCAAATCCGATACCTGCGATACCGAGGCCCATAAGAGCAAGGGTTGTGGGCTCCGGCACTTGACCTCCGTCATGCAACCGGAAAGGAATAAATGTGTCACTGCGTGTATACATAACTCCGTCAGTTGATGCCCACTGCCATGCACCATCCCCGCCCCCCTGAGGCATGAAATGATTGTAGGACTGTATAGACAAATAATATGTTCCCGCCCCCAGGGTAAAATCCGCCAGGTCCGCGAAAAAAGTGCTATTACTATTGCTGTTGATCACCGATTCCACATCACTCCAGATGAATGTGGAAGAGCTGATCAGACCGGTATTCAAACCCGACCAGAAACTCACCGTGATGAGGCTGCTCGTATCTGTACCCGCATAGTATGCGGCATCCCATTCGATCGCTCCGATGGACGTTGTATCTGCAAGAACAAAATCATCAAAAACCACATACTGATTGCCGTTACAGGCAGAACACCAACCACCGTTATGAGTGGTACTGGTGCCGTTGTCATAAATAACGGCTGCGCCCGCCTGGCCGACGGACAGCAACAACAAAAGAAAATTTAACGTTAGGATAAATCGTTTCACTGCCAACTCCTCACACTGTTTTTTGGTTATAACTCAGATATACGCAATTATTACACCACTTGAAATATTTGTCTCTTTATCAATAGGTTAACGACAAACCGTAATAAGCGGCAAAAAATTGTGTAAAATTTCCTGACGCCAGGAACTCATAGTTTTAAACGCCGTCTTAATAATACCGGGGGAACCGCGCTTTACGCTCAGAAATCTGCGTCACCCGACCCGCTCCTTATTCGAAAGTCTATCCAACATACTTTGCTCTTCCTGGAGACGAGCCCTTTCGCGGGCGAGCGTGAACGTTTTGTAACCGCCCCAAAGCATAATCGCACCACCTGTCGCCAGCAGAGCATAGACGACGGATTGGTTATTAAGTATTGGAAGAAATGCATCGCCTTCAGCAACGAATTTGGCATACAACCCCAAGCCGACCAGGATGGAACCCGGAACATCAATGATGTTCACCTTCAAAATCTCCTTATCGATTTCTTTCATCCGCTGATCTATGGTATTGGTCATATATCGTTCCCCACCGATGTTCAAACTATGCAAGCAAACCGATCTTCTTTTCCATAATATAGTCATCCATAATAAAGCCGCCGCCAATATCCTTCTTCACCTCGTCGACTATGGCGAAATGACGATGTTTATACCACTCAACAGTCGCGTCATTGAACCGGTTCACGGTCAACCAGAGGGTCGGGTATTTTCCCAGGCTGCATTTCCGCTCAATAAACTCCAGCAACGATTTCCCGACACCTCTCCCCCGTAGGGACTGCCTGACATAGATCTTGCTGATCATCAATTTCCCGCTGGCCGTATCCGCAACCAGCCCCGTATAACCCACCGGCTCAGTCCCGATCCAGGCCAGATAGTATTCGTAGCCGCTGTCTATCTGACTCGTTACGGCATCGGCACTTTGAAACCTGTTGAGCATATACTCCACCTGAGCCGCGCCTATTATCGGGGTGAAATGTTGCTCCCATATCTCCTTTGCCAGTTCGGCGACAATATCGATATCCTCGGAAGTGTTCACCCGCGTTATCTTAACCGGCAACCTGATTCTCCTAAGCTACATTCGCCGATAGGTGGTACCGGAAGGATTGGTCAACGTTTTCTTATCGGCAGACAGAGAAAATTCCATCTCCCGCACCTCTCCGTTTTCCAGTTTACAGGCTACCGTAACTTCATCGGCCACCACGTGGGCATATAGACAAGTAAAACCATCGGAGAAAATAAACTCGCCGTCCTTTGTCATCCGAAACGTCTCTTTTGAATTCGGATTATCCGGATCCTGTACCACCTTCCAGGTCCCATGCAAGTAATCCGCGCTCTGCGGAAGTTTCGTATACACGAAATAGCCACCCCCAAGAACAATCAAAAGAAATATAAGCTTTTTCATAATTCCCCCTTATTATTAAAAATATCCAGCCTGCACTTTGCGTACATACACGTCAAAATAAAGAGAAAGGATCGGCCCCGAACCTGGGCCCATGACTTGAAAGCGTCCATCATCCCTGCCTCATCAGTTATTACTTACCGTCTATTACCGAGATTAAGCATATTCAGATAAAGCATCCGCTTCGCCCTAGTCCCCGGCATGATTAAAAAACAGCGCCTCCAGTCCCGGGGTTCTGGTAGACACACCCGGCTCATACAGATAGCAACTTATTCTGGAATAGTTATCCAGATCAGGAACGAACAGGCAGGTCTCTTCATATTGTCTGCCGTTCTCGGAAAATCTGATACGAAGCACCTTGGCATCACCATTCAGCGCCGGCTCCATGGCCGCGCTGCCGGTAATCGACGTTCCGTCAATCTCCCGGGTTACCGCCAGTTTTCCGTCCTTTGCGAAAATTTCCACCTTCCCGTGATAGGTAACGTCAGAATCGACGGCCTTACCGATAAGAATGTATCTACCTATCTGCATCTCCTCCAGAAAACTCATTTCCGCCGCGGCGGAAAAAGAGAGAAGAAAACACACTATCGCCAGAATCCGATTCATATTTTTAGAGGTACTATCCATGTTGTCTTGAGCAACTACGGATTCTGCTCGACCACGGTAAAGGGATGAGTTCCCACGTTCGTATGCGTCCCTGTTCCGGAACAGCTGGTGACAAGAGTGTTTGCATCCTGGGGTGTAGCGAGGGAACCCTGGATAACAATGGTTCCCATTTGTTTATTGTTGTCCTCCCTTCTCTCGGTAATATTATTGCCGGGATCCGCCTCCAGGTAGAAATCCTTGTTCGGGCCCTGCGCTCCCCAGGTCACGTCCCGGTCCACCCGATGGCTGTCCCCGGGCACCAGTAATGGAACAGTAAAGGTGCTAGACCCTTTTCCTTCTATCCATATCTTGGCCGTTGTCGGCATGGACTGCTTGTCCCCGATATTCTTTATGGTTCCCCACACCGTATCCTGATGCATCGCGTTCACCACCAGATTTACCCACATACAGGCGATCAGATCCGGAAGGCCGTCGATATCCGCATTGATCGTCGCCTGGTTATCATCCAGGTGATTTTCCACCGCCGTAGCGAGGATCGTATCCGCGCGCACGATATTCTGGTAAGTACCCGCCCTGTTCACCTTATAGAATTTGGTAAATTGGTAGGGATTACCGAAATGCAGGTTACTGAAACTGGATTGAAACTGATGTTCACCGTTATCCGGATCCCGCACCGTCAGCGTGACCCGGGCACTATCCACCACGGTGAGACCCATGTTTACTACCCACCCCTGAATACGAACCGTATCGCCGGTGTTGGGATTGGCGGGAGAAACGGTAAGACCGCTGACACTGAGATCGGGATTAGCGCTGTTTATGCGGAAAGGTTCGCTGAAGTCCTCCGCCTCACCGTCGCAGGTCCGCACCTTGACGGTATAATTCCCGGCAAGATTTGACGGCACGTTCCAGGAAAAACCGGCCTGGCCCGGGGTATCCCGACCCAGGATCTGCTGGTTGATTATGTATACCTGGTTATCGCCCTGGTAGAGAAATATCTGGGCACAATCGGTAGTCAGGTAGCCGTGCACATCCCAAACGATGTCATGTTGTTGGCCGGCAGTGAAGAACTCGCCCTGATGAGGAGAGCTCACCTCCAGATCGCCATGATGGGGCGGATAGTGGGGTTGCGGTGCCGGCGGGCCCTGGGGCGCCACCTGCACCTCCTGCGGCTGAATCCGCAAAGTGCTCGGCCCCACCGCTGTCGCCTCTGTTTCCTTACTCCGGCAGGACTGCAAAGCAAGGTTCCGGTCGTTAAAGAATACGCCTTTTTTTCTATCACAATCCCGCTTTGTATTGCTCAGCACCCGGCCGTCGCTGCAACAGTAGCCCCGCTCCCGGGAGATCGCCGGAGCGGTATCGGGCGCCACGCTCTTTTCCAGGGAATGCCTCGGTCGGCAGATCCTCTGCAACGCCGCCTTATCGGTGGAATAGCGCCCTTTGCGAGCGCTACAGTTTTCCGCGTCACTGGAGGTTATCGTTCCATTCACACAGCAGTAACCCGGAGGGGATATGCGCAGAACCGGCGTTTGCTGGGTATTGATGGGAGCGAGTTCGGCGCCGGAGGCTGACGAAACAGCAAGAATCAGTACAGAACATACAACAGGCAGAACGCGCAACATGACAATCTCTCCTGCGTAGTACTTATTTTTTTAATATGAGTCTGCTGCAGAATAGCGCAAACCGGAAGGCATTCCCATAACTGCGGCCCGTTCCCGGGTCTCGGGACACGAAAAACCGACGAATATGTGCGCACTCCCCGGAGCTTGGGAAAACCGCTTTCCGGATTAGGAAGAAGAATCTGTATTTCTCTGCCGCGCAACCGCTATTGCAGAACCGAAATAAGCCAGACCATCAACAGCAATGCGGCCAGAAACAGTACCAGCCTGACGACGGATCCACTAGCGCCTATTTCCAGGCGGTTATCCGCTGGATGTTTCGCCCCTTCATACTCGCTGACTATCTCCCGCGCCGCCTCCGCGTCTTCATCCGCCACTTTAACATCGGCGAAATCCATCACCGCAAGATCCCCGACGCCTCCCTGCAGATAGTGGCCGCCTACCACCGCCTCGATGCCACGCGAATTCAACATCCCGGCAACGATGTGCGCCTCGCTAAGGTTCCCGGCTTTATAGATAATGATCACGGTTTAACGCTCTTTTCCCTCGCAATTCCCGAAGAGCAGATACATTTCTTAACCATAGCAGAGAGCGCGCAAAGAAGATCCGGAACCCTGGGACTGTATTCCGAAGGTGCCGGCATGCATTGGGATGGTAACCCAGAACGAAGAAAACAACCGGGATGTCGGCTAGACAAACTTCCTTCTTTGTGCATAGCCGATACCGGCCAGTCCGAGAAACATGACGGCCAGTGTACCCGGCTCCGGAATATCCGCGGCGCCGGCGTGTATGAATGTCGCATACCCCACACCCCACGCGTTCCCCATGCCCTGAAACGTCGCCCAGCGAATGGTTTCGTCCTCCGACCAGGTGCTGTAAAAACCATACTCCATGGTTTCGTCGTTAAAACCTATGACCGGTATGAAATGATCGGATTCACCGTCGCCCTTGCTATCCACCAGGAACATCATGGGTCGGTCATTCAGGATCTCATTAACCAGGTCTTCCCAGGTGAATTCAGTAAGGTATTCTTCATTCCAGGCCAGCCAATCGCCATAGCCACGGTAGCCGGCATAACCCGTAAACGCGTTATCAGCGAAAGCCAACAGGCTCCAACCGTAATCCAGTCCTTCTGAGGTATGAAAGAAATCCGCAATGCTGGTATCCGTGGGAGCGGGATCGTTAAGATCCGGATCCGGATCATACACATAGTTATGCTCCGGACTGGATATCTCATCCTGGACGTTTGCCGTCAGTCGAACATCGTCCCAGCCGCTGACGTTAAACAGGGAGTCGTAGCCGTTAAGATCGTAGTAACCGATAATCGAACCGGCCGCCGTGGGTCCACAGCCATGATACCACTCATACGCGGGTACATCCTGAATCGTGATAACCGTCGCCTTCGCGTTCGATAAAAAAGCGAACATCAAGAGGACTACAGGCGATACCCATCTGGCTTTGTTCATTTCCGGCGACTCCTTTTGCGAGTGTGACTTCCGGCCAGAATTCTCCATTAACGGAAATAATAAATCTTTGACCCAGTTCCATAATTGAACTTCCCGTCCAATCGCTTTTATCAGAAGCCGGGCTTGACCGGCACCGCGGTTTCTAGCCGTCCGGATCAGGCTGTCTCTAGAGCATGCGGGGTATCTGCGAGGAGTGGTGATGAATAATCGGCGCCGCCGACGAAGTATCGATAAAATAGCTGAATCGCGCCTCAAAGCTGAGCAGCTCCTCCTCGAGGATAAAGCGCCAGCAATAAATGCCGCACAGCGTAAATCGGAGGTCATCCATTGACTGGACCGCCAATGTTTTTTCATGCAGCGCGATACTCAGTTCCTGATAACTCCCCAGTCTTTCAAAATAGTCTCGGATCTTCTGCGGATCGTTCAGTATCCTGTTTGAGAAGGTCGGGATCAATATCGCGCTTTTGCTATAGAGGCCCAGAACGCTTTCTATATCGCCCCCGTTTACCGCATACATCCAGTTATCCAGAATCTTTCTCGGCATATTCGACATTGCTTATCCCATGTGATTATTGAAATCATGCAATTCCTACTTAACCACATGAACCACCGCCATTTCAAATGTGCAAAAGATAATTTGCGGTATCCCATCCCTGCAAGATCCCCGACACCAACCTGCAGATAGCATCAACCTACAACCGCCTCGATACCACGCGCACCCAACATCCCAGCAAAGAGACGCGCCTCGCCGGGGTGGTTACATTTCTATATCCGGGTGATTCGCTACACTTAACGCAGTGTGTTAGAACTGATAATAATAAAATGTGTATTTTCCCTTCTTCATTCTCCACCCCGTTATCCATCGTCAAAACGAGGTGTCAACTATTTCCGGGTAGGTTCAATCCGTGTATATGCGCTTGTTTGGACATTACTTATTTTCAATTTCTACTGAAATAGTATCGCTCCAATAAGGACCTGAAACTATCTTGTAATCTACAATCTCTATAAACCCCACTTTAAAGCTCATTTCATCTACATCAGTATCGTCTGGAAACCATACCTTTAGTATTGAATCATAGCTCTCGCCAGGGGCTAGTGATATTTGCTCATACACATTATTCCTGCAACTTCCCACCAGCATTTCAAATGGATTTCCAGTTATTCTCCATGATGCATATGTACAATCATCATCAACCATGACTACAGCATTTTCTTCAGCTCTGTTGGTCACAGATGCTCTTATAGTGAAATAATAGCCGCGGCTACCACCATGAGTGATCAAAGAAAGATCTGAAAGGGATATTGTTTTACCATAAAGCTGAACATTAACGGAGAATCGAGCCTCCGCCATAGCAGAACTGATATTGAATATCACGATAACCAGGATAATCAATGCGTCATACTTCATTCTATATATCCTATTCAAAGCAGTTATGGACTATTGCTTTTTCAAGAGTAAATAATAAAGTGTGGCTTGATCGGGCATTCCTGTCTTTTTTATTTTAGCGGATTCTTGGTAATTCTTTATGGCGTTCTTTGTTCGCTCATCGTATAAGCCATCAATTTCTCCGTCGTAGAACCCACGTTCTTTCAATGCGTTTTGCATAGCCTTGAGAATGTCCCGGTAGATTAGTATCTTGTGCCCCGAACTCTCTACCGTGAGAGAGTCACTTGATTTGTGAAGACGGCTCGGCACTAACTCAGCTATCATTCTGTCTACAGCAACAGAAAAAGGTGTTTTAGGATATTCCCTGCAATGTATTTCAAGAAAGTCTGCGAGCAATTCGGTACTTTGCCATGGAGCAATATTAATAGTATCTGGAGTAAACCGGTTATAAGCAGATAGATAACCTTCAAGCCACCCAATGAACCGGTAATAGTCGTTTGAACGCAAATCGCGAGCGTTAGTGAATTCTTCGCAGCTGTTATAACCTAATCCTTTTAGCGAAAACTCACCGTTCTGCGAGGCTCCACTAACAATTGCGGGAACAGCCATAGCCATCGACGAGACGGCTATGGCTGCGGATTTGCCTAGATTTCCTAAGCGCATGATTTAAAATCTGTGTTCGTTTCAACACGGAAATATATTTTAGCCACGGCTAATATAAGAAGCCCACAAAGCAATAGGACAAAACTTGAAGGCTCAGGTACAGAGTACGGCTCAACATTTCGGGCGCCATCTCTTTCCATCAAATCTCTCACGTTTTGTGGAATATCACCGGCGCTCAAATCTGTATCCAAAATAGTAACACCCCCAGTGCCACTTCCAAGATCAGGTGGTATTGGATTGTCCCGAATACTCACACCTCCTACAGTTCCGTTGAAGTCAGTTATCCAGTTCCAAGAAAATAGCGCATCCCAGCTGTTGTCAGGTAAGACACCTGCAAGAGTTGTAGTGAATCCGATAAACTCCCCCGGTTGTAACCTTGATTCAGCCGGATAGTCGATAAATGAAAGCGATGTGCTTGTCGTGTATGTACTGAGTTGGAGACTTTGCGGGGCTAATCCACCTTCTGCCCAATAAAAAGGCAGAGAATCGTTTCCTGTTTGGTAGGAATATCCTCCAATGGGCGGATCAACATAAGGTACAATTAATGGAACACCTGGATTACTTTTAGCATCCGGTGGATAAGGATCATTGGTTACAACTTGATACCAGTTGAAGTGGTCATAGCCGCACAAACTAGCAGCATCGCTAATTGATAGGTTAAAGTTAGGTGTGAACGACGCTTGCATCCCCGTGACATTTGCAACAGAAGTAGTCACCGCATTACGAACAATTGGTTCGCAAGGTGATGCAATCTGAGCAAAAAGGTCGGCTGACGCCGATGCCCCCTCAAAAACGAAGAACTGACTAACTTGAGTAAAACCACCAGAAGTAGCATTTCCGAACCCGGATGGTTCTACCGTAATTGGCGCTCCCCCTGCTGTTGTAAGCGTCACCGGCGTCAGGGACCCAGGCAAAAATACGGAGTCAGCGCTGGCCACTGGATCATTGGTATTCGGAGAGTTAATGAGATTTAACTGAGCTGGAATGGCTGTAGGACCCGCCTGCACAGGCGCTGAAAGTTGCACAGTCGTGTCTAGCCGAACACTAGTGGCACCTGTCCCACCTTGTATAGTGCCATTATGATAGTCGAGCGTACCAAGAGAAAATACTGGCCGGTTACTCTGAGCGGAACTACCAAGAATATATCCCGTAGGTGTGGTAACACTAAAGTTCTTACCGGTGAACCTGAGGCTGCTTACATCGGGAGAGCCTACCCCCCAAGTAAAAAAGTTGGTCCCAACTCCAGTAGTGACACCACCAGATGGATTGGAAAAAACACCGTTGGCTGTTCCCTGAAAGGTAGTCATAGGAACAGCCATAGCGCTGCTGGAAATAATAAAGATTCCCGCGAATAACGATAGTAGTCTGTTTTTATTAGTTTTCATGGTCTAACTCCCTCTCGTCGTATTCATCCCTAACGCATCGCGTAACCGGATGCCAGAAGCAGCGCGGCTTTAGCGTAGTGACTTTTTACCTCAATTGGATGATATCCGCGTGATTCCGCGCAGATACCATTTCACTTTTGATTCGGTTTCTTCTTACGAGCAAAACCGATACCGGCCAGGCCGACCCCCATCAGGATTAGCGTTGCAGGTTCGGGCACAGGTACATACTCTACGGTACGAAGGAAACTGATAGCCTGATCCCCTCCGCCTATCGTTTCATCAACATAGTTGATATCCGCCCATTGCAGGCCGGTGTGATAGGTATCATAGTAGCCATACTGGTTGGTGACATCGTCCACCGCCACCATTGCCACCCAGTGATCGCCGCCTTCAGTCGCATCCTGGTCTATGGTGAGAAATATGGGGATTCCGGCAAGCAGTTTGGCACTTGTGAAATTATAAAAAGCGGTGTCATCAATCCCCCAGTTGGTACCGTCAAAGGTCCAGAATGTTCCATCGTTAAGCCAGGCATCGCCGTAGGCGCCATAGGCATTAAGCCAGTCTGATCCATCGGGGTCGGGGAGAGGATCATTGGTTGGATCATAGCCGGCCCAGGCATGAACCATCACTTCAACTTTATGGCCTCGATCGGCGGCATAGTCCTCCAGGCCGGGTTTGATTCTATAGACACTTCCAAAGCCGTCAGGCGCACCGAATGCCGTTCCAGTCTGCATATACGCAGCACCACGAAGTGCCACTGCCGTGGCCACACCCTCATTAACACCCGTCGGCGTCGGCGGCATCATCAGGTTTGTTGCGCCTTGGTGGTCGAAGTAACTGAGAATCATGGCTCCAGTGGTGGGGCCGCAACCCATAAACAAATCCGGGCCTGGAACCGAGGCAGAATAAGCGGTGGTGTTATAGGGGTAGGCGGGAAAATCAGAGAAGTTACTGAGTTGGACCAGCCCGGCCTGGGCTGGGCTGCACAATCCCCCCAATAGACAGAGGGCTGACCATCTTACTAAGTGTCTGGATATCATATTTCTGCTCCTTGAAATCATTTCCTGCACCTTGGAACTTCCGTGTTGTTTCGATATCTACGCGCTAATGAACCGTAACCGACCCCACTGTATTAAAAAGTTTGGAAGCACTTTATATAGCAAATGCCGCGCCAGAAATTATTTCCCTTAATTAACATAGGCTTAATATCCAGGTTATTCCCTGGGTTATAAGATTGTGTAAAATTTCCTGACATATTTTGAGGAAATATAGCGCCGGGGTTGCGGGAGCAAGGAGCAGCAAATCCGGCAGACAACCGGGGGAAACCGTGCTATAGTGCGCCGCCTATACGAGCTCTATCCGGTCATCGCTCCCCGTCTCGCGGTTGTTTCTTTATCCATCTGGATCACCCCCGAACATTACACCCTCTGCCTAGACCGGCCCCATGAACATGGGTAGGCCGAATATTTAGGAACATTTATGTCTTTTGAACACCTCGGCCTGGAGGCCGAACTGCTGCGTGCCGTCAGCGCGCAGGGCTACCCGTGCCCCACTCCCATACAGGAGAAGGCCATACCCGTAATTCTGCGAGGCCGCGACGTGCTGGCCGGCGCCCAGACCGGCACCGGTAAAACCGCCGCCTTTACCCTGCCTTTGTTGCAACTGCTGCAAGGAGGGAAACGCAGTGGACCGCAGCCACGAGCCCTGGTCCTGACCCCGACACGGGAACTGGCGGCCCAGGTAGGCGGCAGCATCACCACTTACGGAACACATCTCCCCCTGCGCTCTACCGTGGTTTTCGGCGGCGTAGGCATCAATCCGCAGATCGAGAGCCTGCGCCGCGGGGTGGATATCCTGGTGGCCACTCCCGGCCGTCTGCTGGACCACGCCGGCCAGGGCACTGTGGATCTATCCCGAATCGAGATACTGGTGCTGGACGAGGCGGACCGTATGCTGGACATGGGCTTCATCCACGATATCCGCAGGGTGCTGAAACTGCTCCCCAAGCAACGTCAGAATCTCCTGTTCTCCGCCACCTATTCCAACGAGATCAAAAAGCTGGCGGACAGTCTGCTGCACCGGCCGGAGCTGATCGAAGTGGCGCGCCGCAATACCGCCGCCGAAACCGTAAGCCAGTCGGTACATATGGTGGACCAGGCGAACAAACGCAAACTGTTGTCCCACCTAATCCATGAAGGGGGCTGGGACCAGGTATTGGTGTTTACCCGCACCAAGCACGGCGCAAACCGCCTCTCCGACCAGTTGGGCCGTGACGGCATTACCTCGGCGGCCATCCACGGCAATAAAAGTCAGTCGGCGCGCACCCGTGCCCTGCATGCATTCAAGAGCAACGAGATCAGGGTACTGGTTGCAACCGATATCGCCGCACGCGGTCTGGATATCGAACGTCTGCCGCACGTGGTGAATTTCGAACTACCCCATGTGCCGGAAGACTATGTCCACCGTATCGGACGAACCGGACGGGCAGGAAGCAACGGCATGGCACTGTCGCTGGTCTCAGCCGAGGAACGCAAACAGCTCAAGGAGATCCAAAAGCTGCTGAACAAACAGATCCCTACTGCATCAGCACCGGGCTTTGAAGCAACGGTAGACACCGCCACCCCTACAGCACCACGCCCTAACCGTCCGCGCAGGCCCCAAAGCAGGCGCCGGAACACGAACGGCAGAGCGAGGGCCGGCAACTGACGCCGTACGGCAAAAGCATTCGCCAACAATGGCAAATCACCATCGGATAAATTGTGTGTCTGGTTATACGGTGGTGTTTATTTCGACAACACACGAACGAAAGATGAGTAATTATGAATATTTATGTTGGAAATATGGCTTACAGCGTGACTGAGAACGACCTGAAAGAGGCCTTCGCGGCCTTCGGTACTGTCACCAGCGCCAACCTGATCATGGACAAATTCTCCGGCCGGTCGAAAGGCTTCGGCTTCGTGGAAATGGCGAGCAACGCCGAAGCGGATGCCGCCATCAAAGCCCTCAACGGAACGGCGCTGCAAGGACGCAACCTGACGGTCAACCAGGCCAAGCCGCGCGGGGATCGCCCGTCACGGGGTGCCAGGTACTGAGAACCGTGATCGGGTAACGGATCCCGGCCGGTTATAGCAGTAGTATCGCTGTAGCCGGCCGCCGTTACTCCCATCAGCCCCGGAGAAAACATGCAACAAAACAAACTGTTCGTAGGCAACCTGCCTTTTACCATTGATGAAGAGCAGCTTCGCAAGCGCTTTGAAAGCTACGGAAAAATAGACGACCTGAACCTCGTTAAGGATCGGTACTCGGGGCAACCCAGGGGTTTTGCGTTTCTGACCTTTGCCACCCAGCATGCTGCGGAAACGGCGCTGGAGCAAAACGGCAAAGATATGGATGGCCGTGCTCTCAAGGTGAATATTGCTCAGGATAAACCAGGTCGAGGAGGACGGGGTAAACGTCCCAGATGGTAGGAAAGGATCTCATCCGCTCGAAGTTCAGCGGATGATCGAGACAGATACGGAAAACAAAAAGGAGTGGATTATGACTAATAAACCAAATGTGTTTTTTTGTGAAGAGATTAACGCCCGGGTCACATCCGCGACCTGTGAGTCAAGAACGAAACACGCCAAGACGGTAAGGGAGTCTCAACTCACGCCCCTGTACCGGATCTGTAAATTCTGCAACAACGAAACGGCCAAAGGATGATCATCTCCTCTTTTGGAGACAACCATCCCCTGGCCCGCGTATTACCTTAACTACCGGTCAGTATTTCTGCTCAAACTGCTCCCAACTATAAAAGGTTTCGCCCGTTGAGCAGACCACCTTGGGCGCGGCACTGTACTTGTCATGGTGAGGAAGCCTGACAAAATAGGATCCCTGGGCCTTGTTGTTGCCCCCATGAACTTCGCTCCCGGTATAAATAACCTCTGCCGAGATGCTCTTTGTCCCGGACCCGGCCCAGCTGTGCCGCCGCTTGATGGTATGGGACTGCCCTGACGCCAGAGGCGGAATATCATAGGTATTCGTTCCTTTCTTTTTTACATAGAAGCGCAGTGTCGTCTTGGCCATGCCGCTGGCGTTCCCGGTGCCGATGTTTTTCACTACGGCGTTTATATCCCTTTTGCCACCCACGGGAGGACGCTTCCCGTTATCGATACAGACGATCAGATCGGGCAGGGCATGAACACCAAACACCCAGTCTTTCCTGTTGTTGTTGTCGTCAGTTTCCTCAATCATTCTCGCCGGATCCAGGGAGAACTCACATTTGTAGTTCCCATTCTTCGGCACCTTGAAGTTCTGCACGAAGGTCACTCCCTGATTCTTCTGCAGGGTCACATTCATTTCCTGTCTGAAAATCTTGTCCTGCAGCCCTCCGGGTCTCTTTACCCTCAGGACAGCAACCGGATTCTGGGCCGGCGCATTACCGTAGTTCATTACGTTGCCCTTGAAGGTAACAGTTTGTCCCTGCCCCGGATTCTGGGGGGTGACCTTTATTACACCGACTTGTAGATCGGGCAGGTCACAATTGGACAGAGTGAATACACCCGACTGAGCGCTTACCGGAGCGGGGTTCTGCGCCGTCGGCGAAACATTGATCTTAATAATATAGTTTCCGGGATTTGATGCGCCGCCGTCCCAGCGAAAACTACCGCTGTTGGGCGCGCTCATTGCGAGGGTCCGCTTAACGCTCTGTCCGTTGGGATGCATCAGAAAAATACTCACGCTATCCGCCATCGAGCCGGACTTCTGCCAATAGATCCACTGTTCCTTGAACATGCAGTACTGCTGACCCGCGGCAGGGTTTGTGATGGTAATCGTTCCGCCCCAGGAGAGGGCCGGCAGGGCGAGAAGGATCAATAATGTAAATGCTGATTTTTTCATGGAAGCCACCCTTATTATGAAAACAACAACGCAGTCAGGTGATACAAGCCAGCTCCTCCCATTACTCTATTCTTTGAGCCTTATGTCATTTATTCCTTCGATAAATATTAGCACCTAAACCGGGGGCTCAGGGAACAAAGGTCGCAAAAACCGGGAAAACAGTTCCCTGATCCGATCTATCCGCTTCAGACAATCTCGCCATGCTCGCCGGCCGCCAGGAACTCGCTGGGGTTCTTGAAGCCCATGTTGTTCAGACTCTCTTCCAGGTAGGAACGAGGATAACTGTTTGGGGGAGCCGGCGCAGGAGAGTTGGTCTTCCACATGGCGGTGACAATGTCCCAGTCCTCGCAGGACAGATAGTCGGCCGGCCTTTCGCCTTCGTCGATGATGATGGATCCTCTCCCGCAATCGGAATTGAGCATTCCCATCCTCACCAGATTAACATTCCCATCGGCAGCCCCTGATCTGTTTTTCACCTCACTTTCCATAAGCTCCCAATGCAACTCCTTCGCGGGGTCACCCGGTTTATCCGGATACCTATGGAGCAGGAAAGCGATAACACTTACCGCCAGGGCTATGCCGGCGGGTATAACAAACAACGAATAAGGCGGCTCAGACCAGTCAAAAGCGGGATCGATGAGGGCGTATCCGATAGACAACACCGTAAGAATAAGACCGATGCCGCCGGTGACCATCGCAACCAACTTCGCGTTGTGAGCGGACCTTACGACCGCATCCTTTAACTCTTCGAGACGCTTATCGATACAGTGCGGGCAAAGAACCGTTTCGGGAGCGTCGAATTCCTGCAGCCTCCATCCCTCCACGGACACTGTTCCACTATATGGAAACCCGGGTGCGGAAAAGGCCCTCTTTTTATAATCGATTATCTCTTTAAGTGCCCAGTTTTTGGTATTTGCCTTATCTACCGGGATATCTTGTCGGCAAACGCCGCATTGTTTGATTAGAGGATTGTCTTGCATGTGCATCACCCCCTTTTCTGGGATTGATATCTGCGTTCAACAACCAACCTTTAGCGCGATTCTATAACCTCATAGCCTGTCCAGTATATCCTCAAGTTTTTCGCGCCGGCAAACCGCCTCTTCCGCCGCAGCTCAACTTCCGTCCCTGCGCTCTTCTTGCGTCTTAATCTTACAGGCCTCTGATACGGCCCGGGCCAGCAGCATCTTATTGCGTTCCTTAACAGGACCCAGAGAACATATTTCTATAAATTGGCGCTATTAGTTGTTCTCCGGAGCGGTATTTACAGGTAAAATTCCTCCCCTTTATCCCGTACCCAGGCACAATGGAGTCGAATAATGGCCCTCGAACGCACCTTTTCCATCATCAAACCGGATGCCGTCGCGAAAAACGTGATCGGCCGAATCTACACCCGCTTTGAGGAAAACGGCCTCAGGATCGTCGCCGCAAAGATGCTGCACCTGACCCGCGAACAGACCGAGGGCTTTTATGCGGTCCACAAGGAGCGGCCCTTTTTCCAGGATCTTTGCGACTTCATGACCTCCGGTCCGGTCATGGTCCAGGTGCTGGAGGGCGAAAACGCCATCGCCAAAAATCGTGAGATCATGGGCGCTACCAACCCTCAGGATGCGGCGCCCGGAACCATCCGTGCCGACTTCGCCAAGACCGTGGACGAAAACGCCGTCCACGGCTCCGACGCTCCGGAGACCGCGGCCACCGAGATCGCATTCTTTTTTCCCGAGGGAATCTGCGAACGAACCCGCTGATCCCATTCAACTTGTTGTTTGGGGCACCCGTCGGGAAGCGGGAAGTTCGTTCACCCTTCAAACAAGCTGCACTTTTGCATGAGCCCATATGGAAAAGGGACGATTGTAGATGAGACGTGAAATAGTGAAGATGTCCGCGGCGGTCGGATTTACGCTGTCGGTGCTGGCCGTGTTTTGTGTCTGGAGCTACTTCCATGAACAGCAACACCTTTTCACGCAAATTGACAAGCAGCTTTACACTGCGGCGACCGCCATACCTTACGTCTTGAAAGACGACTTTCACGACCGAGCCACGGATGCGGACAGCATCACTCCTGAAGAAGACTGGGACAACATTCAATCACTCTCCACGCTAAACGAACGCCTGGAGATGAAGTTTCTTTACACCGTCATTCGCGATCGGAATGGTGGGTATCGCTTAAGCAGCTCAAGTGCCACCGACGATGAGTTGAAAACGGGAAAGGAGGTGCGTTATTTCACGGACTATCCCGATGCGAGCGAACTGCTCAAACGAAGTTTCGAAAATGAAGAAACCCACTTCAGCGCGCGCTCCGAGGACTATTATCCAATCTACGTACCGATATACAGCGACCGCTGGGGAACCTATCGTTCGGTCTTTATCCCGATGCGCTCTCCGAACGGCAGCCCCTATATCGCCTGCGCCGATATGGATATCTCGCATGTAACCGAGCTATTACGGCGTAATTTCCTGCAAACCCTGTTGGAGTTTGCGATATTCACCCTGGCGGTCCTTCCGATCATCTACTCCTACATCAGATCCGTAAGAAGAAAAAGCCGGGAGTATCAACATGTACATCAGCTGTATCTCGATCATTCGGAACGCTCCGTAACGGATCCGCTGACACAAATAGGCAACCGACTGAAACTCGACGGTGAACTGCAAACCGCGATGAGCCACTATCGAAACTTCAGTCAACCGTTTGGACTGGTAATGATTGATATTGACCATTTCAAATCCATTAATGATCAATATGGCCATCAGGTCGGTGATATCGTACTGAAGCAATTCGCCGATCTTCTTGTGGAACACTCGCGTTCCAATGATATCGTGGGCCGTTGGGGCGGCGAGGAGTTCATGATCATATACCGCAGTACAAATCTTGAAGGCGCCTATCACCACGCCGAGAAACTGCGCAGGATAATCGAGGATGCTTTTTTTGAAAGCGTCAATAAAATCACCGCAAGCTTCGGGGTCGCGGAACCAACCCCTGACATGACCCTTTCGCAGCTGCTTCATTGTGCCGACCAGGCCCTCTATACCGCCAAGAAGGAAGGGCGAAACCGGACTATCAAGAACATCTGCGATCACCATCCACACTGACCGATCACACGGACCTCGATCAACAACAATCGGATACGCGTTAGATTGCCGAGGCAGGCGAGTAAACGAGATTTTCTACGCCGTTACTTAGGCGGCTTATTGCAACAGGCGGGCGGCGGCGCCTTGGCGTTTTCCCGTGCATTCTCCTCAGTGAACCGGTACCAATTCCCTTTCACCCGGGATAACCAATCGTCCAGAGGCGGAAATCCCGCCTCCTCCAGGGCCGCAATGATCGAGCGGTAGTCCATAACGGTGACATCGTAGCTGACTACCGCACGATGCTTCTTTACATCCGCGGTCACCGTGCGCACCCCCGGCAACGAACCGATCTTTGCTTCCACCGCCATCGCATCCGCCTCATGTACCAGGGCGGGTATTCTGACTTTACGTCGAACGTTCCAGTTTCCCTCCGGTTCCGGCGTATCTGAAGTATCCACTTTCATCTCCTCTCGTTTTCTCAACCCTCCCTTCGGGAAAGGCATAGGGTCGCGTCGGTCCGCGCGGCGCCGCGATAAACCGCTATCTCTTCTGCAGCTCCACCAGTTGCTGCAGCAGTGATTCGATATTGGTCATGTGCGCCTCCATCCGTTTTATATGTTCATCCATAACCGCCTGCCTGTGCTGCATCATCTGCATCCATGGCGTCTGACCCTGTTGGCCATACATCATAGGCATCTGACCCTGCTGACCATACATCATCGGCATTTGTCCCTGCTGGCCGTACATCATGTGCGGCGGCACGGAAGAGGGGGTTGCCGTCTGTCCGAACGATTTCGATTCCTCCGCCACAACGACAACGGAAGCGGCCAATGTAATGACCGAGACCAATAAGAATATCACCCATGTCTTTGTCGTCTTCATTTCTCATCTCCTCATGTTACGGTTCCATTGAATGCACCTTGTCTGTCTCGCACGCCCAACTTCGGCGTCAGCCACAGATCAGGGCTTAAAAACCATCAATTCTCAAAACTCCCTCCCAATGCCTGGCGTACCCGCTCCAGCCGTGAGCGCACGTCACCGGCCAGCTTCGCGACACCCGCCATATGAACCAGATTCAAAACCGCCTCCGGATCCATAAACGCAACCGTAATAGCGCCGTCATCCTCCTCCCTGATCACAACATTGCACGGCAGCAGCAGACCGATATCCGGATCAGCTTCCAGAGCCCGGTTGGCGAGAACAGGATTACAGGCACCGAGAATCTTATAGGGGCGTTTCTCGATGCCGAGTTTTTTCTTGAGTGTGGCCTGGACATCGATCTCCGTCAGGATGCCGAATCCCTCTTCCTTCAGTGCCGCCGTCAACTTCTGTTCGATATCGGGCAGAGCACTGTTGAGCCGTGTGGAAAAACTGTACATACGTTTAATCTCCTCTGGTTACTGGACAGTGATATGGATCTTGTCTGACAACAGGGGCGGATCCTGGGGTTCATGTTCTTCGTCACCCAGCAATAGCTGGAGACTGTGCCGACCCGGCGGCAACGACAGCACTGCTTCCGTTTCGCCCCGATCAAAATGTATATGGGATGCATCCCTGGGAATCGGCTCGTCCATATCCGGCAACTGATCCACGTCTATCAAAAGATGGTGATGACCGGCAGAGTGGCGAATCTTGCCGGTGGTCCCCGCCGGCGTAATGCCGAAGCCCTCAATCCCGAACCGAACCTCGAAAGGACTCGTCACCACCGCGCCATCTTCCAGGCCGACGAAAAAGACCCTGGCGCCTTCCGGCGGTGAATGAGAAACGGCGATGGACGTCGGCAGCATGACAATCAGGACGATGAGCGGAAAGAGATGTTTCCCGAACATAAAATCCTCCCGCTATCGATAACGGGCATAGACGGTGGTCCGACCCGAGCCATCAAAGGTCAGAACATCGTAGGCATCTTTCCGCGGACCCTCCATGCCGGGGGTTCCCATGGGCATGCCGGGTACGGTAAGACCGTCAATCCGCGGCTTTTCTTTCAGCATACGGATGACCTCCCGGGCCGGGACGTGTCCCTCAACGATATAGCCGCCCACCTTGGCCGTGTGACAGGAACGGAGCTGCAGCGGTACACCCAACTCCTTCTTTATGGAACTGATGTTCTGTCGGTCACGCACCTCCACGGAAAAACCGTTCGCCCGCAAATGACCGACCCAATCCGTGCAACAACCGCACGCCGGACTTTTATATACAACCACATCAGCCTTTGACGCTGCGGCCTTTGGTGAATTCTCGCAACCGGCCAGCCCAACCAGACCCGCCAGCAACCCGATCACTAATGGAGTTTTCATTGTTCATCTTCCTACCGATATCCAGATGACGGTCGTCGGCACCCGATCCGGGAGCAGACGCCATTGAACGATCCCCTTACACCCAGGGATCCAATACCGGGAAATCAGGCCCTTGGCGGTCGGAAGAGAGAAAAGGTCAGCCGGCCTACCGTTCCGGTATCTATCGGGCTGAACCGGGGAGTATCAGAAGTATTCGAGGAATAAAAATAATCCAGAGGAACCGCCAGAACGCAGGAGGCACAATGACCGGAAGAACCGTGGGAGCCGGCACATCCATCACCCTTTCCGCACTGTTCGTGATCACTACTCAAAAGGCCGGGATCCGGAACCGCTCCGCCCTGCATATGGACCATATGCTGCGGATTCACCCCCTGATCCGCAGCGGGGAAATAGCCGGCCATCACACCCTGCAGCGGAGACAGCCCCAGCGACAGGGTGAGCAGAACGGCCAACAGCTTGCGGGAGAAACTCTGCATAGGTAAAAGATAGTAACGTTTATTACCAATTCAATGCCTATGAATTAGGCAGGGAACAGCCCCGATAGTTCCGATGCCCACGGACCTGGCCTGTAGGGCCGTTGGAAAATACCCTCGGATTTTTGGGCTAATTAGAAAAGGGTCATTATCCGCCGAGACGCCCACCGGCATTGCACCGGGATGTGCGGCGGAAGGAGAGGGTATCTTTAGAAAAACGCCCAAGCACGGGCCAGAGGGCACACACCCCCGATCCCGGAGATGTATGCCCTCTGGTCTGGTTCTTTCTATTTGGCGGTTGCCGGTTTTTGCTCTTCGAGCCGGACAGGCGCCGCCTCTTTCATCATCACCCCGCGCCTGTCGAGATCGATCAGCATGGCGGCAGTGCGTTTTTCTCCAGACTCCATAAACACGGGGGTTTCCTGCGGACTGACCAGGGCATGTGCGGCTGCCTTCCCGTCAAGGTCCTGCAGCATGGCGGATCGGCCGTCTGCCGGTCCGCCACGGTTAACCATGCTGTTGCACCCGGACAACCCCACGGTGACACTGACCACAAGCACCGGCAAACAGAACGATACGAAGATAGACTGGCTTCGCGGTTTCATTGGCTCCCTCCTCTTCGTTGCGCTAGCGCCGCACGAACCAGTTCTGAGACGCATAGTCGGGCCGCCCGGGATCGGCGAAATCCGTCCATATGTAGACCCAGAGCTGGCCCGCCCGGTACAGAGACATATCCGCATAGACATAGCGGGTGGCAAAGCCCTGATGATAAACACCGTAGATATAGTCTCTGCCGCCTATGGAAACCCGTTGGGCGCCGATTTCCCCCCAGTTACAATCGCTGGGATGGCACTTGCCCCACAGGTGCATATACCACGGAGGACCCGGAGGATAGGGTTCGCCGTTGAGGATCACATCCTGGCAGACGAAGCGAAGATCGATTCTGGTGATACTGCGGGTATTCGGGTCTGCATTCCGCCAGCTGCCCTCCTCGTCCGGCTGCACGCACAAGGCATGGGCACTATTGAATACGACACTGAGACAGAACAGTGCCGCGACCAGACCGCAGGCGCGCATCAGTTTCTGAATAGCTGGGTAGTTTCCGGTCATGGGCTTCTCCTTAAGCACGTAAAAAAAATAAGGCCGGTATGCTCTCCTTACCACTTTCCTTCAAGGGCGCGCGGGATTGCATTAAAACGATGCAACCCGGGCAGGCAGCACCTCGACCTGATTGCGGCTGCAATAGTGGTTCTCATACAGGGAACCGCCGTTAAAGAAGTTCGATGCCCGGCATCCCCCCTTACAGGCATCACCAAGGGTGCAACCCCTACATTCCCCTGACAACATGGTCACATCAAAGGCCCGGTTGTAGGCGAAACAGGTCTCGTCGTTCCAGATCTCATCAAGGGATCGCTCACGCAGATTTCCCTCAATAAAGATATCGCTGTAGAGGGACCCGCATCCCTTTATGTTTCCGACGCTATCGATAAAGACACTGTTGATCCCGGCCTGGCACCCGCCCCAGCAGGGGATGGGGGACTTCCTGCCCCGAATATAGGTCTCGTTCTCGTCGAAGTAGCCCACGCTGTCCGCCGCGAGAACCGCCATTTTTCTCTGCCGGTTCTTTTCCCGGACGAAACGGGTGAGGTCGGGGACATTTTCCGGTTTGAAAACCAGATATTTGCTTGCGGCCAGGTTCCCCATGGGGTTCCCCAATTGGATCTGCCAGAGATCCACACCCTTTTCAACAAAGAGGGTGTACATCTCCTCGAGATCGCCGTAGTTGAAATCAAGAAGCGTGGTCACGACGCCCGCCGGTATCCCTTCCAATCTGAGCACCTCCAGGGTATTGACCGCTTCGGCAAAACCGTCCGCCCTTCCCCGGATACGATTATGGTTCTCCTCCATGCCGTCTATGGAAACGCCGACATTGGTCAGGCGCGCATGCCGGATCTGTTCGATGTGTTTGCCGCGTAACCGGTAGCCGTTGGACATGATATTCACAAGAACCCCGGCATCCGCCAGGTAGCGGGCGACGGTTTCCCACAGCGGGTAGAGAAATATCTCACCGCCGATGAAGGTCACATCCCTGCAGCCGATGTCGATCAGCTCGTCCGCCACGCACAGGCACTCGTCCAGAGTCAGCTCCTTGTCCCGTTTTGCACCGGCGGTGGAGCCGCAGTGCAGGCAGTTCATATTGCACTTCAATGTCAGCTCCCACAGGCAGGAGCGCAAGTGGTATTCGGTTTTCGTCTCTTTCCCCAATGGGTAGCCCTCCGCTAGCGTAAGAACCCGGCCGGTCCGAAACGGAACCGGCCGTTCCATGAGTGAACCGGGACCTCCGGTCAGGCGAAGAACTGGACGTTGCCGGCCTTGATCGCCATTTCGGAGACGTTTATCTCGCTGATGGGGGCCTTGAGTTGAAGCTCCTCCTGGACCTGGGCGATCTGGGCATCGCTGAGAAACACCACATAGTCACCGATCCGCATCCCTTCGGGAGGTATCTTATAGGAGGCCGGACAATCGGGCTCCCGGTACTCGAGCTTCATCATGAAGGGCGGTTCGTTCCTGAGCCGGAATATCTCCTTTTCCTTTTCGCTCATGAACTCCCATATCATCCTTTTCTGCCATCCTGTGAGATATATTTTGCATACCTTTGTCTTTTCGCGTTTTTCCATTTCGCTCTCCTTAAGTGAAATAAACCGTTGTTCTTGTAAACACAATTCCTTTTCGGTTCGGCGCTATCCGGCGCCCGGGGGTTTCCGATACACCCCGTTCAGAGTTGTTGTCAGATGCGTTGACGGTATTCGCCGGTTAGGCATGAAATGATGTTCCCTCTTTATTGTTTGTTTTTATTCCCTGGCTCCGGCGCTAACCTATCCTGTGCCGACCCAGCAGCTGATAGTATCTCTGGAGGAGTGGCCCTTCTGTAGGAAATTCCTTAAGGACCTATCAGACTAACCTTATTCTTTGAGTCGGTCAGAGGCGGAGAAACACGTCCCCCTTTCAGAGGGGCAAACGGGAGGGTAACGAAAATAGATCGAGGGTGTTTCAGGTCACCCCTTGCTCCTGGGATTCGGAGCGACCCCCTCTAACTCCCCCTGAAAGGGGGAGAACAGCCAATCTCCTCAATGTAGAAGCGGTACTCCTGTAGGAGCCCAGTCCTCTGGGCGATGCGGAACCCAAGTAGATCGCCCTCAGGAGAGGGCTCCTACACCCCCTCCCGCACAAGTGGAGGAAGAGCACATCCCCCTTTCAGGGGCGACAACAGGGGGGTGTAGATCCCGATCAGTGCGGAAGCTTTTTTCTTATCGCCCCGTATAGCCAAGTGCCGTGCAGGGCCCCGAGCAGAATAACGAACGCCCCCCACGAACCGGCCCCCACCAGGGCAAAAATCGGACCGGGACACAGACCGACGATCCCCCAGCCCAGACCGAAGATAAACCCGCCGATGGGGTAGCGCAGGTTACCCTCCGCCTTCTGAAGCACGGTAATAACACTCCCTTCCAGTGACTTGATGGACGTGAAGCGTGTCACCAGCAGGGTACCGAAGAAGGCGGTCAGCACCGCGAAAATAATCACACCGAACATCTGGAACGACTGGAAATGAAACATCTCCATAATGCGGTACCAGGAGGCGGCTTCCGACTTCATCAAGGCGAATCCGAACACGATCCCCGCCAGCAGATATGGCACTTGTCTCATGGGCTTATACCTTTAATAGAAGAGGCGTAATAAACCACGCCGCCACGATGCCGCCGGCGAATATGCCGAGCACCGCCTTCAAAGATTTCAACTGCAGGGTGGCAAGACCGGTAATGGCATGTCCCGAGGTGCATCCCGACGCATAGCGTGTACCGAACCCGATCAAGATCCCGCTCAGCGCCAGTATTAACAGGTTACCGGGTGTCAGGTCGTACAACTCGGACGGGTAATAACCGCTTCCCTGTTCCAGCCCCCAACCTGCCAGCATCTCCCGGGTGGCGGCGGAGAGCTCGACCACCCCCGGATGCCTGAAGACATACATGGCCAGCAGACCACCGATGACAATTCCGATCGCAAAGGTGATGGCCCAACCGTATTTCTTCCAGTCGTATTGAAAGAAACCGACGTCAATCCGCTTGGGTTGAGTCATGGCGCAGATGTGTTCCAGATTCTGCGACACACCGAACGACTTACTGCCGATAAGCAGCATCAACGGCACCATGGACCCGATAATCGGACCGGATACATACCAGGGCCAGGGACCGCTTAACCATACATACAACTGTTCCATTCTGTTTCCTCAATACGAACGCCGTTCCCCGGCAACGGACGGAAGGGCGCCGGATCCGTAATCCTGAAGCCGGTAAGAAATTGCCCGTGAGCCCCTGTTTCAGCGAGCGAAGACCAGACCCGTCAACCCGATCCTAACGAAAGGGTATCTCCATGCATTCAAAGGGATGTTGCATCGCGCCGAAGAGATTACAGCTGCCGGCGACGGCCTGGGTCGGCTTTATACTGCTCTGGATTGAGAGACCGGCTGCTACCGGGCCTCTGGCTTCAGTTCATACTCCGCTTCAGTCAATCTATGCCCGCATCAAAACCGCTTTGCCGGATACCCGGCGGGGCAAAATATGGCGCTAGTTTAGGGGCAGATCCGGCCGGCCACAACCGCCCCTGCACTGGATGATTATATGGGCGGATAGATGGAGTTTTACCTAAACAACCATACATCTAACGGGACAAATCCACCGGACTCCAGCGAGTTGATTGCTGGTCAAGGCCGGTGCCGGCGGCCGGGATTGTCTATCATACAGGGGCTCCACACCAATGGTGGAGGTTCGGCTGAACCCCTGATATCCTTAGTTTGCCTTGCTGCTTCCACCAACAAATAGAAACACCTTTCTGTACATCACCGAAAGACCAGGTAACCATGATTTACATTTACACCACCTCCGCTCATGGTTACACCATCAACGGGATTCGAACCACAAAGCACCCGGTCCACGAATCGATCCTGCACATACCCTATGAATCCCTGATTCAGGCCGGCAGTTCCCACGTATCCGGAGAAGGCGTGCATATCTTTACGGACATTGAACGTCTGCCGGGTTTCTTTATTCCCAAGCTGGTCAGTTACCGGCATCAACTTAAGGATTATTACGGGGACAGCGCTCTTTTCCTCAATCATCCCACCAGAAGTAAGCGCCGCTATGAACTGCTGAAAAAGCTTTACGTCGAGGGATTCAACAAGTTCAACATCTACCGCCTGAACGAATACCCGAGCCCCAAACAGTGGCCGGTTTTCGTGCGCAGGGAGAATGAGCATATCGGTGAGATCAGCCCGCTGCTTGAAAATCAGGAGCAGCTTGATGCCTATCGCCAAAAGCTATATGCGGATGAGATATGCACGGATGACATGATCGTGATCGAATTCCTGGATACATCAGATCACGAGGGTTTATTCAGAAAATATTCGGTAATGCGAATTAGCGATAAACTTCTGCCGAGACATCTGTTTTTCAGTAATAACTGGATATTGAAATACAAAGATCTGACGGGCCCGGAACAACAGGAAGAAGAAAGCGCCTTTCTAAAAGAGTTTCCCCATCGCGATGAAATAGAAAAAATATTCGATCTCGCGGAAATCGAGTACGGCAGAATAGACTACTCTCTGCACGACGGCCGGGTACAGACCTGGGAGATTAATACCAACCCAGTTATACATGTACATGGCGATGATCTTGATCCCGATGATATTCGTTTCGCAAATCAGGAAAAATTCCTCGGGGACATGCACAGCGTATTCCAGTCGTTGCAAGCGAAATGCAGCCGCTGATTATTTAGCGACCTAACCACGCTTCAGGAACGGACGCGCCTAAAAAACGCCGGACTGTACGGGAGAGGATATTGGCATTCTGGTGGTACCAGCACTGGGCCGAAAGGGAGCCGGAACATACCGCCATAGAGGCGGCGGACGAGACCGTCTCTTTCGGCGATCTGCAGCGACGCGTCAGCGAGACCGCCGTACTGTTGCAGGATTCCGGTGTGTCGCGTTCCACGCGGCTGGTGTTCAGCTTCGCACCGGATTCGATTCAAGGGATCGTCGCCCTGCTCGCCACGCTGTCGCTGTCGGCACAGGCGGTCCTGCCGGATTTCGATTGGGAAGAAAACGACTTTTTGCCCAATCTGGCCCCGTTCGCAAACTGTCACCTGCTGAAAACAGCCCCCGGCGGTGTGTTAGTTGTCGAGCCCGGCGACTGTACCCACCTCCCCCCGGCCGGCGCCGAGGGCGGGGGTATCTGGCTCTACACCTCCGGCACCACCAGCCGGCCCCGCCCGTGGTTTCGCCCGTTCGCCCTGCTAAGCGACAACGTCGAGCGCGTTCGAAACCGCTTGCCGAAGCCGCTTGCGGACAGCCGCCCGAACAGCCTGTGCGTACTGCCGCTGTATCACGGCTACGGCCTGATCAACTCCCTGTTTCTCGTTCATTCCCTCGGCGGCAGCGTATTTCTCGCTGATGGCGCCGACCCCGCCGCCATCGTCGGGGCGATTCATAAACATAACATTCGAATCCTCTACGCCTGGCCTGTACAATTTACCGCATTGGCAGACGCCGATTTATGGCACGCGGGAAAGGACACGGATCTGCGCTGGTGCGTGAGTTCCTCTTACCGGCTGGAGCCGGAAACCGCCCGGCGATTCGAACAGATAACCGGGTGCGCGCTGCGCCAGCAGTACGGAATGACGGAAACCGGTCCTTTGAGCGTAGACAGCGATTCAGCGGGGGCATCCGCCCCTCCCTGCGTCGGCCACCCGGTAGAGGGGGTGGAGATACGCATCCTGAACCGGGAAGACAAGATCCTGGGCCCGGGCAGAGAAGGCCGGATCGCCATCCGGGTAAAAAACCAGTGGCTGCCGCCCGATACCTTATTAATAGACGGATTCTGGCCCAATGGTGATATCGGCGCGTTGGATGAGAACGGACGCTTATTGCTGCTGCGGCGCGCCCTGCCCTTTAGCGATGAACGCAGCCGATACAGTTGACCAAGAGCGAGTGAGAGATGGACATAACGAACCGGACGAATAAAGCGTTCCGTTCTCAGCAATACTGCCAGGCCCTGCCGGGCTGGAATGAACCGAAGGCCGCGCGCGAACGCATCGTTATCGGAATATTGCCGGGCGAGGGGATCGGTCCCGAGGTTGTGAGTGTGGCCCTGCGCGTACTTGATGCGGTCAGCAACCGATTACCCTCACTGCTCGAGATTCGTTTCGGCGGTGATATCGGTACGGTTGCAGAGAAGAAGAGTGGAAACTCGCTGACGGATGAGGTCGTCTCGTTCTGTGAGACCGTGTTCCAAGACGGCGGTGCCCTGCTTTGCGGCGCCGGCGGCGGTCGCTTTGTTTACAGCCTGCGCAAGCGCTTTGATCTGTTCTGCAAGTTCTCCCCCATTCGGCCGTTACCGATACTCGCCGATACCGGCGTCATACGTCCCGAAGCCAAAGACAGGGTCGATATCGTGGCCGTGCGCGAGAACGCCGGCGGTCTGTATCTGGGTGAATGGGGCTCCCGGTACAAAACCGACGGCTCCCAGGTAGCGTACCATCAGTTCGAATATTCCAAGGCCGAGGTCGACCGGATTCTTTCCGTGGCCATCAGTCTGGCAAAAATCCGCAGCGGGCGCTTATGCGTGGTACTCAAGCCCGACGGCATCCCTTCCATCAGTGATCTGTGGCGAAGCTGCCTGGACGAATTGTGTCCCGGTGATGGGATGGATATCCGTATACTCGAGATCGACAACGCGACCTATCAGCTTATCGCCGACGCACCCGGCTTTGATGTGGTCGTTTCCCCCAACATGTTCGGGGATGTGCTCGCGGACTGTGCGGCCCTGCTGCTGGGTTCGCGTGGTATGTCGTTCTCCGGAAACTTCAACACTACCGGCAACGGCGTTTACCAGACCGGCCATGGCGCGGCCCGTGACCTGGCGGGTAGCGACACCGCCAATCCGGTGGGACAGGTTCACTCCCTTGCCATGATGCTGCGCCAGAGCTTCGGGCTCGACGCCGTTGCCTGCACCATAGAGAACGCGGTGGCGGAGACCTTACGTGCCGGCTGGCGTACCTTTGACATTGCCGGACCCGATTCCCGAATCGTAGGCACACGGGAACTTGGCGATCGTTTCATTGAGGCCATCGAAAACAATCTGGCAAGCGTTGCCTGATTGCTTGCTGAGAGATAGGCCATTAGCTGCGCAAGCGATCTTGCATCTCAAGACGCAAAGGCGGCACCTCGGCCATCATGGACTTAATCAGAGGCTCCCTGGATGAAAGCGGCACTGCTTCTCGTAGACCTTCAGTATGATTTTCTGAATCGCCCCGGTCTGACACCACCCGCCGCCGCCCTTATCGGGGAAGTCTCCCGTCTGCTCGAGGCCTGCCGCTCCGGCGGCATTCCGGTCATCCATGCACACAGTGTTTACTCAACCGACGGCTCGGACCGGATGCCTCACTGGAAACGGGACGACTATCGGGCCTGCGTGGAGGGGACGCACGGGGCCGCAACGCCACCCGAACTGGCCCCGGTGTCCGGCGAGAACATCATAGTCAAGAAATTCTTCAGCGCCTTTAGTAACCCGGAATTGAAAACCGTTCTGGACCAACATGCCGTAGACACCCTGATCGTTGCCGGTGTCTACTCTCACGCCTGCGTGCGTTCCGCGGTACTCGATGCCTACCAGAACGATCTCACCGTATGGGTGGCCGACGAGGCCGTGGGCGGTATCGACTCATTGATGTCCGACACCTCCCGCTCCTTTATCGAAGGCCGCGCCGCGAGCTACCTGTCAACCGGGGAGATACTTCGTCGCCTGGGTATCGTCACCGTCCCAACCGAAGACCGCGACCGCGGCGAACAGCTGCCGGTCGCCTATATCCGCGGACAATGGATCGAAGCGGAGGGCAGGCAACACTATCTGCACCTGGATCCCTGTGACTGCGAAACCGTTCTCAGCAATATAGCCATCGGGACACAGGAGGATGCGGAAGACGCGGCAAATTGCGCAAGGGACGGGGCGTCCATCATGGCCGCCATGCCCGAAACCGAACGCGCGGGGATACTCGAACGCTGCGGCAGGGAACTGGAAAGGCGCCGGGAAGAACTGGTACGGCTGATCTGTAGGGAGACCGGCAAGGCGCTGACGGATGCGAAGGAGGAATTCGACCGTTCCCTGAGCTTCGTCCAGGTGGCGCGCCGGTTGCTCGAAGAGGACGTTGCGGGTGACATCCACATCGACACACATGCCCGGGTACGCCGCCGCCCGGTGGGCGTGATTGCGGTCCTCAGCCCATGGAACAACCCCCTGGCCCTGCCCCTGGGTAAAATCGCCCCGGCCCTGGCCTGCGGCAACAGCCTGGTCTGGAAACCGGCCCTGGAGGCGTCGCGCACCGCCATGGCGGTGATCGAGTGCCTCGAATCTGCCGGTGTTCCGGCAGGCGCCGTGAACCTGGTGTTCGGCAATGCCGCCACCGCCCACAAACTGATCACACGGGACGCCGTGGCCGCGGTCACCCTCACCGGCTCTATAAACACCGGCAGGCTGGTGGCCGTGGAATGCGGCAATCGGCTGATACCTCTGCAGGCTGAGTTGGGCGGCAATAACGCGGCGCTGGTAATGCCGAGCTGCGACCTGGATGTCAGCGCCCGCCATCTTGCCGAACTGGCATTCAGCTTCTCGGGACAACGTTGCACCGCCCTGCGCCGGATCATCGTCGAGGATTCCATCGCCGAAGCATTCACCGCGGTCTTCAGCGCGGCGATTAAGGCGCTTCCCATCGGCCTGCCGGGAGAACCGGATACGCGAATAACTCCCCTGATATCACCCCGGCATCGGCAACGGGTAGCCGCCACGGTCGAGGCCGCGCTGCGGGAAGGGGCGAAGCTGATCAGCGGCGGCCGCATTCCGCCAAGCTATGACAAAGGGTGCTGGTATGAACCGACGGTCTTGCAGGTCGACAACCGCCACACCCATCTGTTTCAGAACGAAACCTTCGGCCCGGTGGCGGTGCTGCACACGGTGCCGGATTTCGAGGAGGCCATACAGGCATGCAATGCCGTTTCCCAGGGACTGCTCGCGGCGTTGTACAGCGAGGACACTGCACAACAGACCGAGTTTCTGAACCGCGCCGAAGCCGGTATGCTGCGCATCAATCCCGACAGCGGCGCCATTCACCCCGAGGCCCCTTTCGGCGGCTGGAAGGCCTCCGGGTACGGAACCCCGGAGCACGGGATCTGGGATCTGAATTTCTACACCCGGCCGCAGACCATCTACGACTGATTCCCTCGTTCCCACGCTCCAGTGTGGGAACACCCAGCTACAGACCCGCGCCCATCGCCCGCAACCAAAGCCGCCGCCAGTTTGCGGCCCAGCAGCAGTGATGATCGTATTCCGGCTCGATATATATGACAGGCTGCCGCTCCGCCGGGAAACGTTCCACAAACGATTGGATCAACGACGCCGGAACAACCCGATCCCGGCCGCCGACAAAATGCCATTGCCGAATAGATTGCAATGTATCGCCTACGTCGACGGGATTGAGAGAACCGGTCAACGGCCGAAGATGATTATGCAGCGCCCATGCCTCAGGGTCGAGATTACCTGCAACGGTCACCAACCGGTCCACATCGTCCCGCCGGGCCGCCACCAGCGCGGCGATCGCGGCGCCCCCTGAATAACCGACCAGCGTCAACCGATGCGCCTTGAACCGCCGTTTCAGTTCATCCACGGCACGGTTCGATGTATCGACCACCTCGGGAGCGAAACGCTTCTCCGCCCAATACTGTTCAGAACATCCGGATACCTTCGCACCAACGTACTGGCAGGGGCGCGCAAGATAGACTGCATTCCCTTCAGGATGGGCGAGCGCAAGGCGCAGAGCTATGGGGTCACGCGGTGTCGGATCAGAAGAGACTTGAGCGCGGCTCACCCAAGCAAAGCCGTCGCCTTCGATGTATACCGTCAGTTCATCTCCGGGCTGTACATGCTGCGGTATATATGCAACCAGATCAAATCGGCCTGCCGGTATAACGATAGAACGCCAACCCTTGTGAACGGCGAGATCATCGGCATATCCGACCCTTTCAATCGGTGTCGGCGTAACCGCACAAGCGGAAAGGAGTAATCCAAAAACAAGCAGAATCGCTTTACCGGGCATGTGCGATCCGGGGCATGAACCGCCGACATGCCATGGAACATGCAACCAACTGTCACGCAACCCTATCAGTATACCCAGCTCAGTTTCACCGAAGCGGTCTGATTCAAAAAGTCATCCCGATATTCGGCATCATAACGGGCCGCAATCTCCATGCCATCTCCGGCATTGTGAGAAAATTCCAAACCGGCACGCCCCAGCCAGGGATCCGGGGTAATACCATGGGTAACAAAAGAGGCACCCGGGGCCCCGGCAAAAGTGGAAGTAACGCTGGCCCGCTCGTTGAGCAGATCATAACCGACCCCCAGGTTGGCGCGCAGAGTGGAGTTCGCACTCACCCGGTGGGCGAGCTCGCCGTCCAACCCCAGAATCAGCTCTTCATTGTCGCGGCTATCTACATCCAGATTAAGCAGCCCCGCACCTGTCTCGCTATAGGAGTCATCCCGCATCCAGGTGTAATCGGCGCGCAAAGCAAGGGTAATGCCGCTTTGCTCATTAAAGCGGTAGGTATGGCTCGCACCAATCCCCAGATGGACACCGTAACCGTCGTAATCGGATTTGGCTACGGTACTGGTAAAGGCGATCGTGCGACGACCCCTATTGCTGTTTACACCCGCGTCCAACTGGAAACTAAGCTCGCTATCCTCACCTGGACTGTAGCTGCCGTAACCGATCAGCCGATAAAGATCCACGTCCAGATCATGCGGAGCAACCGACGAATTGCTGTCGACTCTGCTATTGGCGTATGCCAACGCCAAGCCGAGACGGGTGGCGGGCGAGACGGCGGTATCGGCGCCGAGCGCCAGCCCCCAGGTTTCGCCATCAAAACCGGAAACGCCGTTACGATCACCCTGATCCGCCCAGGATCCGAAGGGTTTGAGCCAGAACTGTCCGTCACCAATCGGAGCATCACCGGAGGACATGCCCGCGTTATCCAAACGCTCCCGAATTATGCGGTTGATACCGAACAAGGCGCTATCGTTCGCAACCATGGAACCGCCGGTGAGCAACGGCAGCGTCTGCGTAGCCGCGGCAGAAAGCTCCTCATCGGTGGCCAGCCCATCAAACAGCGCCAGTAAATCGGTGTTGCCATCGATAACTATTGCCGCACCGTAAGCAGGCACATTTCCCATAGCGGATGCGGCATCATAGACCCCGGTGCCCACGGAAACCTGCGCCGGCCCGATTACGTAATACCAAACATCTCCGGTTAGATGGATATCATCACCATAAGTCGATGTAACCACTGTATAGGTATTGCCGGCAACCAGGGCATAGCTAACTTCGGAACACCAGTTATCAGTGGAGCAACTACCGACATTTGTCAGACCGTAGGTGAACTGGGCTCCGCCGCTATCGTCGTTAATCTGTACGGCATTTGTTGCGGGAGTACCGGGATCGAAGGAACCGTCATAGAGGATCAGCACTGTATCGAAATTAGCCATACTCGTGCCGATTACATAGGTATCGCTTACCGTGGGAGAAAAAAACTGGGTGTTATAGAAATGCTCGTTGGAACCGCCAGCCAAATCGCTCAGACTGTTAAGGCTGCCACCACTATTGATCATCATGGAGCCCTGTTCACCGGTCATCGAGAATTCGGTGGTGTCCGCATACGCGGCAGTACAGGTTAATGCAAAGGATAGTGCAAAACTGACCCGTCTTATCGGAATCCCTATCTTCTGTTCCATGGCGCTTCCCTTATGCCTCGATAACCGTTTGATTCTAGCAAGCTAGCCGATTTTAGCAATAAAGAAAGATACTATGGCGCACACGGAATCGCCGGGGCCGGCGCCCCGCTCGCCGCATTAACGGCCGAAAAAACAGGATTCCGCTGATTCAAGGGGCCATCCTCGCTCCCCACCTCTCGCTTTCTCGCTCCAGCGTGGGAACGGGGAACGGAAAAGGGGGTTGCCCCCTATTTTGAAATCAGCACTTCCAACCCTCATGCAACACGGGTTCTTGCCGGAGAATATCCCTGCTCTGACGCCATCCGGACAAATACCTGTCCATCAGGCGCTTGAAGTTGTGGTTATGGTATCTCTCATGCAGATGAACCATTTCATGCACCAGGACATACTCCAGGCATTCCGGCGGTTTCCGGGCGAGTTCCAGATTCAACCAGATACGGGCCGCCCTGATATTGCAGCTGCCCCACCGGGTTTTCATTCTCTTCACACCCCAGCTGTTAACCCGCTTACCTATTATCGGCTGCCATTTCTCCAGCAGCTCGGGAATAACACCCTTGAGCTGCCGCCGATACCAGTCATCGATTACCCGCTTCCTGTTCTCTTTCGTAGTACCGGGTGAAACACGCAACCGCATCTTTGTATTATCTATGCGGAGGGAATGCTTTCCATGTTGCTCCATCACCTCAAGAACATAGCGCTTCCCCAGATAATAAAGACTCTCCCCGGAAACATACTTGTGCTCAGCCCGCACGGGTTGCCTGCTGATCCTCTCCCGCTGTTTCCTCAACCATGACAAGCGCGAAACAACCGCAACGCGAACCCCTTCATCGGATATATGCCTGGGGGCCGAGACGCGGACATTCCCTTCCGGAGGATAAACACGGAAGTAGATGTTCTTGATATTTTTACGAACGACCTCAACCGGGATATCGGATACCCGAATAATCTTAGTGCCTGCGCTCATACTGATTCTTCATAAACCCCGGCAGCCTCTCGATTGCTCTTTATACCATGCGTTCGCCTCCGCAAGTGGAGAAAGAACACATTCCCCCTCTCAGGAAAACAACATGGGGGTACCGGAAATAGATCGGGGGTGTTTCAGGTCACCCTTTGCTCCTGGGATTCGGAGCGACACCCCCTCCAACTCCCCCTGGAAGGGGGAGGGCCACTCGTCCCCCCTTCCAG